>CAYLIV010000053.1:0-24422 GCA_964384055.1 uncultured Fibrobacteraceae bacterium
GGCAACAGCATCCAGGCCTTCACCGTCGCCGATCAGATCCGCTCCGACCTCGGCGTACCGACCTGGATCACGGGATTCATCTCGGCATCGCTGGTGGCGCTGGTCATTCTCGGCGGCATCAAACGCATCGGAGCCGTGACCTGCAAGCTGGTGCCGTACATGGCAGTCATCTACGTCACGGGTGGCCTGCTCGTCCTGTTCATGAATCTGCAGAGCATACCGGGAACGATCACGGAGATCTTCAGCTCGGCGTTCAAACCGGCAGCGCAGATCGGAGGCTTCGCCGGCGGCACCTTCATCTTCATGCTGACCTGGGGAGTCAAACGCGGCCTGTTCTCCAACGAGTCCGGCCAGGGCTCGGCGCCCATCGCCCACGCGGCAGCCAAGACCGACGAACCGGTCCGCGAAGGTGTCGTCGCGATGATGGGGCCGATGATCGACACGTTGATCATCTGCACGATCACGGGCCTGGTGATCCTCTCGACCGGAGTCTGGAACGAGAAGCGTCCCGACAACATTCCCGTCAACGACCAGTCGGACATAACGGTCGTGGAGTTCGGCGCGGATGTGCAGATCAACGGCGACGTGGACGATCTCGACAAGTTCACCGGCAGTTTCGATGTCCGCAGCGGGAAGCCGGCGGGCGTGGTGTTCGTGCGCAACCACTCCTTCGTGGACGGCCCGCGACTGGTACACAAGGACGGCCGCGACTACTCCGGCGAGGTGGCAGTCGACGATGGCACGATCGACTTCGCGTCGATTCCCGATCTCGATCTCGACGGCGCGATGGCCCAGAACGGATCGCCATTGACGGCCTGGGCCTTCCAGACCGGGCTGTCCCCGCTGGGCAACTGGGGGCATTTCATCATCACGCTCGGTGTCGTGTTGTTCGGCATCTCGACCGCGATCAGCTGGAGCTACTACGGCGATCGGGCGGTCGTCTATCTCTTCGGGCCGCGGTACGTGCTACCCTACAAGATCATGTTCTGCATCATGAATTTCCTGGGGGCGATCTTCTCGCTGGAGATCGTCTGGAACTTCGGCGACACGGCGCTCGGTCTGATGGCCTTGCCTAACCTGATCGGGCTGATATTTTTGTCGCGCAAGGTCAAGGGCATGACCGACACCTACTTCGCCCGGGACCACAAACCGCTCAGGTAAGGGAAGGAATCACGATCCATGGCAACCAGCACCCGCAAGCAACGCAAAACCCGCCGCGGCCTGACCGCCCGGACCGCCGACAAACACCGACTGTACGAGATGTCGGTCCAGAATCCGGAAGTCGAGGTCAAGTTCATCAACCGTGTCTTCAAGAAGCAGTACGGTCGTTACCCGACCTCACTGCGCGAGGACTTCTGTGGTACGGCGTTGCTGTGCGCCGAGTGGGTGAAATCACGACGGACGAATACGGCGCTCGGTGTTGATCTCGACGCCGCGACCCTGGACTGGGGCCGGCGGCACAACGTCGCGACGCTGGGCAAACACGCCGACCGCGTCACCCTGGTCAATGACGATGTACGCAGCGTGTCCGCACCGCGCTGCGACGTGCTGGCGGCCACGAACTTCAGCTGGTGGGGCTTCAAGACGCGTGATGAGCTACGAGCATACCTGGGCAACGTGCGGGACAGCCTGCGCGACGAGGGCATGCTGATGCTCGATATCTACGGTGGCCCGGAAGCACAGATCCCTCAGCTCGAGGAACGCGAACAGGAGGGTTTCGACTACGTGTGGGACCAGGATCATTTCAACCCGATCACCCACGAGATCCGTTGTCTGATCCACTTCCAGTTTCCCGACGGTACCCGCCTGAAGAACGCCTTCCGGTACGACTGGCGGCTGTGGCAGACTCCCGAAACCCGTGACTTGCTGGCCGAGTGCGGTTTCCGGAAAACCCTCGTCTACTGGGAAATAGCCGATCGGGAAGGCGAACCCAGCGGCATCTTCCGGCCCAGCGAAACGGGCGACCTCGCGCCGGCGTGGGTCGCGTATATCCTGGCGTTTCGTTGACCCGACGCCGGACCGAAAAAAGTCTATTATCGACGTTTTTGGTGCTTGAATCCGATATTGTCGCGTCATATCGTTCTGGTCTAACACACCGCCGGGAGACAGCCGAAGCGGCTGGCGCTTGTCGCATGACCGGCAGGAAACGGGCGACGTTTTCGGGAGGACTGCTGTACATGAAGCCGGGAGAGTGCGCTCAGTGCGGAGCTGAGTTCGAAGGACCAGGCATCATTCACCGGGGACGGTTTTTCTGTTCGGACGAATGCTGTGAGAGCTGGGAAGACGAGTTCGCACGCAACGGCGAACCGGAACCGGACGAGCTCGACGACGAGCTGGTTCCCAAGGACAATCTCGATTTTAACGATGAGGCTTTCGAGGAAGATTTTCTCGAAGAGGATGATGGTCTGGAAATCGATCCGGATGTTTTCTAGGAATAACCGTCAACGCCCGGTTCCCTGACGGCCGCGACCGCGAAGCATCGTCGACGACACCGTCGAGGTCCCGGCCCCAGAGACTCGGCAGATCCGGATTCCGCTGATCCGGATGCTGCTTATCCGCACCCTGAGCAGCCGTCGGGTTCACAATCGGCGGCTGACTTCAACTTGAGCATATAGCCCTTTTGATAGGCTTCATCGACGTAATCGATCAGCAGACCGCCGCCCTGCTCCAGCAACCCCGTGATCTGGTTGTCCAGCAGAAACTTATAGCTTCCCTTGTCGATGACCTGGTCTTCTTCTTTTGGCTCATCCAGAGCCATGCCGATGGCAGGGCCGCTTCAGCCGAATCCCTGGACGAACAACCGGACACCTTTGTTCTCGTGAGCGGAGAAATCGAAAGCGCTGAACGCCGTGTCGGCGCTTGTCGATACCTCGATGAGTTGTGATTCAATCACTGGTACCATCCCTGTTGCTAGCGAGTCGCTCGAATGATCCGCCAAATATGGTGGGCAAAGCAGAGAATTCAAAGCCTATTTTCAACTTGTCGGCGTTGGTCCGCGTGTCGGCTGTCGACCCGCCGGCAACGCCTCCTGATTGCTTTACCTGTTCGACCTCGAAGTCACCGTACTAAACAAAAAATACCGCTTACCCGCAAGCCGTGCACGGGACAAAGCGGTCGCAGACCCGTCCTGCCGGTGACGCCGGTCGACCGGTTTCCCGGGCACCCGCGCTAGCCGGCGGTCGCCGGTTGATCGGTTTCGACCTCGCCCGGATCAGCCACCGCCTGCTCGATCCCGAGTCGCAGCTTGGCGTCGGCGAGCAGGGTGTAACCCGTCGGAATCAGGATCAGGGTGATACCGGTCGCGAAGATCACGCCGAAACCCAGACTGATGCCCATGGGAATCAGGAAGCGCGCCTGCAGGCTCTTCTCGAGCAACAGAGGCGTCAGACCGGCGAAGGTGGTGATCGAGGTCAACAGAATCGGCCGGAAACGCCGGATTCCTGATTCGATGACCGCATCGCGCAGGGCGAGTCCCTCCGCGCGTTTGCGATTGATGAAGTCGATCATGATCAGCGAGTCGTTCACCACGACGCCCGTCAGGGCGACCACTCCGAACATGCTCAGCAGCGTCAGGTTCCAGCCCATCACGATGTGGCCCCAGACGGCGCCCATCAATCCGAAGGGGATTGCCAGCATGACCACCACCGGCTGCAGATAGGACCGGAAGAGCACCGCCAGCAGCACGTAGATCATCAGTAACGCCAGGACGAAACCGCGGCCGAGACTGGCTACCGATTCCGCGCGGTCGCGCTCTTGGCCTTCGAAGGTATAGCGCAGCTCCGGATACTGGGCGACCAGCACCGGCATCACGCTGGTTTCCAGATCGGCCAGCACTTCCTGGGCGTTGGTGACCGTCTGGTCCACGTCGCCGAAGACGTTGACGATCCGCTGGCGGTCGGCGCGTTCGATGGTGGCATAACCGCGGCCGATCTCTACCGCGGCGACCCGGCCGAAGGGCACCGTGCCGCCACTCGGCGTGCGGACCATCATGTTCTCGATATGGCCGAGCGAGCTGCGCTGTCGTTCGGGGTAGCGGACCATGACCTTGACCTCGTCGCGGCCGCGCTGGATGCGCATCGCCTCGTCGCCGTAGAAACCCTGCCGCACCTGGCGGGCCAGATCGCTCAGTGTCAGTCCGAGGGTGCGCGCCTCCGGTTTGAGGGAGAGCTTCATCTCGAGCTTGCCCTCGACGAAGCTGTCGGAGATGTCGGTCACGCCCGGGTACCCGGACAGCGACTGTTTGAGATGCTGACTGGCGGCCAGCAACTGCTCGGTGTCGGGGGACGAGAGCTGGATCTGGATCGCTTTGCTGCCCCGGAACAGGTCGGCGGAAAAATTGACGGACGTGGCGCCGGATATCGGACCGGTCAGCTCACGCCACCGCCGCGCCAGCTCGGTACTGCCGATCCCGCGCACCTCGGCCTTGGCCAGTTCCACGTCGACTTCGATGAGGTGGGCGCCGGCACCGCTCTCCGAGCCCATGTGGGTCCGATTCAGCGAGGGATGCGAACCGACGGTGGTGCGCATGTGGCGGAAGACCGCCGGTTGACCGTCCTGCCGCTCCGCAGCGACCTCGTCCTGCAACCGCGACAGGGATTCCTCGATCTGCTGGACGACGTCGTCGGCGCTGACCACGGTCGTGCCCTGGGGCATGGTGACCGTCGCGGTGATGTTGTCGGCGTCGACCTTCGGCATGAAGGTGAAGCGGATGTGTCCGCCGGCAACCAGACCCATGGTGATCAGGAAGCCGGCGAAGGCCAGGGCAACGACCACGGCCCGGTGTCCGAGTACCCACTGCAGGTGATGACGGTAGGTGACATGCACCAGACGATGGCTGCGGTGCTGGAACCAGTTCTTGATGCGCCGATACCGGTTCGGCGAAGGACCACCTGGCGCCGCCGTGCCGTCGCCGCCGGTCCGCGAACCCGACCCGTCCGCCGCGCCCGCCGGTGTCGACACCTGCCGGATGGTAGCCAGATGGGCCGGTAGGATCAGCAACGATTCGACCAGGGAAAACAAGAGGATCGCGATCACGACCACCGGCACCACGAACATGAACTTACCCATCGTGCCGGTCACGTTGGCCAGGGGCAGGAAGGCGACGACCGTGGTCAACACGGCGAAGGTGACCGGACCGGCCACCTCGATGGCGCCCTCGGTGGAAGCCCGCTGCGCTCGCTTGCCCATTTCCCGGTGGGCGTAGATGTTCTCGCCGATCACTATGGCGTCGTCCACCACGATACCGAGCGAGACGATGAAGGCGAACATGGAGATCATGTTGAGCGACACGTTGAATTGGGGAATCACCCAGAAGGCGCCCAGAAACGAGATGCCGATGCCGAGCGCCACCCAGAAGGCGAGCCGGAGCTGCAGGAAGGCGGCCAGACACAGGAACACCAGTACGAGCCCGATGGCGCCGTTCTTGATCAACAGGTTCATGCGACCCTTGTAGATGGTCGATCGGTCGTGCCAGGTATCGATTTCGATGCCGGTCGGTAGCAGCTCGCGCTGCCGCTGGACATAGCCTTTGACCGCGTCGGTCACCTCGATGACGCCCTCGTCGCCGGTCCGGTAGACCGAGATCATCGACGCCCGCCGGCCGTCGAAGCCGGTCGCGAGGTCCACATCCTCGAATCCGTCGCGCACCTCGGCGATGCGGTCGAGCGTGACCGTCGTGCCGTCGAGATGCGTGATCACGACGATATCGGCGAACTCGTCACCGGTGTAGCGCTGACCTTTCGTGCGCACGAGGATCTCGCCGCCGTCGGTCTTGACGCTGCCGCCGGGCATATCGAGGCTGTTCAGCCGCACGGCGCGGGTCACGTCGGCGAAGCTCAGACCGTAGCGGCGCAACGACGCCTCGCTGACCTCGATGGAGATTTCGTAGGGACGGGTTCCGCCCACCTCGGCGTAGGTGATATCCGCGAGGGCCGTCAGGTCGTCACGCACGTTGTCGGCCAGGGTTTTCAGGGTGCGCTCGTCGGCGTCGCCGTACAGGATGACGTCGATGACCTGGTACTTGCGATTGACCTGGGTGACGATGGGCTTCTCGGTCTCCGCCGGAAAGGTGACGATCCGATCGACTTCCGACTTGATCTCATCGAGCACCTTCTGCACGTCGACGCTCCGGTTCAGCTCGATGGTGACCACGCCCATGCCCTCGTTCGCCTGCGAGGTGATCTTCTTGACGCCGTCCACCGCCTGGACCTGCTCCTCGATCTTGATACAGACGCTCTCCTCGACTTCGGCCGGTGTCGCGCCCAGGAAAGGCACGCGGACCGTGACGATTTCCATGTCCATTTCCGGGAAGACTTCCTGCTTGATGGACAGGGCCGACATGAAGCCGGCGGCCAGGATCAGGACCATCAGCAGGTTGGCGGCGACGTGATTGGTGGAGAACCACCTCAGCATAGCGTTCACTTCGCTTCACCTCCGGAACCGGCGGTGCGGACCTGCATACCCGCCGTGACATACTGGAGATTCGAGACGCACACGGCTTCGCCGACCGCGATGCCGTCGGTGACGATGGCCCGCTCTACGCCGGCCCGGGCAACAGCGACCGGCCGGATATCGATGGTCTGCTGCTCGGTCACCACCCAGACCCGATCGCCCGGGCGCAAGGCACTGCGTGGGATCGCCACCGCGCCGGCGGGCGCGCGGCCCAGGAAGCGGGCCTCGACGAACATGCCCGGCACCAGCGGCGGCCGTTCGCCCGTCGTGTCGTAGGGTTCGACAACCTCCACGACGGCCGATACCAGCCGGCTCTGCTGGTCGATGGCGCCGCCGGTGCGGACCGTTCGGCCCGACCACTCGTGCACGGCGCCGGCGAACTCGGCCACGATCCTCACCGGGGATCCGGACCCGACGTCGTCAGGTCCCTGGGGCACGTCGATCCAGGCCAGATCTTCGTCCGGAATCGGCACCGTGATCTCCACCGTATCGGTGGCGTAGATGGCGCCGATCTGGCTGCCGGCGCGGATGAACTGGCCGCTGTCGACGGCTTCGTCGAGCACCCGGCCCGTGAACGGCGCGACGATCGTGCAGCGCTGCAGATCGATCCGGGCCCGTTCGAGCGCGGCCTCCGCGGCGGCCTGTTCGGCGTGCGCCAGTTCGAGCTGTGGTTCGTGTCGGACCAGAGGGCTGGGATCGGCCGCCGTCTCGTTGATCTGTTGCCATTCCCGCACGGCGACCTCGGCTTCTTCCTCGGCACGCGCGAGGTTGTACCGGGCTCGGGCCAGCTCGGCCTCGGCGCGCTCGACGGCAACGACGTAGTCGGTTTCGTCGATCCGGATCAGCGTCTCGCCTTCCGTGAAGAATCCTCCCGCCTCGAAGTCGAACGATTTGGCTACCACGAGGCCGGACACGCGCGGAACGACGGTGACCGTACGCTTGGCGCGTACCGTGCCGAAACCGGTCACGACGAGCGGCTCGCCGCCGCCGGTGACCTCGAAGGTCTCGACCAGAGGGCGGGGCAGATGTCCGGGCCGTTTCGCCGGCTCGGGCTTGAATGCCACCAGCAACACGAGCGTAACGATGCCGACCAGTACGATCATTGCCGGCAGCACTATCTTCAGCAGTGTCCTGACGAACTTGGGAACACTCATCGGTTCTCTCCTTCAGGGATCTCGGCGTCCCACGGCCCGCCCAGGGCCAGGATCAGGTTGACCCGTGCGGAGCGGAAGTTGCGTTCGCTGACCAGGAGCTGGCTTTCGGCGTTGTACAGCCGGCGCCGGGTCTCGAGGGTCACGAGTAGATTGTCGAGACCGCGCCGGTAACGATCCTCGGCGAGGGCCATCGCATGTCTGGCCTGGGCGACCGAGTCGCGCAGGTGTTCGACGCGCTCGCGCTGGTAGGCTTCGGCGTCGAGGGCGGATTCGACCTCCATGAAGGCTGCCAGTACGGCCGCCTGATACGCCTCGGCTGCCTGGACTGCGCGCGCCTCGGCCGCCGCGATCCGGGATTGCTGGGCGCCGCGGTTCAGCAGCGGCATGGCCAGGTTGCCGACCAGCGACCATACGCTTGTCGTTTCCTTGAAGAGTTCCGCCAGTTCGGGCGACCGGTAGCCCGCGTCGGCCGTGAGACTCAGCCGGGGAAAGAGCGCCGCCTTGGCCTGGCCGATCTCGGCGGTCGCGGCCCGTAGCCGGAGTTCGGCCGCCTGCAAATCGGGGCGGCGCTGCAACAGTGTCGACGGCAGGCCCGCCGGCACGGTCGGCAACAGGCCCGGCAAGGCGTCCGGCGTCTGATCCGGCGCGACGGCCGAGCCGGCAGGCATGGCGCCTTTTTCGGTGCCGGCGGCAACGTCCACAGAGCCGGCATCAGCGGTGGCAGGTAGACCACCCGGGTAACGGCCGACCAGTAACTCGAGTCGTCGGCGGGCGAGCGCCAGGTTCTGTCTGATCGCCGGCTCCTGGGCGCGGGCGCCGTGCAGGCTCTGTCGCGCCAGGTGCACGTCGAGGGACGAGACGATTCCGCGCCGGTAACGATTCTCCACCAGTTCGAGGCTTCGGCCGTAGCTGGCAACCGTGCGCTCGTTGAGGGTGAGTTGACGTTCCTGCTCGCGGATCTCGATCCAGCCGCGCACCACGTCTGCGATCAAGGTCTGGACCACCGTGCGCCGGTTCTGTTCGCTCGCCAGCAGGGTGGCCCAGGCGGCCTGCTGCGCCCGCGATAGCCGGCCCCAGAGGTCGACCTCGTAGTGCGCCGAGACGGCGGTGCTGTACTGGTTGCTGTAGTAGTTGAAGTTGCCCAGCGGCATGTTGATCGCTGTCTTACTGCGGCTGGCGGTGCCGCCGATCTCGGCGCTCGGCCAGCGGGCCGACCGGCTGCCGACGAGCAGGGCACGGCTTTCGAGCACCCGGGCAGCGGCCGCGGCCAGACTGTGATTCCGGGCGAGCGCTTCGTCGACCAGTCGGTTCAGGGTCGCGTCGCCCAGGGCTGTCCACCAGCGTGCCTCGGCACCGATGCCGGTGGTGTCCGGCGCGGCCGTCCGTACCGCCGCGGCACCGCGGTCCGCCTGGTAGGCGGCGGGAACCTCGATTGCGATGGGCGGTCTGACGTAGTCGGGCCCGGCGGCGCAACCGGCGAGCGCCAACACGCACGCCAGCAGGGGCCAGCCGGTCGCGAACCTGGCGCGCGGACGCTCCCTGGCGGTATCCGATTCCACGATCAATCCTCCTCGATCGATACGTTTCATGAGTGCTCGCGATCGTCGTCGGCCACCGGTCCGGCCGCCTCGAGTTGTGCGATCCCGCCCAGCGAAAACGCCGTCACGTGTTCGATACTCGCCTGCACGTACTGATCGGCGGGCTGGCTCAGCGGGGGAAAGAGTGTGCGTATGATCTCACCGATCTGTGCGTCGTCGGCGAACACCTGATGACTCCGATGCCAGCGCATGACGAGATGAATGATCTGGCCGACGATGCTCGAGATGATCCATCTGATCTGCAGTTCGTCGAGACGCGGGCAGGCCAGTGCCAGGGCCTCTCTGAACGCGTTGTTGATCGGCATGATCAGTTCGGTGAAAAGCGCCTTGCCGCCGCAACGGAGGTCGTGCATCTCGCGCAGGAGAGGCGAGAGGGACGCCTCTCCGTCATGGGCCTGCATCGCCCTGGTGAAGAGGGAAGCCACATAGGTGCGTACCAGTTCCCGGCGATCCGGATGGCCGCCGCCCTGGGCGACGACGCGCGCCATGCCGGTCACGACCTCGTCCCGGATGGAGCGGACCGTGTGCAGCAGCACTTCACGGTACAGCTTTTCCTTGCTCGTGAAGTGATAGTTGACGGCGGCGACATTGACCTGCGCCGCTGCGGCCAGATCCCGAATGGTGACGCCTTCGAATCCGCGCTGGGAGAATAGTGTTTCGGCCGCCTCGAGGAGGCGTTGCCGGGTCGGTTTCTGCACTTCAGCCACACCCGCTCCTCCGTCTGGGCCGCGCACCCGATTGTAACGGTTGCTTGATACAGTCGATTTAAACACAAGAATAAAACAATTGTTTGAATTGACAAGAAGATTTTTGACCGCCCCGCTGTCAATGGACCGGGAACCGTCCTCCGCTGCCGCAGTCGAAAGCGCCGGAACGCCGATTGCTTGGTTTGCGCCGTCACGGGCGATGCGTCCTACCGTATCGACGCAGGGATACCTTCTCACGGAAGAAAGATGGAGCGACAGCATGCATGAGACATTCGTTGCCCACGCGCTGATTGACCAGGTTCTGATCGTCGCCGGCCAGAACCGTCTCACCCTGGTCGAAGAAATCGAGGTTGCTCTGGGAGAAGCGCAGCAACTGGAATGGGATACATTCGAGGTAGCTTTTGCTACCGCTGCCAGCGGAACCATCGCTGCTCAGGCCAACCTCAGGCTGGAGAACGTTCCCATAACGGCGCGCTGTCGAGCGTGCGATTGTTTCTTCATACCCGGCTACAATCTCTATACTTGCCCATCGTGCCATCGTAGCAACACGGATATCGTTGCCGGGAATGACGTGATACTCAAAACCGTCAACGGCCAGACACAGGAGTAGACCAGACCATGTTGATCCGAGTCGACAGAAGTGTACTGCAGACGAACGACGCCCTGGCGGCGCAGAACCGTTCGCGTGCGGAGGCATCGCAGACAACCCTGGTCCTGCTGAGCGGTACGCCCGGCTGCGGCAAGACGACGCTGCTACAGACGACGCTGGCGCAGGAGTCCGCATCGCTCGACGGTATCCGAATGCTGGATGCGCCGACCGGAGCGTACGACCACTGGACGGCGGCCCAGGTTCGCGAAGCTCTCGATACGTATGACCTCGCCGAGATCGGGTGCCTGTTCATCGACGACACCGGCGGTCGAGCCGGTGCCGGTGGAATCGATCTGGGAGAGCAGAAACGCGTCGTCCTGGTGAGCGCGTGCGAGGGGGACGGTGCCGTGGCCGGGAATGCTCCGCTGTTGCGGACCGCGGATCTGATCCTGATCACCAAGGTCGATCGGTCCGATCCCGGGGATCACCGGATCGACCGGATTCGCAACGACCTGGCCAAGGTCAATGCACAGGCGCCGGTCCACGAACTCTCCGCGTTTTCGGGCGAGGGCATGGACGACTGGTTGGCGTGGCTCGAAACCAACGTAGTCGGATTTGCGTCGGAACCCGTCTGCTGCTAGCCCTGTGCGGTTCCCGAATCGCCTCGTCGTGCGCCAGGGCAAGCGACGGCGTTCATTGATCCGAAAAAAACCGGCCCCGGGAAGTCGTAACCTCCCGGGGCCTTCGCTCTCCGTGACACCGGCGCCGCCGCCGGTGCTTCTCCGTGTTTTCTACACCGGCACTACTCCACGAGCATCATCTTGCGGACCTGCATGACCTCGGCGCCGATACGCAGGCGCGCGAAGTACTGGCCGCTCGACAGGGTCTGGCCGGCGTCGTCGGTGCCGTCCCAGGTGATGTCGTAGGTGTCTGCCGTGAGCCGTCCGTGGATCAAGGTGCGAACCTTCTCACCACGGATGTTATAGACGTTCAGCTGGGCCAGGTTGTCGTGATTGACCACGAAACTGATCGTCGTCTTGGGGTTGAACGGATTCGGTGCGATGGCGCGGAAGCCGCCGGCGTTCTCGACGGTCGGCATATCGTCGGGCACGGGCGTGAAGTCCGTCAGGATGATGTACTCATCCGCCACCGGTACGATCTCGAACACACCGTACGCGTAGTTCATGAAGCCTTCCACGGTGATCACATCGCCGAGGGTGCCGACATAGCTCAGGTCGATCCAGGGATCGACCGGGATTGAGTCATCCACGAGGCCGGTCGAAGAAATGGGATATTCTCCGAACTCGTTCTGATCCTCCAGGACCAGCGACGGGAAAGTCTTGATCCAGACACTCTCGTAGGCTTCGCCGAAAACCGAGTTACCGTCATCGAGGGTATTGTCGCGCAGGACACGGGTCGACGCACGCTCGGGTGATGGCAGATCCACACCGTAATCGACGACCTCGATGGCGTCGACGTGATGGGCCAGCAGCTCGGTCAGATTGTAGAACTCGTAACCTTCGCCACCGACCTGGACCAGATCGCCACGGTACATCTCGCCATTGTAGCCCGACCGGTAGACCAGCACGCCGCCAAAGCGGTAGCCGCCGTACGGGCCGGTTTCCTCTTCCTGCAGCACGAAACGGGTCGTGAAGCCGGTCTCCAGGTAGCCGGCAGTGACGACACCCTCGATGTTCAGGGGCCGGCCGGCGTAGGGCGACCACTGGGAGCTGCTGTCCTGATGCACGTACTGCATGTCGTAGATCGACGTGATGCCGACACCGAGTTCGTACGGATAGTCCGGCGCATCGTAAGGGGCAGTTGTCGACTGGGCGGAACCATCGATGGCCTCGATGTAGTAGTCGAGCTGGACGCCCGTGTGGCCACCGGGGATGGTGCCACTGTACTCGTCGCCGCTGGTGTTGGTCATGGCGACATTCTGCCAGGGTTCGCCGGTCTCGCCGTCGCTGTCACGATAGTAGAGCGTGGCCGAGGCGACCGACCTGCCGTTGTCGGTGATGGTCGCCGTGACGGTGACGGGATCACTTGCCATGGGCTTCCAGTTGGACACGCTGACGTTTCTGATGACCGGCACCGTGTCGCCGTACGGATCCTCGACCAGATCGCCCTGGTAGCGAGGCTTCAGCTCGACCTCGGGCGGTGGGTCCTCGAGCGGGTCGAGATCGAAGAGCACGCACGGCGAGACGACCTTGTACTCATCGCCCAAATCCACATCGGCGATGGAAATGCCGGTATCGAAATCGATGTACACCTGGATGATGTCGCCGGGGTCGCCTTCGATGTAGAAATTGCCACCATCGATCAGGATGACTTCACCGATGACCGAGATGAACTTGCCGACGTTCTCGTAGTCACCCAGGGCCTGGCCGATGGTCAGCTCTTCGGGCAGGGGTTCCTCACCGGGGCTCAGCACCTCGATGACCGGGTAGTCGTAGGGCCAGGGGCCGGCGATTTGGATTTCGCCTAAGTAGTCGTCGACATAGCCGGTGACCGAGACGTAGTCGCCGATGATGGCTTCCTGGCTCGGCGCGTAGATCTGGATACCGCCGGTCTCGTCCTCAATGTAGAAAGTGCCGCTGTTATACGTACCCTTGACGACGAAGACCGTGCCTTCGATGGTCACCAGCGTACCAGCGTACGGGCTCGCGGGAATACCGCCGGCTGTATAGACCTGGATATCGCCGATGGGCGTGACCTGGGCAGAGGCCATGCCCACGACGAGCATCAGGCACGTGGATAGTGCCACGCCAAAAAGATGCTTTTTCATCCTTTCGGCCTCCTTACTCAACAGGGGGTGAAATCTCTTTCTCACTCAGAGCGTAACGTGTCAAGTGAATGGACCCGGAGTGGGAAATCGAGTTTCTCACGAATTTTTCCCCCGTAACCGACCGCGCTGGCGCAAGATACAGCACGGCCACCTCACCTCCCTTCCTCCATGAAAGCAATCAGGTGAAAGCCAATGGCTTGTTATTTTTCGAACTGGACACCATTATACCATATAAGTGCGCAAAAAGGAAATATTTACACAACACACACAGTTAATAAGCCGATTGGTCAATCGATTGCGATGATCGATCGGCCTGTCATTTCCGGGGGCTGGGCGATACCGAGCAATCCCAGGACCGTCGGTGCGATGTCGGCGAGCCCGTGCGGCCCTGCGGTGATGGTATTGCCGGCACCGGCATACTGCCGTCCCACGACTATGAAGGGCACGTGGTTGAGGGAATGCGCGGTGAGTGGGCGACCCTCCGCGTCGATCATCTCGTCGCAATTGCCATGATCGGCAGTGATCAGCCAGACCGCGCCCGCCTCGACGCTCGGCGGAACGATTTCGGCCAGCAAGCCGTCGAGGGTCTTGAAGGCGGTGATGGCCGCGTCGAGTACTCCGGTGTGACCGACCATGTCGCCATTGGCGAAATTCACTACGATCACGTCGAACTCGTTGTCCGCGCAGGCTTGCCGAACCGTCTGCGCCACCTCCGGTGCACTCATCTCGGGTTGCAGGTCGTAGGTGGCGACCTGGGGCGAAGGAATCAGCCGGCGGTCTTCGTGAGGATAGGGTTCTTCGCGCCCGCCGTTGAAAAAGTAGGTCACGTGGGCGTACTTCTCGGTCTCGGCGGTGCGCAGGTTCGTGATGCCGTGTTCGGCGAA
Organism: uncultured Fibrobacteraceae bacterium; assembly: GCA_964384055.1. Taxonomy (GTDB): domain Bacteria; phylum Krumholzibacteriota; class Krumholzibacteriia; order LZORAL124-64-63; family LZORAL124-64-63; genus CAYLIV01. Next base: position 14,171 of record CAYLIV010000053.1, read on the forward strand.
TACCTCGGCCAGGTTGTTGGCAGGCCGCACGGGCGTGAACATCACGGGCAGATCGGCGAGCTTCTCGTCGTACGGCGTCATGGTCAGGTAGTCGACCTCGGGACGATCGCCGACGTCGAAGCCGTCGAAATCCGGTTGCTTGAAAGCCCAGGTGAGCTCGCGCGCGCGGTCGGCGCGGAAGTTCCAGAAGAAGATGCTGTCGCCGTCGCGTACGGTGGCCACGGGGCGCCCGTCGTCGTCGGTGAGCACTGTCGGCAGGACGAACTCGTCGGTAACGTCGGCCGCGTAGGATCGCTCGATGACCGTGACGGCGTCGCTGCCGGTTTCGCCCCTACCGTGAACGAGCATGTCCCAGGCCTTGACCACGCGCTCCCAGCGCTTGTCGCGGTCCATGGCGTAGTACCGTCCCGAGACCGACGCGATCCGGCCGGCGTCGATCTCGTCCAGTTTCTCCTGCAGGGTAGCCACGTAGCCGCGCCCGCTGCGCGGATCGGTGTCGCGTCCGTCGAGGAAGGCGTGGATGTAGATTTCCGCGACGCCCGCATCCCTGGCCGCCTGGACGATGCCGTACAGGTGGTCCGTGTGGGAGTGCACGCCGCCGGGGGAGACCAGGCCCAGCAAGTGGAGCCGGCCGCTGCCGGCCACGGTCTTCTGGCAGAGATCGCGGAACGCCCGCACCTCGCGGAAACGCCCGTCGTCGATGTGGTTGGAGATGCGTACCAGTTCCTGGTTGACGATCCGGCCCGCGCCGATGGTCAGGTGACCGACCTCGCTGTTTCCCATCTGCCCCTCGGGCAGGCCGACCGACAATCCACAGGCGTCGAGGGTCGTGTACGGGTAACGCTCCAGCAACGAGCTGTAAAACGCGGGTTCTGACAGGACCGTGGCATTGCCGATCTCGCTGCCCGGACCGCTGCGGAAGCCGACACCGTCCAGGATACACAGCACGACGCTTGGTCTCGACTCGCGCGGTCGCGCGGAGCGCTGCTGCTCCCGCGCCTTTGTCTGCTGCTCTGCGGCATCCTGCTGGTTGTCGTGGCCGGTCATGAGACAACGCTCCTTCGCTGGCGGCGAAACACGTTCAGGGTGTCAGGTCTTTCAGCGCCGGGGCGCCCGCGGGCAGGGACCAGAGCTCCACCTCGCCGAGCGCCATCACGACAATATCGTCCAGGTCGTACCGATCGGCCGGTGGTTTTTCCGCTGCGGGTTCGTTGTCTGAGCCACCTGGTCGGGTCGTCAGGACCGAGCCTGCCTGCAGAACGGCCCTCGTCACCTCGCGTCCATCCGGTAGAAACTCGGAGATCCGTACCTTGCCCAGGCGTACCACCGCCGTGGCCGGTACGCCGGGATGGTAGAGCTGATCGGGCGCCAGCAGCACTCGTTCGGATTGTTTGCGCAGCGCGGCCACGAGTTCCGGACGGACGGCGAACAGCCGCGCATCCCGCGTGAACGAAAACGTCGCCGACGTGTCGTGCGGTTCGGATTCCATGGCCTCGAGTTCGGTGCGGGTCAACGGGGAGCCCTCGACTTCGTTTCAGTTCAGGTCGCGGTTTCGGTGGCGCGGCCGGATCAGCCGGTTCGCAGGCATGATACGGACATCCGTCGTGGATGTACAATGCTCAAATGGCCGTGTTTCCGGTTCATTTCCGCCCGCTGATGTGGCACAGTGTGGCATCTGCCCCGGCGACCATTGACTGCCGGGCCAACCGGAATACTCAAACGGCGGGGTGACCGCATGACCGCAGCTGATGGCGAGGCCGGGGGCGTGTCCTGTCCAGTCTTCCCGAAGTTGGCAGCCCGGGCGGCGATCCTGTGCGACGGTGCGGCGCCGCCGACCGGCGTGCTGGCCTACTGGCTCGCGGATGCCGATTGCTTTCTCTGCACCGATGCGGCGGGTCGACCGTATGAAGCGCTGCCGCGACGACCGGACGTGGTGATCGGCGATTTCGATACCATAGACGAGGCTGCCTTGACCGATGCGTCGGCCGGTGGCGGTGCCCGGCCGCGTTTCGTGCACGTCGCCGACCAGGACACGACGGATGCCGAAAAAGCATTGCTCCACGCCTGCGCGGCGGGGATGTCGGAAGCGGTCTTGCTCGGTGCGCTCGGCCGGCGGCTGGATCACACGCTGTTCAACTGTTCCCTGCTCGAACGCTTCGCCTCGCGCCTGCGCATCTGCCTCTCCGGATTCCGGGACGAGATCGTGCGCCTGGATCCGACGAGTCCGGCCCGGTGGTCACTGCCGACAGGTACGCCCTTTTCCCTGCTGCCGCTGAGCTCGCCGGCGACGGGCGTGACGGTGACCGGCGCCCGCTATCCCCTCGCCGACGCCACCATTGCGGTGGGCGGCCCGGCGACTGTCAGCAACGAGGTCGTCGCATCGCCGTTGCAGATTTCTCTACGCGGCGGATCGCTGCTGGTGACGGTCGCCAGGGCAGCCTGGTTCACCGGAGCCGCCGCGCGATGACCATGCACCAGCACACCCTGCCGATCGATCAGCCGTTTCCGCGGCAACTCGCGCGCTGGTTGCTGGACAACGCCACGGACGAGTCCGGCGAACTGGCCGGTGGTTTACGCGGCGGTCTGCGTGGCGCACTGGTCCTGTTGCCGTCAGCGCGTGCGGGAGCGACGCTGCAACACGCGTTGCTCGAAGCCAGCGGTTGCGATGCCCTGCTGTTGCCGGAGATCACAACGCCGCAACGCCTGCTGCTCAGCCTGGCGGATCGCTTCGGGCTCCAGTGGCGAACGCTGCCGCCGACAGCGCTGCGAGCGACCTTGCTGTCGCGCCAGCTCGGTGCGCCGGATTTTGGACCCTGGCGGTGGCACGCGCAGCCGGAGCGCACCGATCACACCGATCGTAGCTCTGCCGGCGAGTCCGCCGACACGGGACGGTTCGACGATCGCGCGAGCAACGCAGCCGGCCTGGCGGACGAACTGCTGCGTCTGTTCGACGAGGCACGGCTGCACGGGTTGTCCGGCCGGTTGTTGAACGACACGGCGCCGGCGAGCGCGGCGTTGCGTGCCCTCGAAGAAGCGGGGGCGCAGGAACTGCTGACCAGCGACCTGGCTCGCCTGCGGGATGCCTGGCGACGCTACCGGCGGGTCGTTCCCCGGGATGAAATAGACGTCGAGTGTGACGTCGTGGAGCATTTGCGCCTGGCCGCCGATGCCGGCGTCGACGGTGCCTGTGCTTTTCGACTCGCCGTCATCGCTGGTTTCGCCGACATGAGTCCGCTGACGACCGAACTCGTGCGCCAGATCGCCAGGACCGCGCCGGTACATCTGTTGCGTGCCGACACGGAAGATCCGCTATCGCAGCTGTTGTTGATCTCGTACGGCGACGACACGGTCGATTCCGATCCGAGGGCGCCGGATCGTCGCCTGCACGCCGGGCTCACCGAACTTACCGGGACCACCGGGTTCACAGGAATGACGGGATCCACGTCGGCGTCGGCGGCGATCACGTCCCGTTCGCCGGCGGCTCGTACGCCGAACACCTTCCGCGACCGCCTCGCTGCGCTCGGCGATGCGCCCGACCTGCTCGGTCCGCAGGGCAGGGTGGAGCTGGTCGCCTGCAGCGATCCCGAACGCGAGAGCGCTGTTGTGGCCGCCCGTGTGGTCGAGGCGCTGGCGCAGCATGATGGATCCGCGCGTATCACCGTGGCCACCTCCGATACCGCACTGGCGGCGCGGATCGTGGCGCAGTTGCGGGACGCTGGTGTCGATGTGGATAATACCGGCGGTGTACCCTTGGCGGCGACGCTGGCAGGTCGGCTCGCCCGGGACATCGTCTCCTGTTGTGTCACCCGTCTGCTCTTTGCTCCCTTGCTCGAGGTGCTCACCCACCCGTTCGTGGATCTGCAACCGGGCAGCGGCACGCACACGGCCTGGACGCTGCGGCTGGAAAAGATGCTTCGCGATCCCGATGGTCCGCGCGGCGGACTGCCGGAACTGGCACAGCGGGCGGCGGAATACGATAGCGCCGCACGCTCCGCCTACCAGCTGTTCTCGCCGGACATGGCCGCCTTCGTCACCGCCATCGCCCGGGCTTTTTCGCCGCTCAGCGAGCTGTGCGATCGGCCGGTACGCAGCTGGTCGACCCTCGTCGGTGCGTTGCAGCGGGTCTGGGCGAACCTGGTACCGGCGCACCCCCTGGAACCGGGCGAGGTCGCGGCCGTCGGGGCTGGAGTGCCGGCTCTGGCGTGTCTGCTGGCCGACCTCGCAGGGCTGGCCAGCCAGGGTGAGGACGTCCTGCCCGCGGCCCCGGTCGACGAGTTCGCCGGGGAGCTGTCGCGGATGCTGGCAGCCCACGAAGTGCGGCCGCATCGTTCGGCCTTCTTGCCGGTGCAGGTCACGGGCTGGCTGGAGGCGCGCCTCGAACACTGCGATCTGCTTTTTGTCGCCGGCGTGAGCGAGGATGTTTTCCCCGGACGGTTGTCGCGGCCACTGTTCCTGAGCGACCGGGTGCGCCGCGGGCTCGGGCTGTCCGGCTGGCGTGAGAATGTCGCGTTGCAGTCAGAACTGTTTCTCCGCCTGCTGCACGGCGCCGAGCGCGTGGTCGTCAGCTGGCCGACCGAAAAAGCGGGCCAGCCCTGTTTGCCGTCGCCGCTCGTCATTCGTCTGGGTCTGTGCCGTGAGGATCCGTTCACTGCCGCCGGCGAACCGGAATCCTACCGCCGGGAGGTGCCGGATCACGACGGTATCACCCGTGCTCAGTCGGCGTTCACCGCCGAAGACCACCATATCGTCCTGGACCCGAGCGCGCGTCCGCTGCCCCGGCTGAGCCACTCGGCGTTGAAGACGTACCGGCAATGTCCGTATCGGTTTCTGCTCGAACGCCGATTCGGTTTGAAGGAAGAAGAAAAGGTCCTCGCCGAGTTCCGGGCCATGGATTTCGGCAAGCTTGCGCATCGTTGCCTGCAGCGCTGGCTCGAACCGGCAGCGGCGGGTCAGCTGGCTCTGGCCGGCGGCGATCGCGAAGGCGCGTGCCGTACGCTGCGGCAACAGATCGAACGGGTCTTCGCCGCCGGTGCCGACGACCTTCCGCAACGTCGCCTGTGGGGAGAGACGCTCAAGAACTCGACGTCGGCGATCGTCGACTTCGAGTTGACGCGGGCCCGGGCGTGGACGCCGTGGTTGCTCGAACAGGACTTCAGCTTGCCGCTGGGCGATCTTGAGGACTGGCTGCGCCGGCGGTGTGGCGAGCTTGCGGACAGACAGGATGCCGGTGCCGTGCCGGCGCTGGCAGAGGTGCCCGAGGTGCCGGCGGCCCAACGCGACCTGCCGCTCTACGGCGTGATCGATCGGATCGATCTGAGCAACGACAGCCAGTCGGCGGTCGCCGTGATCGATTACAAGACGGGATCGTCGGTACCGTCGATCAAGCAGGTGGCCGCGGGCGATGACCTGCAGATCATCCTGTATGCCCTGGCGGTGGAAGCCGGGCATCTGGGCGAGATCGCGCGGCCGCCAACGGCTGTCAGCCTGCAGGTGCGACAGGGGGCGTATTACCGGCTCGGCGCCGCCGGGATCGGCTTCGACGAGACCCACGCGCACCTGGAGACGGACACCGATGCCGGGCAAGCGGCCCTGCTGAACGGGGCGCGGATCATCTTGCGCTCGGCCATCGACGCCGCCGATCGCTCCCGGACCCACGACCTCGTTCCCGAGTTCTGGGCCAACACCGTCTCGGGATCGTTACCGTGCACCCGGTGCCCGTTCCTGGCTGTCTGTCGTCTCGAGGAACGGCCGCTGCCGGCGCACCTCGAGGTGATGCTCCGCCGGCAGAGCACAGCGGGGGATCGGGGAACTCTGGCCTGACCGATGACCTGAAAGCGGCGGCCGACGGCCCGGCTGCCGGAGACGAGAGATCGATGCGACACGAAGCCAGCGAACAGGCGACACTGATCCAGCGGGAAGCCGCGGATCCGGACCTGTCCGTCGTGATGAGCGCGGCGGCGGGATCGGGCAAGACCAGGGTGCTGGTCGACCGTTTCGTGCGCCTGTGCCTGGCGGGAGCCGACCCCAAATCGATTCTCGCGGTCACCTTCACCAAGAAGGCCGCGGTCGAGATCAAGGGGCGCCTGCTCGCTCGGGCTCGCGGTTACGCGCGTGCCGATCGACAGGCGCTGATCGGGCAACTGACGGAGCTGCTGGGGCGCGAGCCCGATGCGGGCGAGCTGCGTGGCGCGGCCGGCCTGTACGAACACGTGCTCGAAGACCTGGCGGGATTACACGTCGGGACCATCCACTCGTTCTGCCAGTTCGTGCTCGGCCGTTTCGCCGCCGATGTGGGGCTCGATCCGCATTTTACGGTTCTCGAACGCAACGACGAGCTCTGGGCCGAAGCGCTTGAACGACTCAACGGAGAGGTCGCGGCGGATCCCGAACTGCGCGCCTGTTACGGCCGCCTGGCAAACAATCCCTCCGCGGTCCGCCGGCGGCTCGACGCGTTGCTCGCCGACCGGGTGTACCTGCAGCGCTGGCTCGACCGGGTGCGGCACGGTCAGTCGTCGAGTACGGACGTTCTGCGCGGGGGCGATGCGGCATGGTGGCCGCGACTCGTGGACGATCTGCGCGATCGCCTCTTTACCGGTACGGCACTGGCCGAACACGAGGCGCCGCGGGTCGCCGATTGCTGTGCCGATGTGGCCGACGCCCTGGATACGCTGGCCGGCCCCGGACTGGCGGCGGTCGCGGCGATCGAGGGTGAGAACCCCACCGCCGGGTTCAACAAGCGGTACGACCTGCTGCTTGCCGCCGCCGGCAGGCTGGCCCGGCGGCTGCGCGAGGTCGAGGCGGACGATGACGAATCGGCCAGGGAACTGCTGGCCGAGGTAGGCGAGCTTCTCCTGACCCGGGACCGTGGCAAGTTGCGCTCGTTCACGGGCCGCAAGAAGACGAATGACGAACGCCAGCGCGCCTTCGCCGCCGCCGCCGCCCCGGTGCTGGAAGTCTGGTTGCTGGCCGAGCTGGTCGAATGCTATCGGTCCAACCGGCGCCTGCTCCGGATCGGCCTGCGCGCCCTGGATGTCTACGCCGGTTTGAAGCGGCGCGACGGGTGTCTCGATTTCCACGACCTGGAATACCTCGCCCGGCGTCTGCTGTGCGATACGGAACTGGGGCCGTACGTCCAGTACCGTCTCGACGAGCGGATCGACCATCTGCTGCTCGACGAGTTCCAGGACACCAACTTCAACCAGTGGGAGATCGTCGAACCGCTCGTGAGCGAGTTTCTCGCCGGGCAGCACGAAAGGCAACGATCGGTGTTTTTCGTGGGCGATGTGAAGCAATCGATCTACGGTTTCCGGGGGGCGGAACCGGGAATCTTCGACCAGGTCCGGCGGTTGCTGGCTTCTCGCGACGACGCCCGTCTGTTGACACTGCCCACCAACTTTCGCAGTGCGTCGACGGTGGTCCGGGCCCTTGGCGACCTGTTCAATGCCGAGCCGCTGGCCAGCGCGATCACCCTCGCCGAAGCACCGGGTACGCGCCAGCAGATCGCGCGTGACCGGACGCGCGGCTCGGTGACCATCGTGCCCGCTTTTGTGGCTTCCGGGGAGCACGGCAGCGGTGACCGGCAGGCGGCACGGGCAGCGGTCGGTATCGTGCAGCGTCTGGTGGACGGGCGTCACGATGGCCACCGCTGGGCTTACCGCGAGATCCTGATCCTGTGTCGCAGTCGAACCCACATCGGCGTGTACGAACAGGCGCTGCGCGACGCAGGCATTCCGCTGGTGCCCGCCGGCCGGGGCCAGCTCGCCCGCAGTCGAGAGGTGCGGGACATCCTGGCGCTCCTGCGCTGGCTGAGTTACCCGGACGACCACACTGCCCTCGCCGCGGTGCTGCGCTCGCCGCTGCTGCGTCTCTCGGAGCAGACGCTCCAGCAGACCCTGGGCAGACGTTTTGCCGGCGGTGCGGCCGGCGCGAGCCGTACGCTCTGGGCAACCGTGCGTGAGCAGGACGCACCCGCAGACCTGGCTACGGCAATGCAGCGCCTGTCCGGCTGGCGCCGTCGCGTCGGCCGCGAGAGCTGTCACGACCTGCTACGTCGGATCTACCGGGAAGGCCAGGTGCTCGAGCGCTTCACGGCGGCGCTTGGCGAGCAGGCGCGCTACAACCTCCTGCGTCTGCACGATCTGGCTCTCGGCGGCGAGTCAGGTGTTGTCGTGTCGCTGCGGCGTTTCGCCGAGCAGATCGAATGGGCGGCGCGTACCGGAGGCGAGGAAGAAGCGTCGATTCCCGGCCGCAGCGGATCAGGTCGGGTGCGGTTGTTGACCATTCACGGGGCCAAGGGCCTCGAGGCGCCGGTCGTCGTGCTGGTCGATGCCGACGCGCGGATTCCCGAGCACCGGCGACGGCTGGTGCTGGGATCGGTGGGCGCCGGCAGTCCGTTGCTCTACGATCCGGGCCGTCTGCTGCTGGCCGGGCCGCAGATGCCCGACGGGAGTCGTCTCGGCACGCTGGCGGCAGCCGCCGCGCGTGCGGAAGCCGGCCGACAACAGGAAGAGGCGAATCTGATCTACGTCGCTCTGAGCCGGGCGCGTGAACACCTCTTCGTGGTGGGCGGCCGGCCCGAGCGCACGCTCCGCCAGCCGAGCGTGCTGGACCAGTTGCAGAAAGCCGCCGGGAACCAGGCTACCGATGATTCGACGACGGAGTCTCGCGGCGCCGCGCCGGTGGTACCGTCCGGGCTGCAGGTCGCGGTACCGGAGTGGCTGGCACAGTACGTCTTTCACCCGGACGCCCTGGTGCCGACGGTTGCAGCGTCATCGGGACCGTCGGTGGCCGCGACGGCCGCCGGTGTCAGCCGGCAGTGGACACCACCGCCGCTCGGCGAGCGCATCGCGCTGATCCGGCCATCTGCCGGTGCCGAGATTGAAACTGCCGCCGAGTCCGTGGCTCAGGCTACGGCTGCGGCCGAGCGCGACACCCGGACTGAACACGATGCACCGGTCGCTCGCGAGTTGCGAGAGCAGGCGCGCCAGCGGGGCGAGGCCATCCATCGCTGGCTACAATGGGCCGCCGACGCCGGCGTCATGCCCGAGGGCGAGGGTTCGGCCTGGGAAGAGGCGGCTGCGGTGTTTCGAGACCAGCGCTGGCGCTGGCTGTTTTTCCCCGAAGCGGAAGGTGGCTCCGGTTACAGCGAGGTACCGGTCATCGCTCGTCTACTCGAGGCCGGCACGGCTTCGCCGGCGTCGCCGACTCCGGAACGGCGCGTCGTCGGTATCATCGATCGGCTCGTGCTGCGCCCCGGCCGTGTCGACATCGTCGACTACAAGTCGAACCGCGTGGCCGATCGGGGCGATACGATCGACGAGCTGGTGGCGGCGTATCGCCCGCAGATGCAGGCCTACGCACGGGTGATGCGCCAGCTCCACCCCGAGCGATCGGTTTTCGCCCACCTGCTGTTCACGTTCCCAAGGCCGGCCGGCGGCCGCGGGCGGTTGGCGACCGTACGCCTCGAGGATTGAGAGGGTGCCGCGGTGACCGAACACGCCGATTCGCCGGCAACGAGATCACCTGGCCGGGACAAATGGAGGGGCGCGAAGATGACGACACCGTTGTTGCTGCTGCTGGGCGTCGGCCTGGTCTATGCACTGGTCTGTCTGATCGGCTTCATCGCCCAGGAGAAGCTGGTGTATTTCCCCGACCGGCAGCTTGGCGCCACGCCGCGGCAGATCGGTCTGGAGTACCGGGATATCCGGTTTCCGGCTGCCGACGGAGTCGAGCTCCACGGCTGGTTCGTGCCGGCGTCCGCCGAAACGTCCCGCTTCACCGTGCTGTTCTGCCACGGCAATGCCGGCAATATCTCCCATCGACTCGACTCGCTGCGTCTGCTGCACGACCTGGGCCTGTCGGTGCTGATCTTCGACTACCGCGGTTACGGGCAGAGCGCCGGGCGTGTCGGCGAACGAGGCACCTACCGGGATGCCGAGGGAGCCTGGAGCTACCTGGTGGAGACGCTGCAGGTGGCGCCCGGGGAAATCATCGTGCTCGGTCGTTCCCTTGGCGGCGCCGTCGCCATCGAGCTCGCTTCCCGCCGCCGGCCGCGCGCCCTGATCGCCGAGTCGACCTTCACATCGGTGCCGGAGCTCGGCGCCCGCGTCTATCCGTGGCTGCCGGTGCGTCAGTTGGCGAGGATACGCTACGAATCCGCCGAGCGGATCGGGCGGATTCGCTGTCCGCTCCTCATGGTGCACAGTCTGGATGACGAGGTCGTGCCCTACGTGCTGGGGCTGCGCTTGTTCCG
>CAYLIV010000054.1:0-24405 GCA_964384055.1 uncultured Fibrobacteraceae bacterium
CAATGTCGAGCGCGCGCCGGACCATCTCTTCTCGCGCAGACCAGACCAGTTCCCATCGCCACGCGGGCCGTAGCGGTGCTGCTCCGATGTCCGCAACAACTGACGAACTACGGCCGCTCGGGCCTAACGGTACAAGCTTCTCACCCGACTCCAGGTAGCCTGCTCGATCGCCGAGACTTCCTCGATGCCTTCAACATGCATCACATAGTCGTATTCGTTATCCGGCACATCGCCCGGATTCGAAAAGTTCGCCGAGCCGACCCACAGGTGAACGATGGTACCCGGGGTCGTGTCGATGATTATCGTACCCGGTGTGCATGGCCCCACGGTCGTCGATTGCAGGACCGTTGCAGCGCAGTCCGGCGGCACATTCAACTCGAAACAGTTCGTCTCGGATTCGGCGTCGCAGGTCCAGGTAATGACGGTGGCGGCGGCGGTACAATCGAACCAATCCGTATCACGGTAATTCAATCCCGTGTACGTGTACCAACCAGCGACACCGCAGAAATCGGCACATTCGATCCACTGGGCCGTATACCCGTCCGGATGAGCACAGCCGCTGTTCCACAGATCTGTATAATTGTCCACCAATGGAGGTTCGCCCTCTAGCTGGGCGAAGTCGGGACAGGTCAGGTTGCACGGGGGCGGTGGTACGAATTCCTCGACGTCGATCCAGTACTCGCCGCAATCGCCGCCGTACCCGTCGACCACGATGTAGTAGGTCGTGCCGCTGGCGACCGGGCACCCTTCGATTGCCGACGAATAAGTGAAACACTCCGGCGGATCGCCGAAGTAGGCGTCGTCGTTGCACTCGATCAGGTTCATGGCCTCGTCATATACGTAGACCTTCGTGTCGTACAGGGAGAGGCACAGGTCGATGAAGAGGAAACCGTCGAAGGTGGCGTTCCAGGAATAGACCACATCCGGCGACGTGGAGATCGTGTAGGGGCATGCTTCGTCGTAGTTGTCGATGTTGTCACAGGTGGCGCCCGTGTCGGACCAGGGCAGCGCGGGGATGGGTACGGCGACGGCGATGGTCTCGCCGCCTTCACGGTCGTCGGCAACCGGATTCGCCAGGACGTGGTCATTGGCCTTCGCTGGTCGGGTGCGGTCGAGTTCGCCGGCGGTGGACACGCAGGCGAACGAAACGACGAGGAAAAACACGATAAGGTAGCGCACGGGAATCCTCCTCACTGGAATTATAGGATTCGGACATCACAAATCGGTCATCACGAGTGACCGTCACGATTCACTATCTATGTTCACCAAATGTGGATCGAATTTCTACTGTACACGATACCACAAATATCCGTAGTGTGGAAGTAGGTTGGCGGGCTGCGAACGGCGTGCCCCCCGGCGGCTTTGATACACCACGCACCTCCGGCATCCGCCTCGATCCGCCGACCGGTAATATCCGCAAGAGCGCCCGCCCCGTTCACCCCCGCAAGCGCCAGATCTCGTACACCCAGGTTCCCACGATCAGCGCCATGCCGAGCAGGCGCAGGACGACCTTTTCGCGCGCCGACGGAACCAGCTCCCGCCGCCAGGCAGGCTGTAAAGTTGCCGCCGTGGCGTACGTCGCCCACAGCGCCAGGAAGCCCGCGGCGACGGTCAGAAGCGGGTTGGCCCGCAGCGCGGTAAGGAGGTCGAGACGGGCCAGCGCCACCGCCGCGGTCGAGCCGCCGCAGGTGGGACAGGCCAGACCGAGGAGCTTGCGCAGCTGGCAGGGCATCACCAGTTGCAGGACGTCCGGACGGAGGTTGAGAATCAGCGCCGTCAAGGCGGCGATGGCCAGGTAGGGGAAGGCCAGCAGGCGGGGTAACCGGTTGCGTTCGGGAATCAGTTTCATGGCCGGCGTATCCCGGTCATCTGGATCATCGAGACCGACACCGTCAACGATCCATCAGTCCGGCGCCCAGGCCGAACAGAAAGACGCCGCCGCACATGGAAAGACAGACTATGATGGGCACGACCACGGCGACCACCGCGCGCCACTGATCGGTGTCGTGTATCTTGGCCAACCCGATGATGGACACCAGCGCGGTCCAGACCAGGCTCAGCACGTTACCGCAGATGGGGACGATCAGCAGGACGGAGCCCGCTTCGGCGTAGGCCATGACCCGGAAGGTGGCCTCGAAACCGAGACGATTGCCGCCCACTGCCGTCAGGATGAGGTGGCTGACGCCGGCGGACAGAAACACCGCGATGGTTGCCAGCACCGGGCTCAGCACGAAGCCCAGGCCGGCCAGCAGCGGCGCCCGCATGATGTCCGAGAGGTCGGATTCGAAGAAGAGCTCCAGCGAGGCGCCGGTCAACGACCACATCCAGTTGAACAGGGCGCTGATGGTGCCGATCACGATGGCGAACAAGAGCGGCTGGGCGGGGCCGAGCTGGGTGGGCATGCGGGAGAAAAAATCGCTCGGCGACAGCAGCGTTTGCTTGACCGTCTGGTAGAGCGCGTTCAGGAAGCCGAAACGATGGCGCTCTTCCCAGGGCGGAAGCACCAGACCGTCCGGCGGTCGAGATTCGTAACCCGGATTGTATTCGGGTCCTGAGCTCACTACCGTCTCCTCGTTTCAAAAAACATATCGTGGCGCCGAGAAGCCTTTCTGGAGGCCGTCGCAGCCGGTCAACGCCCGGGCCATCATCGACAGATCGTTGCCGGTAATGGCGTGGCCGCCAGGTGCGACTCGCCAGATGTACGCAATCTCGCCGCGAACGTTTCAGTGCTTGTCAGCGCTTGTCCGCTACCGGCTGCTCGACGGCCTGGTAGAGCTCCTTTTCACCTTCAGTGCTGGCCACGACGACGGCGCCGCAACTGTCGCTCCAGACATTGACCGAGGTGCGGCACATGTCCAGCACCGGATCGATGGCCAGGATAAGCGCCACGCCCTCCAGCGGCAATCCCACCGCGTCGAGAATGATCGAGATCATCACGAGACCGGCGGCCGGAATGCCCGCCGCGCCGATGCTCGCCAGCAGTGCCGTCAGCACGATGATGATCTGCGCCACCGGGCCCAGGGCAATGCCGTAGGCCTGGGCGATGAACAGCGCCGCGACGCATTCGTACAGCGCGGTGCCGTCCATGTTCACCGTCGCGCCCAGGGGCAGCACGAAACTCGAGACCCGGGTACTGACGCCCGCGCCCCGCTTGACCCGGTTGATGGTCAGGGGCAGGGTCGCCGACGAACTGCGCGTGGAAAAGGCCGTCAAGAGTGCCGGGGCCATGACCCGCACGTGCTTGTGCGGCGGCAGGCGTCCGATCAGCTTGATCAACAGCGGCAGCGTGATCGTCGCGTGCAGGACGAGCGCAATGAGCACCGTCAGCCCGTACTTCGCCAACGGGGCGAAGGCGGCGAATCCGCTGTCCGCCACGATCCGGGCCATCAGGCCGAAGATCCCGACGGGCGCCACGCGGATGACCCAGCCGGTGATCCGCATCATCGCCTGGAAGAGCGTCGACCAGAAGGGCAACTGGGCCTGCCGGTGTTTCTCCGGCAGTACGGTCAGGGCGATACCATACAGCAGGCAGAAGAAGATCAGCGGTAGCATCTGGCCGTTGGCCGCCGCCGCCACCGGGTTCTCGGGAATCATGCGCAGGACAATGCCGACCAGATCGCCCGCGCCGCGGTCCTGCAGGTCGGCCGCCAGCTCGGTCTCCGGCACGGCGAGGCCCAGCTTGGCGCCCACCGGCTCGCCGTTCTGAACGCCCGGCTGGATCAGGTTCACGAGGATCAGTCCGGTGACGATCGCCAGCAAGCTGGTGGTGACGTACCAGCCGAAGGTCTTGCCGAACAGGCGTCCCAGCGAGGCGCTCGAGCCGATGCCGGCCACGCCGGTAATGATCGATCCGGCCAGGAGCGGTACGATGACCATGCGCAGCGCGCGCAGGAAGAGGGTACCCAGGAAATCGTAGATGGCGTAAGGGCGAAGACCCGCGACCCACGCTGTTTCCGAGCCCCAGAGCAACCCGGCGCCGACCCCGAGGAGCAGCGCCAGCAGGATCTGCCAGTGCAGCGCCCAGGTCCACGGCCGCAGAGGATAACGAGCAGAGCTGCTTGCCGTGGACATGCGTGTCTCACTCCTTCCGGGAAGCATCAGGATCGGGTCGAGAATCGGGCGAACGTGGTTGCCGCGCTGCATTCGGAGTGCAGTGTAGAGCCTATCCACAACGACCTCAAGGATCTCTTTCGGGGATCATTTGCGCGGACCGCCGTCGTCGATCGTTTTCGAGCGAACTATCCCTTCAAATTACTTTCGCCCATGCTACAATGCGCCATTGCGCCATATTGTGTCATCTGGTAGTCGACGTTCTGCAAAACGACCCCCGGAGCCGACAGCGGCCTACGGGCAAGGAGACGATCATGCGCTGGTCCGTGACCAAGGCAAACCCCGTTGATGTAGCCGGCAATCTACTGGTGCTGCCCGTTTTTGCGGGCAAGAAGAAGGCGCGGCTCGAGCCGGTACTGGAGCTGGTCGGCAAGGGACATCCTGGCCTGGTCCGGTCCGTGAAGGCGGCCGGGTTCCTGGGCAAGGCACAGCAGTTGCTCCCCGTGGCCAGCGGCGCGTGCAAGGGCGGCTGGCTGCTGCTGGTGGGGCTGGGCGAGCGCGACGCGTTGAGCCTCGACGGCATACGGCGCGCTGCCGGAGCGGCCGCTAGCCGGGCGCGGGGCATGGATGCGCGGACCTGTGTCGTGGGCTTGCTCGGAGCGGGGCTGGCCGGATACGACCAGCAGACGGTGGCCCGATCGTGGACCGAGGGCGCGGAGCTGGCGCTTTCGCCCACCGGCGAGCTGAAGACCGGCGGTGAAGACGGCGCTGCTGATCCGGATACGAAGAACCCGCGCACCTGGAAGCTGGTCGCAGCCGATGCCGCCGGCCAGCGGGCGTTGCGTGCCGGCACGACCGAAGGGCAGGACTATGCCGCCGGCTGTCTGCTCAGCCGGCGCCTGGTCAATCTGCCGGCCAACCATCTCACACCCCGTATGTTCGCCGATGAGGCGCGCCGGGTCGCGCGGGCCGAGGGCATGCGCTGCCGGGTGCTGGGACCGGCCCAGCTGGCCAGGCAGAAGATGGGGGGAATCCTCGGCGTCGGCGGCGGCAGCCACGAGGATCCGCAGCTCATCATCCTCGAGAGCGGTCCGGGCGGACGCAAGAAGGTGCCGACGATCGGGCTGGTGGGCAAGGGGCTGACCTTCGACGCCGGCGGTATCTCCCTGAAGCCGGCAGCCAAGATGGACGAGATGAAGAGCGACATGGGCGGCGCGGCGGCCGTGCTCGGCGCGGCGGTCATCGCCCGGCGACGGCGCTTGCCGGTGCGGCTGCTGGTTCTCATCCCGGCGGCCGAGAATTTGCCCGGCGGCGGGGCGGTCAAACCCGGCGATGTGCTGACCATGGCCTCGGGCAAGACCATCGAGGTGCTCAATACCGACGCCGAGGGCCGGCTCGTGCTCGCCGATGCGTTGCACTACGCCTGCGGCCGCAAGCCGGATTTCCTCATCGACGCCGCCACGCTGACCGGCGCCTGCGCCATCGCCCTCGGCAAGCATTTCGCGGGGCTGATGAGCACCAGCAGCGAATTGATCGACACCCTGATCCAGGCCGGCGGCGAAACCGGCGAGCGGGTCTGGCACCTGCCGCTGATCGACGAGCACAAGAAGTCCATCGCCGGCACCTGGTCCGATCTGAAAAACCTCGGGCCGCGTTACGGCGGCGCCCTGAGCGCCGCGGCCTTGCTCTGGGAATTCGTGGACGAGGACATCCCGTGGGCGCACCTGGACATCGCCGGCACCGCCTGGGCCGACAGCGCCGGCCCGCTCGGGCCCAAGGGCGGCACCGGATTCGGCGCGCGGCTGCTGGCGCGGGCCGTCGAACTGCTGGTGTCGTGATGCACGATGACGGGCGGGATCCGCGGCTCAGCGCCCAGGGCAGGGATGAAGTACAAGGCGACGACCCGGCCGACGCCGGCCGGCGGATATTCAGCGTCGCCGAGCTGAATCAGGAAATCCAGGCGGTGTTGCAACGCGCGTTTCCCGGCAGCGTGTGGGTGCGCGGCGAGGTCCAGCGCTTGCCCGCCGATGCGGCACGACGCAAGCACGTGTATTTCGAGCTGCACGCCACTGGCGGCAGCGGCGCCGCCGCGGGCTTCCAGATTCCCGCCGCCATCCTCGACTGGGACCGCCAGCGCTTCGGTCTAGGCCGCTATCTCGACGGCTCGGATCCCGACTTCCAGATTCGTAACCAGCTCGAGGTCTGTCTCGAGTGCCGTGTCGATTTCTATCCGCCCTACGGCAAGGTCAGCCTGAAGGTGATCGGGGTGGACAAGGCCTTTTCGCTGGGCCAGCTCGAGGCGCGCCGCCGGGCCGTCATGGCCTATCTGGAGGGTGAGAAGTTACTTGAACTGAATTCGGCTATCCCAATGCCGATGCTGCCGTTACGAATTGGGTTGATAACATCCGCCGGCAGCGCGGCGGAAAAGGACTTTCGTACCGGGCTCGACCACTCACCATATGGCTTCGACGTGGATCTGGTCGATTGTCGCATGCAGGGCGAGCAGACCGAGGGACAGATCATCCAGGCGCTGTCCGTGCTCGCCGCGCGCGGACTCGATGTGGTCGTCATCACGCGCGGCGGCGGCTCGCGGGCGGACCTGTCGTGGTTCGACCAGCAGGAACTCGCCGTGGCCATCGCGCGCTGTCCGCTGCCGGTGGTCACGGCCATCGGCCACGAGATCGACCGGTCCATCGCCGACGTGGTGGCGCACCACGCATGCAAGACGCCGACGGCGGCGGCCGAGTTCCTGATCGATCGGATGCGTGAGGTTAACGATCGCGTTGATGGTCTCGAGGCGTCGCTGCGGGAGCGGGTCGGCGAACTGCTGGCCACGGCGGCCGGGCGGATCGAGCAGGCGACGAGACGCCTGGAACGTCTGGTGTCGCGTCGCGTCGATGTCGCCCGACACGGTCTCGGCGCCCGCAGCGCGCGGTTGGCCACGGTCGCCGTACGTGGCGTGGCGGCGGCTGCCAGCGAGAATTCCGGTTACCTGCAGCGCCTGGTGCGCGAGGCGATGCGCTGCAGCGCACAGGGCCGGCGTCGTCTCGACGCATTGCCGACGCGGCTGACTGTGGATACCTTGCTGGCTAGCTGGTCGGATCGGGAATCGCGGCTGACGCACGCGGCCGGCCGGCTGGAGCGGCTCGCCGACGGCGCCCTGGCCCGCAACCGGCGACGTCTCGACGGTCTGAGCGATTCGGCTCGGCTGCTCGACCCGCAGCGTCTGCTCGAGCGCGGCTACACCCTGACCACGGCCGAGGGCGGGAGGCATCTCACCTCGGTGGCGGACATCGAAGCGGATGACCTGCTGCACACGCGCTTCCACGACGGCGCGGTCGTCAGCCGAGTTGCCGCGACCGAGCGACACGCAAACACGAAGCAAGCTACCAAGAAGAAAGCGACCAGGAAAAAAGGAGTCAAAGGTGGCGGCAAAAAAGGCAACCCCGGCCAAGAAACTCTCTTTCAGTGAGGCGGTCGATGAGGTCGAGGAGATCCTGTCGCGTCTCGAGCGCGAAGCGGTGGATATCGACGATCTCTCGACCGAGGTGAAACGCGCCGTGGAACTGATCCAGGTCTGTCGCGCCAAGCTCGACAAGACCGATACCGAGGTACGTGAGCTGGTCGCCGATCTGCAGAGCGATACGGACGACCGGAGCGCCGACGGCAACGCCGGCGCCGATGCCGCGGGTGACGCCGGCACCACCGACGACAGCGAATCCGGAAAGGACTTACCCTTCTAGTGATGCCCGCACTCATCGAGGTCGAAAAACTGACCAAGGACTACCCGTTGACCCGGCGTCGCGAGGGCGTGATCGGCGGCCTGATCGATCTGGTCCGTCCACGTCGCGATACCCTGCGCGCGGTGGACAACGTCAGCTTCGCCATCGATTCGGGCGAGATGATCGGTTACATCGGCGCCAACGGCGCGGGCAAGTCGACGACGATCAAGATGCTCACCGGCATCCTCACGCCGACCAGCGGCAAGGTCGTCGTGGGCGGGCTGGTGCCCTACAAGCAGCGACAGGTCTACACGCGGCACATCGGCGTGGTCTTCGGCCAGCGCACCCAGCTGTGGTGGGACCTGGCGGTGGTCGAGTCGTTCCGGCTGCTGAAGAAGATCTACGAGGTCGGCGACGAGGTCTACGACCGTCAGATGACGAAATTCGACGAGCTGCTGCAGATCGGCAAGCTGCTCGACCAGCCGGTACGCAAGCTGTCGCTGGGGCAGCGCATGCGCTGCGACCTGGCCGCCGCGTTGTTGCACGAACCGAGGATCCTGTTCCTGGACGAGCCCACCATCGGTCTGGACGTGGTGGCGAAGCAAAGCGTCCGGGATTTTCTGGTCGAGATCCGGGAGCTGCTCGGTACCACGGTGATCCTGACCACGCACGACCTGAGCGACATTCAGATGCTGTGCCGCCGGATCATCATCATCGACGAGGGGAAGGTCCTCTTCGACGGCTTGCTGGACGATCTGGTGCAGAAGCTCGGCCACCGGGTACGGCTGAACGTGGAACTGCGGCAGCCCATCGCCAGCCGCGAACTGGCCCATTCGACGGGCGAGCTGCCCGTCAGCTGGGCCGACATCGACGGCCACAAGCACCGGGCCGAGTTCAGTCGCCGCGAGGTGCCCGCCGCCGAGGTGATCAAGCGGGTGGTCAACGCCCACATGGTTTCCGACGTGCGGATCAGCGAGCCGTCCATCGAGCAGGTCGTGCGCAAGATCTACCGCAACGGCTCGACCACGGCCGTTCGGAGCAGCGATGGTTGACCAGCACGGCAACTCGCATGACGATTTGCACGGTGACGGTCGCAGGGCCGCGCCGGTCGACGCCGGCGCGACGGCCAGGGCGGTCTCGCCGGTCACAGTGGTAGCTGCGTCGGGTACGCCGGCGGTCGCGGCTCTCGAACCCTGGCATCGCCGCAGTCTCGCCTCGTGCGACCTCTACTTCGGTTTCGTCCGACTGGCCTTCCTGAAATTCCTGGCCTATCGCCTGCGCTACTACACCGGCGTGGTGAGCTACACCATCTTCGTTGCCGGCAACTACTACCTGTACCAGGCGCTGTTCGCGAGCCGTGCCGCGGACCAGTCGGCGACCATCGGCGGCCTGACTCTCGAGCAGATGATCACCTACGTGGGCTTGAGCTGGATCGGGCGCAGCTTCTATTTCAATAACATCGACCGCAACCTCTCCAGGCAGATCCAGCAGGGCGAGATCGCCCTGCAGCTGATCAAGCCGTACCACGTGCAGTCGGTGATGATGTTCGAGGCCGTCGGCGAGGCGGGCTTTCGCCTGCTCATGTTCACGGCGCCCATACTCCTGTTGCTCGTGCCGCTGTTCGGCGTGCAGGGACCGCCCGATCCGTCCCTCTACGGCTGGACCCTGCTGAGCTTCGCCCTGGCCTTCGTCGTCAACAGCCAGATCAACTTCCTCGTCGGTTGCCTGGCGTTTTTTCTCAAGAACATCCATGGCGTGGTCCGGGCCAAGCACATCACCATGGAATTCCTGACCGGCGTGCTGATTCCGTTCACCTTCTTCCCCGAGTGGTTTCAGAAACTGGTCGCACTGCTGCCCTTCCAGGCCATCTCCTACATCCCGGTGACCATCTACCTCGGGCATCGATCCGGCGAGGCGCTCGTGATGGGGCTGCTGGTGCAGGCGGCCTGGGGCCTGGGATTGTTCTTCGCCGGCCGGCTGTTGTGGGCGTTTGCGGTCCGCCACGTGACCCTGCAGGGAGGGTGAGCGGGATGAGACGACGTGTCCTGCAATCCGATCGCGGCGTCGGCTTACGCACGGCGATTGTTGCGGCAAGTGTTGCGGTGTTCACGGTAGTGCATGTCGCCGGCGTGTCTGCCACCGACCCGACCGACGCGCCACCGGCAGGCGCGACGCTGGACGGGCACTACGCGGCGCTGCGCCCGCTGCTCGCGCGGCACCTGCTCGATCGTGAGATCAGCGACCCGGGCGACGGCTACAAGTTTCTCTACCAGGCTGTGATGGGACCGGCCCACGCGGCGGTCTCCGCGTCGCAGGCGCTCGCGTGGTTGGAACGGGAGTGGGAGCAGTTGCCTGCCGACGAGCACCCGGTCGATCCCGTATTCGAAGTCTTGCGGCCCGACAGCGCGCTGGTCCGCATCAACCTGGCACCGTTGTGGTGGCAACAGAAACGTGGCACGCGCGCCGAGCACCAACCGCGGCTTGCCGAGCAGACACGCCAGCGGCTGGCCCAGGCATTCAGCGCGACGGCACGGCAATGGTCTGGTGATCCCCACGAGCTGGCGGCACTGTGGCGCCGGTCCGTCGCTGATACCATGCTCTGGAACGGACAGGTCACCGGGCAGCAGCTGCGCGCGTTGACGACCGAGCTGTCGGCCGCCGGCTGGCCTGCGATACACCACAGCGAGCGGTATCGCCAGCGTTGGCAGCCGCACTACCGGGTGGTGGACCCGCGGCTACTGCCGGCGAGCTGGTTCGAGGCGCTGCCCGATGCGAAAGACGATTCATGAACGACCATCGGCCACAGCACGTCACCGACAATCCCGCGGGCGCGGGTGCAGCAGCGTTAACCGCTGACGGCGCTGCCGTCCGATTGCCGGTCCGTCGCCGTGGCCGAATGCGGGAACTTGTTCGTCAGCTTGGCATTTTCGCCGCCTACTTCGCGCAGTTTATCAAGACGCGGCTCGTCTACCGCGTCGATTTTCTCATCGACTTCGGCGCCAACATCTTCGCCCTGGTGGTGCAGCTGTCCGTGCTGACGGTGCTGTTCGCCAAGATCGACGCCCTGCACGGTTGGAGTTTCGAGCAGGTGCTGTTCATCTACGGCTTCAGCCTGCTACCCCTGGGACTGTTCAATCTGGTCAGCATCAACCTGTATCGATTTGCCGAGCGATACATCGCCGAAGGAAGTTTCGACCGCGTGCTGCTGCGGCCGGTCAACGCCCTGGCCCAGGTGATGTTCGAATCGTTCAACGTGTCGGGTTTGAACGAGATCATGCTGGGCAGCGGCATCATGATCTATGCCGCGCGGGGACTCGAGCTGTCCTTCGGCTGGCTCGATGGGCTGGCCCTGCTGCTGCTGGCCTCGACCGCGTCGCTGGTCTACGCGGGGGTGTTTCTCGGTTTGACCGCGGTTTCATTCTGGTTCGAGGATCGCATGGGGCTGGGTCCGCCGGTCTACAACGTGATCCGCTTCAGCCGCTATCCGATCACCATCTTCAGCCCGCTGGTGCGACTGTTCTTGACATTCGTGCTGCCGTTTGCCTGGGTTGCCTTCTACCCGGCGACCTATTTTATCGGAACCGGAGAGTTCCATCGGTTTTCGTTACTGACGCCTGTTGTGGGTCTGCTGGTATTCGGCTTGGCCTATTTTATCTGGAAGTGCGGAGTCCGCCGTTACGCAAGTACCGGTAGCTAGTTCGAGGAGGAAAACGCATGAGATCGAGCGCGTGGGGAACGATGGGGACGCTGACGGTGATGCTGCTCATGGTGGTCGGCACGGCATACGCGGAATTCTGTGGTGAGAACGGCGTCATCAGGTTCTCCTTTACCAGGGAAGGCGAGCTGCAGTCCGTCGCCACCGCCGAACCGAGCGCGGGCAACTTGACCATCGTCGAACTCTTCGCCTTTCTCGATGAGGTGGAACCGGTGCAATACAACGGCGACGCTTTTCTCGCCGTGGGCGGCTTCGAGATGAAGCTGGTCATCGAAGGCGCGGAAGGCGATATCCTCGAGCAGGGCTTCCCCGGCAAGATCATGAACGTCGGGCCGGAGAACGGCTGGTGTCTCGTGGGAATCGACGGCTCGGAGAAGATCGAAAACGGCCGCGCGTTTCTGGCGCGCTGGAAGATCGCCTTCGTCGGCGAGCCGAAGAACGTCCGCTTCTCACTCGATCCGGAGGGTTTGGTGAGCTGCCGGGCCCGGGAAGATTGCGCCGCGACCGGAACGCAGGGCCTGTACGTGGGCAGCGCGTCGTCGAAGCAACTCGACCTGATCGTGGGCACCGGCTGCGCGCCGGCGTACCTGAACTGGGAGGGCGAGCCCGATCTGACGCCGATCCACAGCAACATCCACTGGACCGAGGCCGGAGTGCTCGATCCTCGGCAGTAGATGCGGTTACACGGGTACCGGCCGGGTACACATCTCGATGAGCACACCGTTGCCCGAGCGCGGATGCAGGAAGGCGACCATCTTGCCGGCGGCTCCGGGCCGGGGCTTGTTGTCGAGCAGCGTGAGCCCGGCGACCCGGCAGCGTTCCAGGGCCGCCTCGATGTCGGGAACCGCTACCGCGATATGGTGCAGACCGGGACCGTAGCGCTCGATATACGCCGCGACGGCGCCGTGCTCGCCCAGCGGGGCAAGCAATTCCAGGTGACCGATCGCCCCGCCGCCGAAGCGCAACAGGGCCACCCGGATATTTTCCGAGGGCACAATCTCGATCGCCTCCAGCTTCAGACCGAGCAAATCGCGATACAACGCCAACCCGGCATCCAGATCCTCCACGGCGATGCCGATGTGATCGACGTAGCTGGCGAGTTCGGCGAGGGGATCCGGCAGGTCGGGCACGTCGGGCAAGTCGGTCGTCTCCGGGGAGACCGGCGCATCCGGGGGATTCGGCGCGTCGGGACGATCCGGCAGATCCGGCGATTCAGGACGGTCGGGGCTTGTGGAATCAGACATCGGCTCCCTCCTGCGGATCGGCGACGAAGCGGCAGCGCACAAGTGATCCGGCATGGTTGACGTCGGAGGTCCGAACAGGGTACCGTATGCCATGCATTGAGGTGACCTGGTTCGTACACCCAATATAGTCGAGAGCGATTTTCGCGGCAGCGAACGAAATTCGCAAGTGTGAAATACAGAGCCGGGCCGACGCGGCGACTGTCCGTGCGGGCAGCATACCGAGCACGCGCTTGGCCACCAATCCAGACCGGGAGGAAACGATGGATCCACGCAACACCAAGCTCGCCGAGCAACTGATCGATTACAGCGTGAAACTGCAGAAGGGCGAGAAGATCTATATCGAGATCAAGGGTCTCGACGCCATGGAGCTGGGCAAGGAACTCGTCCGCGTCGCCACCCTGCGCGGCGGCGTACCGTTCTGGTACTACAATGACGAGACCTTGAGCCGCGGCTTCATCAAGAACGCCGACGAGGAGCAGTTCACGGCCTGGGGCCAGTTCCATCTGCCGGTCATGGAAGCGGTCGACGCCTATGTGGGCGTGCGCGGCAGCACCAACCCCTTCGATCTGGCCGACGTGGACAGCGACCGCATGAAGTGGCACGACAAGGCCTACTGGGACACGGTGCACATCCCGGTCCGCCTGAAGAAGAAGTGGGTCGTGCTGCGCTACCCCAACCCGTCCATGGCCCAGCTCGCCGAACGCGCCACCGAGGAGTTCGCCGACTTCTACTTCCAGGTCTGCACGCTCGATTATGCGAAGATGAGCAATGCGATGGATCCGCTGGCCGAGCTGATCAAGAAGACCGACCGGGTGAAGATCCTCGCCCCGGGCACGGATCTCGAGTTCAGCGTCAAGGACATCGGCGCGGTCAAGTGCGACGGCGGCCGCAACATCCCCGACGGCGAGATCTACACCGCCCCGGTACGCGACAGCATGAACGGCACCATCCAGTACAACACCGCGACCATGCGCTCCGGCATGCTGTTCAAGGACATCTGCTTCCAGGTCAAGGACGGCAAGATCGTCGAGGCCACCTGCAGCACCGGCGACCAGCAGAAGCTGAATGACATCCTCGACGTGGACGAGGGTGCGCGGTACTTCGGCGAGTTCGCCATGGGCGTGAATCCGTACATCACCAAGCCGATGCTCGACACGTTGTTTGATGAGAAGATCGGGGGCAGTTTCCACCTCACGCCGGGTAATGCGTACGAATCGGCCTTCAACGGTAACAAGAGCGCGCTGCACTGGGACCTGGTTTTGATCCAGACGCCCGAGTGGGGCGGGGGTGAGATCTGGTTTGATGATGTGCTGATCCGGAAGGACGGGTTGTTTGTGTTGCCGGAGCTGGAGGGGTTGAATCCGGAGGGGTTGAAGTAGGGGTAGGATCAGCGGGGTAATTCGGTACGACATGCACCCGGGTACGGTGTACTCGGGTGCACTTATTAACGATCGAACGGGGTACACCAGCACAGCACGCCACCGAGCACGCGCCAATCTTTCCGACAGTACCGTACCTGCGGACATACTTGCCGGAGTTCGACACTCCTTGCGACACTGCTTCAGCTCTACGAACACTACCGTGGCTGGTTCGAGACTCACCGTAGTTGCAGGAGTCGCCGATCGCCATCCAGGACGACGTCCAATTGCCTGATCGGAAACGAGGGATGAAGGTTCGTTCTTATTATTGACAACAGACATACATAATTCTAGGATTCGATACCGTTGGTTTACTGTACCTTGCGCCGGCAGGCGTATAACTACTTGGAGGAGATATAATGAAACATCGTGCTTTCTCCGCTAGCATCACGATTATCGCGGTCCTACTCGCCGGATGTGCGACCATCACGACGAGCACGACTCAGACAATTTCGATCACCAGCAACGTAGATGGTGCCACCTTGTTCCTCGACGGTGCGGAAATCGGTACGACGCCGTTCAATGGCGTCGTAGCAAAGAACAAGAAGGAACTGAAAATCGTGAAAGAAGGCTATCGTACTGAAACCGTCGTCTTGTCAAAAACTCTTGAAGGAATGTTCTGGGGAAACATAATTATCGGCGGAACAATTGGTAGCATTACTGACTTCGCCAGCGGTGCCGCCTACGCTTATGCACCAGCTACGTATCAGATCGACCTCAAGGCTGACGATCAAGCAGCAATGGAGTATGAGCACCAACTTGTCGTGCGAAAATTCTCGATGATTTATATCGACGAGATCTCGCACGACCTTACGGTAGGTCAAGGAGAGTATATAGCTGCACTCATTGAGCTTCTCGGTACCCAGGCGGACCCCTCTACTGAGATCGAGAGCATTCGCTCGGCCCTTGAAAGGAGTGGCGGGGATCAAATTCGGTTTGGTGAAGCAGTTGTCGCTCTAATGTAGAGATGTTGTCGACCCCGATGTCGCTCGTAGTCGCGGCTGCGTTGTTGGTTTGTGCAAGTACCGGATCGGCTAGATCTGATCCGAACTGCGGGCCGGTATATCTTGTATATGCCGGCCCATATTCTACGAGCCCGGCTTCGTCGTTTGGGCATCTGTTCCTTGTTCTTCAGCCGGACGATGATTTGCCCCTGCTCCTCTGGGATGTAGTCAGTTTTAATGCAGAGACCCACGGAGCAGGACCTCTACGTTTTTTATTTCGTGGCGTGACCGGTGGTTTCCTGGGCAGTTTTCGAACCGTCAAATTTCATCAGAAGGTTCGAGACTACGAGGTTTTGGAAGACCGTGATCTATGGATAATTCGTTTACGAACCTCTTACCGAGAAAGAGAGGCCTTAGATGTAGTGCTGGCCGAGGTTAAGGGGCGATGGTTTCCGTACACCTTCTTTTCCAGGAACTGCGCGTACTATCTACAGCAACTTTTAGCGCGAACTTTATCAGATCTGCCTGAACCCCAAGGGACTGTGAGCCCGGTCGAAGTCTTGGAGTTGGCCATCAGGGTTGGATTGGCCGAAGCCAGTTACTATCGCCCTGCCGCTTCCAAGAGTTTGAGTTCACGAGTTCGCGAATTGTCGGAACCGGTACACGCGAAGCTGCGGAGAGGTGATTGGCGGGATCTTGCGTCGGACTACGAATGGTTGCGAGGACTAAGCGCTGAAGAACGAGTGTTTATACAAGAGTATTTCCGTTTGAAGACACTACATACAGATGAGCCGTTGGACGTAGAAATACAGGAGGGGCTGGCACTACTTAGGCTTTTAAACGCGCAGCAGATCGGTTCGCCGAATAAGCAACTAACTGGAAACTCTCCTGGCTACCCACGAGCATTTCCTTGTTTTCACTCATATGGAAAACTGACGATCTCGTCCTGCTTTCCTCAACGTCGCGTTAGCAGGATCCGTATACGTTACCGCCCCGCGGTGCATGGACTTGCCGATTCGTGGATAGGACACAGGAAAGTGAATACCCTGGAACTACTAACGGTAGAACTATCGATTGCCGGTAACCTTCTACAGCCCCGTCTTGACGAACTGGTGTTGTTTCGCCAACGTTCACTCGCACCCGCAGACTGGATTACTACGAATAGCTCTTGGATGCTCGAAGCAGCAATAAAAAGAGGCGGGCTGTTTGGCTCTGGTATTCTTCACTCTTGTATTCGTGCAGGAATAGGTAGAACAAAAGAACACGCGGATGTGGCCTTCATATATTTCCTGATGACCTCGACACTGCTGAGATCTTCTGATGATCGCCTTGCGTTAGCGCCGGGCATCCATACAGGTGCTTTGTACCTCGTTTCGGATACGTGGCGTATCGGTGTACAGTGGGACTGGTACGGGAACGTAGTTGATTGGCGTAGTACATACGACGAAATCGATTTATGGATTCACCATGATGTGGGAGAAACATGGGGTATGTCGGTCCGGTACCTGACTAAGAATGAGTTGAACGATTTCACGTTTGCAGTAGAGCGGTATTTTTAGGAGCTGATGTGTCGTCAGTGTCGGTCTTTTAGATATAGATCGAACGGTTGCCATACACTATGTTCACGAGTTCGAATGTTCAGAAAGGACGAGCGTCATGAAATATATTTCATACCTGTTTGCAGTATTATTGTTGCTCTGCGGAGCAGGAGTGTGCATTGGCCAAGTAACAACTCATGTTGAAGAGCAGAATGTGTATATCGACTTAGGACTGGCGATTGCAGGTACAAATTACGAACGAGAGACGGAAATCCTGTTCGATACCCTCGCATCGGCACCTGGAGTTGACCGTATGGAGATTGGTGTCAATATAGCGCTGTATCTCCGCACCAGCCGAACTGGGGGTGTTACAGGTTTTTCGATAAATGGTATTGGAGACCGGCTCGATGACGGCGTTGATCATATACAGCTCAATCAGTATCTCTACTCCATTAGCCAACGATTTTATATCGGTGGTGTTGTGGGTCAGGGACTTTTTTTCCGCGGTGATATAGGTTTGGCAAAAATGGCATTAGATACCAGTTTCGGCGATGCCACGAGCGACATGGGTTGGGGCCTCCTAGTCGGAGGCGGTTATTCTTTTACGATATCTAGAGGTAGTTGGATGTCGTTCAGCCTGGAGTACACTAGTAAGTTCATTGAGGAGGAAAACGTAGGTGGCGTCACAGTGGGGGTGGCGCTTCTTCTCTGACGTGCGTAGCTGATGATGCCGAGACGTCTGGGGTCTCGTATTTGCCGTTGGCTGAGTTCTTCAGACCCGGAAGACTGGCGCCTCACCCCGCCGCGACTTTCTTGCGTGTATTTTTCGCCTCATTCGTAGCCGCCACCCCCCGGGGGGCAGTCGTCGTCCGCAATCACCCCCCCGGCTCCGGCTCAATAACCACCAACGTATCTCCAGGATTCACCGTATCCCCGGCACCCACCGGAATCTCCATCACCGTGCCCGCCACCGGCGCCGCCAGCTCGTTCTGCATCTTCATCGCCTCGACGACGATCACCGGCTGACCCTGGTGGACCTTCTGTCCTTCCTTGACGCGCACCTCGATGACCAGGCCGGGGATGTCGGCGGCGATGGTGCCGCTGCTCGCGGCGGTGCCCAGGCTTTCCAGGGCCATGGCGTGCAGTTCGTCCATCACGGTCAGGGGGATGGGACGGCCACCAATGGTAGCCGCGACCTTGCCCGCGTTGTCCAGGCCGGTCAGGTGCACGAGGCGGATCTTGCCGCCGATGCGCACCGACAGGGCGCGGCCGCCCAGCACCGGGGCGCAGTCGATCTCGCTGCGCTCACCGTCGTCGACCTGCACGGCGATCTTGTCAGCGTCCTTGGCCACCACGGCGGTGTGTTGCTCACCCTCGTAGCTCAGCACGTAGCGTTTCTTCATCCACACGATGGGTGTCCTTTCTATCGATCCCGGTGCTGCCGTTATGCAGCGCTGCCGGTTGTTCGTGCTATCGATTGTCCGCACTACCGGTTATTCGTCATGCTCCGCATCGCCGACAGGTGCCACGCCGTCTTCTTGGGCCCGTCTGCCGCCGGGGCGTGGTGCGTTCCCATCTCCTCGCGCCGGCTTGCCTCGAACAACGCCGCGCTGGCCAGAATCGCGGCCGTGTCCGCCTCGCTCAGTGGCGGCAGATAATCGGTGCCGTCGAAACGGTCGCCCACGAAGTCGGTGGTGTAGCTGCCGTCGATGAACTCGGGCTGTTCGAGCGCCCACTGGTGGAACGGAATGTTGTGGATCGGGCCATGCAGTGTGAACTCGCGCAGTACCCGCTTGGACCGCGCGATGGCCTTCTCGCGATCCTCCGCCCACACGATCAGCTTGGCGAGCATGGGATCGTAGTGGATGGGCACGTCGAAGCCCTCGTACACGCCCGTGTCCAGGCGCACGCCCGGTCCGTTGGGTGTGGTCATGGCCTCGATCTTGCCGATGGACGGCGCGAAGTTCTTGCTCGGATCTTCTGCGTAGAGGCGGAACTCGATGGCCCAGCCACGCTGGCTCAGCGCGTCCTGCTCGAACGGGATGCCGTCGCCCTGCGCAATGGAAACCATGGCCCGCACCAGGTCCACGCCCACGACCATCTCGGTGATCGGATGCTCCACCTGCAGCCGCGTGTTCATCTCCAGAAAGAAGAACTCGCCGCCCGGGCCGAGGATGAACTCCACGGTGCCGGCGCCGCGGTAGTTGATGGACTCGGCGGTACGCACCGCCGCCTCGCAGATCTGCTGCCGCAACTCGGGCGTCAACGACGGCGACGGCGATTCCTCGATCACCTTCTGGTGCCGCCGCTGGACCGAGCACTCGCGTTCGAAGACGTGGATGGCGTTTCCCTGACCATCGCCGAGGACCTGCACCTCGATGTGTTTGGGATCTACGACATAGCGCTCAATGAAGATTGCATCGTTGCCGAACGAGGCCTTGGCCTCGCCCATGGTCTGCCGCAGGGCGCTGGCGATCTCCCCCGATTCGTGGACGATACGCATGCCCTTGCCGCCACCACCGGCGGCGGCCTTGAGCAGCACCGGGTAGCCGATCTTCTCGGCAGCGGCGACGGCCTCGTCGGGATCCGACACCGCGTCCTTGGTGCCGGGGACCACGGGCACGCCGCTGGTGATCATCTTCTTGCGCGCGGCGAGCTTGTCGCCCATCACTTCCATCGATTCCGCAGTGGGACCGATGAAGATGATGCCGGCCTCTTCCACCGCTCGCGAGAAGGGTCCGTTCTCGGAGAGGAATCCGTAGCCGGGATGGATCGCGTCGGCGCCGCATTTCTTGGCGGCCTCGAGGATCTTCTCGGGTACGAGGTAGCTCTCGGACGCGGGAGCCGGGCCGATGGGATACGCCTCGTCGGCCAGCAGCACATGCAGCGCCGTGCGATCGACCTCCGAGTAGACGGCCACCGTCTTGATCCCCAGCTCCTGCAACCCCTGGATCACGCGCACGGCGATCTCGCCGCGATTGGCCACCAGCACCTTTTCTATTCTGCGCTTGCTCATGCTTCTCCTACGATCGGTTTCCCTACGATCTGTTTCCCTACAACGGAATATTACTGTGCTTCTTGGGCGGCAATTGCTGCTTCTTGTTCTGCAGATTATGGAGCGCCGCGACCAGGTGGCGCCGCGTCTCGGCGGGCTCGATCACGTCGTCGAGATAACCCAGTCCCGCGGCGATGAACGGATTCGCGTAGGTCTCGTTGTAGTCGTCGATCAGCTGCTTGCGGCGCTTGTCCGGGTCACTGCTGTCGGCCAGCTCCTGCCGGTACAGGATGTTCACGGCGCCCTCGGGCCCCATCACTGCCAGCTCGGCGCTGGGCCAGGCCACGTTCCAGTCGGCCCGGATGTGCTTGCTGTTCATCACGTCGTAGGCGCCACCGTAAGCCTTGCGGGTGATCACCGTCAGCTTGGGCACGGTGGCCTCGCAGAAGGCGAAGAGCAGCTTGGCGCCGTGCTTGATGATGCCGCCGAACTCCTGATCCGTGCCCGGCAAAAAGCCCGGCACGTCCTCGAAGACTACCAGCGGGATGTTGAAGCAGTCGCAGGTGCGCACGAAACGCGCACCCTTGATCGAGGACATGATGTCCAGCACGCCGGCCTGGAACTTGGGCTGGTTGGCGACGATGCCCACCACCTGGCCGTCCAGGCGCGCGAAGCCGCAGATGATGTTCTGGGCGTGGCGCGGCTGCACCTCCATGAAGTCGCCCTCGTCCACCACGAGACGGATCACGTCGAGCATGTCGTAAGGTTTGCGCGAATCGTCGGGCACGATGCCGTTGAGCTTTTCCTCGCGCCGGGTCGGATTGTCGTTGGGCACGATGCGCGGCGCTTCCTCGAGATTGTTCTGGGGCAGGAAGCTCAGCAGGCGCCGGGTCATCAGCAGGCAGTCCTGATCGCTGGCGGCCATGAAGTGGGCCACGCCGCTCTTGGTCGAATGGGTGTCGGCGCCGCCCAGTTCCTCGAAGGTCACGTCCTCGTTGGTTACCATCTTGATCACGTTGGGACCGGTGACGAACATGTAGCTCGTCTGGTCGACCATGAGGGTGAAGTCGGTGATGGCGGGGGAGTAGACCGCGCCGCCGGCGCAGGGACCGAGGATGGCCGAGATCTGGGGCACCACGCCCGAGGCCATGGTGTTGCGCCAGAAGATCTCCGCGTAGCCAGCTAGTGAAGTGACCCCTTCCTGGATGCGCGCACCGCCGCTGTCGTTCAGGCCGATGACCGGGCAGCCGTTCTCCAGGGCCTGGTCCATCAGCCGGCAGATCTTCAGGGCGTTGGCCTCGCTCATCGAGCCGCCGAAGACGGTGAAGTCCTGGGCGAAGACGTACACCTGCCGGCCGTCGATGCGGCCGACGCCCGTGACCATGCCGTCGCCCACCGGTTTCTGGTTCTCCATGCCCATCTCGCTGCAGCGGTGCGTCACGAAAACGCCCGTCTCCTGGAAGCTGCCCTCGTCGAGCAGCAGGTGGATCCGTTCGCGGGCGGTCAACCGGCCCTTCTCGTGGATCTTGGCGATCTTCTTCTCGCCGCCTCCTGCGTGGGCCTGCCGCCGTAAATCGTTCAGGCGTTCCAGCTTGGCCTGGAAATCGTTGGACATGGATCGCTTCCCTTCTGCGTCGCTTTTGGGGCGGGATTGCAGGTGCTCGCAGGGCCTCGAGCCCGGCGTCCCGCAGGGTATTCCACAGACGGGGAATCGTACGCGCTGGCGCGGTGGCGGTCAAGGTGGGAGGCGGATTTCACCGCGCTGGGTCGGGTGGATAGCACTGTTGCCCCGGCGCAACTCGGTGGCGCCGTCGTCGCGGTGCGAACCGGCGGCAACGGCGCCCCGTGCCGAGCGTCCGACGTCGAGTCGGGATGCAGTCGGCCTCAGCGCGAACTGACCGGCAAGCGCAGGATGGTCTTCAATCGTTCCGGTGCCACCCGGCGTGGATCCGACAGGTAGATCTCGTGATGAGGACCGGATACCCGCAGTCCCTGCTCGGCGACGAACTGCTCCATCACTGCGATGGTCTCGCCCTCCTTCTCGTAGGGACCGACGTGCAGCATCTGCACGCACCGGCCCTCGGCGAGGGTCTCGAGCGCCACATCCTTCACGGCCGGCGTCTTGCCCTTGTCGAGCAGCTTGCCGACGGCATCGTCCATGTCGTCCTGACCGACAAAATCGGGGGTGCGGATCATCATTTTCCAGCGCCACTGGTCCGGCGGCGTGTCGGCGAAATCCGCGTCCCCGTCCGGGAAGTAAATGCCTTCGAGTTTGCAGACCACATAGTCGCCCTTGCCGGCGAACTTGCGCGTCATCTTGATGGTGAAGGCCATGCCGTAGAGCGCAGCCATGGCGTCCTGGAAGGCTTCGCTGCCCGGCGCACCCTGTCCGGAGAAGGCCAGGTACTGGACACGGCCGACCTCGATCAGGCGCGGTGTCTTGCCGGCGCCGTACTCGGCCTTGTTCTCCTTGTACAGGTCGATCTTCTCGTTCGGTTGCTTGCCGCCCATTGCGGATCCTCGCTTTCTTCCGGTTTCGTCGGTCAGGTCAATCTTCCAGCGGCAGGTAGATGTCCGTCAGCAATTCGTCGGGTTCGGTGCCCTCGGGATCATTGAGATACACCTCGAAACACGGTTGCTCCCGCGCCCGGCGCCCGCTCGCCGGCAGCCACTGGCCGCACAGACGCGCGTAGGTATCGCTGAGATGATCGTAGGGGCCCTGATGGGTGGTGACCGCATAGGTGCCGCCGGGAACCGTCTGGACCTTGATCTCGCTCGCGGCGTCACCGTCAGGCTGGTAGTCGTCGTCGACGGTGACACAGG
Organism: uncultured Fibrobacteraceae bacterium; assembly: GCA_964384055.1. Taxonomy (GTDB): domain Bacteria; phylum Krumholzibacteriota; class Krumholzibacteriia; order LZORAL124-64-63; family LZORAL124-64-63; genus CAYLIV01. Next base: position 22,450 of record CAYLIV010000054.1, read on the forward strand.
CGTCGTAGCGGAGTTGCTCGGGCTGTGTGACCTCGGGATCGTCGTAGCTCAGCCCGATGAACGTCGCGCCGGCGAGCAGGCCTTGCGGACCGAGATGCAGGCACACTTTCTCCCAGGCCTTGCCGCACTCCCGGTAGGGCCCGACGTGGTGCACGTAGGCCACGCGTTGCGGTTCCATCTGCTCGATCTTGACATCCATGCTGCTACCTCCTGAATCGATGGCGTGAAACGACTCCAGGCTGCTGTCGGCCCGGAAGTGGATTCCCGACAAGGCCGCGGGCATGCTCGTGGGGCGCCGACGGAACTGGGACGGCGAGCAGCCCACGAAGGACCGGAACGCGCGGGTGAAAGCCGCGTGGGATTCGAAACCCGCCGCCAGGGCGACGGCGATGACCCGATCGTCCGTGTCGAGCAGCCGACGCGCCGCCCGTTCCAGACGAATGCGTCGGACATGCGACCTGATCGACTCGCCCACCATGCCCCGGAAGATCCGGTGGAAATGGTAGGGCGAGAAACAGGCCAGCGAGGCCAGCGTGTCGAGTGACAGCTGCGCGTCCAGATTCTGCTGGATGAAGTCCAGGACGCGGAGAATACGCTCCCGGTAGTCCTGCCTCGTGTCTGCCTTCACGTCGCGTTCCTCCCTGCTTCCATTCTTCCATTGTCGCCGTGTCCGTTCGCGTCCACACCGTTGGCGCACTGTGGGACAGGGCGAGAATAGCCGTTGCGGCAGCGTCCTGCTTGACCGTTTTTGCGCAATCGGACTGGGTGTGCGAGCGGAGGATACGCAACGGCGCTTCCGGGCCGCCATTGGCCGTGCTCGCTGCTCCGGGAAGGGGATCCCGGAGCGCGAGCGGAAGTGACCGGTCGTCACGTTCTACTTGAGCAAGAGCATCTTGCGCGTTTCCGTGCGCCGCGCACCCGTCAGACGATAGAAGTACGTGCCCGAGGCCACCGGTCGGCCGCGTCCGTCAGCGCCCTGCCAGCTCAGCTCGTGCAACCCGGCGGGGAATTCACCGTCCGCCAGGGTGGTGACCAGACGACCGTAGATATCATAGATCCGCAGCGATATCTCCTGGGCGTCGGGCAGTCCGAAGCGGATCGTGGTGCGGGGATTGAACGGATTCGGATGGTTCTGGGCCAGGGAGAGCACCGCCGGCACCGTGGTCTCGGCGATCGCCGTTTCGGCATCGATGGCGAAGTCGGCGTCGGACGCGTCGCTCGCCATGTTCTGTAGGGCGTCGAAGCAGAGCACCTTGATGCGGCACGTCGTGCTGTTCTCGGCGGGCACCGTCCAGGTCCAGCTGTTGTTATGGGGGCCGACGGACAGGGTGTCGTCCCAGCTCACGCCGCTGTCGCGGGAGAGCACGATCCGCGTCTCGACCACGCCGATATCGTCGACGGCGTTCCAGGTGATGGTGTAGTTGCTGGCACCGCCGCCGGGGATGACTTCGCCGCCGTTGGGCGCCGTCAGGGTCACCTGCGGCGGGGCCCCGTCGCTGATGGATGCGTAACCGGTGACCGCGAAATCGTCGATGCCGGCTTCGACGATCGAGCCGCCGCCCTCGTCACTGGCCTGGAAACGGAAACGCAGCGATCCGCCCAGCTCGAGATAGTCGGCCAGCACGAAACTACGTTCGAGCCAGGCGCGGTACGTTCCGTAGGTATTCTCCAGGTCGAACCAGTCGCTGCCGTTGGCGGTGACCTGGACGACCCAGAAATCGGAATTCGGGTTGTCGCCGGTGTTGTTGGTATACCAGCGAACATAGCTGCAGCTCACGCCGGCATGGGCGCTCACGTCGATCCAGGGACTGAGCAGCGTGGTCACGCCGCCATCCACATCGTCGACGCCCTGCGCCGAGCCCGGCGGATCGTTGCCGGTTATCCAGCAGTGAGTGCCGGGCGACGGCGTGTGGTCGTCCTCGGGCTGTATCTCGTATCCGTTGTACCAGACTCCAT
>CAYLIV010000055.1:0-17413 GCA_964384055.1 uncultured Fibrobacteraceae bacterium
GGTATGGGCATTGTTGTAGGCGCCGGCCAGATCGGCCAGATCGTACAGCTCCTGCTGCGTCCACAGCTCGGTGCCGTTGAAGAGCAGATGCTCGAGCATGTGGCTCATGCCGCTGGTGCGGAAATCCTCGTACGCCGAACCCACCTCGACCTGGGTGAAGACACCGATCATGGGCTGCGCCGGATTGCGCATCAGCACCACGCGCAGGCCGTTCTCGAGCCGCCGGATCTCCAGGTTTTCGGGCAGATCGTAGAAGACCGGATCCAGTTGCTCGGTGAAGTAGCTGCCCGGCTGCGCGGCGCTCGGCGGCACGACCGCGAGATTACTCAGCGCAAACAGTCCGAGAGCAAGGGCCGCCGCCGGTAGCAACGATTTCGAAAGCGATGGAGCGGTGTGCACGCGATATCCTCCCGGTTGTCGACCGGTTACTGTTTTCCGTTCAAGCCGTCCCGTCCGCCGAATCCGGCGAATCCCGGTTCCGGTTACCCCGCCGCGACGCAGGCGGCCTCGGCCCCTTCGACGATACCGACGAAATCTTCCGGTTTGAGACTGGCGCCGCCGATCAGACCGCCGTCCACGTCCGGTTGCCCGATCAGTTCGCGGGCGTTGGACGGCTTGCAGCTGCCGCCGTACAGGATCCGCATACCGCCGGCCAGCGACGCATCGAACAGCTCGCCGACGATACCGCGGGAGAAGGCGTGGATCTCCTGGGCGATCTCGGGCGTGGCGGTCTCGCCGGTCCCGATGGCCCAGACCGGCTCGTAAGCCAGTACGGTGTTCTCCGGCGTGAAGCTGTCGAGATGCGGCAATACGCCGGTCAGCTGCGCCTTGACGACCTGGTCCGCGTTTCCGGCTTTCCGCTCCTCGATCACCTCGCCGTAGCAGAAGATGGCCGTCAGACCGGCCGCGTGGGCGAGGTTGATCTTCTGGATGAACAGGTCGTCGGTCTCGTTCTGGTACGCGCGCCGCTCGCTGTGGGCGACGATCACGTACTGCGCCCCGGCTTCCTTGAGCATCTCGGCCGAGATCTCGCCGGTGTAGGCACCCGCCGCGTGACTTGCGCAATCCTGACCGCCGAGCAGGAGCGGCCTGCCGTCGGCGAATTCACCGGCGGCGGGAATGGAGACGTACGGCGGGCAGACGAGCACGTCACCGTGCAGGTCCATCTTCGCTATCCCCTGCCGTACACCCTGGGCGAGCTGCCGCGCCTCGGCGGGCCCCTTGTTCAACTTCCAGTTACCGGCGACGAGGTATCTGCGCATGAGCCTCTCCTTCACGATTCGGCGGGCTAACCGTCGGCGGGCTGTCCGCCAACGGTAGTCGGTGAATTGGTACGGCAAGCAATATGCCATCAGAATGGGAAAATGTCTACCGGTGGACGACGTATTTGGATCTGGAAACGACGGGCCGTCATCTCAGGCTGCGGCCTCGTTCCACGGTCGGGTTGCTCCCCGCCGGTGGGGTGCCGTCGGATACACCGCGGGGGTCATATCCCCCCATGGCTGGATCCTCGTGAACTACCCCCCGGGGGATCATCACCGCTCAACGCCGTCCCCGCAGGATCAGCATCCGCACGAGTTGCGTCACGGCCATCAGGGCGGCGGCTACGTAGGTCAGGGCGGCGGCATCGAGCACTCGCTTGACCTGGGCCTGCTCGCCGTCGGTGACGATACCGTGTTTGAGCAGCAGAATCCGGGCGCGACGGCTCGCGTCGAATTCCACCGGCAGGGTGATCAGGGCAAAAAAGGCGGCGACGCCGAAAACGAGGATGCCGATATCCATCAGCACGGGCACCCGGAACAGAAAACCCGCGAAAAACAGCGGGAAAGCTAGATTGGAGCCGAAACCCGCCACCGGCCAGATGGCCTGACGCACTTGCAGCGGCCAGTATGCGCGGGCGTGTTGCAGGGCATGTCCCGCTTCGTGGCAGGCCACGCCCAGAGCGGCCACGCTTGAACTGCGGCAATTGGTGTCGCTCAGAAACAGCGACCGCTTGCGCGGATCGTAGTGATCGCTCAGCTCGCCCTTGGCGGTCTGGATATCGACGGCCTGCAACCCGGCGGCGTCGAGCAAACGGCGCGCGGCCTGAAGTCCGGTCAGACCCTTTCCGGACGGCACCTCGAGAAACTTCCGGTACGTGCTCTTGACCTTGTTCTGCGCGTACATCGCGAAGAGCAGGACCGGGACGAGCAGGAACATGGTTTGATCGAAAAACACGATCGGACCTCCTGAATACCAGTCCGCCGCGCTACGGTCGTTATGCGCTCGTGTCGCTCGCAGCGGGAAGCCGGGGTAAAAACGCCAGGAGCAAGCGCGCCACGCGGTCGCGGACCATCCGGCCTACCTCTACGACGTCCTGGTGCGAGAGTTCCGGCTGCCCGGTCTCGCGGGCGGGATTGGTGATGCACGACAGGCCGACCGGTGCGACTCCGAGTGCCCGCAACAAGACCGTTTCCGGCGCCGTGGACATGCCGACCGCATCGCAGCCGGCACGGCGCAGGAAGCCGATCTCCGCCTTGGTCTCGTAGGCCGGTCCCCACATGCTGGCGTAGGTGCCGCTGTGCATGGGCACGCCGGTTTCGGCCGCCGCGGCGACCAGCAGTCGCGCCAGTTCGGGATCGAACAGGTCGGTCGCACCGCCGCGGCGGCCGGTCACGGCGACGGCAGTGGCGTCGTCGGCCCCGCTCCGGTCGGTCGGTGCTGCGGCCCCCGCCGCGCCAGGTTCGGCCAGCAATCCCCGCAATGGATCGTGCAGGTGCAGATCGAGCTGATCGCGGATCACCATCAGGTCGCCGGGCACAAAATACCGATTCAATCCCCCGGCGGCGTTGGTCACCACCGCGGCGTCGATGCCCAGGCAGGCGAGTACCGCGGTGGGCAGCAGGAGTTCGGCCGGCGGCAGGCCTTCGTAGGGATGCAGCCGGCCCTGCAACACGATCACCGGCACGCCCGAGGCATCACCGCGAACCATGCGTCCCGCGTGCTCGGCGACCGAGGTCGACGTGAAACCCGGTATGTCCGTGTAATCGACGCTCTCACACTCGCCAAGGGCGTCGACGAAATTGCCCAGACCGCTGCCGAGTATCAAGCCCGCGCGCCCGGTAAAGCCCTGCTGCTGCAACCAGGCGACGGCGCCGGCCACTCGGTCCCGCCACGCCGTCGAAAGTCTCGTCAACCGTTCTGTCATGCTTGCCTCCGCAGCCTTCACCGTCACGTCAACCACATCAATACCCGCTCAACGCCTGTCGAGGTTGTCGAGCCCGTGCTTGTCGCGGAGCGACGCGAAGGTCGAGATCGCTTCGAAAACCAGGTCGCTCTTCTCGTTCTCGGGAATGAACGTGCTCTTGAAGCCGTTCAACAGCAGATTCTCGGTCTCGAGCAAGGTCAGGTCGAAGTTGTCCACCGCCAGCCGTAGCTCCCGCAGGGGCGAGGTGCGCGCAAAAAGCGTGTTGTCCGTGTTCAAGGTCACGCGCAACCCGAGATCCAGGTACGACCGCAAGGGATGCAAGGCCAGGTCGGTAACGACGCAACTCTGCAGGTTGCTGCTCAGACACATCTCCAGCGGTATCCGGTGGTCGTTGACGTACGCCAGCATATCGGGATCCTCGTGCAGGCGTGTGCCGTGTCCGATGCGGTTGGCGCCACAGCTGTGCACAGCCTGATGGATCGACGCCGGTCCGAAACCCTCGCCGGCGTGGATGGTCACGTTCTGGTTGTTGTTCATCACGTGGTAGAAAGCCGTCAAGTGATCCTTGGCCGGGAAATCCTCTTCGACACCCGCGAGATCGAAGGCCACGACTCCCCGATCCTTCCAGTCGACGGCGAGGTGGGCCAGCGCCAGCGATTGCTCGGGCCGGTTCGTGCGCACGCCCGTGACGATGATACCGGCTCGTATCGACGATTCCCCCTGCGCCTGCTGCAGACCGGCATGGACGGCGCTCACCGCATCGTTGGGTGTCATGCCCGCATCGGTGTGGAGCAGGGGGCAAAAACGGGGCTCGATGTACCAGCAGCCGTCACGTGCCGCGTCGACGGCCAGTTCACGGGCGATGCGTTGCAGGTTCTCCGGTTTCTGCATCACCGCCAGCGTATGGTCGAAGTGCTTCAGAAACTCCTGCTGGCAGCTCTCGCGATCGTCGGGGAAGTAGCGTCGGCGCACCTCGTTGCGATCGCCAGAAACGTCCATCCCTTCCCGGTCGGCCAGTTCGAGGAAGGTATCCATCCGCAGCGATCCGTCGAGATGGCAGTGCAGGTCGGTCTTGGGCAGGGCCAGCAACAGATCATCCGCTATCTGCCGGCCGCGTAACAGGTCGCTGCGACGGTATTGTCCCTTGTTCACTGTAGGCCTCGGTTTGCTGTCTGCCGCTAGGCGGTGTAATTCTCGATGCATGCGCCGTCACGCGCCGGGCGCCGCCGGCGATCGGCCCGCAAAACGGTCGACGTTATTCGGCGCCGCGCAGCGCGTGCAGCTCGGTGTGTCGCCGGGCGATCATGTCCAGCAGATGCTGCTGCGCCTTCACATCGTCGCGCAGGTTGATCCGTTCGGTATCGATGATCTCGACCGGACAGATGGCCGGCGCGCGCTCGATCCAATCCGTGTACGCCGCGTGCAGGTCGCTCAGGAAATCGAGGGGGATTTCCCGTTCACAGCTCCGCCCGCGTTGCTTGATCCGTGACAGTGCCGCCTCGGGCGCGCACTTCAGATAGATGATCAGGTCGGGCCGTTGCAGAAACGCGACCATGTTGCGAAAGATCTCCCGGTAGTTTTCGTAGTCCCTGTCGTCCATGCAACCACGACGGTGCAAGGTCGGCGCGAAGATCTCCACGTCCTCGTAGATCGTGCGGTCCTGCACCGCGGAACCGCCGTGATCGATGATCCGTTTCTGCACCTCGAAACGTTTGCTCAGGAAATAGACCTGCAGGTGGAAACTCCAGCGGGTCATGTCCTGGTAGTAGTCGTCCAGGTAGGGATTGTTGATCACCGGCTCGAAGTACATGGGCCAGCCGAAGGTCTCGCCGACCATGGTCGTGATCATCGATTTACCGACGCCGATGTTGCCGGCGACCGCCACGTAGAACGGCGAGTCCGGGCAGTCGCGGCGCAGAAATGCGCTCTTCGTTGCTGCGTTCAACCAGTGCTCCTTGGTCTGACGTTTCCAGGGTCAGATCGTGAATATCATACGCGTTCGTCGACACCTTGACCAGCAGTTCCCCCCGGTGATCGAAGCGCTGCGGGCGCGCGGGACGGGGCGAAAACACCGATTCCACTCGACCCATACAGTTGAACATATCTTGCCGAAAGTGTATAACATAAAAACGATTAGCCGCACAGGCGACGGCACTGTCTGCACTACCGGGCAGTCGAAACCGCTGCCGCCGTATCTCGTCCCTGGTCCGGAGAACATCCGTGAAACTGATCGACACCCAGCCGCCCACGATCGTCATCGGTGTCAGTGCCTGCTTGCTCGGGCAGAAGGTCCGTTACGACGGTAAGCACACCATCGACAGCTACCTCACCGGCGTCCTTGGCCGGTTTTTCGAGTTGCTGGCCGTCTGTCCGGAAGCGGAAGCGGGTATGGGCATACCCCGCGAGCCGGTGCACCTGGAGGTCCGGGACGGTGCAACGCGCTTCATCGGCAACACCTCGCAAACGGACCAGACCGCACCGATGGAGCGTTTCCTCGCCCGGCGGCTGCCCGAACTGGCGCGTGCCGAGCTGTGCGGTTGCGTGTTGAAGACCCGATCACCAAGCTGCGGTTTACGGAAGGTCCCGGTGGTCGTCGGGGGCCGCACGCGACCTGGAGGCAGCGGTCTGTTCGCCGCGGCGCTGCGCGACCGCTTGCCCCTGTTACCCCTCGAGGACGAAGTCGGCCTGCGCAATCCGTTGCGCCGTCGGCGGTTCATCAATCAGGCCATCGGTTACGCGCAGCTGCGCGAACTTTTCCGCGGTCGCCCGGGACGACGCCGTTTCGCAGCGTTCCGGCAGTGGCAGGAGAACCGTATACGCGCCCACAGTCCGCGGCACTGGCGCCAGCTGACCGTCTTGCATGGCCGCCGTGACGAGCTGACGCCCGCCGAGTTTCGGCAGCGCTACCGTGCGCTGTTTCTGACCGCCCTGGGCCTGCGCCGTACCCGTGTCAAGTCGATCAGTGTGCTGCGTCGCATAGCGAAACCGCTGCGGCGGCTCCTGAGCCCGGCGGAAGCAGCCAGCCTGGACAGTTGCCTGCAGCGCTACCGCGCCGGCCACGTACCACTGGCGGCGCCCCGCGCCGTGTTGCTTCATCTGCTGGAAATACACCGTCCGGAAAACGCCATGACCGACGCCTTCCTGCTGCCCGACCCTCGCGAGGAGGCGCTTCTGTAGAGCGCAGACGACATGCCGCACGCTTTTATCACAAAACGGTAAAATTATTCACAAAAGTGTAATATATTGTCCGAACTCGTTTTCAACGATTAACAGACCTATAAAAATGATGTATAATATGGTGTTCGTTTTTCTTGTGCTGGTTCCAAATTTCGCGCCGGCGCTGCGCCACGCCGTTTCGTCTCAGCTGTGGCATCAACGACTCAACAGGGGAAAACTCATGAACCGATTCACCCTTCTCGTGTCCATCTGCGTTCTGTTGCTGGCGGGTTCCGCCGGCGCCACCGAACAGTTGCAGAAACTCTCGCTCGATCCGTCAGCCGAAATCGATCACAAGGTCCTGAGCGTCGTCCAGGACGACGGCCAGCGGCTGACCCTCGAGTTCTCGCTGCCGTTCTTGAACCTCGAGAACATCGACGTCGAGGGCGAGGCCTTCCAGGCGTTTACCATCCCCGGCGGGGATGTGCGCGGCGAACTCGGTCAGGCCGCCTTGCCGACGCTTTCGCGCCTGATCGCCGTGCCCGACAACGCCGCGGTGAGCATAGAGGTACACGGCACGCAGAAGCAGGTCTTCTCCGACCTCCGTGTCTTCCCGATGCAGCCGGACGAAGGCGAGCATTTCGTGATCGACACCGCCTACTATACGGGCGCCTCCGCTGACGCGGCGCCGCTGGTCAAGGCCGGCGCGCCGGCGATCATGCACGGCCTGCGCGTGGTGCCCCTGACCATCTCGCCGGTAAGCTATGACCCGGCGAGCAAAGAGCTGACGGTCACCGATCGTTTCGAGATCGAGATCGACCTGAGCGGACGCGATACACGCAACGGCGTGGCACCGACGCACTCGCGAATCGCCGAGTCCTTCCACCACATGTACCAGGACCTGGTGGTCAACTACCGCGACGACGGCGCCGAGGTGGGGCTGGGGTCCTACCTGATCATCTGCCCGAACAACTCTACGGTCATCAGCTACCTGCAACCGCTGGTCGACTGGCGCTCGCGGCAGGGTTACAACGTCGTGCTGGCCCACACCGGCCAGACCGGAACCTCGACCAACAACATCAAGAACTACATCCAGAACGCCTACAACAGCTACGATCCGCCCCTGGAGTTCGTCACCCTCGTGGGTGACGCCAATGGCAGCTATTCCATTCCCTGCTGGTACGAAAGCGAGTCGGGGTACGGCGGCGAGGGCGATCACTACTACACGACCGTGGCCGGCGGCGACATGCTCGGCGATGTGCACCTGGGTCGACTGTCGATCCGGTCGACGGGCGAGCTGTCCGGCATCGTCAACAAGATCATCAACTACGAGACGACCCCGCCTACCTCGGACGCCGGCTGGTTCACACGGGCCGGCCTCGTCGGCGATCCCGGTTCGTCCGGCATCACCTGTATCTTCGTGAACCAGTGGGTGAAGAGCCACCTGCTGAACGTCGGTTACACCCAGGTCGACACGGCCTGGAGCGGCAACTTCGTCAATCAGATGAACAACATGGTCAACCAGGGCTCGACCGTGTTCGGTTACCGGGGATACTACTGGATGAGCGGGTACGATTCGGGCCATATCGACTACCTGGACAACGGCTACGAATTACCGTTCGCGGTGATCCCGACCTGCGACACCGGTTCCTTCGCCGATGATTCGCACTGCCGCAGCGAGGCCTATCTGCGCAACCCGGACGGCGGCGGCATCGGCGGCATCGGTACCGCCACGACCGGCACGCACACGCGCTACAACAACTGCTACTACATGGGCACCTGGGACGGCGCCGTCAACGGCAGCGACCACCGCCTGGGTGTGGCCCACAGCACCGGCAAGCTGTACCTGTACACCAACTACATCGACTACGAGGCCTCGAAGGTCGAGATCTGGTCCATGTGGAACAACCTGATGGGCGATCCGGCCACCCCCATGTGGACGGCCTATCCCACGGTCATGAGCGTGGACCATCCGACGGTGGTGCCCAACGGCGTCGGTTCGGTGAACGTGGACGTCAGCGCCGGCGGACCGGTGGAAGACGCCCTGGTCACCCTGTACCGGGACGGCCAGCTCCAGGTCTCGGGGTACACCGACTACAGCGGCTCGGTGACCCTGCCCATCTCGGGCGTCAGCTCCGGCCAGGTGCTGGTGACGGTCACCAAGTACAACCACCGACCCTACCTGGGCAGCTTCAACGTCGGTTCGATCGCCAACTACCCGGCCGTGTCCGATTTCGACATCGACGACGACAACAGCGGCACCAGCTCGGGCAACAACAACGGGCAGGTCAATCCGGCCGAGTCCATCGAGCTGCCGACCGCCCTGCGCAACTACGGCAACTCGAGTGCCAGCAACGTGACCGCCACCCTGAACAGCACCGATCCCTACGTGACCGTCACCGACGGCAACGAGAACTTCGGCACCATCGCCTCGGGCGCCACGGTCTGGAGCGGGGATGATTTCGACGTGACCATCGCCAACAACGCTCCGGCGGGCCATGTGATCGACCTTGACGTGACCGCCACGAGCGGCGGCAACGACTGGATCTCGCTGATCCAGCTGACGGTCGAGAGCGCCGCTTTCGAGTATATCGGCTACAACTGGGGTGGTTCCGGGCACGATCCGGCGCCCGGCCTGACCGGCACCATTGCCTTCACGGTTAACAACACGGGTTCGATCACCGCGTCGGGCATCACCGCCGCGTTGACCACCGACAGCCCCTGGATCAACGTGACCGATCCCAACGGCAGCTACAGCAACATCAACCCCGGCGCGAACGGGACCAACACGAGCGACACCTTCGAGATCTCGGTTTCCAGCGATTGCTTCCAGGGCCACCTGGCCGGGTTCACCGTCACCTACCAGTTCAACGGTGCGGCCGTCGCCACCTGCGATTTCGCGGTCGCCGTCGGCCAGGTCTCCAGCGATGACCCGGTCGGTCCGGACGCGTACGGCTACTATGCCTTCGACAACTCCGATACCGACTACATCTACGCGCCGACCTACAGCTGGGTCGAGATCGATCCCAACTACGGCGGCAGCGGCTCCAGTGTGGGCCTGTCCGATTTCGGCTGGGAGCAGGACGATATCGAGGTGGAAACCCTGCCCTTCGATTTCCAGTACTACGGCGAGACCTTTTCGCAGATCTCGATCTGCTCCAACGGCTTCGTCTCCCTGGGCGTGTCGTCCCTGAAGCCGTACCGGAATTTCGTCATCCCCGGCGTCAATGCCAACCCGAACCAGATCGCCGTCTACTGGGACAACCTGTACCAGACCGGCAGCAACCTGGTTTACCACTGGTACGACGACGAGAACGGTCGTTACGTCATCCAGTGGAGCCGGATGCGCGCCGACTACAACAACGCCACCCAGAACGTGCAGCTGATCCTGCTCGACCCGGCTATGTATCCGACCACGACCGGTGACGGCCGGATCCTGATGCAGTACCAGACGGTGAACAATCAGGATTCGCGCGACGGTTACTGCACCGTCGGTATCGGCAACAGCGACCGCTCCGACGGCATCTGCTACACCTACGCACGGGACTACGCGCCCGGCGCACCCGACCTGAGCGGCGGCACGGCGATCCTGTTCATGCCCGTCGGCGATATCGAGGCCGGTATTCTGGCCGGCACGGTGACCAACGCCAGCAACGGCGGCACGCCGGCCGAGGGTGTCTTGATCCGGGTCCTCGAATCCGGGCAACAGCTCTATTCGACCGGTAACGGCACCTACTCCGGCAGCGTGACGCCGGGCACCTACACCGTGCGCGCCGAGCACGAAAGTTTTGCCCAGGTGACGGTAAACGACGTGGAGATCGTGGATGACGAGACGACGACCGTGGACTTCGACCTGAACGATATCCTCGGCCCGTACATCACCAACACCACGAATCTGCCCTTCACCGACGACAACTCCGGTCCCTACGTGGTCGACACGTACATCACCGATTACTCGGACATCGCGGAGATGCACTTCTACTACCAGACGACCGGCTCCCCGGTGGAGGCGGCGCTGGTGCTGATCGATGCCCAGACCGGTCACTACCAGGCCGAGATCCCCGGATTCCCCTACAACACCGAGGTCGAGTACTGGATCGAGGCCGTCGACACGGGTGACAACGCGAGTCGCGATCCGGAAGGGACGGACAACTACTCCTTCTGGATCCTGCAGATGGCCACGGCCTTCTTCGACGACATGGAGACCGATCAGGGCTGGTCGGTCGGCGACACCGGCGACGACGCCTCGACCGGTGTATGGGAACGCGGCGAGCCCGACGGCACCTACGACGGCAGCACCCAGATCCAACCGGAGTACGACCACACGCCCAATCCCGCCGAGCAGTGCTGGGTCACGGGCAACGCGGCGACCGACGATCAGGGCGCCGACGATATCGACGGCGGCAAGACCACGCTCAAGAGCCCGGTCTTCGACCTGTCCGAATCGGTGAACGTCACGGTCAGCTACTACCGCTGGTACACCAACGACTCGGGTGCCAGCCCGGGTCAGGACTACTGGGTGGTCGAGGTCAACGACGGCAGCGGCTGGGTCGCGCTGGAGAACACCAACGTCACCAACCGTTCCTGGCTCCTGCGGGAGTTCCTGCTCGACGACCACATCGACCTGACCACGACGGTGCAGTTCCGCTTCGTCGGCTCGGACGAGGGTGACGGCTCGCTGGTCGAAGCCGCGCTCGATGATTTCCGCATCGAAGGTTTCACGATTCCGGACGCCACACCGGTGCTGCTCGAGCCGCTGCCGGAGCGTCTGGCCCTGCGACCGAATCATCCGAATCCGTTCAATCCCATGACGCTCATCAGCTTCGAACTGCCCGAGACCCAGTCCGTCTCGGTGCGGGTGTTCGACGTGACGGGCCGTCTGGTGCGCACCGTGGTCGAGGACGCCACCTTGCCCGCCGGCGTGCACGGGTACAACTGGAACGGCAACGACGACGACAACAATCCGGTCGGTTCGGGCGTGTATTTCTACGTGCTCGAGACGTCGATCGGCAGGTTGTCGGGGAAGATGACCTTGCTCAAGTAAAGTCCGCCCAACGCGTTGCGGCGTTTGATGAAACCGGCTGCGAGTCTGATTTTCGGCTCGCAGCCGGTTTTTTTCAGGTGCGTCGCGGTGCTACATCGGGGCTTCGGCGGCAAAACGATCACAGCTGGTGTACACTCACCCCCGATTATGGTGCGGTAACTTCCACCGTATTGGTGTATAATAAAGATCTCGATAAATCGAAGGCGTTGCTCACTCCGGCATCGGCACCGCTCCATATCCCTCTGGTTCAACGAAGCTCTTGGGGAGGAATCCAATGCGCTCGTCGTTTGTTATTGTCGTTCTCTGTGCGTGTCTGCTGGCCGGTTCGGCTCTCGCCGGCCAACCGCTGCAGAAACTCACGCTCGATCCAACCGCTGACCCGGACCAGAATATCCTCGTGGTCCAGCAGGACAGCGGTCAGCTGCTGACGCTGGAATTCACGCTACCGTTCTTGAACCTCGAGACCACTGACATCGAGGGCGTGAACTATCAGGCGCTGACCATTCAGGGTGGCAGTGTACGCGGTGAAATCGGCCAGGCCGCCCTGCCCACCGTATCGCGTCTGGTGCTGATCCCCGACAATGCCGCCGTGAGCGTTTCGGCCTCCGCGACGCAGGAACAGGTTTTTGCGGATTTCCGCCTCTTTCCGGTCCAACCGGACGAGGGTGAGAGCTTCGTGATCGACCATGCATACTACCAGGCCGGTGCCCTCGATGCCCCCCCGCTGGTCGAAGTGGGTGCGCCCGCCATCCTGCACGGCCTGCGCGTCGTGCCGTTGACGGTCAGTCCGGTCAGCTACGATCCGGCCACCGGCCAAGTGCGCGTGGCCAACCGTCTCGAGATCTCGATCGACTTCAGCGGTGTCGACACACGCAACGCCATGGCGCCACGGCACGATCGGATCGCCGAGTCGTTCCACAACCTGTACCAGGAAATGGTGGTCAACTACCGCGCCGACGACGCGGAAGTAGGCCCGGGCTCGTGCCTGTTCATCTATCCCAATTCATCCGGTGTGCTGACGGCCTTGCAGCCGCTGATCGACTGGCGCGAACGCCAGGGATACAACGTCGTGGCCGCCCACACGGGACAGACGGGAACCTCGAATTCCGCCATCAAGACCTACATCCAGAATGCCTTCAACAGCTATGATCCGCCGCTTGAATTCGTCACACTGGTCGGCGACGCGGGGGGCAGCTACTCCATTCCGTGCTGGTACGAGACGGAGTCCGGATACGGTGGTGAAGGTGACCACTACTACACCACCCTGGCCGGCGGCGACATGCTGTCCGACGTGCATCTCGGTCGCCTGTCCATCCGCTCGATCAACTCGCTGAGCGGCATCGTCAACAAGATCGTCACCTATGAAAGCAATCCGCCGACCTCCGATAGCGGCTGGTTCACCCGCGCCTGCCTGGCGGGCGACACCTCGCCCTCGGGCATCACGACGGTCTTCGTCAACCAGTGGGTCAAGAGCCAGCTGCTGGAAATCGGCTACACGCAGATCGACACCCTCTGGAATCCGGGACAGTCGTCCATGACCTCCAGAATCAACCAGGGACTGTCGGTATTCGGCTACCGCGGTTACCTGAACATGAGCGGTATGGATTCCGGTCACATCGGCTACCTGGACAACGGCATGGAGCTACCGTTCGCCGTCATTCCGACCTGCGACACCGGTTCTTTCTCCGACATCAACAACTGTCACAGCGAGGCCTTCCTGCGTAACCCGGACGGTGGTGGTATCGGATCGATAGGCACGGCGACCTGGGGCACCCATACCCGCTACAACAATTGCTACTACCTAGGAACCTGGGATGGCGCGATCAACAGTGATTGCCACCGCCTCGGTATCGCCCATACGACGGGCAAGAATACGCTGTACGCCAACTACATCGATTACGAACCCGGGAAGGTGGAAATCTGGTCCATGTGGAACAACCTCATGGGTGATCCGGCCACTCCGATGTGGACGGCTTTCCCCGCCGCCATCACGGCCGATCATCCATCAACCGTGCCCAACGGCGTGGGCTCGGTGATGATCGAGGTCGATGCCGGCGGGCCGGTCGAGGACGCGCTGGTCACCCTGTTCAAGGACGGATCGCTCCAGGTATCGGGTTACACGGACAGCGCCGGCGCGATCACCCTGCCGATAACCGGCGTGAGCTCGGGTACGGTGCTGGTGACCGTCACCAAGTACAACCACCGGCCCTACCTGGGCAGCTTCGACATCGGTACGGTCGCCACCTACCCGGCTGTTGCGAGCTTCACGGTCGACGATGACAGCAACGGCACCAGCGGCGGCAACGGCGACGGTCTGGTCAATGCTGCCGAGGCGATCGAGTTGCCGGTCGCCCTGCACAACTATGGTACCTCGAGCGCCAGCAACGTGACCGCCACCCTGAGCACCGGCGATCCGTACGTGACGATAACCGACGCCTCGGAGGATTTCGGCACCATCGGCGCCGGCGCCACTGCCTGGAGCGCCGACGACTTCGATCTCACCGTGGCCGACGACGCCCCTGCCGGCCATGTGATCGATCTGGACGTGACCGCCTCGAGCGGCGGCAACGACTGGACGTCCTTGATCCAGCTGGTCGTGGACAACGCGGCCTTCGAGTACGCCGGGTACAGCTGGGGCGGAGCGGGTCACGATCCGGATCCCGGCGAGACCGGCACCATGGTCTTCGCCATCGAGAATACGGGTTCGATCACCGCCACCGGTGTGACCGCCACCTTGTACAGCACGACCCCCTGGATCAGCGTCGGTGATGCCTTTGGCAGCTATGGTGACGTCGAGCCCGGCGGGACGGGGCTCAATGGCGGCGACCGGTTCGAGATCACCGTCGACACCGAGTGTTTCCAGGGGCACCTGGCAACGTTCTTGCTTGAGGTGCATTTCAACGGCTCGTCCGTGGCCACGGCCGATATCGGCGTCTCGATCGGCCACATCACCGACAGCGATCCGATCGGTCCCGACACCTACGGCTACTACGCCTTCGACAACACCGATACCGGTTATGCGCTGGCACCGACCTACGACTGGGTCGAGATCGCACCCGGCTATGGCGGCAGCGGCACCGATGTCGGCCTGTCCGACTTCGGCTGGGAGCAAGACGACTACGAGGTGAAGAACCTGCCCTTCCCGTTCCAGTACTACGGACAGACCTACGACCAGATCTCGATCTGTTCCAATGGTTTCATCTCCATGGGGATCTGCTCCAACGTCAACTACCAGAATCACGTGATCCCGGGCCCCGGCGCCTCGCCGAACATGATCGCCGTCTACTGGGACAACCTGTACCAGACCAGCACCAACCGGGTCTACTACTGGCACGATACGGCCAACAGCCGCTATATCGTCCAGTGGAGCCGGGTGCGTGACGATCGCAACAGCGATACCCAGAATGTGCAGGTGATCCTCTACGATCCGGTGGTTCACGAGACCATCACCGGCGACGGCATGATCCTGATGCAGTACCACACGGTGAACAACTTCGACGGGCGCGATGCGTTTTCGACCGTGGGTATCTGCAACAATGACCTCACCGACGGCTTGCTCTACACCTATGCCCGTGACTATCCGACAGGCGCCCCGGATCTGGAAGAAGGGCGCGCTATCCTGTTCGTGCCGGCCGAGCCGCCAGTGCCCGATCCGACCCCGGTAAACGAGGCCTTGCCGCTAACCCTGTCACTGCTGCCGAACCAGCCTAACCCGTTCAACCCCAAGACGATGCTGCGTTTCGAGCTGCCGCGGGCCCAGACGGTCTCGCTGCGCATCTTCGACATCACCGGCCGCCTGGTGCGCACGGTGATCGAGGACCAGCATCTGGCTGCGGGCGGCCATCGCTATGACTGGAACGGCATCAACAACCGGAACGATCCGGTCGGTTCGGGCGTCTATTTCTACGTCCTGGATACACCGATCGAACGCCTCGCCGGCCGCATGACCCTGCTCAAATAACCGCAGGCCAGCGCGCGCCACTGGACACCAACCGAGCCCGGCTACCGTTCCCCCAGGGAGTGGTAGTCGGGCTCTTTTTATGGAGACCGTCCCTCGCCGCGGTGCAGACATACCGGTCGCCGCGCGGACTCGAGCCGCAGGCGAATGGAGCACGGCGACCGGTATGTCTGCACCGCCGCGACGCGACGCTCCAAAATCAGAGCGCCGGAAATGTCGATTCACAGCGGCAAAGGCTACGAAAATGGTGTATAATGGGAAGCTGGAAAATCACGGGCGCTGCTGCCTTCAGCAACGAAACCGCGTGTACATCTCCTCGCAACACCGGCTCTTCAGGGGGAATCCGCATGAACAGGTTATTCGTTCTCGCCACAATGTGTATCGGAATGCTGGCTGTGCCGGCGCTCGCCACCGAGCAGCTACAGCAACTCACCCTCGATCCCGCGGCCGACGCGGACCAGAAGGTCCTCACCGTCCAGAATGACAATGGTCAGCTGCTGACCCTCGAGTTCGCGTTGCCGTACTTGAACCTCGAGACCATGGATATCGAGGGTGAGAACTACCAGGCGCTGACCATTCAGGGCGGCAACCTCCGCGGCGAAGTCGGCCAGGCGGCGCTGCCCACGGTATCGCGCTTCGTGATGGTGCCTGACGACGCTGCGGTCAACATCGAGCTCGGCGCCAGACACGAGCAGGTCTTCGCCGACTTCCGCCTCTTTCCGGTCCAGCCGGACGAGAGCGAGACCTTCGTGATCGACCCGGCGTACTATGCGGCCGGCGACCTCGACACACCACCGCTGGTCGAGGTGGGCGCGCCCGCCATCATGCACGGTATGCGCGTGGTGCCGTTGACCATCAGCCCGGTCAGCTACGACCCGACCACCGGCGAGGTGCGAGTGATCGACCGCTGCGAGATAACCGTCGACTTCAGCGGGGTCGACACCCGCAACGGCGTGGCACCGCAGCACGACCGGATCCCCGAGTCCTTCCACAACATGTACCAGGAGACGGTGGTCAACTACCGCAGCGACGGTGCAGAAGTGGGCCTGGGAACCTATCTGTTCATCTACCGCAATTCCTCCGGTGTACTGTCCGCGCTGCAGCCACTGATCGACTGGCGTGAGCGCCAGGGATACAATGTGGTGGTTGCCCACTCGGGACAGACCGGGACGACAAGAAACAACATCAAGAACTACATCCAGAACGTCTTCAACAGTTCCGATCCGCCGCTGGAGTTCGTCACACTCATCGGCGACGTCTATGGCGACATCCCGATGCCTTGCTGGTACGAAAGCGTGTCGGGTTACCAGGGCGAGGGCGATCACTACTACACGACCCTGGCCGGCGGCGACATGCTGTCCGACGTGCATTTCGGCCGCCTGTCGGTCCGGAACGCCGGTTCCCTGAGCCAGGTCGTCAACAAGATCGTCACCTACGAGACCAATCCGCCGGCCGGGGACGCCGGTTGGTTCAGCCGCGCCTGTCTGGTGGGCGACCCGAGTTCCTCGGGTGCCACCTGCATATTCGTCAACCAGTGGGTCAAGAGCCAGCTCCTGAATGCCGGCTACACGCACATCGACACCCTCTGGTACGGCAGCCAGTCGCATATGTCCGCCAGGATCAATGCGGGATTATCGGTGTTCGGCTACCGGGGCTACTGGTACATGAGCGGCATGGATTCGGGCCACATCAGCGCGTTGAGCAACGGCAACGAGTTGCCCTTCGCCGTCATCCCCACCTGCGATACGGGGTCTTTCTCGGACGACAACAACTGCCGCAGCGAAGCCTTCCTGCGTAACCCCAGCGGCGGCGGCATCGGCGCCATCGGTACGGCGACGATCGGCACCCACACCCGCTATAACAACTGCTACTACCAGGCGACCTGGGACGGCGCCATCAACAGCGACTGTCACCGCCTGGGCGTCGCTCACACGATGGGAAAAAACGCGCTCTGGATCAACTACATCGACTACGAGGCCTCGAAGGTGGAAATCTGGTCCATGTGGAACAACCTGATGGGCGATCCGGCCACGCCCATGTGGACCGCCGCCCCGCGCCTGTTGACCGT
>CAYLIV010000055.1:17513-24269 GCA_964384055.1 uncultured Fibrobacteraceae bacterium
ACCATCGCCGCCGGCACCGCGGCCTGGAGCGCCGACGATTTCGACATCAACATTCTCTCCGGCGCGCCCGCCGGCCACGTGGTCAATCTGGATGTGACCGCTTCGAGCGGCGGCAACACGTGGACCTCCTTGATCCAGCTCACCATTGACAGCGCAGCCTTCGACTACACCGGCTACAGCTGGGGTGGGCCCGGCGGCTCCCCCGATCAGGGCGAGTCGGGCACCATCGCTTTCACCGTTCAGAATACGGGTTCGGTCACGGCCACCGGCGTGACGGCCACCCTGTTCAGCATGAGCCCCTGGATAACGATCGACGACGCCAACGGCAGTTACAGCAACATCGCTCCGGGCGGCTCGGCGACCAACAACGGCAATCCCTTCTCGCTCACGGTCGATCCCGATTGCTTCGACGGCCATCTGGCGACCTTCATCCTCGAGCTGGACTTCAACGGCACGTCGTCGGCCACGACGGAGATCGGGATCTCCATCGGCACCCTGAGCAGCAACGATCCCATCGGTCCGGACGCGTACGGTTACTACGCCTTCGACAACACCGACACGGCCTACGATCTGGCGCCGACCTACAGCTGGGTGGAAATCGCGCCCAACTACGGCGGCAACGGCACCAGCGTGGGTCTGGGCGATTTCGGCTGGGAACAGGACGACTACGAGGTGAAGAACCTGCCTTTCGACTTCCAGTTCTACGGCATGACCTACGACCAGATCTCGATCGGCTCCAACGGATTCCTCTCCTTCGGCGTCTGCTCCAACGTCACCTACCAGAACCGCACCATGCCCGGCCCGGGCAACTCGCCGAACATGGTTGCGGTCTACTGGGACAACCTGTACCAGACGGGCAGCAATCGCTGTTACTACTGGCACGACACGAACAACGACCGTTACATCGTCCAGTGGAGCCGCATGCGCGCGGACTACAACAACGCCACCCAGAACGTGCAGGTGATCCTGTACGACCCGGCAGTGCACGAGACGGCGACCGGCGACGGCTTGATCGTCATGCAATATGCGCAGGTCAGCAATACCGATTCGCGCGACGCCTACGCCACGGTCGGCATCTGCAACAACGACCGTGACGATGGCCTGATGTACACCTACGGCGGGGACTACCCGGTCGGTGCACCGAGCCTCACGGCTGGACGCGCCATCGCCTTCGTGCCCGCGGCGGCGCCCATCGAACCGCCGACCGCGGTGGACGAGATGCTCCCGACCCGTCTGGCCCTGTTGCCGAGCCACCCCAACCCGTTCAATCCCAAGACGATGTTGCGCTTCGAACTGCCGCGTGAGCAGACGGTCTCGCTACGCATCTTCGACATCACCGGGCGTCTGGTGCGCACCGTGCTCGAGGACGAGCACCTGGCCGCGGGCCGGCACGGCTACGAATGGGACGGCGTCGACGGCCGCAACAGCCCGGTTGGCTCGGGCGTGTATTTCTACGTGCTCGATACTCCGGTCCAGCGGCTCTCGGGCCGGATGACCTTGCTCAAGTAGCGAGCATTACCAGCCAAGATTTCCCGCGTCGCCCCGGCACCTGCATTGCCGGGGCAACGCTTTTTACATCGGATCACCGCTTCTATCCCGCGGATCTCGCCCGCGTCACAGGGACAATACACAGGGACAATACTTCAAAAAGGGAGTGGTTTTGGTGTATACTCGTAGGTCAAGACCCAACCGAAGCGCACTCGATCATGCATGAGAACCTCGGTTCCGCACACCGGTCTCTCGCATTGACTCAATTGCTTAGCCAGGGGGATTCCAATGCTCAGGCACCTCATTCTTGTTGTTCTCTGCATGTTGCTGGTGGCCGGCGGAACAGTGGCCACCGCATCGCCGCAGAAGCTCGTTCTCGACCCCACGGCGGGCACCGATCACGAACTGATCCGAGTCCGACAGGATCAAGGGCAGACGCTGACGCTCGAATTCTCGTTGCCCGCTCTGGATCTCGAAGAAATAGCCGTGGACGGGCAGACGTACCACGGCCTGACCGTACCCGGCGGCGAGTTGCGCGGGGCGGTGGGCCAGGCCGGCCTGCCGGTGATTTCACGCCTGGTACAGGTCCCCGACAACGCCGCCGTTCAGGTGACGGTGGGCAGTAAGCACGAGCAGGTGTTCCCGGACTTCCGTGTTTTTCCCGTGCAGCCGGACGAAGCTGAAGCATTTGTCGTCGACCACGATTACTACGCCGGCGCGGCCGGCGCTTCACTCGTCGCCACGCCGCTGGTCGAGGCCGGCGCTCCCGGTATCGTGCACGGATTGCGCGTGGTGCCGATCACCATCAGTCCGGTACGTTTCGATCCCGTCTCCGGCGAGTTGCGGGTCACCGACCGCTTCGAGATCGAGCTGGATTTCAGCGGCCGCGACACGCGTAACGGACAGACGCCGCGGCATTCTCTGATCCCCCGGTCCTTCGACGAGCTGTACCAGGATGTGGTGGTCAACTATCGCAACGACGGCAGCGACGTGGGCCCCGGTTCCTATCTGCTGATCTACGCCGAGGGCTCGGGAGTCCTCACTGCTCTGGAGCCCCTGCTCGAATGGCGGCGGCGTCAGGGCTACAACGTGGTGGCTGTTTCGACCGCGGTCACGGGCGACACGACTACCGGCGTGAAGAACTACATCCAGAATGCCTACGACACCTACGATCCGCCCCTGGAATTCGTGGTGCTGGCCGGCGACGCCAACGGCGACTACCCGGTGCCCGCCTACCGCGAATCCCTGTCGGGATACAACGGCGAGGGCGATCATTATTATTCCATGCTCGCTGGTGGCGACTTGCTGGCCGATGTTCACATCGGGCGGCTGTCCTTCCGTACCCTGGATTCCCTGGAAGATATCGTCGACAAGATCGTCACCTACGAATCCAACCCCCCGACGGGTGACGGCGGCTGGTTCACGCGCGCCGGCCTGACCGGTGATACGGGCGCCTCGGGCATCACCTGCAAATACGTCAACCAGTGGGTCAAGAGCCAGCTCCTGGACATCGGCTACACCCAGATCGACACCATCTTTGGCGGCAACTTCGCCAGCCAGATGTCGGCTTCCATCAACCAGGGGCTGTCCCTGTTCACCTACCGCGGCTGGCTGGGCATGAGCGGCTTCAGCACGGGGCACATCGGTAACCTGAGCAACGGTTTTGAACTACCCTACGCGATCATCGTCACCTGTTCCACGGGCTCGTTCTGGTCCGCGGACAACTCCTACAGCGAGGCGTTCCTGCGCAATCCCAACGGCGGCGGCATCGGCGCAGTGGGCACGGCAACGAGCGGTACGCACACGCGCTACAACAACACCTACTTCGTGGGTGCGGCCGATGGCGCCTTGAACAGCGAAAGCCATCTGCTGGGTTACTCGCACACCACGGGCAAGCTGGCGCTCTATCTCAACTACATCGACTACGAGCCGTCCAAGGCCGAGATCTGGTCGGTGTGGAACAACCTCATGGGCGATCCCGCCACCCCCATGTGGACCGCGGCTCCCCCCTCCCTGACGTCCACCTATCCGGCCGTGGTGCCGCTGGGCGCCAACTCGGTGCCGGTGACGGTGCGCAGCGAGGGATTCGTCGTCGAGAATGTCCTGGTGACACTCCACAAGGACGGCGAGGTCCAGGTTTCCGGGTACACCGATTACACCGGGTCGGTCAACCTGCCGCTGTCCGGCTACACCGCCGGTTCGGTGCACGTGACCGCCACCAAGACCAACTACATTCCCTACCTGGGCAGCGTGAACATCGGCGCGGTGACCACCTATCCAGCCTTCGCGGGTATGACCATCGACGATGACAACGCCGGCGGCAGCTCCGGTAACGGCGACGGCGTCGTCAATCCCGGCGAGTCGCTCGAGCTGCCGGTCGCCCTGCACAACTACGGCGACTTCACCGCGCTCGGCGTGTCGGCCGACGTGAGCACCACCGACGTACTGGCGACGGTCACCGACGGCGCCGAAACCTACGGCAATATCAATTCCGGCCAGACGGTGTGGAGCGCCGAGGACTTCGACGTCACCGTGGCGCCGAACGCGCCGGATGGACACGTGATCCGTCTCGACCTGGTGCCCACCGACGGCGTGACCCCTTGGCCGGCATCGCTGATCCAGCTGACGGTCACGAGTGCGGCGTTCGAATACGTGAGTTACGGCTGGTCGGGCGGCGGCTCGACCCTCGATCCGGGCGAGGCGGGGCAGTTCCTGGTCAGCCTGCGCAACTCGGGTAGCATCACGGCGACGGGCGTCGACGCCACGCTGGTCTCCCACAGCCCCTGGGTCATGGTGACCGACGGCAATGCCGGCTACGGCACCATCAGCCAGGGCGCCACCGTCGAGAACACCTTCGATCCGTTCACCCTGGTCGTTTCGTCGGACTGCTTCGAGGGTCATCTGGCCAACTTCGAGCTCACGCTGGATTTCGGTGACGGCTACATCGCGACCGCGGAGTTCGGCATCACGGTCGGCTCCATCTCGAGCAGCGATCCCCTCGGACCGGATGTCTACGGCTACTACGCCATCGACAACACGGACGTCGGCTACCCCGATATGCCCCTGTACAACTGGATCGAGATCGATCCCAACTACGGCGGCGGCGGCACCGACGCTGGCCTGTCGGATTTCGGTTGGGAGCAGGACGACGTGGACGACTTCGCGCTGCCGTTCACCTTCCAGTACTACGGTCAGTCCTTCGACCGGGTATCGATCGCTTCCAACGGCTACATCGCCCTGGGCGTCACCTCGATGGTCAACTACCAGAACCACGTGATGCCCGGCCCGGGCGGCGCTCCGAACATGATCGCGCCCTACTGGGACAACCTCTACCAGACCGGCGGCAACCGCGTGTACTACCGCTCCGATGTGGAGAACGGCCGCTTCATCGTGGAGTGGAGCCGCATGCGCGCCGACTACAACAACGCGACCCAGACGGTGCAGGTGATCCTGTACGATCCGGAGATGTATCCCACGGCCACCGGCGACGGCAAGATCCTCTTCCAGTACGCCCAGGTCTCCAACACCGATGCCCGTGACGGTTATGCCACGGTCGGCATCCAGAACGAGGATCACACCGACGGCATCGGCTACACCTACGGCGCCGACTACCCGGCCGGCGCAGCCACCTTGAGCTCCAACCGGGCGATCATGTTCGTGCCGCGGGAATCGAGCATGACCGGCGGTACGCTCAGCGGCGTGGTCACCAACGCCAGCGACGGCGGCACGCCGCTCGAGGGTGCGTACGTGCGGGTGATCGAGGAAGACCTGACCATGATCTCCCAGGCCGACGGCACCTACGTGGGCGCCGTACCGGCCGGATCCTTCACGGTGCGCGCCGAACATCCCAGTTTCGAGCTGCAGACCGTGCCGGGCGTGACGATCAACGCCGGCGAGGTCACGGAGCTGGACTTCGCCCTCGTCGACAACCTCGGCCCCCTATTCTCCAGCACGACGGTCCTGCCGTTCACCGACGACACCACCGGCCCCTATGTGGTCGACACGTACATCACCGATTACTCGACCGTGGCTTCGGCAAGCTGCTTCTACCGGGTCAACGGCGCGACCACGGTGGAGCTGCCGCTCGCGTTGATCGACGCCGAGCTGGGCCACTACCGCGCCGAGATCCCGGGTCAGCCGGTCGATTCGGAGATCGAATACTGGCTCGAGGCCACCGACGTGGCGGACAACATGAGCCGCGATCCGGCGGGTGCGGACAACTACAGCTTCTGGATCCTGGAAGTCAGCACCGTATTCCATGACGACATGGAGACCGACCAGGGATGGACCACGCCCGGTCCGGACGACACGGCGACATCGGGCCTGTGGGTCCGCGTGGATCCCAACGCGGTGACGCAGGATCCGTACGGCGAAGTGCAACCCGAAGACGACGCCACCATCGACGGGACGCTCTGCTGGATCACCGGCAACGATCCACCCGGATCGGCACAGGGCGTGGACGACGTCGACAACGGCTACACGACCCTGTACAGCCCGTCCTTCGATCTGTCCGAGGCGGTACAGGTCACGGTCAGCTACCGCCGCTGGTACACCAACGACACCGGTAACAACCCCGGCGAGGATGTCTGGGTCGTGGAGGTCAATGACGGCAGCGGCTGGGTTGCGCTGGAAAACACCAACGTGAGCGATCGGTCCTGGTCATTACAGAGCTTCCTGCTGGACGATTACATCGATATGACCGCCACGGTGCAGCTCCGTTTCATCGCCGCGGACGAACCCGCCGGCTCGGTAGTCGAGGCCGGCGTCGACGAGTTCCTGCTCCGCGGATTCGCCCTGCCGGACCCGGACTCTGTGGCCGACGACGAGTTGCTCATCCCCACGCGTCTGGCCCTGCGCGCCAACTATCCGAACCCGTTCAACCCGAAGACGCAGATCGGCTTCGACCTGCCCGCGCCCCAGGCCATCTCGTTGCGGATCTTCGACGTGAACGGGCGCCAGGTGCGGACCCTCGCCCAGCACGAACCGTTCGCGGCGGGCGTGCATCGCATGGAGTGGAACGGCTGCGACGACCAGGGCGATCCGGTCGGTTCGGGCGTGTACTTCTACGTGCTGGAAACGCCGGCGCAGCGGTTGACGGGGAAGATGGCGTTGGTGAAGTGATTTTTTCGGGAACAGCTGACCAGTTCTGATTTAGCCCCGGCGTAACCTTCCCCTAAAAGAGGACCAGCGATAATCGGAGCATTCTGGCATAATCGAGCCAGGAGGTTCTGATGAAGAAGTCGCGATTTAGCGAGACCCAGATCGTTT
>CAYLIV010000056.1:0-20904 GCA_964384055.1 uncultured Fibrobacteraceae bacterium
GAGATCCTGCGAGATCACCACCCGGCGATCGATGCTGCGCGACAGCAACCGCACGACCTCGTCGATGATCTGGTGGAGATCGACGTTCGCCATCCGAAATTTCCCTTTGCGGGAGAACGCCAGCAGCTGCTGCGTGAGGTCGGCCGCCCGCTGCGAGGACCTGATGATATCCGCGGCGCACTGGCCGTTTTCCGTATCGGCGGGCAGCGCCATGGTCAGGAGCTGGGCATTGCCGAGGATCCCGGTCAGCAGATTGTTGAAATCGTGGGCCACACCGCCGGCAAGCAGCCCGATCGCTTCCATCTTCTGCGCCTGGCGCAGCTCTTCGGAAAGCTTGGCGTGCTCTTCTTCGGCCACACGGCGGATCCGCTCGGCGTGGCTCGCCTGCACGATCATGTACGCCGAGAGCGCGGCGATCATCAGCAGGATGCCGATGAACGCGAAAAGCAGCCGCCGCGTGACCAGAGCGATCTCCTCGCGCACATCCTCGAGATAGATGCCGGTGCCGACGATCCAGCCCCAGGGACGGTACCCCTTCACGTACGAAAGCTTGGGGACGATGCGGCTCGAGTCATCCTTCCACTGCCATTGATAATCGACGTAGCCGGCGCCGTAAGCCTCGACCACCTGGACGAATTCGACGAACAGGCGCTTGCCGTTGGGATCGCTGAAATCGGAGATGTCGGTGCCCTCGAGGTCGGTACGGTACGGATGCATGACCATCACCGGCCGCATGTCGTTGATCCAGAAGTAATCCTTGGCCTCGGGGCCGTAGCGGAGCGTCCGTACGTGCTCCGCCGCCATGGATTGGGCCTCATCGAGGGAGAGCTCACCGTCGGTGACGCGCTGGTCGAAATCATTCAGCAGCTTCCAGGCGGTGTTGGTCAGTTCCTTGATGGTCTCCCGCTTCGCCGCCAGGAGATTGGTTTCGAGGGAGGGGATGGCCAGATTGAAAACAGTGATGACCGACAGGATCACCGTCAGCACCGGCGGTACGATGAACCGGAGCGCAGCCACACGCCAGCCGGTCCGGCTGGTCAGGGGCGATTGTTCTTCCATTGTCTGGTGGTCTGGACGAGTTGTCGTCTGCTCAGGATGCCGGGTCTTGCCACCGAGACCGGTTCCGTCTTGCATGAACGGCCTTTCGCAAATTCCTTGTCTCCCAACAACTTGTTGACACAAGCACCTACACCTTACAATAACCCGCCCTCCGTTGGCAACCAGGAACCGGTCGTGCTCGCGGGTGGATGTCGCCGCCTGGTACGCTTCTTGTTCTTTCTTCTGTACTCGTTCGAGTAATAACTGTCGCGAACCACACGAGCAGGAGGGGCTGAATGCCTCAGGCCGCGCCGATTGCCGTTGATAAGAAAGCACTTGCGAAGCACAGACTCGCCGAGCAGCTCGTACAGGCGGGTCGTGACGACGAGGCCAGGCCGTTGTTGATGAGCTTGACGGGTGTTCAGGATCTGGCCCCCGTCGTCCTGTTTCGGCTCGGTGAGATCTGGAACCGGGACGGCCGGCCGACGACCTCTTTCGAATATCACGTCGATGCGCTGTCGGCCGATGCTGCTCTGGCCGCCCGGATCACACCTGAGGACCACCCCCAGCACGGCTATCGTTTCACGGATTCGGAACAGGAGGACGTCGATTCGTGTCCGCTGTGCGGTCGCGAGAGCCGTCCGCACTGGGCCTTCAACATGCTCACCAATCGTGATTTCAACCCCGGTTTCCATCCCGTTCGTCTGTGGATGCTGTGCCGGGAATGCCGTCATCTGCATACGGCGCGATATCCGGCCGACCTGGCCCGGGTGCTGACCGACTCGGAGAACGACATGTACCGGACGCCGCGTCTGGATCTGCTGCCGCATCTGGCCGAGACCGTCGGCCGTTTGCGTGAGCTGGCCCCGGGGCCGCGGTTGCTGGACGTCGGCGTGGGCGGCGGCGAGCTGCTGGCCGTGGCCGGCGAACTCGGACTCGAGGCGACGGGTCTGGACATCCGGCCGCTGCATAGCCGGCGTGTCGCCGAAACGCTCGATCGCCCGGTGATCTGCGCCGATTTCGCCACCTACACGACGGCGGATCGTGTCCATATGCTGTGCATGGGCGACGTGCTGGAGCACCTGATCGACCCCGGCGCGGCTGTCGCCAGAGCGGCGGCGCTTTTACCTTCCGGTGGGGTGTTGTGGCTATCGACCCCCAACTTCGAGAGTGCGTTCTCCTGCTTCCAGAAGGACCGCGATCCCATGAAGCGCGTGTGCGAACACCTGAATTATTTCTCGTTCGCCTCGCTGCGGCAGGTGCTCACGGCCCATGGTCTGGAGGTTGTCGATTACCGGCTGTCGCGACATTACAACGGTTCCATGGAGGTCACGGCGGTCAAGCGCTGACCACGGCGACTACGCGGATCGACAGTACGATCCACCGATCCCGAACGACGGCAGGCCGCCTCCGGCCGGCCCGGCAAAGGAAAGAGAAATGGCTGGCTCACTTCCCAAACCCGACTCGCCCGGCATGCGTCTGATCCAGATCCTGGGCATCCTGTCCTGGGTGCTGCTCTTCGGCTCGGTCTTCTTCTACTTCCTGGCCCAGCCCGAACAGGAGACCTTTCTCGACCGGCGCTGGAACAAGACCGTGCGCACGTCCGTGGACTCCGGACAGATCGATCTGAGTCTCAAGTTGCTGCAGGCGAACCTGATCCTTTGTGGCGGGGGCTTTCTGATCAATCTGCTCCACAAGGTAACGACCGGTAAGCACTTCAATCGTTCGTTGATCGGCGTGGGTGTGCTGTCGGTGCTGGCCCTGATCGGATTTCATCAGTACGTCGTCTAGCTCGTCCCGCACCTGGTAGCCATTGTTTCCCCGCGCACGGGTACCCGCCGCGCGCATCGCGTTTTCTACTGCAACTTATTCTCCCCGTCGCCCTGTCTTCTCCTCCGAGCGAGTGAACGAGTCCAGAGCACAGAACCTTCTGCATGTGCGCATCGGGGGAGGAAGACCGTGCGAATCCGTAAACAGACAACCACACTGCTGATCGCCCTGTCGTTGAGTGTCCTGGCGAGCCAAATACCCAAATCAGTTCTGGCCCAGCCGCCGGCCCACGGCAAACCGATACCCGAGCTCGATGTGTTCGACTGGATCATGCAGTCGTACATGGACGACCACGACATCAATGGCGCTGTCCTGGCCATCATGAAAGACCACACGATCGTCTACCAGCGCTCCTTCGGCTGGAAGGACGAGGACCTCCTGGAATTCCTGCCCGAGAACGCGCTCATGCGCGTCGCCAGCGTCACCAAGCCGTTCACCGCCGCGTCGATCCGTTACCTGATCAACCGCGGGATGATTCGGGCGGACCAGTGCGTGTTCGACTTCGACCCGCAAGAGGACGGCATCCTCGACTACGAGCCATTCGATGGCTTGCTGGGCGATTCGGGTTTCTGGGTCATGACCGTGGAGGATCTGCTCAAGCACGAAGGCGGGTGGGATCGCTCTGTGACACCAGACCCGACCTACAACGAGGTCGAGATCGCCCAGGACTACGGATTCGATCCCTACCGCGTGCCGACCCGCCGCGAGACCGTGGAATGGATCCTGAGTCAGCCGCTGGATTTCTGGCCCGGCACTGACAGCGAGTACGCCAACCCCGGCTTCCTGATCCTGGGGTTGATCGTCGAACAGGTCAGCGGCACGGATCTGCACACCTTCTGGCGGGAACACATCCTGCCCGAGGAGATGTGGTTCCCGACCTCGGAATTCGAGCTCGGCCGATCGCTCGAGGAGGACAAGAATCCGCGCGAGCCCTGGTACCACTGGCTGGGCCTGGCCGAGAACGTGTACGACCCGGACGGGCCGCCGGTCCGCAAGTCGTATGGCGGTTTCGATCTGGAGGCGCGCGATGGTCAGGGCAGGATGATCACCAGTGCTGTGCCCTTGCTGCATCTTACGGACACCTACTACTGCAAGGGCGACTCGATCGGCGTGCGGCTTAACGGGCGAACGACCTCCCCCGGCCATGACGGCAGGCTGTGGGGCACCGAAGCGATGGCCTGTCAGCGCGATGACGGCATCAGCTTCGTCATCCTGCTGCCCAAGAGCGAGCCGGATCACAACTACATGTACGTCCGAGAGATACGGGACGAGATCAACAACATGATCGACAACGGCGGCTTTACCTGGCCGAACCAGGCGGTCGACGGTGTCTGGTTCGATTTCGACCACCTCAGCGACGAGCAGGGCTGCTACGACGAGCCCTACAACAGCATCTGGGACCTGGGCAACGTGATGGCCTGGAGCAAGGTCAGGTTCAAGAGCGGTTCGACGCCCTGGACGGGTGTCGTCACGCGGGCGCATCTGGAGCTGAGCGCGCCCGAAGGACCGGTGGTTATCGGCGAATCGCGCGCGCGTCGCGTCGCCGGCGCGAGCACGCCTACGACAGGATTTTGATCGGGCCGCGAAAACGGCCCGCTGAAGAGGGAGAAGAATCGTGAACACAACACGCTACATCCGAGCAATGGCGACGGCGTTGCTGCTGTTGCTGCTGGGAGCCGGTGGTGGACAGGCGCAGACCCAGCTCGAGTCCGTTGTTATCGGTTACGGCGGCGGACACGCGAGTTCCGCCGCCGGGAAGGCCACCGTGACGTTGCAGACCGTCGCCGGTGCGACCGCCGCCACTGGCGGTGGAGCACGGCTGGGATTCTGGGAGGTCTACGGTAGTCTGGCCATGACCGACGTGCTCGATCCACCCGAACTGTTGAATCAGCTCTTCCAGAACGCGCCTAACCCGTTCAACCCCCGAACCACGATCCGTTTCAGTCTCGCCACCGAAGCGCGGACGCGGATCGAGGTCTTCGATCTACAGGGCCGCCGCGTGGATCGCTTGCTGGACGAGATCGTTCCGGCCGGCGAGCACGCGCTGGTCTATCAGCCGGAGCGCCTGGCCAGTGGTGTCTATCTGCTCAAGCTGCAAGCCGGATCGTTCAACGCAACCAGCAGACTGGTGTTGCTGAAGTAACTCGACCCTGATCTGACCTGATCTGATCACCGGGAGGGATCATGATGAAGAACTGGAAAACAAGAACCGTCTCGCTGCCGGCTCTGCTGCTCGTCTCGCTGCTCTTCTCTCTGCCGGCTTTCGCGGAGATTCCCAAGAACCTGAACATCCAGGGCATGCTGACCGACGCCGACGGCGATCCCGTTTCGAACGGCTGGCACAGCGTGATGTTCACGTTCTACGACGCCCTGGTAAACGGCACCGAGATCTGGGAAAACGATTACAGCGTGGAGACCACGGGCGGCGTGTTCACCGTCGAGCTCGATATGAGCGATTTCCCCGCCACGGCCTACGCCAATCCGCTGTGGATCGAGGTCACCGTCGGTGAGGATCCGCCGATGGCGCCACGCATCCCCGTGACCGCGGCGCCTTACGCTCAGCGCGCAGCCGTGGCCGACTCCCTGGCGGGCGGCGGCGGCGGCGAGGACAGCGACTGGATCATCAGCGGCGACGACATCTATCGGCTCGACGGCCGGGTCTACGTGGGCACGACACCACGCGGCGAGCAACCGCCCGACCGCGACGGCGAAAACGGCGAAAAGGGCGGCCGCGACATGGCTTCGAGCAAGTTCATCGTCTCCGCCAACAACGACGGCATCTACTGCAGGATGTTCGAGAACAACACCGACAACGACGGACGCGCGGGCGTGTTCGTCAAACGCTCGCGCAGCAGCCAGAACGACGGCACCCAGTTCGATCCCAATTTCTCCAACACGGCGATCACCGGTTACAACGAGTGGGGCGATCGGTACACCTTCGGCGTGGCCGGCTACACCTGGTTCGATAACCCCTACACCGCCGGTGTGCTCGGTGCGTCGATCGATACCGATCACTGGGGCGCACTCGCGTACAAGGACGAGGCTTCGCAGCACTGGGGTGTGTACACGCCCGACGACGTGCATGTGGGCGGCACGACCGTCACCGAGTGGTTGCGCCTCGCCGGCGGCGCCGAGGCCGGTTACATCCTGACCAGCGACGCCTCCGGCAACGCCTCCTGGTCGCCGCCGGGTTCAGCCGTCAGCGACGACGACTGGGTCATCCAGGGCAATCACCTGACCCACGACACACCGGGTGTGGTGGCGACGGGTACCGATACGCCCGTACCGCTCGCCAGCAGCATTCCGCAGGCTACCGTGCAGGTGTCCGCCCTCTACAATCCGGCCGTCGTGCTGGACAAGACCTACGGGACCTTCACTCGCTGGAGCATGTACCAGGACGGCAGTACCGGCCGGCTCAACTTCGGTCGCACCTTCACCGCCGGCGATCTGGAATATCCGTTGATCACCCTCGACGAACGCCGGATGCTGTTGAAGGAAGACGACGGCGACGCGGTGATCTCGATCCAGACCGACTACGGGATGGAGGAGTACGGACCGGCCATCCACATGTTCAATCCGGACGACGACGATATCCAGACGCTACATCTCGACGGCCACATCGGCGGCACAGGCGGCGGCGCCATCCACGTCAAGAACGCTAGTGGCAACACGCAGGTGACCATCACCGGCAACCACGGTGGTTCGAGCGAGGGGCGGATCATCACGCCGGTGCTCGAGATCACCGGCGGGAGTGACCTGTCCGAGCAGTTCGACATCGAGGCGCTCGGTCGGCCCATCGAACCGGGCATGGTGGTGAGCATCGATCCCGAGCGACCGGGCCGATTGACCCTCAGCGGGCAGGCTTACGACAAGCGGGTTGCCGGGGTGGTCAGCGGCGCCGGTGGCGTCAAGCCGGGCATGCTCATGGGCCAGCGTGGCACCGCGGCCGACGGCGAGCTGCCGGTCGCCCTGGTGGGACGGGTGTACGTGCATGCCGATGCGACCGCCGGCAAGATCGAACCGGGTGACCTGCTCACCACTGCGGACCTGCCCGGACACGCCATGCGCGTCAGTGATCCGATCCGCGCCGCGGGCGCGATCCTGGGCAAGGCGATGACGGGTCTGGACGAGGGGCAGGGGTTGGTGCTGGTGCTGGTTTCGTTGCAATAACGACAGGTCTTGTCGACAGGGACAGGCTGACGCGGGGCTCGAACCGGTCCCGCGTCGGTTTTTTCCATCCATCTGGGCGAAATCTACTTGTTTTAGTTTGCTAGTTGGCTAAATTGCCAAGCACGCCACATGTACACGAGCCGGATGGTCACCACGATGATGGACCCGAAAACCAAAGCCCTTTACGAGGCCCGCGCCCGGATCATCAAGGCCATGGCCCATCCCACGCGGCTGTTCATGGTCGAGGAGCTGGCCCAGGGCGAGCGCTGCGTCGCCGAGCTGCAGGAGAAGATCGGCGCGGACATGTCGACGGTCTCGAAGCATCTGTCGGTGCTGCGCACGGCCGGCATCATCATCGACGACAAGCGCGGCAACCAGGTCTTCTACACCTTGCGCGTGCCCTGCGTGACCAAGTTCTTCGATTGCGTGGAGTCGGTGCTGAAGACCTCGGCGACCGACACGATCGAACTGATGAAGTGAGCAATTGTTGTACAGACGATCGACCCGACGAGGTGATACGTGAACTGGCGCAGTGAATGGAAACCGCTCGTCGCCGTCGTGACCGTGTTCTTGGCTGCCTATCACCTGCCGGTGGGCAACGCGCGTTTCGACAATGCCATCCACGAATCGCTGGAACTGGTGAAGTGGTATGCCCGCGAGCACGTCGTCCTGTGTCTCATTCCGGCCTTCTTTATTGCCGGGGCGA
Source organism: uncultured Fibrobacteraceae bacterium (assembly GCA_964384055.1). GTDB lineage: Bacteria > Krumholzibacteriota > Krumholzibacteriia > LZORAL124-64-63 > LZORAL124-64-63 > CAYLIV01. Next base: position 7,745 of record CAYLIV010000056.1, read on the forward strand.
TTTCCGTGTTCATCAGCCAGGCGTCGGTGATGAAGTACCTCGGAGCGGGCGCCAAGAAGACGGTCGCCTACGGCGTCGCCTCGGTGTCGGGCGGTATCCTGGCGGTGTGTTCGTGTACGGTCTTGCCGCTCTTTGCCGGTATTTACCGCATGGGCGCGGGGCTGGGTCCGGCTACGGCCTTTCTCTATGCCGGGCCGGCCATCAACGTGCTGGCCATCATCCTGACCGCTCGCATTCTGGGCGTGCAGATCGGTATCGCCCGGGCGATCGGGGCCGTCGTGTTCAGCATCGTCATCGGTTTGTTGATGTACCTGTTCTTCCGCCGGGAAGAAGAGGAGAAGGTCGCGGTCCAGGCCGCCATGCCCGAGCCCCCGGCCACGCGACCCCTGTGGCAGACCGTGATCTACTTCGCGAGCATGGTCGCCATTCTCGTCTTCGCGAACTGGGGGCAGCCCGAGCAGGTCGGTGGCTTCTGGAGCGCGGTATACGGCATGAAGTGGTGGTTGACGGGGGCGGCCGCTGTCGTGCTGGCCGTCGTGCTGGTCGCGTGGTTTGGTGTGGGCGGCAAGTCAGGTTCCGGTGAGGAAGATGCTGACGATGTCGGCGCCGGCGAACTCGCCGAGTGGTTGTCCGCAACCTGGGGATTCGCGAAGCAGATCACGCCCCTGCTGTTGCTTGGTGTGCTCGTCGCCGGTCTATGCCTGGGCCGACCGGGCCACGAGGGTTTGATACCATCGGAGTGGGTAGCTCGCGCGGTCGGCGGCAACTCATTGGGCGCAAATCTGTTCGCCTCGTTCGCCGGGGCCTTCATGTATTTCGCGACACTGACCGAGGTGCCGATCCTGCAAGGATTGCTGGGCGCCGGCATGGGGCAGGGTCCCGCGCTGGCCTTGCTGCTCGCCGGACCAGCCCTGTCGCTGCCGAGCATTCTCGTCCTGTACAGCATCATGGGCTTGAAGAAGACGGCCGTGTTCATCGTGCTGGTAATGATCATGGCGACGATCTCGGGACTCATCTACGGCGCCATCGCCGGCTGAAGCCGGAAAGGAGCAATCACGTGAAGAAACTCGCGGTACTTGGACCGGGATGTGCGAAGTGCAACAAGCTGCACAAGGAAACCGAGCAGGCCGCCGAGGAACTCGGCGTGGAGTTCGAGCTGGTCAAGATCACCGATCTGCGGGCCATCAGCGGTTTCGGGGTCATGATGACACCGGCCCTCATCGTTGACGGCGAGGTCAAGGTCGTCGGCAAGGTTCCCTCGGTGGCGGAACTGAAGACCATGATCGGGGATGAGTGACCAGCATGTGGGAGGAAGCAGCATGACCGACGATCGATCCGGAGCGAGTAAAACGAGGCGAGGACTGGCGGGCCGTGTGGCCGTCGTCGCCGTGCTCGCTATCGCCGTGGCGGCCGTCCTGTATGTCAAGGGCACGCAATCTGGATCGGCGAGCGATGCGTCCGAGCAGGTGGCGGCGCAGGGAGCCCTGCCCCGCCTGGTCGATCTCGGCTCGGACAAGTGCGTCCCGTGCAAGATGATGGCGCCGATCCTCGCGGAACTGCAGAAGGAGTACGCGGATCGTTTCGAGACCATCGTCATCGATGTGTGGAAAACCTATTCCGAGGCGCAGAAGTACGGCGTCCAGGTCATCCCGACCCAGGTCTTCTTCGACGCCGAGGGCAACGAGCTGTCCCGTCACGAGGGATTCCTCTCCCGGGAAGACATCCTCAAGACCTGGCAGCGGCACGGCTTCGATTTCGGACCGATCGAGAAACCGGAAAAAAGCGAGAATACCGAGGACCCGTCCCGACAGAACACCTGAGCGGAGCGTTTCGCTGTGCAGCAACTCTTCACCGACCTGAGTCACGCCGTCGGCGGCACGCCCGCCGTCGCCTTGCTGGCTGCCTTCACCTGGGGCATTCTGAGCATCGTGCTCAGCCCCTGCCATCTGGCGAGCATTCCCCTCATCGTGGGATTCATCAACGGTCAGGGACGGATGACCACCCGCCGGGCCTTTCTGCTGGCGACGCTTTTTTCCGTCGGTATTCTCATCACCATCGCCGTCATCGGCGCCGTCACCGCCGCGGCGGGACGCATGCTGGGCGACGTCGGTGCGATCGGCAACTACATCGTGGCGGCCGTCTTTTTTGTGGTCGGGTTGCATCTGATGGACGTGATCCCGCTGCCGTTCTCGGGGCCTAACACGACCGGGATGCAACGAAAAGGGCTCTGGGCGGCGTTTACCCTGGGGCTCGTCTTCGGCATTGCACTCGGCCCCTGCACCTTCGCCTACATGGCGCCGATGCTGGCCGTGACCTTCAAGATCGCGTCGACCCGGCTCGCCTACGGGATCCTGCTCCTGGTTCTCTACGGGCTTGGGCACTGCGCGGTCATCGTGCTGGCCGGCACGAGCAGCGAGCTCGTCCAGCGCTATCTGAACTGGAGCGAGCAGTCACGGGGAACCGCAGTCGTGAAGAAGGTGTGCGGCGTTCTGGTTCTGCTTGCGGGCATCTATCTCATCTACGTGGCGCCATGACCATCGGGAATGGAGAATCCGGTATGCCGTCACGAACGAAGATCCTCTTCCTCTGCACCGGTAACTCTTGCCGCAGCCAGATGGCCGAGGGCTGGGCGCGCCGGCTGAAAAGCGAGTCCATCGACGCCTACTCGGCCGGCGTCGAAACCCACGGCATGAATCCGCTGGCGGTCAAGGTCATGGCCGAGGCCGGCGTGGATCTGGCCGGGCAGCGGTCCAAGCTCGTGGACGATTTACTGGACCTCGATTTCGACTATGTCGTCACCGTCTGCAGCAACGCCCACGAGAGTTGCCCCGTCTTTCCGGGACGGGCCCGGATCGTCCACCGCGGATTCGACGATCCGCCCCGCCTGGCGCGGCAGGCGAAAACGGAGGAAGAAGCGATCGGCCACTACCGCCGGGTCCGGGATGAAATCCGCGCCTTCGTGGGAACCTTGCCCGTATCGCTCGACGACGCCACGGCGGCGGAGTGATCACGAGCGACCGCTCGATTTCCCGATCCGCCAACCCCCCGACTTTGACGGCTATCCTTCCCAGGCGACCTCGCCCATCGGGCTGACGTCGTAGCCTCCCAGCTCCTGCACGTCGCGCCGGAATTCAGCGGACGCGAGCACCTGGCGCACGACCGCGACACGTGGATCGTCCCAGTGGACGTGGGGGATGCACAGGTCGTAGCGCTCGATCATCAACGGCACGAAGTCCAGACCCAGGACGCGGGCCGCCGCGAGGATGCCCAGGCCGACGTCGGCCGTCCCGGCGAGCACCTGCACGGCAACGCCGGTGTGCGTGTACTCGTCGCTGTCGTAACCGCGGATCGAGGCGGGATCGATGGTGTTTATTTCGAGGTAGTAGTCGAGCAGCACGCGGGTGCCCGAGCCGGCCTGGCGATTGATCAGGGTAACATCGTCACGGACGAGATCGGCGAAGCCCTTGATCTGCTTCGGGTTGCCCGGCTTGACAATGAGGCCTTGCTGGCGCAGCGCCAGGGTCACGAGGCGTACCGGAACACCGGGCAGGTGCTGCTTCAGGTAGGCGACGTTGTAGTCGCCGGTCTCGGGATCGAGCAGATGCGTGCCGCCGAGGTGGCACTGGCCGGAGCCGATGGCCACGAGGCCCGCGAGGGAGCCCACGTGCGCCGAGGAGACATTGATCCACGGCGCCTGCCGCTTCATGTGGTCGGCGAGCAAGTCGAGGGTCACGTCGTGGCTGCCGGTGATCACCAGGGTCTGGTCGAGGGTCGATGCAGGTCGAATCAGCTCCGCCGCGACGGGGCAACCCTGCTCGGCGCCTTCGCTCTCGGTCGGAATGCGCAGGATGCCGTCGGCGCGGGTGAGGGAGGTGATCGCCCCCGCGCCGCGCTTGAGGGGCGTCGCCACGACCTGATCGCCGACCTGGCCGAGGTGCACACGCAGAAACTCCTCCTGACCGAGGCGCGAGGCCAGCGCCCGGGTAGGGGTGACCTTCACCGCCTCCCGTGCGCTGGGGGTCTGACCCTGCATCAGCTCCAGCGCCGGACGGATGAACTGATCGAAGCACACCCATGCGGAAACCGGGTAGCCGGGTGCGCCCACCACCGGTTTGTCCTGATTGTTGGTCTGCGCCACGCCGAGGATGCTCGGCTTGCCGGGCATGGCGGTGATGCCGTGGGTCAATACCGTGCCCACTTCCCCGACCATGTGCACGGTGTAGTCCTTCGAGCCCGCCGACGCACCGGCATTGACGACCACGAGATGGGCATCGGAATCGAGGGCCTGCGTCAAGGCCTCGCGAATCCGCTCCGGTTCGTCGGGCTGGCGGGGCCAGACCGTGGCCACGCCGCCGGCTTCGGTCACCAGGCCGGACAGCAGCACGGAATTGAACTCGATGGTCGTGCCCGGCGTCGGCGCCTGCTGTTTGGCCTCGGTCCAGTCGATCAGTTCGCTGCCGGTGGGGATGATCGTCACGCGCGGTCGCGCGAGCACCTCGAGCTCGAACACGCCTGCGGCGAGCAGCGCCGCCACGTCGGTGGCGCCGAGCCGCTGGTGGTGCGGGAACATCATCTCGCCCGCCACGACGTCCTCACCGACGCGGCGCACGTGCTGCCACGGATACGCCGCGGCGCGCAGCTCGACCACGTCGGCCGCCGGCTGGTGCACCTGCTCGATCATCACCACGGCATCGGTGCCCTCGGGTAACGGCCAGCCGGTGTTGACGAACCAGGCCTCGCGGTCGACCGCGAGACGGACGGGCTCCTCGTCGGTGGCAAGAAAGGTACGCCGCGCCTGCACCGCGATGCCGTCCATCGCCGCGCTCTGGTACGACGGCGACGAGAGTGCCGCGAACACCGGCTCGCTCGTGATCCGGCCGCGTGCGGCAACGGTATCGATCCGCTCGGTACCCACCAGTTCTATCCAGTCGAACGCGTCGAGAAATTCCTCGCGGGCGGCGCGCAGCGGCTTCATGTTCAGGTACTTGTTTCGCTTCATGGCATCTCCAGAAGTGCTGATCACGCGATTGCTGATCGCGCGGTAACGACCGGCGCTAGGGATAGAGCAGTACGGTGACCGGCGTCCCTTCGTCCAACCCTTCGCTGTTTGCGGCGATCCGCACGAGGCCCGCTCCCTGGGTGAGGGTGCGGATCAGCCCCGACTTGCCGAAGATCGGTTCGGCAAGCCATGAGTCGCCGGTTTGCGCCAGTTTGACGCGCACGTACTCTTCGCGCCCGGAAACCGACGGCAGGTTGCGGGTAAGCACCGCGGGCAGGCGGCCGAAACGCGTGAACGAGCGAGCTTCCCGCCCGAGCATGCATTCGAGGATCGGTTCGACGAAGAGGTGAAACGAGACCATACACGACGTGACCTGCCCGGGCAGTCCGAGCAGATGACCGGCGTCCGTCTGTACCCAGATGAAGGGCTTGCCCGGCGCGACCGACACGCCGTGCACGAGCAGCTTCGCGCCCGCGCAGGCGAGAAAGATCTCGGCCGTGAGGTCGCGTACGCCCATGGACGAACCGCCGGAAAGCAGAACCAGGTCGCTGCGCTCCTGCGCGTCCGTCACCGCCGCCCGCAAACGGGACTCGTCGTCGGGGATCAGTCCGAGTGGCAGCGGCTCGCCGCCCGCCGCCAGAACCTGCGCGGTGAGGGTATGGGTATTCACGTCGCGCACCTGCCCCGGGCGCGGCTCCTCGCTGACCGGCACCACCTCGTCGCCGGTCGAGAGGATTCCCACCCGCGGTCGTCTGATCACGGGCACCGTCGCCTGGCCCACTGCGGCCAGCAGCCCCAGGTCCTGAGCGCGCAGGCGTTGCCCCGCCGTGAGCAGCACTTCCCCCTGTTTCGCGTCGTCGGTAGGCCCCAGCACGTGTCCGCCCGGGGCAATGGGTTTGCAGACCTCGATGCTGCCGTCCTTGAGCGCCCGCGTGTGCTCCACCATCACGACGGCATCTGTGCCTTCGGGCAGCATGCCGCCGGTGCCGATGCGGGCGCACTCGCCGGGCCGCACGGTGAACGAGGGCACTTCCCCCATCTGCACCTCGCCGACAGGCCGCAGGTAGCCGGGCGATCCCTCGCTCGTGCCGAAGGTGTCCTTGCTCGACACCGCGTAGCCGTCCATGGCCGAACGGGCGAATCCCGGCAGATCCGCAGGCGCCGTCAGATCCTCGGCCAGGCTGCGCTCCCGGGCGTCGGCCAGCGACACCGATTCGACAGGCAAGGGAGCGATGGCAGCTGCGCGCGCCCGCACCTCGGTCACGCTCTGTACTTTGAAGAACGGTTTCATCCATTACATCCTACGTCAGGCTGTCCGATCCGGCAGATGAACGTCATGCGCGTGGAGCTTCCTTCCGGTGACCTGCCGGCGTCCCGGTGCCGGAGGACGGCGATTCTACCACCTGTCGTCACCCGGCAGCAACCCGAGCCGGAACAATATCTCGATCGGTGGCTCGCGACAGGCGAGAGCGTGCAGAGCTTCGCCAGATTCTTGATGACAGCGCGCGTCTTCCTTGGCAACGTAGCGCTTGTTCACGCTGCGTAGAGTGCCTCGTATCCCCGTGGGGAGTATTGCCATGAGTACCCACCTACCGCGCCGCCGCTTCCTCAAGACCCTGGCCCTGACCGCGGGCGCCGTCGGCTACTGGAATGTGACCGGCTGCCAGAAGATCACCGCCGCCGCCGATGGCCGCAACATGTGCGGTTTCGCAGCGCCGCCCCGGGAAAAAGTGCGCGTGGGCGTGGTGGGGCTTGGCATGCGCGGACCGGGCGCCGTCGAGCGTCTGGCCAAGATCCGCGCCGTGGAAATCACGGCCCTGTGCGACATCCGGCCCGAACGCGTGACCTTCACCCAGGAAATTCTGAAGGCCCACGGCCGGCCGCCAGCCCGGGAATTCACCGCCGGGCCAGAGGACTGGCGCAACCTCTGCCAGCGTGACCTGGACCTGGTATACATCGTCACCCCCTGGGAGTGGCACGTGCCCATGGCCCTGGGCGCCATGGAAAACGGCAAGCACGCGGCGGTCGAGGTGCCGGCCGCCACGACCATCGATGATTGCTGGCGCTTGGTCGACACCAGCGAGCGCACCGGCAAGCACTGCATGATGCTGGAGAACTGCTGCTACGATTTCTTCGAGCTGATGACCTTCAACATGGTCCGCCAGGGCGTGTTCGGCGAGCTGACCCACGCCGAGGGCGCCTACATCCACTCGCTGGTCGACTACATGCAACCCGAGGACGGCCAGGAAATCTACCAGGGCGCCTGGCGCATCAAGCACAACCTCCGGTTCAATGGCTGTCTCTACCCGACCCACGGGCTTGGCCCGGTGGCCCAGTGCCTGGACGTGAACCGCGGCAACAAGTTCGACTACCTGACCAGCATGTCCAGCCAGCAGGCGGCCTTCACCGAGCACGCCCGGCAGACCGGCAACGCCGAGTTCATGGATCTGCCCACCTATCGGGGCGACATGAACACCACCCTGATCAAATGCGCGAACGGCCAGACCGTTCTGGTCCAGCACGACACGAGCACCCCGCGCGCCTACAGCCGCATCCACCTGCTGCAGGGATCGCTGGGCATGGCCCGCAAGTGGCCCCGCAAGGGCATCTGCCTGCACGAACACGGGCATCGCTTCGTCGACGACGAGACCTTCGCCCGGCTCGAGGAGCAGTACCGGCACCCGCTGACCTGGACAATCGGCGATATTGCCAGAAAAGTCGGCGGTCACGGCGGCATGGACTTCATCATGGATTACCGGCTGATCTACTGCCTGAAAAACGGACTGCCACTGGATCAGGACGTGTACGACGCGGCCGCCTGGAGCGCGGTGGTGCCGTTGAGCATCGCCTCGGTGGCCGACCGGTCCAACTCGTTTGATGTACCCGACTTCACGCGCGGCCGCTGGCAGACCAACCAGCCCCTGCCGGTGGTCGACGTGGATCCCGCGCTGCTGCCGGTGTACGAGATCGCGCCGGCCGCGGAGCAGTTGACGGTGGAGTGACGGTGTCGTGAGCGGAGAATTGCCGGATACTTTTCGAGACATGATGAGATATCTCATGACCTTGCAAAAGGACGTCATATTGTGGTAGAATGCCCGCCTCTCACGCTGAACGGATCGATACAACCACGCTCGCGCAACTGTGTCAGCATGTCGGACATTTCATCAAACGGAGGCCCGCAATGAAAAAGATTATCGCCTTGGTAGTCGTCCTCGTGATGTGTGCCGGCGTGGCTGTCGCCATCGACAAGCCCGCCGACAAGGTGGACTTCAGCATCGAGAACCCCAGCCGTCTTGTGTTCGTCGGCGTGCTGGACGACAGCTCCCCCGAGTTTGAGCGCGGTGTTGACTACTCCGCACCGCCGGATCCTAACTGCGCTTTCCCGCTCGCCGATCACAGTTCCGGCCCGACCAAATACGCCATGCACTGCTTCATGGTGACCGACGACACGGCGGTCCTGATGGAAGTGGTCGATCCCACGACCATTTCCGACACGACCATCTACATCTACTGCTCGGGCTTCGATCCTTCGCTCCCTCTCGAGGAGAATGTGTTCTGGGACGATGATGACGGCGTGGGCCTGCGGAGTGCCTTCACGGTCAACGACAACATCATCCTGACCCCGGGCCTCCAGTACTGGCTCGTGGTTTCCACGTACTATCATACGACGACGCTGGGCGAGTATACCGTCCAGACCAGCGACAACGTCGTGCTGTGCAGCACCGCTGCCGAGCAGACGAGCTGGGGCTCGATCAAGTCGCTGTTCGACTAGGCTCGAGTTCGACACGAGACAATGCGCGGCCCCCGGCCATCGGTCGGGGGTCGTCGCTTTGGTACGCAATTCGTCGCGAGCGGCCAGCATTCCGCGTCGAACATGGTTGGACCGGCGATCCGTCGACAACGGTGTTGCGCCGGCGCAACTCTCTGTTCGATGATCCGTAGCAGCTACCTGATACCAACACGATTACTATTTTCCGGGAGGAATCGATGTTGTCTCGCCGACATATAATCGAATTCTGCAGTCTGATTACCACGCTGACGCTCGTTACCTTCTCGACACAAACGGATGCGCAGGCTGGTCGCGCTGCCGGCGCCGGCGACAACACGATGGATACGCTCGTAACGGCGGAATGGTTGAGCCAGCACCTCGATGACCCGGACCTGGTGGTGCTCGACTGCACCGTCCGGCTGGTGCCCAAAGAAAGCGGCGGCTTCCAGCCTGTGTGCGGTCTCGCCAACTACGAGGAGGGCCATATTCCGTCCGCCGGATTCGCCGATCTGATGGGCGATCTCTGCGCTGTCGACAGCCCGATGCAATACGCCTTGCCGACGCCGGAGCAGTTTTGCGCGGCCATGGGCGCGCTGGGGGTCGGCGACGATTCCCGCGTGGTTCTGTACGACGAGCGTCTCTCGGTCTGGGCCGCCCGCGTCTGGTGGATGCTGCGCTGGGTCGGCTTCGACCGGGCGGCAGTGCTCGACGGTGGCTGGGATGCCTGGATCGACGGGGGATACGAACTGTCGACCGAAGCGGCCAAGCAGCAACCGAAAACGCTCACGCCCGAGCCCCGGCCGACGCTGATCGCCGACCGCGACGAGGTGTTCGCCGCCATCGACGATGACGCCGTCACCCTCATCGACACGATGATCGAACCGCACTACCAGGGCAAGATGACCTTCTACGACCGCCCCGGCCATATTCCCGGCGCCAGCAACGTCTCCACCATGGCACTGCTGGACGAAACCGGCCTCTACCGATCGCTTGACGAGCTCGCGGCGATCTGCACCGGCGATCGTGAAGCCCGCTACATCACCTACTGTGGCGGCGGGATCGCGGCGTCAGCCAATGCCTTCATCATGACGCGTCTCGGCTTCACCAACGTCGCCGTGTACATGGCTTCACTGCAGGAATGGGCGGCCGATCCCGACAATCCGCTGGTGGTCAACGAGCCTTGATGTGTTGTACCGTTACTGGAATGTCTGCTTGTAGCCGCGATGTCTGCATGTGAATTCGCATGAGCGGGCGATCATGTGTCGCGCACCGCATCGATATGGAGTACCTGCCGATGATCGAGATTCGCACCGAAGTACCTGAAGACCAGGACGCCATTCATCGCCTGAATGTGGCCGCGTTCGAAGATACCGCGGAAGCGGTCATTGTCGATAGACTACGCGTCTCGTGTGAAGACTTCCGCTCCTTCGTTGCCATCGAGGACGCCGTCGTTGTCGGGCACATTCTCTTCACGCCGGTATCCGTGGACGGCTGCGCCGCCGCCGGCATGGGACTGGCGCCCATGTCGGTTCTTCCGTCCCATCAACGCCAGGGTATCGGGTCGCAACTCGTCCGACACGGACTGCAGGACCTACGTCAATCCGGTTGTCCGTTCGTCATCGTCCTGGGCCACCCCGAATATTACCCGCGCTTCGGCTTCGAGCTGGCCTCGAAATATAGCCTGCGCAGCCAATGGGAGGGCGTTCCCGACGAGGCGTTTTTGGTGATCGTGTTCGCTGGCGGCATCTTGCCCGTGGCGGGCGGTATTGCGCGCTATCACGACGCGTTCGATGCCGCCATGTAGGTGTGACGCGCTTTTTGCCGCGGACGGTGCGACCGTGGTTCCCATCGAATCGAGGAGGTTGCGCATGATGCCTCGACCACGAGTCGCCGGGTTCGCTCTGTTGGCGCTCACACTCTTCCTGACCGCCGTGGCCACGGTTGGTGAGGAATCGGCTGAGAAACCCAGCGCCGCCGAGCTTTTCGAGCAATCCTTCGCCACCGACGGCCTGGATGTGGCCCTCGCCCGCCTCGGCGACGCGATCGCCGACACCACCGAGCCCTACGCCATCGACCCCTTCGAACTGGGGATCGGTCTGCCGGCGCGCCTGGTCGTGCGCCACCAGCGCGAGGCCGCCCTGGCCCTGGTGCAGGCCATCGAACCGCTTTTCGGCGATCACCCGCGCTACCCGCAGGAACTCGGTCTGGCGTACCTGCGCTGTGGCCGTGTCGACGAAGCCCGCGAGGCGCTCACTCGCGCCCATGAACTCGGCGCCCGGCCCGATCTGGGCTGGATGCTGGAGCGCCTCGATCAGCTGGCGGACCTCGAACGACGCAAGGCCGCGCGCGAGGACCGCCTGGTCCCCGGCGAGCCCACCGGCCTCGAGGGTCCGTATCTGGGGCAGACCCCGCCCGGCGACGTACCCGAGGTCTTCGCACCCGGCTACCTCAACACCACCGCCCACGAGTACCACATCAGCTTCGCACCCGACGGTCGCGAGATCGTCTTCTCGCGCGGCGGCGTTGGCACCCTGGTGACCCGCTGGGCGGAGGATGGCTGGACCGTACCTGAAGTGGTTCACCTCATCGACGAGAGCCACGTGACGGAGGAAGCCAACCTCACACCCGACGGCCGGGCCATCGTGTTCTGCGGCCGGGCCGACATGCGCGAATCGCGCCTGCTCTACCGCGCCGAACGGACCGACGAAGGCTGGGACACCCCCGTGGAGCTGTTCCCGGGCATGTACGCCACGACCGCCCCCGACGGTTCGCTCTATTACACCACCCACGGCGAGGGCCGCGACTACGGCGTGATCGTGCGCCGCCCCTGGCTGTCAGGCAGCTACGGCGAGCCCGAGGTCGTCGCCGGCGAGGGAATCAATACCGACGCCCCCGACGCCCATCCCTGGATCTCGCCCGACGGGAGCCTGCTGCTCTTCGATTCGTACCGCGACCCGGGCATGGGCCTCTACGCGAGCTTCCGCCGGCCCGACGGCACCTGGGGACGAGCCGTGTACCTGCACGACCGGCTCGATAGCCCGCCGGTGGGCCAGCCCGCCATGTCGCACGACATGAAGTACCTCTTCTTCTGCCTGGCGGGGGACATGTACTGGGTCGACGCCGGTTTCCTGGACGAGGTCCGCCGGGAGAGTGTCGGGGAGTGAGTGAGGCATTTCACGAGATGGAGACCATCGGCTATGAAGACCTCGGTATGCTCCGACAGACCGGTTCTTGTTCCCTGCAGTCTGGAGAGCTTCGAATACCAGATCGATCCGTACATCGGCTGCGAGCACTACTGTTACTACTGCTACGTCCTCGACGAGGCGGAAACGGACTGGTCGGAAGAAATCCTCCGCCACGCGGACATCGCCGACCGGCTGAGCGACGAGCTCGCCGGCCTCGACCCGCAAACCATCTACATGGGATATTACTCCGATCCCTACCAGCCGTGCGAAGCCGAGCTGATGCAGACCCGGAAGGTTCTGGAACTCCTGCTGGAGCAAGGATTCTCGGCAAGCATCCTCACCAAATCGGATCTGGTCGTCCGGGACACGGATGTCCTGCAGCAAATGGCTCACGCCAATGTCAGCGTTTCGGTGGCCTTCAACGACGACCGCGTCCGGAAGCTATTCGAAGCCGCTACGGTCGCAACCCAGTTCAGAATCGACGCCTTGCATAGATTGCGTACAGCCGGCATCAACACATCGGCGCTGATCTGTCCCGTCATCCCGCTCATAACGGATGTCATGCCCCTGATCGATGCTCTCGGTCCGCTAACCGACCGGATCTGGATTTACAGCCTCTCCGTGCAGGGAAACGCACAGCGCGGTTGGGGCAATGTCCAGGACGTGTTGCGTCGTCACTTCGCCGAGAGTCGGGAGGATATCGAGGCGGCAGTGCTCGGGCCGGATCATCCCTACTGGTCTCAACTCAGGCAGGACCTTCTGGACGTGAAGGAGAGGAGCGCTCTGGACCTCCGGATCCACGTCTAGGGAGCCGGATCGAAACCGGCCCGCTCGCGGAACCGCCGGTTGTCCGCGGCCCAGACGCGGTGCTGGTCGCCCAGACGCGCGAGCTCCTCGGGGCTGTAGCCGAAGCGATAGTCGTCGGTGTGGTCTGGCGTCACTGGTTTTCTCCGGTTTCCACACCGCCGTTCGGACGACTTCATCGTCGACCGGGCGTCCCCAGTTCACCGTCGATCGGGTGTCCCTAGTTCACCGTCGCCGTACCGCGAATCCGCTCCAGCACGTCCCGTCCGTTCTGGTTCTCCGGATTCATCTCGAGCGACTTTTCGTACATCGACACGGCGCTGACCTGGTCTCCCGCCGCCAGCAGCGCCTCGCCCAGACTGTCGTAGCAGTTCCACGACTCGGGGAACAGCTCGACGTTGAG
>CAYLIV010000057.1:0-18562 GCA_964384055.1 uncultured Fibrobacteraceae bacterium
GGAGGGAGCCAGGGTCAGGCCAGCATGATCGAGATCTACACCAAGGAAATCCTCTACACGCGCGAGAAGCTCTACGAAATCCTGGCCAAGCACACCGGGCAGACTCTGGAGAAGATCGCCGAGGACAGCGATCGTGATTTTTTTATGTCGGCCGAGGAAGCCCTTGGTTATGGTATAGTCGACAAGGTGATCGAGAGCCGCACGGAACTCGACGCGGACAGCAAGGACGAGAAGTAGCGATCGTGCGTGGCGACGAGCGGTAGCGAGCAACGAATCGGGGATAGACGATGAAGCGCCGGCAGAATGGCAGCCCACAGATGGTCAAGTGTTCTTTCTGTGCCCGTGGCCAGGACGAGGTGACGAAACTGGTCGCCGGACCGTCGAGCGTGTACATCTGCAGCGAGTGCATCAAGCTGTGCAACGACATCCTCGAGGGCGAACTGCTGGAAGAAGCCAACCTGGCGCCGCCCAAGTTCCCCAAGCCCGCGGAGATTCGCGACTACCTCGACCAGTATGTCATCGGGCAGGGCGAGGCCAAGATCAGTCTCAGTGTGGCGGTCTACAATCACTACAAGCGCATTCACCAGAAGATCACCGGCGACGGTGTCGAGATCGACAAGAGCAACATCCTGCTGATCGGCAACACCGGCACGGGAAAAACCCTGCTGGCCCAGACCCTCGCCAGGTACCTGAAGGTGCCCTTCGCCATCGCCGATGCGACGGCGTTGACCGAGGCGGGTTATGTGGGTGAAGACGTAGAAAACATTCTCGTCCGGCTGCTACAGGCGGCGGATTACAATATTCCCGCCGCCGAACGCGGCATCGTCTATGTGGATGAAATCGACAAGATCGGCCGCAAGAGCGGCAACCCGTCCATCACGCGGGACGTGTCCGGCGAAGGCGTGCAGCAGGCCCTGCTGAAGATACTCGAGGGAACCGTCGCCAACGTGCCGCCACAGGGTGGGCGGAAACATCCGCAACAGAAGTATCTCGAGGTGAACACCAAGAACATCCTGTTCGTCTGCGGCGGTGCCTTCCAGGGGTTGGAGAAGATCGTCGAACGGCGGGTGGGCAAGAACGTGCTCGGTTTCGCCCGCGAAGACGAGAAGATCGTCGAAAGGGGCCGTGAAGAATTTCTCAGCCTCGTCGAACCCCAGGATCTGATGAAGTACGGGCTGATCCCCGAGTTGGTCGGACGGTTGCCGGTCACGACCCATCTGGAAGAGCTGGATGAAGAAGCCATGGTGCGTATCCTGCAGGAACCGCGGAATGCGCTGACCAAGCAGTACGGCAAGCTGCTGGACATGGAGGGCGTCGAGCTGGTCTTCGAGCCCGGAGCCCTCGAAGCGATTGCCCGGATGGCGATCGCGCGCAAGACCGGAGCGCGCGGCCTGCGCTCGATCCTGGAAGCTGCCATGCGCAACGTGATGTTCGAGATACCATCCCAGGATGATGTGCGTCAGGTTGTCATCACCCGCGAGACGATCGAACAGCACGCCGAACCCGATGTGATCGGCGGCGATGATTCCACCGAAGCCAAAGAAGCCTGATCCGTCAGGTAACGAATAGTTCTGGCGAGCCGCGGTCCAGCCCCGGCTCGCTGCTTATGGGCCCCGGCGCGGGGTCACGCGAGGAGTGAGATGGGCGGGAAATCCTTCCTGATCGAACGCAACGGCGACCAGTCCGAGGTGCCGAACGTTCTGCCGCTGTTGCCGCTGCGCGACGTGGTGGTGTTCCCGTACATGGTGACACCGCTGCTGGTCGGCCGGCCGAGTTCCATCGCCGCAGTGGAAGCGGCCATGGACCGCGAGAAATACCTGTGCGTGCTGGCGCAGCGCGAGGCCGAGACCGAGGAGCCGGACGCAGACGACATGTTCGGCGTCGGCACGGTCATCAAGGTGCTACAGATCATCCGAACCCCGGACGAGACGTTAAAGATCCTCGTCGAAGGCATGGCCAGGGTCCGGGTCGAGGATTTCCACGAACGCGACGAATTCCAGGAAGTCGATGTCGATCCCTTGCCCGAGGTCGTCGAACAGGACATGGAGGTCGAGGCGCTGAGCCGCTCGATCAAGGAACGGTTCAAGGAATACGTCCGGCTGAACAAGCGGCTGCCCGACGAGATTCTGCTCTCGGTATTGAACCTGGACGAGATCGGCCGGATGACCGATTCGATCAGCGCCTACATCCTGGGCAAGGTGCCGCTGAAACAGGATCTGCTCGAGGAGACGAGCCTGCGCAAGCGCATGGTCCGCGTCAACCAGGTGCTGGCCAACGAGCTGGAGATCCTGGAGATCGAGCAGCGCATCGACACCGAGGTGCAGAGCCAGGTCCAGAAGAACCAGCGCGAATTCTATCTCAACGAACAGATGCGGGCGATCCGCAAGGAGCTCGGCTACGCCATGGACGAGGATTCCGAGGTGGAGGAGTACACCCAGCGCATCGAGGAGAGCGACATGAGCGCCGAGGCGCGTGAGGTCGCCGAACGGGAGATGAATCGACTGGCTCGCATGCCGGTCCTGAGCCCGGAAGCGACCGTGGTACGCAACTATCTCGATACCTTGCTGGGTTTGCCGTGGAAGAAGAAATCCCGTGACCGGCTCGATACGACGAAGGTGCGCACGCGCCTCGATGCGGATCACTACGGCCTCGAGAAGGTCAAGGAACGTATCATCGAGTTCCTGGCGGTCTACAAGCTGACGCGCAAGATGCAGGGATCCATCCTCTGTCTGGTGGGTCCGCCGGGTGTGGGCAAGACGAGCCTCGGCCGCAGCATCGCCGACGCCGTGAACCGCAAATTCGTGCGGATCTCCCTGGGCGGGGTGCGCGACGAGGCGGAGATCCGCGGCCACCGCCGCACCTACATCGGCAGCAAGCCGGGCCGCATCATTGAGTCGCTGCGCAAGGCGAACACGCGTAATCCTGTGTTCCTGCTCGACGAGATCGACAAGATGGGTTCTGATTTCCGCGGCGATCCGGCGGCGGCGCTGCTCGAAGTGCTGGACCCTGAGCAGAACGCCCACTTCTCGGATCACTACCTCGAGGTCGACTTCGACCTGAGCAGCGTGATGTTCATCACCACGGCCAACAGCCTGCATTCGATACCGCCGGCCCTGGAGGACCGGATGGAGATCATCCGGCTGCCCGGCTATCTCGAGCACGAGAAGATGATCATTGCCGAACGGTTCCTCGTGCCGCGTCAACTCGAGCGCAACGGCATCAAGAAATGGACGGGCGGTTTTCGCAAGCGGGCGCTCCAGACGGTTATCGACGGCTACACGCGCGAAGCGGGTGTACGGAACCTCGAACGGGAGATCGCGGCCATCTGCCGCAAGATCGCCAAGCGCAGGGCCGAGAAGGGCAAGTACCCCGGTGCGGTCACACCGCGCAGCCTGGAAAAATATCTCGGCATTCCCAAGTTCCGACGGCAGGTCGTCGATCGCGATCCCGAGGTGGGTGTCGTGACGGGCCTGGCCTGGACCAATGTGGGTGGCGAGATCCTCGAGATAGAGGTGGCCGCCGTGCCGGGCCAGGGCAAGATCCTGATCACGGGAAATCTGAAGGACGTGATGAAGGAATCCGCGGAGGCCGCGCTGAGTTACGCTCGTGGACTGTGCCCCGACGTTTCCCGCGAGTGGTTCAAGTCGAACCGCGTGCACATCCACGTGCCCGAAGGCGCGGTGCCCAAGGACGGACCCAGCGCCGGGATCGCCATGGCGACGGCAATCTACTCCTTGCTGGTCGGTCAGCCGGTGCGTCGTGATGTCGCCATGACCGGCGAGGTTACCCTGCGCGGCAAGGTGCTGCCCATCGGCGGGCTGCCCGAAAAGGCGGTGGCGGCCATTCGCGCCGGCGCCCGCGAGCTGATCATTCCACGCGAGAACGAGAAGGACTTCGCCGAACTCGCGCCGGTGGTCCGCAAGCAGCTGGCGGTACATCTGGTCGACTCGATGAACGAGGTGCTGTCCGCGGCATTGGTGCCCGAAACCAGCAAGTGTTAGCCTGACCATGGACGTCGAATTCGTCACCAGCTGTAGCGATCTGAATCAACGGCCGCAGCCGGTGCTGCCCGAATTCGCGTTCTTCGGTCGGAGCAACTGCGGCAAATCTTCACTCATCAACTATTTTCTGCAGCGCAAGAACATCGCCCGTACGAGCAGCAAACCCGGCAAGACACGTCTGCTCAATTATTTCCTGGTGGGCGATCGGTTCTATCTGGTGGATCTGCCCGGCTACGGCTATGCCAAGGTGAGCAAGCAGCAACGAGGCACCTGGCTCGATCTGTTCCGAGGTTACCTGCTGGGCCAGGATCGTCCGCAGGCCATCTTCCATCTGCTCGACATCCGGCACCAGCCGTCGGCGGACGACCTACAGATGTCCCGCTGGGTACGCCAGTCGGGTCACCCCTTCGCCCTCGCCGTGACCAAGATCGACAAGGTGGGAACCAATTCGCGCGCGGCGCGGTATCGTCAGATCATCGAAGCGCTCGACGTGCCGGGCGACACGCCGTTCTTCCCCACGTCGGCCAGCCGGCGCAACGGCCGCGAAGCGATGTGGGAGTGGGTCGAGGCCCTTCTGGCAGCCGCGACCGACGACTAGCAGCGACGATGCTTTCGCCGGAGATTCCGCCCTGAGCTGGAACGAAACGGTACAGCAAGCCAAGGGATACTACGAGGTTTCTGTATTTTGATGTTCCATAATTGCTGACAAGTCTTCTTGCTGTTTGACACGCTCGGGGATCTATTGCTACAATATGCGGTAGAGGAGCGATGTTGATGGGAACAATGGCTAGAACGGGACAACGCATTTTTCTCCGGATCTCGATAGTTTTTTTATCTATTGTGATCTATAGCACTCCTGTGGGTGCAACCGAGGATGATATGCTCCTGTTGCCCTTGACCGAAACCTTCCGGTGCCTGGCCTGCCACCTGCTCGAAGCGCCCACCGCGGACGACGCCACGCTCAATGTCTTCGGCGCTGATTTTCTCGCCAACCAGCGTATCTGGGATGCGGAACTCGCCCGTGCGGATGCCGACGGCGATGGCTGCACCAACGGTGTGGAGATCGGCGATGCCGACGGTGATGGCGCCGCCGACGGCAACGTGACCGAACAGGCCGGTAACCCGGGCGTCGCCGATGATTGCGGAAACGAGAATCAGATCGACGAAAAAACCTGGAGTGAACTGAAGTTTATTTTTGACGGCAACTAGAAACTACCTGCATAATCCGGCTCCATGTACTTCGTCGTGATGACGATTTTTTTTTGCCCTGGATCCGGCCGTGCCGGTTCTTGGGCTCCGACCTGGGGACGGAGAACGAGCTCACCACAACTGGGAGAGTCCAGTGGAGAATAGAGTAATCATCGGTGGACAGTGGGGCGACGAGGGCAAGGGCAAGATCGTCGATACCCTCAGCAAGGATACCGACTGGGTCCTGCGCTATCAGGGCGGCGCCAATGCCGGCCATACCATCAATACCGGCGAAGAGGAATACGTGCTGCATCTGGTGCCGTCGGGGATCTTCCACCCCGGGGTGCGCTGCATGCTCGGCAACGGGATGGTGATCGATCCCTGGAGCTTGCGCGACGAGATCATGGCGCTGGAACATGACGGCATCGAGGTTCGCGACCGGCTGGCGGTGTCGTCGTCCGCTCATCTGCTGATGCCCTTTCACAAGCGCCTGGACGAATTGAAGGAAGCCAAGCTCAAGCGCAAGAGCATCGGCACCACGGGCCGGGGCATCGGCCCGGCGTACCTGGACAAGGTCCAGCGGGTCGGCATGCGGATGGGCGACCTCCGCCTTCCGCGGGAGAATCTCGAACGTAAGGCCATCGAGAAGATCCTGTCGGCCAACGAGATCCTCTCGGCGTACTACGATGCCGAACCGTTGCCGGCGAAGGTGCTGGCCGAGGAACTGGTCGTGTTGGCGCAGACCTTGCGGCCGATGATCGTCGACGCCTTCGAGGCGCTCAGCGGTGTACGTGCCGGGACCGAATCGGTACTCTTCGAAGGCGCCCAGGGAACCCTGCTGGACATCGACCACGGGACCTTTCCCTACGTGACCTCGAGCAATTGCACCATCGGCGGCGCCATGACGGGTACCGGACTGCCGCCCAAGGTCCTGCACGAAGTCTATGGTGTGTTCAAAGCGTATTGCACGCGGGTGGGCAATGGCCCGTTTCCCACCGAGCTGCTCGCTGACGAAGGCGAGCAGTTGCGCAGTATCGGTGGTGAATTCGGGGCCACGACCGGCCGACCGCGCCGCTGCGGCTGGTTCGATCTGGTCGCCGCCAAATATGCCGTCGGTATCAACGGCATGACCGGCGTGGTCATAACCAAGCTGGATGTTCTGGATCAGTTCCCGTCCATCTCGGTGGCAACCACCTACGAGGTCGACGGTCAGCAGCAGACGAGCTTTCAACTGCAGAGCGAGATGTTCCCGCGCTATCAGCCGGTCTACCGGGAATTTCCCGGCTGGGAAAAGCCCACGAGCGAGTGCCGCCGTCTGACCGATCTGCCCGCAGCCGCTCGCGCTTATCTGGAGTTTCTCGAGCAGGAACTCGGGACGCTGATCGTCGGCATCAGTGTCGGCAAAGCCCGTGAGCAGATAATCTGGACTGCAACCGGCGTGACAACGTGAGCTGCACATCGATCGGGCCTTAAAACGTTGCCATGGATTGCGTTCTGCTTTTTTTTGACAGTACGGGACGGATTCTCTATATTGCCTGCTTCGCTGCCGGAAGGCGCTGGAATCCGACGGGTGGGCCGCTAGCTCATCAGGTAGAGCATCTCCCTTTTAAGGAGAATGTGCCAGGTTCAAGTCCTGGGCGGCCTACCACCCGCATGTTGCTCGCGGTGGAGAGCCGGACAGCGGTATGTAAGAAGGGGACCCGGATGGGTCCCCTTTTTTGTGTACCTCACGGACGCTCACGGCTGTCGGCGCTCCAACGCGCACCGGCTGCCTAGTTGCCGTAGTGCTTGGTCCAGATACGATCGAATTCATCGATCGTGCGCTCGAACACGTCGAGCATCTGTTCGATCGGCGCGGGTGTCTCGAGGTCGACACCGCCGGCCCGCAGGATATCCAGCGGCGGCGCCGAACTACCGGCCTTCAACATGTTGTCGATGTATTGCTGCGCGGCCTTGTCGCCGTTTTCGGCGATTTCCGTCGCGAGCGCAAGTCCGCTGGTCAGGCCCGTGGCGTAGGTGAACACGTAGAAGTTGTAGTAGAAGTGGGGGATGAACATCCACTCGCACTCGTCGTCGGTTCCGAGCTCGAAACCGGGGCCGTAGTATTCGCGGATCAGACCGGCGTACAGCTCGTTCAGGTAGCTCGCGGTCAGCGGATTGCCGGCTTCGGCGTGCTCGTGGAATCGCAGCTCGAAATCAGCGAACAGGGTCTGCCGGAAGATGGTCAGACGAATCGACTCCAGCCGCTGGTTGAGCAGCAGCAGGGTCATGTCGACGTCCTTCTTGTACTGCTCGAGCATGTAGTCGGTCAGCAGGGCCTCGTTCACGGTCGAGGCGACCTCGGCCAGGAAGGTTGCGTAACCGTTGTAGATAGGCGGCTGCGTGGTGTTGCTGTAGTGCGAATGCACGGCGTGCCCGAACTCGTGGGCGCAGGTGGATACAGCATCGAGGGTGTTATCGAAGTTCTGCTTCACGAAGGGATGGATCGTACGCGCCAGCGCACCGTTGCTGTAGGCGCCCGACTCCTTGTCCTCGTTGGGGTAGACGTCGGTCCAGCCCGACGCCGGGTCCATGCCCTTGTTGGCGAGGGCCACGTATTCCTTGCCCAGCGGTTGGAGTGCCTTGGCGATCAGCTTGCAGCCCTCGTCGTAGGTGTACTCCGGTTCAACGCCCTCGAGCATCGCGTTGTAGAGGTTGGGGAAGGTCAGCGGTCCGTCGATCCCCATCACCTTGCGGCGCAGGTCGACGTACTTGTGCAGCGTCCGGCCCAGGTTCTCGCGGAGGGTGTCGATCAGCATCGTGTAGGCGGCGGGGGAGATGTTGTCCGGGTCGAGCGACGCCTGCAGGCATGAGTCGTAGCCGCGAGCCTGCTTGGTCATCAGGTGCGATTTGACCACGCCGTCGAGCAGGACGGCAAAGGTGTTCTCGTGCTTGCGCAAGGTGCCGAAGAAGGCGTCGGTGGCCTGCTTGCGCACGTTGTAGGTCTCGCTCGCGCGCAGTCCGGACCAGCCGCTGAGCGTCACCGGCACCGTCTGGCCGTCTTCGCCGACGATCTCCGGGAAGTCGATGTCGACGCCGAGCAGCGCGTTGTGTGCGCTGCCGGGCACGCCGCGGACGTTACCGGAAAGCGCCATGATGGCCTCTTCCTCGGCCGATAACGTGTGCTTCTGATTCCGCCACAGCTCCGCAAAATAGTACTCGTAGACGGCCAGTTGCTCGTTCTCAGCCATGAAGCCCTTGATGACCGCGGGATCGATCGTCAGCAGTTCGGGCTCGACAAACGCCATGGCCCGGCCGTAGACCGGAAAGATCAGGCCGACCCGTCCCTGCAGCGTGCGGTTGTCGTCGTTGCCCTGGTCGACGTCGTAGCGCAGTTGCGCATAGATGGCCAGTCGCATCAGCTTGTTGCGTACGGCGTACACCAGGTCCTGGAACTCGACCAGCGTGGCGGCCGATTCACCGAGACGACCCTGATACTCGGCGAGACCGCCGATATCGTCTTCGATGGTCGCCATATCGGCTTCCCAGGCTGCGAGATCGGCATATATATGACTCCATTGCCACTGGTACTGCGCCGGTATCTCGGAGCGTGGCGCCGAAGGATCTGGCGTATAGTCCGCCAGGGCGGGCGTGACGAGCAGCAAGGCCAGCAGAATGGCAGGCACAGGCGCGAAACGCCATGGGGAGCGGTGACCGTACTTCGACATTCGAGAACCTCCTGTGGATCCGGAAACATGGAACCGCCCGACCACGGTGGTGTGGCCGGGCAGGTCGGGGGTCATTGACGACGTTGCCAGGTTCGGTGTTTTTTCTGACAACGTTTTACGGCGCGCTCGCAACACGTAGACGATGGACGTGGATCAGAAAGCGCGGCCGAATTTATCCGTTGCCGGTAGAGCTTTGCCGCTGTCGGGCAGGCCCACCGACTCCGCGTACCATTGCCTCAAGACTGTGTCGTCCTCCGGGTCTGGATCGTAGTAGTGCAGCACGGTGCCATCCAGACCGACGGCATACAGATTGTACAGGATGGCGTCGGGGTCGTTTTCGCCGGGATTCTCGACGTAGCCCCAGATATCGAAGAGCCAGGTCCCCGCATCGTGCATGACTTCGAGCGAGGCGTACAATTCCTCTGCGTTCTCGTCGATGATGGTTTCGTGGAGAATCTCGCCCGCGACACTGACCATGAACAGATCCCAGTGGTCGAGACCGTTGATGTCTTCGTAGTAGTTGACCCACATGCCGTAAATGCCGCGATCCGACGGTGAGTACAGCTCATGCCAGCCGAACATGCCGTCGTTGGTGAAGTAGAGCTGGAAGAGCTTGCCGCTGTCGGTCGCCCAGAAGTTGGAGCCGACGCGGTTGCTGCTCCAGGAAGCGGTGATCCAGTCGAGGCCGCCGGTCACGACCCGCTTCATCCAGCCATACGGACTGCCCTCGACCACATCGTCGGTGATGATCAATCCGTCGCTGCCGCCGATCCCGTAGTGGAAGATGGTCGTGAGCGACTTGACGTCCTCGTCGAGATACAGGGTATCGACGATCACGGTTCCGGAGTCATCACGCCCGATGATGTCGAGATCGGTGCTCACCCAGTTGCTGCCGTTGAGACGGCGTATCGTACCGTTGAGACCACAGGCGTAGATGTCGTCGAGATACTCGCCCACCGCAAAGAGATTCTCTTCCACGCCACTGTCCATGGCACTCCAGCCGCCGCCGTTGTTCACGAGCAGGGTGCCGTTGTGGCCGCAGATATACGTGGGCCCATCGGCCAGGCCGTAGACATCGATGAGCTTCTCTTCGTTACCGCTATTCTGGGTTTCCCAGGCATCACCGTCGTAGTGAAGGATCAGGCCGGGTTGCCCGGCGATATAGATGTCGTCGGCGCCGCGTCCCCAGACACTGTAGAGCCAGTACGGAGTTGGCGGCACCAGCGGGTCAGGGAACTCGACGTCTGTTGGTGTGTCTTCACCGCAACCGAAAACCGCAATGAGCGTCCCCAGCAGGCAGATGATCAGGATGCTGGCCGGAAAGATCCGAATTCCAGTATTCCGAGGACCGGTCATGGTCAATACTCCCTTGTTCTGCGATCGGAACCTCACATCGGAGTGTGTGGGGCGCCATCATCGGATCCGCCCCCCGGATCGCACGCACTGGGGCATATCCTGCGATGAAGCAACCGTCTCTAATAGTAAGTGTTTGACGTCCGAAAGTCCATAATTCAGCCCGCATTCCGGGTTGCGGATGCGGGCTGTGGACGATGTCCCGGAGGTTGCGGTCCGGCTGCGCGTTCGGATCAGTCCTCTTGTTCGTCAATGACCTGTTTCAGCGACAGCGATATGCGGCGGCGGCCCATATCGATGTCGAGGATCCGGACGATCACTTCCTCGCCTTCGGACACCACGTCCCGGGGGTGAAACACCCGTTCGTGCGCCATCTCCGATATGTGGATCAGCCCTTCGATACCCGGGCTGACTTCCACGAAGGCGCCGAAGTCCGCCAGGCGCGTGATCTTGCCGGGAATGTCGGCGGCGATCTGGAGCTGCGAGGCGACCTTCGGCCAGGGATCCTCGGCCAGCGCTTTCATGGACAGGCTGATGCGTTCGCTGCGGCCCTGCCCGAGATTCTGGATCTCCATCACCTGAACCTTGACCGGCTGCCCCTCGCCGAGTACCGACGAGGCGTCCTTGATGCGTTGGTGAGAGATCTGGCTGATGTGCACCAGGCCTTCCACACCGCCGATATCGACGAAGGCGCCGAAGGGTACCAGTCTGGTGACGGTACCTTCGATCACGTCGCCGAGATTCAGATTGGCGCGGGTTTCGTTCGCCTTGCTGTCTCGCTCCGCCTGCAGCAGTTGCCGGCGCGAGACCACGATATTGCGACCGTTGTTCGATAGTTCCAGGATCTTGAACGGAAGTTTCTGATCGATGAACTGCGTCGGATCCTCGACGCGGCGCAACCCGATCTGACTGAAGGGGCAGAAGGCGCGGTAGCCGCCCAGGTCGATGGCGAAGCCGCCCTTGTTGGTGTCGCGGATCGTGCCCTCGACCGGGGTGCCGTCCTCGAACGCGTCCTCGAGAGCCTTGAGGCCTGCCTCGCGCAGGTTGATGGCCAGCGTCAGCTTGAGTTCGTCATTGACCTTCTGGACGTGTGCCGTGATTTCGTCGCCGACCTGATGGGAGAGATCGCCGTCCTCGCCTCGCAGTTCGGTGATGGCCAGCGGCAGTTCGCAGCGGCCACCGCAGTCCACGAAGGCACTTTGCTCGTCGATCTGGACGATCGTTCCGGTCACCTCGTCGCCGGGATTGGGTTCCTTGGCTTCCGAGGCGTCGCTGTCTGCAAGCAGCTGGGCGAACTCCACGCTGCCCGCGTCCTCGTCTTCCGTGCTTCCGGCCTCGTCGTCACCGGCGATCGGTTCCGGCATGTCGGTGCTCGGTGGCGGTGCGACGTCGGCTGGTTCGTCCTGGGGACTGCTGGTCGAGGGAGGTGTGTCGGCTACGTCGTCTGCGGTCGTTCCGGTGCTGTCTTCGCCGTCTGCGGTCGTTCCGGTGCTGTCTTCGCCGTCTGCGTTCGGAGTCGTTTCTGCGTTGTTTTCCGGGGTGGGATCTTCACGGTCCCCGTCATCCGGGGTCAGTTCGTCGTTCATCATTGTTCCTGTTCATTTTTCTTCACGTTCGGACCATCCTCGAGCGGTACTTCGTCTTGCTGAGCACCAAATATAGCACATACCACCCAAAAAACCGGAAACGGTTTTTTACCACGATGGGGATTGGTGCGGGCTCCCTACGGGAATTCCCACCGGCCGGTTGCACCTGCGCGGTCGGTAAGTAGCACCCGCGGCTGCCAGCACCTTAGCGTGGATGCAGTATTCTGGAAAGCGGTATCTCGGCGCCGGGTGTCAGTCGATCTTCAGCACGATCACGGTCAGATCGTCGTCCAGCAACCAGTCAGCTTCAGGCGCATCGGTGACCGATTGACCGGCGGTGACTTCTTGATCGGCCCCGGCTGTCCCGAGCGGGGACGCGCCGGCGGCCGCCGGGTCGGCGTGCTGGTACACCGCCTGCTGGATTGCCTCGACGAGGAGCGCCGGCGAGCGCTGTGCGCTGGCGCGGACGGCAGCTTCGAGACCGGTCTCGGTGAACTCGCTGTCAGCACTGTCGCGGGCTTCGGTGACCCCGTCGGTGTAGATGACCAGTACGTCACCGGAAACCAGGGGTACCTCGGTCTGTGGGTAGGCCATCTGCTGGACCATGCCCAGGGGCGTACCGTCGGGTTTGAGCCACTCGGCGCGGCCGTCGGCGTGGAGCAACAAGGGTGGGTTGTGGCCGGCGCTGGCGTAGACCAGCCGCCGCTGCTCGGCATCGAGCCGTGCCAGGAACAAGGTTGCGAACTTGTCGGGATCGGTGCTGTCGAACAGCGCCGTGTTGGCCGCCGCCAGCAGTTCGCCGGGGCTCTCGTACACGGTGGCCAGCGCCCTTAAGGACGCCTGGAGATTGCTGGCCAGCAAAGAAGCCGGCATGCCTTTGCCCGACACGTCGGCGACCACCAGTCCGATGCCGCCGCCCCGCATGGCGATGAAGTCGTAATAGTCACCGCTCACGCGACGCGAGGGCCGATTGATCGCCGCGATATCGCCGTAGGGCAGGACGGGCATCGTGCCCGGCAGCAGACGTTGCTGGATGTCCCGTGCCGAGGCCATTTCCGCCTCCAGCTCGTTGCGGGCAAACGCCTCGTCGATGCCCTCGAGTCCGAGACGCGCGATCTCTTGACGGGAATTCGTCACCGCCTCGCGAAAGAGATTCTCGTGCGGCAGATCCAGCCCGAGGGCCCGGGCCATTGCGTCGACCTCCTCGTCGACCTGCTCGGCCAGCAGGTGCAGCGCGTCGTCCGCGATCTCCAGCCGCACGGCAAGGTCCGCGAGCGCGGGCGGCGGATCACCATCGCCGTTGTTGCCCGTTCCGGTGGCGCGCGTGATGGCGATGGCGTCGCGCAACACGGCCACGAGCGTTGCGGTCTCGGCAGCGCACCCGTTGAGGGAAGTGGCGATCGGCGTCAGCCGGACGACCTGGGCGAACAACCCGGGCAGATTCCAGTTGTTGAGAATCCGCGCGCCCAGCTCGGCGTGGTGAAATCCGAAAACCGTCGGTTCGGCAGCGGTCAGGGGGCAGCGAGCCTCTTGGGCGGCTGACAGCGTCGTCTGGAACTCGGGACCGGCTTTCTGGTCGAGGGCGGCGATACCGATCGTGTGCAACAGGCCCATCAGGTACATGTCGTCCGGATTGATGCCGCTATGAAGGCGAGCCAGACCGCGCGCGCAGCTGGCTGCGCCAAGGGTAAAACGCCAGAGATCGAGCCGGTCCAGGCCGCCCGCGCCGCCGCGAGACGGCATCATGTCGTGCATGCCCATGCACAGCGCCAGATTGCGGACGCGGCGCATGCCGAGTCTGACGAGTGCCGGACGCAGGTCGCGTATCTCGCGTCCCCGCGACATGGCCGCACTGTTGGCCACGGCCAGAAAACGCATGGTCAACACGCCGTCGCTCATGATGACCTGCGTCAGCTGTTCGAGATCGCAGTCGGGATCCGAGGTCAGTGCCACGACCTGGGCGGCGACGGTCGGTAGGCTGCCGACCTCCTCGACGAGGTCGGCGATCTGGAAGGCGGATTGCGCGGGGCTCATGGTTACTTTCCTCGCTGCCGGCGGACGGTGAACACCGGGGTACGGCCTGACCACCGCGGTCTT
This sequence comes from uncultured Fibrobacteraceae bacterium, assembly GCA_964384055.1. GTDB lineage: Bacteria > Krumholzibacteriota > Krumholzibacteriia > LZORAL124-64-63 > LZORAL124-64-63 > CAYLIV01. The sequence continues at coordinate 13,933 of CAYLIV010000057.1, forward strand.
CGGTCGGTGTATCGAGAATCTGTCGGTATGTCTTTCTGGTTTCGGCCCCTTTCCGGCAAGATCAAGGAAATTCCCCGCCAACCGTCACCGCGGATTACCGGCGGCCCGCGTTACGACGCGCCGTGGATCCCCAGCTCGCGGCGGCGCTCACGGCGTGGGCGTTCGCAGCGCCGGCACCAGCGCACCGCGTCCGGGTAAAAAATCCGTAAATCTCCCCGTTGACTGTGCCGATCTCCAGAACAGCCTACGAGAACACGTTTGCACCTGGTGGTCCCTGGCCGCTCGAAACGTGTGCCGAGAATCTGGAGCGTTGTTTGCCTCGCTCGGACGCCGACACCGGCCCGTGGCGTAGCGCTGCACGACGCTAATCGCGTGAAGGAGATCGAATGAAACGCGCACGATACACACTCGTCGGATCAGCGCTGGCGATCGCAGGCGGATGTCTGCTGCTACTGGGCGGATGCAGCAGCGATTCCGGCGGACCAAACGAACCACAACCGCGTGTTCCGGTAACCGCCCAGTACACCGACGGTCTCAAGTTCGTCGGGAATCCGTCGTATTCGCCCGACGGTGCGTGGATTCTTTTCGAATCCGATACGGGGGCGAACCGGGATATCTGGAAGATGCCCGCCGCCGACGGCGATCCCGTGCAGCTGACCACCGATCCGGCATTCGATACGGCGCCGTGCTGGTCGGCAGACGGTTCGCTGGTCTATTTCGAATCCGATCGCAGCGGCGTCAAGAAGCTCTGGTCGATAGTATCCGACGCCAGCGCGGCTGCGGCCCGCGTGACCGCCAGTGGCGACGACGTGGAGGAGGGCAGTCCGGCGTGCTCGATCAACGGCGATCTCGCCTACGAGTACAACAGCGTGAGCACGAGCTACTCGAACCTGTTCATCCTGCGTGCGAACTCGAACACGCCGCAGGCGCTCACCAGTCACAGCAGTCCGATCACCAACCGGACACCCGCCTGGTCGCCCGGCGGCGCCCAACTCGCGTTCGAGTCGACAGCGAGCGGCGGTTCCGCGGTGTGGCTGATCAACGACGACGGTACGGGCCTGACCCAGCTCACCGAGACCGGTTACTACGAGGGGCACCCCGCGTGGTCGCCCGACGGAACCGAAATCGCATACGAGTCGCGTAAGAGCGGCTACATGGAGCTGTACGTCGTCCCGATCGCCGGTGGCACCGCGCTGCAGATCACGGTCAACGGCGGCTACTGGCCCGAGTATTCCCCCGACGGCTCGCAACTCGTCTACTGCGTGTTCGGCGCCAACTCGCCGGAGATGTGGGTGATGGACGTGGACTGGGAGTAACCGCCGAAGCGGTTGCTGCCGACAGCTCGGTGTGCGCCCCGGCACGGATTCCGGTTTTCCCGGACCCGAGCCGGGGCGCTCTGCGTTCCGGTCCTGATACAGGCTTGCGGTGTGGCGGCGCACCGGGCAAGATAGCTTGAGTCCGGCCATCGATGCGCGAGCTCGTCGGTCTTGGCCGGCATACGCAATGGATGTCGGACCGCACCTCGAGCCCGGAGCCACCCGTCATGGACAGAGCGCCGTGGAAACCCTGACCATATGCGAGGCACGTCGTCTGGCGCTGGCCCGGGCCGGTTTGCTCAAGCCCGAGTGGACAGGCTTGCCCCGCCGCGCGTCGGGCCGCGGGCAACGGGCGCGCAAGGCCGCCGCCGCGGTCATCGGGCGTTTCGGCTACCTGCAGCTGGACACGGTCGCCATCGCCGGTGCCCGGAGCCACACGATCGTGCTGCTGTCGCGCCTGCTCGGCTTCGACCCTGCGCTGGGCGAGCAGCTGCTGCAGCCGGGCGAGCCGATCTTCGAGTACTGGGGGCACGAAGCGAGCTGGCTGCCCCTGGGACTGTACCCGGCCTTCGCCTTTCGCCGGCGCGAATTCCGGCGCCATCCCTGGTGGGGCGATCTCATCGGCGAACATCCGGACATTGCGCGCGGTCTCGTCCGCCGGATCCGCGACGAGGGGCCGTTGCGATCAGTGGACATGGAGGGACGCGGCGGGCGCGGGTGGTGGGATCTGAAAGTCGCCAAGCGGGTCGCCTCGGCACTCTGGTCCAGCGGCAGGCTGGCCATCCGGGAGCGCAAGAATTTCCAGCGGACCTACGACCTCGCCGAGCGGGTCATTCCTGATGCGATACGCCAGCAGGCGCTGTCGAAACGTGATGGCCTGGAAACCCTGTTGCTCAAGGCGCTCGCCGGGCATGGCTGGGCGACCACCGGCACCCTGGCCTCCACGTGGCGACTGTACAATCGGCGCCAGGAGATCGCCGCGACGCTCGATCGCCTGGTCAAGCGGGGTACGATCGTGCCCTGCTCCCTCGAAAACCCGCGCGGACGCAGCACGCCCGGCTGGATCCGCCCCGACGACCGGCAACTCGCCGCGCGGCTCGAATCCGTGCGCCCGCGCCGCGATCGCGGCGTGTTGCTGTCGCCCTTCGATCCGCTGCTGTGGGACCGCGCCCGCGTCAAGCGCCTGTTCGATTTCGATCAGGTGCTCGAGATCTTCAAACCCGCCGCCAAGCGTCTGTACGGCTACTATTGCCTGCCGGTACTGGCGGGCGAGCGGCTGATCGCCCGCTACGATTTCAAGGCTGAACGAAAATCGGGAACGCTACAGGTGCTGTCACGCCGCTTCGAGCAGACCGGAACCTCCCAACCGGATTCGGCCCGGGAGGCACACGCCGCGCGGACGGCCCTCGATCGATACGCCACGGCGCTGGGGCTCGAGCCACGACCGGTGTAGAGCATCGCCTACCCAGCGCGCGGTAGGTCTCGCCGGACGATTGTTATTGAAACACAACGGCAGGCTCGATACGCTGACAGCAAGCGGGGAACCCCGCCGCCGTGTCGACCGAAACGAAAGTTAGCCCGAGCGGAACTGCCTGGAGGTACGAGATGACCCTCGAAGAAGCGCTTAAATCGGCGATCGACTACGAAATCAAGGTGCGCGACGTGTACGCCGAAGCGTGTGAGACGGCAACCAACAAGGTGGGCAAGCGTGTCTTCAAGGCGCTGGCCGCGGAGGAACAGGGACACGTGGATTTCCTGCATCACAAGCTCGACGAGTGGAAGGAAACCGGGCACGTGACCGCGGACGACCTGACGTCGGCCCTGCCCTCGCGAGCAGCCATAACCGCCGGCATCGCCAAGCTGGAGAACCGACTGGCCGCCGACGACAGCGGTATCGAGCTGAAGATGCTCAAGAAGGCGCTGGAAGTGGAACGGGAAACCGGCGCTTTCTACCGACAGATGGCGCAGGAACTCACGGACGATGGACAGGAGCTGTTTGCCTGCTTCGTCAAGATCGAGGATGGCCACGAAGCGCTGGTGCAGGCCGAAATCGACTGTGTCGGCAACTCGGGCTTCTGGTTCGACATGATGGAGTTCGACCTGGAGATGGGTTGATCGCGACCGGACGTGTCGCGCACGAGGACCGTGCCGATGGCAACAGAAGCCTGCATCACAAGACAACCCCAGGGCCTCGGCTTCTTCGAGAAGTACCTGACGGTCTGGGTGATTCTCTGTATCGGCGCCGGCATCGTGCTGGGCAAGCTGGCGCCCGGATTCGCCCGCTCGCTGGACGGCCTGACCCTCGATGTCGACGGTGCGCCGGTGGTCTCGATTCCCATCGCCGTCTGCCTGTTCTTCATGATGTATCCGATCATGGTCAAGATCGATTTCGGCGAGGTGGTCAGAGCCGGCAAGAGCACCCGTCCGGTGAGCTTGACCCTGCTGCTGAACTGGGCCGTCAAACCCTTCACCATGTACGGCATCGCGGTGTTTTTCCTGGGTACGGTTTTCCGCGGGTTCATCGGACCCGAGGCCGTCGACCTGATCAAGTTCCCGCTCGGGCTCGATCTGCCGGTCGGCGCGAGTCACGGCGTGGGCACGGTCGTGCTCGTCGACGGCGTGAAGATGCTCGAAGTGCCGCTGTGGCGCTCGTATCTGGCGGGCTGCATCCTGCTGGGGATTGCGCCCTGCACCGCCATGGTGCTGGTCTGGGGATATCTCGCCCGGGGCAACGACGGCCACACCCTCGTCATGGTTGCCATCAACTCGTTGACCATGTTGTTCCTGTACGGTCCGCTCGGCGGTTTCCTGCTCGGTATCGGCCGGCTGCCCGTGCCCTGGCAGGCGCTGCTGCTGTCGATCGGTATCTATGTCGCGCTGCCGCTCGTGGCCGGCTATCTCTCCCGCAAGGCCATCATCGCCGGGCGAGGCGCGACCTGGTTCGACGAACGTTTCCTGCCCGTGCTAACGCCCATCACGATCACCGCGTTGCTGGCCACACTCGTGTTGCTGTTCTCCTTCAAGGGTGAAGTGATCACGGCGAATCCGCTGACCATCGTCTGGATCGCGGTACCGCTGTTCCTGCAGACCGTACTGATCTTCGCCATCGGCTACTTCCTGGCCCGGCGTCTGCGGCTGTCGTACGCGGATGCGGCGCCGACGGCCATGATCGGCGCCTCGAACCACTTCGAGGTGGCCATCGCCACGGCGACCATCCTGTTCGGGCTGTCGTCGGGCGCGGCGCTGGCCACGGTGGTGGGCGTCCTGATCGAAGTGCCGGTGATGTTGATGCTGGTCCGGATCTGTCTGCGGAC
>CAYLIV010000058.1:0-18348 GCA_964384055.1 uncultured Fibrobacteraceae bacterium
CGATCACCTCGGTGCAGGCCATCTACGTGCCCGCCGACGACCTGACCGACCCCGCCCCCGCGACGGCCTTCAGCCACCTCGACGCCACATCCGTTTTGTCGCGTCAGATCGCGGAGCTGGGCATCTACCCCGCGGTCGATCCCCTCGACTCCACGAGCCGGATCCTCGACCCGCGGATCCTGGGCGACGAGCACTACAACATCGCCCGCGAAGTGCAGTCGATCCTGCAGCGTTACAAGGACCTGCAGGACATCATCGCCATTCTGGGTATGGACGAGCTGAGCGACGAGGACAAGGTCATCGTCGAGCGCGCCCGTAAGATCCAGAAGTTCCTGTCCCAGCCCTTCTTCGTGGCCGAGGCCTTCACCGGCCGCGAGGGCCGCTACGTGAAGCTCGAGGACACAATCCGCAGCTTCAAGGGCCTGGTCGCCGGCGATTACGATCACATCCCGGAGCAGTGCTTCTACATGTGCGGCGCCATCGAAGAGGTGCTGGAGAACTACGAGAAGATGCAGGCGGAGGGGTAAACGAGCATGGCAAAGTCATTCCAGGTGAACATGGTCACCCCCGAGAAGACGGCCTTCGAGCAGGAAGCGGTCTCGGTGATCATTCCGGGAACCGAGGGTTACCTCGGCATCTGGGCGAACCATGCCCCGCTGGTGACGAGCCTCAGACCGGGCGTCGTGGAGATCAAGCTCGACGACGCCGGCAACACCAAGTTCATGTCGGTCACCGGCGGCTTCGTCGAGGTCTCCTGCAACACGGTCAACATCATGTGCGATACCTGCGAGGAGTCGAGCGAGATCGACGTGGAGCGGGTGAAGACGGCGCTAGAACGTGCTCGCCAGATGCTGAAATCAGGTGACGACGAGGTGGATCTGGAGCGCGCGCGCAAGGCGGTCGACAGGGCCGAGGCGCGGATGCGGGCGATTTATCTGTCGGGGCAGTGATGGGGATTCGATGGGGACTTGTTTGTTGGTAGGGAGTTAGGCCAGCCTGTATACAATATACAGTGCGCTGAATACAAAATACAGAAAACCAACCGGCTTGTGGGGTTGGTTTTTTGTTTGGTTTTTGTGGTTTTGTGAGTGGGTGTGTGCGAATGCGGGTCCGGGTGCGGGTGCACCCGGGTGCACTCGAGTACAGCCGGGTGTACTTTTGTATGCATGGGCACATTCGGCGTTGTTGCGCCGGAGCAACAGGCAAGAGTGAATCGGTAGCTGGAGTAACTGGATGTCTCGTCACTTCCCCCCCATCCTGATGGTCCTGGCGCCCTTGGCGGTGGTCATTCCGCTGGGTGTGTTTCAGAACCTGGCGGCGACGTTCTTTCTGTACCCCATCGTTGCGTGTCTGGCCTTGCCGATGGTGGATTCTGTGTGGGTGCGGCGGGTTGGATTGCGGGGGCATTTGCGGCGGATCGGGCTTGCTGGATCGGGTATTCGTTCGGGAAATCGTTCGGGCGTGGTACTTGGACTCGGGCTCGGTGTGTTCTGCGGTGCCGCCATCGTGTTTGGCGTAGAGCGGTGGCCATGGCTGATCAGCGGTCTCGGCACTGCCGGTGACGCCGGCGGCGTGAGCCACGATGCGTTGACCGGGCAGCTCGCCGCCTGGTCGATCACCCCCGGCAACGCTCGCTCGGTGCTGCTGTTCATGGTCCTGATCGACGCCTTCGCCGAGGAGACGTTCTGGCGCGGCTACCTGCACGAACGATTTCAGCACTGGCCGCGGCGTTCGGTAGCGATACTCGTTACTGCTATCGGTTACACGAGTTACCATGCACTGACCTTGTTCTCATTGATCGAGGACCGGGTGCTGGCAGGCGGGCTGGTCTTGCTTGTGCTGGCGGCTGGCGCCTTTCTGGGCTGGTTGCGTGAGCGGTGGGGTTCGGTGTGGCCGCCATTTCTGGTGCATCAGGGTATTGTCGTCGGGTACATGGTGGTGTTCTGGGGGGTGGTTGGTCCTCGCGGGTGATTCGCGGTGGCAGGTATGCGAATAACCGGCTGGATGAGCGAAATTGACATCGCAGAACGGAACGTGGTAGATTTTTTAGACGAAAGTTTCCTGCAGCGTATCTGATATCGCAGCAAAAGCGAAATGTCGAATTCTGATAGGACTCACGCGATCAATAGCGTTGGTTGCGGTTGACGTGTGTGATTTCAGACTTGCTTCGCAGCTGAGCTGGTATTTGGGATTGGTGAATACTAGTTAGAGTGACGAAGAGACATGACGTACAACCATTTCGAGCATCGTCATCGTTTTGCATCCTGGGCAGCCGCCCGCGCGGCACAGCGTGCCTTCGCGAGTACAGAAGCGTTGGTTTCGGCGATTGAGGCGACGTCACTCCCGTCCTTTCTGCGGAAACCAGCTTCTCTCAACATTGGAGCTCGCGTTTTCGATCGAAGACACCGGGATTGGTGTAAATCCGCGATGAAGTACTTGTCAGACAACGGACAACCAAATGTAACGTATGGCCGGGTAGCAAAACTTGTCGCAGTCTATCTGAAATCCATGGCTGTAGTTGGGCCTGGCGCGAACAGTTCACTCTCGGCAGTGGCACACCCTCCTATTGACAGCATCCTGCTAAAGAACTTAGCGTCAGATGAGACCGTCGTGTCTCCGTATAAGGCTCATTGGAAATCGTTGGCTTGGACTAAGCTCAACGAGGCTGAGTACTATACGCTGGTAAGCGAGTTGCGCTCGGTGCTACGCGACTCTGACCCGTGGTGGACGCTCGAAAAGTACTGGAACGCGTCGCGCCGTTGATGTGGACAGCACTCTAACCGCTGCTTTCAGCTGTCGAAGCCGCTTGTCACGGCCCTGGCTGGCGCCAGGTCCGCGCCAACCGATCTCGCAGCTGAAGCCGACGTTATAATGGAGGGGATTGATGCTGGCAGGACGGCTGGCGCAGTTATTTGCTACCGATGGCGTGGAGGGAGCTTACTACGCGCTGGCGATGGAAGAGATTGAGCAGCGACGGCTTAGAAAGGGCCTGTGGGCGCAGGCTTTGTCGCAGGCGAAGATGGATCAGACGGCCGCGCAACCAATATACCTATCTCTTCGTGTTCAACAACAAATGGTTAACATGCCCAAACTCCCAAAGCTCTGTCGCGATTATGTGCGATGCTCATTGGAATTGTGTGAAATGGAGCGAACGCTTTCAGAAAAGAGAAATTTGTTAAAAGCTGCTACCGATGAACAGGCGACTACTGTGAGAGACTACAACTCTCTAGTGCGAGATATACCCCCTGAATATCGGGAAGCGCTTGGGCGGCGAGACTCGCAGCAAACTTTACTGCTGGCAGCGGCTTTCGCGATTATTGTCGCATTTAGCCTTTGGGGTTCGCAAAACAATACAGTATTAGCGCGTTTTATCGCGTTGGGATTAGTCGGTTTGTCCGTGATGGGTACCGTGCGGGCACTGAAGAATCGAAAACACCTAGATAGGGGACTTGGGGTGAAAGGTCAGGAGATCAAGTCTTTGGACAAGAGTATAAAAGCACTAAACGTACGAGTCAACACCCTCAACTATACGATTGCTAAAATCGATCGCCACACCAACCCGCCAGCGTGGTTGCGAGCCTCGACCTGCCTGTGCTCCTTCTTTATGGAGGGAACGACTGGATCACTCCACCGGTGGAAAACGGAAACAAGCTCAAGAGTCTCTTCCCGTCCCCGGAAAAAGTGGAACTACACGTCTTTCCGGGGGCTGACCACAGGTTGGAAATCGCTGCTGGTCGTGACGCGAAGGGGCTGTGGCAGTGGCCAAGGAACGGGGCGACGATGCAGCAGACCGTCGTCGAGTGGTTGGTAAGATACAGGTTCGAGTGACCAGCCCGGTTAGGCGACAGCCGATCATACAGTGGCACCTGTGATAAGGGGGGCGAGGATGGCGATGGAAAGTATCAAAGGCTGGTTATTGATATACCTCATTTGTTCGGCGCCGCTGCTGGCTTTTTACGCCGCAGGATTGTCCGGGTGGTTCTTCGACTATCCTCTGGGCCTCTTCGCCGGGATCTTCCTCGTTCTCTCTGTGCCGCTCGTATTGTTGGTCAGGAAGGTGCCGTCTGCGCCGGCGTGGAACATTGCTGGACTATGGATCGGAGCGGGATTGATCGCGGTACGAATACTATACGGTGTGCTGCGCATGGACCGACCCTTGCAGGGGTCGGAAGGCTTGACGCTCGCTGCAATAGCATCCATCGCACTCGCCTGGGCCATCGTGTGGACCTGGTACTTTCGTGTCTCGAAGCGTGTTGCAAAGACCTTCGCCTGAGTCAAAGGGCTGATATCGTTCGTAGGGTATTAACGTTGCCGCGGCCATCACGAGCGTGACCGAGATGTAGGTTCGCAAAGAGTTACCGGGGCAGGGACCCCCGGGGGCCGCGGGGGCGGTCGTCGAACACACGTTGACTGCGCTGACCGTGATGGTTGGTGGTTACGTACTTTATCTTTCACAGATCAACAATCCGGCGCGACCTCGAAGCCGCGCCGGTTCCAGTACAATCTATCAATCAAACGTATTCTCGATCACGATCTCATCGAGCGCCAGCTGCCCACCGCGCGGGTTGGCTTCACCGGTGGCTTTCCCGACCACGACGAACATGGATATTACATGATCGTCGGGCAGGTTGATCAGCTTGGCCACGGCGTCGAAATCGAAGCCGTCCATCGGGCAGGAATCGTAACCCATGGACTTGGCCGCCAGCATGATGGTCTGGGCGATGATACCGCAGGAGCGCATCGCCTCGTCCCGCTGCACCTGGTCGCGCCCATCGTAGTACTGGCCGATGGCGGGCACGATGAATCCCTGTACGTCCGCGTTGGCGTTGCGCCAGTAGCGTTCCGGCTCCTTCTGCCACGCTTTGAGATCCGCGGTCAGGACCAGCAGCAAGGAGGCGTCTGTGACCTGAGCCTGGCCCCAGGCGACCTCACGTATCTTGCCGCGCAACTGCGGGTCGGTCACTTTGACGATTCGCCAGTTCTGGATATTGAACGCCGTCGGCGACAGCGCCGCCGCCGACAGCAGTTTTTCGACCTCCTGATCCGTCAGTTGATGTTCGGGGTCGTAATGCTTGACCGCGCGTCGTGCCTCGATGGCGGCAAAGGTGTCCATGGTTTTCTCCTTACACGCTTGGAGCGAACTACCGGGGGCTTCTGAGCTTCCATCCACAGTGCTCCATGTGCTACGGGTTGGTCTACAGTCAGGGATATGATAGTCGTATTTCGGATATCTGCCGCTGCGAGAGCAGAACAGTCGGTCCGACTCGGTATATCGGCCCGTTGACGCGGTGATGGCCTTGAGCGACAATCCACCCCACGATGCCTGAAAAACCATAAGACAAGGGAGACGCCGCGCTCGGCAACGGCACCGCGCTGGTTTCCATATCGCTGGTCCTGTATGCGCTGTCGTCGCTTTTCGGGTTCATTTGACAGGAGGCAGACCATGAACAGGCTGGTTGCATCTTCAATTTTGGTTCTGCTGATGGCGACACCCGCATTGTGTGAGACGTCGATCTGGGTCGCCAGGACTGACTCATCGGTGACCTACATCGGTGGCACGATTCACCTTTTGCGTGCATCGGATCGCCCTTTCCCGCCCGAGTTCGACACGGTATACGGCGCTTCCGACATACTCGTGTTCGAGGTCGACCTTGCCGACGTGGCGACGCCGGAGTTTCAGCGGGCTCTGCTGTCCAAGGCATCGTATACGGATGGTCGCACACTCGACCAGGTCCTCTCCGCCGAAGCCTACCGGAAGCTGAAGGAATACTGCGATGAGAACGGCATCCCGCTGGCCTCGATGAACCAGATGAAACCCGGCATGGTAGCCCTCTCCCTGGTGGCGCTGGAGCTCATGAAACTGGGAGTCGATCAGGAAGGTATAGATCTTTACTACCATGGCAAAGCTACAGCCGACGACAAGACTATCCAGGGACTCGAGACTATCGAGGAGCAGATCGACCTGGTGACCGCGATGGGTGATGGGAACGAGAGTGCGTTCATTCTCTACAACCTCGATGAGATGCACAAAATGGGCGACATGTTCGACAAGATGGTTGCAGCCTGGAAGACCGGCGACATGGACACGCTGGACGACATGTTCCTGGAGGAGATGCAGCAGGAATTCCCGAAGCTGTACGACATGATGATCGTCGAGAGAAACTCGGACTGGATACCCAGGATAGAAGAATACCTCACCACTCCGGCAACCGAGTTCGTCCTGGTCGGTACGGCACACCTGGTCGGCGAGGACGGCGTAATCGAACAGCTCAGGGAACTCGGTTACGAAGTCGAGCAACTGAAGTAGTGCCCGGGTGACTCGCGGGATGGGACTTTCGAACCCATGATTCAACCCGCGCCGCTTGCCACCCGCTGACACTCACAATGTGCTGGTACCGGATTGCCAATCGAATCGTCCGGGCTGGGAGAGGCAGGTATGGTAGGCGATGCCGTAAAGGTACGGTTTGTGGCCTTGGTGGCATCGCCCGAGCAGAATCGCGGAGCGAATCAAACGGGCAACGGCTGCGCCTTGAATCGGCAGACCCGTCCGCCGGCAGCCCAGCAGTCCACTTCCTTCACCTGGAAGGACTCGCCCGTGTAGCCTTCCAGGACACCGGCAAAGAACCCCTCGTCGTAGCTGCACACCATCTCACCGGTATCAGGCTGGCCGGAGCAATCCAGATCTTCGTACATGGCCAGCGTGATGGTCCGGTTCTCGAAGTCGGTCTCCTCGAGACGCAGGATTCCTACCCCGTGTTTCTCGAGGGTTGCTTGCAGCTGGGCCACGAAGGGCTGGAAGTCCAGGCTGCGATCGAGCATCATGCTGCAGAACTCCAGGCCGGCCCTGCGCCCCGATTCGAAGAAGATCTCCTCGGCGATCTGCGGATCGAACCTGTTTCGTAGAACATCCCGCATGGTGTATTGCAACAACCGGTAGAGCGCCACCGAGGTGGTGTCGCCGAGGTTCGGACGTCCCTGCTCGATATCCCCCAGGTCGCTCCAGCTGAAGCGCCGTTCGTCACCGTCTTCCGTATACATCAACTGCTCCTTTTCTTACCCCGGTCTGTTGTTCGCCATCCAGACGCAGTTCCTGGACGGTGGGCTCGCCGATTTCGCCGTCGGGGTCATGTTCGTGGGGGATCGGCACCGGCCAGCGATTCCCGTTACCATAGCGAGGCCCCGGGGCGGACCTGAACCTTCGGTAAACACGTTATCCTTATGTATTATTGTTCGGACGATTCCGGCTTCTGGTTTAACGTAAATCGTATCTCGGGCTAGCTGATGATCGGGATCGAATCGCAGACGGGGATGCGGTGAAGTTCAGGTCGGCGGTAACGTCCCTGTTGCGAGCCAGCAGATTGCCAGGTATCGTAAACATGCGTTCGAACATCGCCAATGCTGAAACAGGTTATGAATCGGAAATATATCTATGTCGGCGGATCGGAAAGAACCCCGGCCTGCCGAAACAGACAGGAAGACCGTGAAACCATCGTCTGCAGATGAAGTACGCAAGATGTACGAGGAAACGGCCCACTCGTACGCCGAGATGATGGACTCGGAGATCGATCTGCCTGTGTATGCGGATATTCTCGGGCGCCTTAACGAGCGATTGGAGCCTATCGATGGCGCGCTGATCGACACGGCCTGCGGTTCGGGTCATATGCTCGCGATGTATCACGATCGATATGATCGAGATCGCCGGCTGCTGGGAGTGGATCTGTCGCCGCGGATGGTTGCGATCGCCGCGGAGAAACTCGGGTCGCGCGGACGCGTCGCTGTCGGCGATATGCGCAGGTTGACGGAAGTCGAGGACAACGAAGCAGCAGCCGTCCTGAATTTCTTTGCCCTTCACCACCTTGATCCGGAAGGCGCTTGCGTCGCTCTTCGCGAGTGGTACCGGGTTCTGCGGCCGGCCGGCCGGCTGGTCGTGGCGACCTGGGACGGAGATGGCGCCATTGACTATGGCGACGAATCTGATATTGTCGCTCTCAGATATAGCAGACAGGATTTGAACGCCTGGGTGGAGTCGGCCGGTTTCGACGTCACTCGGTGTTGCGTGGAGCCGGTCGCAGAGATACCGATGAACGCGATCTATCTCGAAGCAGTGAAACGATAACTCCCGGAGAAGAACATCAGCCTGAGTAGGTCGCCGGTCACGCCGAGCCGTCGTCCGGTGGTGGTCTTTGGATCAGTGGCGTAGTCCGTAAAGGAGAAGAGCACATGGAAACCTATTTCGCGCCACCGGAGAGAGCCCCGAAAGACGTATTCGGCAGCGAGGTCCGCATCGTCGGCGACAGCGCCATCTTCTCCGCACTGCTTCAGTCGGTGAGTGGCTTGCTGGCGGTCATGAACGAGCAACGACAGATTCTGGCTCTGAACGACGCCTTCTTGCGAACGCTTGGCATCGATGACCCGGAAGAAGCCCTGGGACTCCGCCTCGGCGAGGCGCTGCGCTGCATTCACGCCGATGATGTACCCGCAGGTTGCGGCACGACCAGGTTCTGCTCGACGTGTGGTGCCGCCATAGCGATCGTGGTGAGCTCGGATCACAACGCGCCGGAGGAACGCCTGTGTGCGCTCACGGCTCGCAGGCACGGGAAGGAAGTGAACATCGCATTGCTGGTTCGGTCCCAGCCCGTCGTCATCGACGGAAATCGGTTCCTGCTGCTGCTTGTTCACGACGTCACCGTTGAACAGCGTAGAGCCGCGCTGGAGCGGACTTTCTTCCACGATGTCAACAACCTGCTGACCGTGCTGGTCCAGGCGTGCGAGACGCTTGCCGCGACCAGTCACGACGAGTTGGCCGGGACGATCTACGACACGGCCCTTCAGTTGCACAGGGAGGTTGCCATTCAGCAGTACCTGTCGTCCGTCGACACCGGCAAGTACCGTCCGGTCTGGCGCACCACCAGCGTGGGCCAGATCGTCAGGCGACTCGGTCGTTTCTTTTCCGAGCACCCCGCAGCCGAAGCCAGGCAGGTCGAGATTAGGGCACCGGATCCCGACCTTGATCTTACCACCGACGTTTCCGCCCTATCACGGGTGCTCAACAACATGGTTACCAACGCACTGGAAGCAACCGACGCTGGCGATACCGTCAGGATGTGGGTAGAATCTCAGGACGGGGACCTTGTGTTCTGCGTCTGGAACCGGGCGGCAATCCCCGACGAGGTCGGTCGCAGATTGTTCCAGTGCAACTACAGCACCAAGGCCGAGGCAGGCAGGGGTATCGGCACATTTTCCATGAAGCTGCTGGGCGAAGATGTGCTTGGTGGACAGGTGGATTTCACGTCTTCCGAGAGCGAGGGCACCGTGTTTCGCTTGCGGCACCCGGTCGGCAAACAGGACACAGCACCGGACGCGTGAACGCGCCGGTCGAATTCAGGGGTACGAGAATTTCCGGATGACCACCAACCAATTCCTGCGTGATCTCGGCAAGCACGGCAGCTCGGAAACCGTTTACAATCCGTACCGGAACCGGAATACCCGGCGAAACCTCGGCCTGTATCTCGAGTACATGCTGTCGCGGAGCGGGCATCGAGTACTGTTGGTCGGTGAAGCACCGGGCCACAAGGGATGCGCGATCACCGGCATACCCTTCACCAGCGGCGCCGTATTCCAGCGCTTCGACCACCCGTTGCTCGTGGCGCTGAAGGACAGGATACACCTGCCGAAGGTCGCTGCGGAGAACACGGCCACGATGGTCTGGGAGTACCTGTCCGGCAAGGGTGTGACACCGCTGTTCTGGAATTCCTTTCCTTTCCACCCGCACAAGCCCGGTGAGCCGGATAGCAATCGTCCGCCGACGCCTGGCGAAATCAGCGTCGGGAGCGGGTTCCTCGAACAGATAGCGGCACTGTATTGTCCAGAAACGATTGCCGCGATCGGTAAGCAGGGATTGAAAGGCCTGCAGCAGGCTTTTCCCAAAGAATCACCGGTCTGTATCCGTCACCCGTCCAACGGAGGGAAACGAGCGTTCATAGCAGGCATGGACGATATCTTCTGACGGACACCTGGACCGGCAAGAAGGAGATGGCGCATGGCGGCACCCGAGATTCTGACCCGGCGATTACGACTGTCTCGTCTGGTTGCCGGTGACGCGCCCGCGATGTACGTGTACCGCTCAGATCCGGATATTTGCCGCTATCAGTCGTTCGAACCCCAGGCGCTCGGTGACGTGGAGGAGTTCATCGCCGGCCTGCAGTCGAATGCCTTCGACACAGCCGGTACCTGGTTTCAGTTCGCCATTCGCAACCGGGAGTCGGGCCGACTCATCGGCGATCTCGGCGTCCATTGCGCAGCCAACGACCCACGGCAGGTGGAAATCGGCTTTACCGTGTCGTCGGAGAATCAGGGACAGGGGTACGGGACCGAAGCCGTCACCGGCGTCGTCGAACATCTCTTTCATCGACTCGGGAAGCACCGCGTTTTTGCATCGGTCGATCCGCGCAACGAGCCGTGTATCGCCTTGCTGAAACGCGTGGGCATGCGGCAGGAAGCACATTTTCGTCAGAGCCTCTGGTTCAAGGGCGGCTGGGTCGACGACCTGGTGTTCGGCATTCTGGAATCGGAATGGAATGAACGCTAGCGTCGGAAAACTACACATGGAATCGTACAGCGGCGAATGAACGGGTTGGTGTTCGGCGACGGAACGGATCGGATGTGATATGCGACGAACGAAGATCTGCTGCATGGGCTCCGTCGAGGAGGCACGACTGGCGGTACGGCTCGGAGCTTCGGCGATCGGTCTGGTGTCGGCAATGCCGAGCGGTCCCGGGGTGATTTCCGAAACCAGCATTGTCGAGATCGCGGCGACGGTTCCGCCACCGGTAGCGACGGTCCTGTTGACGAGCCGGGTCTCGGCGTCAGACATCATCGACCAGCAGCGGTACTGTCGCGTGAACACCATACAGCTGTGTGATCGTGTGGAGACAAGCGTCTATGCAGACCTGCGGGCAGCATTGCCCGGGGTCGCCCTGGTCCAGGTTGTCCAGGTCGTCGACGAGACATCCGTAGCGGAGGCCCTTGCGCTGCACGATGAGGTCGACGCACTGCTTCTGGACTCCGGCAACCAGTCGCTTCCCACCAAGGAACTCGGAGGGACCGGCCGAACCCATGACTGGACGTTCAGCGCTCGCATCGTGTCGCAATCCCGGTTGCCGGTTTTTCTGGCCGGCGGACTGAACGCCGAGAATGTCCGTGAAGCCATTCGCACCGTTAAACCCTTTGGTGTCGATGTCTGCACGGGCGTACGAACAGACGACAAACTCGACGAACACAAGCTCGCCGGGTTCATGCGCGAGGTGAGAGCCGCCGGCTGATTCAATCCGGAGGAGAACACGCATGATCCACTACCTGACATTGCGGGCACAGGCCCCCGGTATACTCTTGCTCGGCTTCTGTCTTGTCGCGGGATGCGCGGATATCGCGTTGTGCCGGGATATGGTGTGGAACGAGGAACTTGCGTGGAACGAGGAAAATTGGGCAACCGACGCGAAATCCCAACCCATGCGCCTGTTGAAACGCACGAGCTCGGACGATATATTTCTTCCCATCACCTCCATCGAGTGGGGCGCGCCCGATCGCTGGTCATTCACCTCGCGCTACATTCACGAGTTCAATAGTGGACCGGGATTCAAGCCGTGGCGTCACAATTTCAGCGTCGTTCTGAGTCCGGGTACCGACGGCGGGCGTTTCGGGGCTGGTTACCAGGGTCTGTTCTCGATCGATCGTGAGGCAGAAGAAGGCGAGGAGCACCGGGGCGACCTGGGGTTCTTCGTGGAAGCACGCGCCGTTCTGTTGCGTACGTGGGGGAATCCGCTGGCCACGAAGCCCGATCGCACTTTCTTGGGAGCCGAACTCAGGAGCGCCTTTCTCGCCCTCTGTAACGTTGGCGTGGGCTGGTACCGGCAGATTGACGCCGGCGGGGACCCGGCCGATTCGTTTGTGGGTATGCACTTCGGGATAGGCCTGTAACTTCCAACCGCCGACGGACAAGGGATCCCGGAATGGGTGAGAACGGACAAAGCGGCCTGCTTGCTCCAGCGTTACTGTTACTGCTCCTATTTACGGCCGGCATCTTGGCCTCGACCCGATCACCGAGGCACGCCGATATCAAGGCTCGTACGAAACTCGTCGAGATCTTTCTGCTCGGCATAGCCTGCCAGTGTGCCCACGCCATCGAAGAGTTCGTCGGCGGTCTTCACGTACGCTATCCGGTCTTGCTGGGCCTGTCCCCGCTGTCGGCCGAGACGTTCGTCGGATTCAACGTGTTCTGGCTCGGGATCTGGTCGCTGGCGGCGTATGGCGTGTTGCGCGGCGTCACGATCGCCTATTTCCCGGTCTGGTTCTTCGGTCTGGCGATGTGCCTCAACGGCATCATACATCCACTGCTGGCGGTCTGGGCGGGCGGCTATTTTCCCGGACTCGTCACCTCACCGGTTGCGGGCATTGTGGGTTTTCTGTCGACCAGACGGTTGCTTCATTTGACCGGCGCCCGGTCGAATCTCGAATAATGGCCGGCTAGTTCGCCTAGTTCGGTCGCCTCTCTCGATCGCGGCGGCGGATCGAGCAGACGGTGTCGTGGCGAATCCATGAACGGAAACGGACGGGACGAGCATGGGCAGATCAAGAAACGATGATCCGAATCCGAACGACCAGAACCCAAACGACCCGAATCCCAAAGATACCGATACAGCGGATCCAACCCGGTCCAACCCGGATTCCGACGCCGGCTCCCGTTTCGACGAACTCGACCTCACCGACCTGCCGGGCACCATTAAACAGCTGCCCGGCGTTCTGCTGCACGAAGGAGTCGATTCGACCCGTAGAATGTGGTTGAAGTTCGGCGGCGGTTTCTATGGCGCCGGTACCCTGATCACCTACATCTATCTCACCGTCATCGACTTCGTCGAGGCGTGGCAGGAAGCCGACGGCGTGGTGGACTTTTTCCTGGAAGAATTCCTTTTCAGATTCGGCGTGGATGCCGTCGTCAACGTGGTTCTTGCGTCGATCTGGCCGGTGTACGTGATCGACTGGCTGACCTGAGCCGCTCGCCACCGCCGATCATCGTCTATCTTCGCCGTCTAGCCTGCGGGCGTCGGCCAGTTCCGGGTATTTGTCCACAGCCGGCGCCTCGAACGCCGCCAGACGATCGAGCAGTCTCGCCGGCTCCGTGTCGTCCAGAAGCAGATCGCGGTGCGACGCCGCGAGGAAACCTTCCGTCACGCCGTGCTCGAGAAAACGCAACAGACCATCGAAATATCCTCCAACGTTGAACACACCGCACGGTTTGCGATGGAGTCCGAGCTGGGCCCAGGTCAGCGCTTCGAAAAGCTCCTCCAGGGTGCCCAGTCCACCGGGCAGGGCGACGAAGCCGTCGGCGCGGCGGGCCATCAGGGCCTTGCGTTCGTGCATCGACGACACCACGGTCAACTCGGTCAGACCGGGATGGAAGACGCCGTCGATCTTCAAGTGATCCGGGATGACACCCAGCACCGCGCCGCCGTTCTTGAGCACAGCATCGGCCAGTGCACCCATCACGCCGCGCAGTCCGCCGCCGTAGACGAGTGTGATGGACCGGGACGCGAGCGCTTGCCCGAGCGCGCGTGCCGCCCCGCGGTATTCCGTCCGGTTACCCGGGTGGGATCCGCAGAAGACGCAAAGATGGGTGAACATGGGTATCTCCAGTCGAGCGTGTCGCGTCTGATTGTCTCTTGGTTCGAGCCGTCGGTGCGTACGCGCCGATTGCATGCATCCGGGCGCCAGTATCCCGGCGTGTTGGACAGCCTATCACCGACGCCGACCAACGGACAATACCAGACCGTCACCTCGCTCATGCCTCAGCCGAAAACACCCGTCTCACCGGGTGACCAGGTTGTCAGGTTGGTTGGCGCGGCCGTTCTTGCGCCGCGTGGCCGGCCGCGAGACAGGTGGCCGACAACGACTCGCGCGGCGACACGATTTATATACTCGGGTGTAATGATGCATGTACTCGGACGTATTACTACATGTACTCGGGTACAAACATGCGTACACTGAAGCGCATTCGAGGGTTGGCGCATCGTAACGTCCCGGGTAAAGTGTCACACGTAACCCGCGCGACGGGAACGGCAGTCCGCCGTAACCGGAAGGGAGTTCAAGCCGTGAGCAGCACGCCACTCTACACGTCCGGCAGTAACGCCAAGAGTCTCTGGCAGGAATACCGGATCTATGACGACCGCGTGGAATTCGACACCCATTTCGGCATGATGACCGTGCCGTTCGCCCACATCGAGGAGGTCGTGATCTCCGAGTCCGAGGTCAAGGGGCTTACCCGAGGCGATCTGCACCTGAAGAATTTCCGACCGGCGCTGAAACTGGATTGGGCCAACTTCGTCGAGCACGTGGTTATCGACAAGAACAAGGGCCACGTCCGCCGCTTGCTCTTCACGCCCGACGATCTCGAGGCGTTCAAGTGCGCCCTGGACGACGCCCTGACCCGCTACCGGGAGAAGTGAGAAGCCATGACCTCGGCTCCAGACCGGTTTGCTCCGGCCCCGGCCATCCAGGTGGACAACATCAGTTACGCCTATGGCAAGCTGCAGGCAGTCGCGGGCATCAGCTTCAACGTGATTCCGGGTGAGATCCTGGGCTTCCTGGGGCCCAACGGCGCGGGTAAATCCACCACCATCAAGATGCTCACCGGACAGCTGTCGCCCGCCTCGGGCAGCGTGCGCATCCTGGGCGCGGAAATGACTCGCGACAATCCCGAACTACAGGCCCGGATCGGTGTGTGTTTCGAGGAGAAGAACCTCTATCTCGATCTGTCCGGTCGGGAAAACCTCAGCTTCTTCGCGAACCTGTTCGGCATCACGAACTGGGATGTGGACGGGCTGCTGCGCACGGTCGGGCTCGCCGACCGCGGCCGGGAACGCGTGAGCAATTATTCCAAGGGCATGCGCCAGCGGCTGATGATGGCCCGCGCGCTGGTCAACCGGCCCGACGTGCTGTTCCTCGACGAACCGACGAGCGGGCTCGATCCCGTGTCGAGCCGCGCGATCCGGGCGCTGATCAAGCACGAGGCGCAGCGGGGCGCCGCGGTGCTGCTGACCACCCACGACATGCTCGAGGCCGACGAGCTCTCCGACCGGGTCGCCTTCCTCAACGAAGGCAAGCTCTACACGGTTGATACGCCCGAGAACCTCAAGCTCCGCCACGGTAAACGATCGGTCAAGGTGCGGCGGCGTCAGGACGGCGAGGTGTGCGAAGACGTGGTCGAACTCGACGCCGCGGACACGGGCGAACAGCTCAAGGCGGCCGTCGGCACCGAGGGCCTGCTGACCATCCATACCGAGGAAGCGACGCTCGAAGACATCTTCATCCAGATGACCGGCCGGGGGCTCGGCGGATGAGTGGAACGATGGAAACCGTAGGCAGGAACGCGGCATCCCGGCGTGTGTCCCGCCACGCCATCATCCTGTCGATCGTCGCGAAAGACCTGCGCGAGTTTTCACGCGACCGTCTGTGGATGGTCATGACGCCGCTGACCATGCTCATCGTCGTGGCCGCGGTCTGGCTGCTGCCCGACACGGTGGACGAGACGATCACGGTGGGCGTCTATCCGCCCGAGCTGGCGGTGCTGCTCGAACAGGTGGTCGATTCCGCAGCGACGTCCGGCGCAATGTCCGGCGCCACATCCGGCGCGATGTCCGGTTTGGAGGTGATCACCTTTACCGGCAAGTATGCGCTCGCCGCCGCCGTGACGGGCGAGGATCGCGCCGCCGACTCTCCCGATATTCAGCTGGGCATCGCGTTGCCGGACGATTTCGCCGCCGCCGTCCTGACCGGCGCGCCGACCACGGTGTCGATCTATACCGGCGACGGAGTGCCCGAGGGCATGACCAACGCGCTGTCCGGTGCGATCCGCGAGGCCGCCTACGCGTTGCAGGCGCTGGCGATCGGCAAGCGTCCGCTCGACGCACTGCCCGTCACCGCGCCCGATCTGCAGACGGTGGTCCTCGGCGAGGACCGTGCCGGCAATCAGGTCCCGCTGCGCGACCAGATGCGCCCGATGCTGGCGATCATGATCCTGCTGGTCGAGGCACTCGCGCTGGCCGGGCTGGTCGCGGTGGAGATCGAACGGCGGACGGTGACGGCCGTGCTCGTGACGCCGGCCCGCACCAACGACCTGCTCGCGGCCAAGGGTATCACCGGCGCGATCCTGGCCCTGAGTCAGGTCCTGTTCTTCCTGCTCGTCACCGGCAGCTTCGCCGGTAACTGGCCGCTGGTGGCGACCCTGATGCTGCTCGCGGCGGTGATGATGACGGCCGTCGGACTGATCGCGGGCTCGGCGGGCCGGGATTTCATGGGCACGCTCTTTTTCGGGATGGCCTTCATCATTCCCCTGTGGATTCCGGCCATCGCCGTGCTCTTTCCCGGCAGCACGGCCCTGTGGGTGAAACTGCTACCGTCGTACGGGGTGATCGCGGCCATGACCGGCGTGTTCGGCTACGGGCACGGCTGGGGCGAGGTAGCGCCCTACATCGGCGCGGTGCTGCTGTGGGACGCGGCACTGCTCGGCACTGCGCTCGTGGTGCTCAGGCGGAAGGTGGAGGCTTTGTGACTTCGCTCGGCAACAGCCCGGCCACCGTTGCGCGTAGTCTGGTCAGGGTGTAGGGCTTCTGCAGGTAGCCGGCCAGATCCCGGCCCGAGAAACGCGTCATCACGCTCTCTTCCCCGTAACCACTGGCGAGCACGACGCGGACCTCGGGATCGATCTTGCGCAGTTCACGGTAGGTTTCCTCGCCGTCCATGTGGGGCATGGTCAGATCCAGCAGGACGAAATCGATGTCGGTTCGCCGCTCGCGAAACAACTCCAGGGCCTCCCGGCCGTCCGCTGCGCAAATAACCTCGAGACCCAGGTTCTGCAGGTAGCGGCCGCTGATCGTCCGTATGGTTTCCTCGTCATCCACGAGCAGCACCGTCCCGGTCCCGCGCCAGTCAACGGTTTCGCCGTTTTCCCGATCGGCGTCTTGTGTGTCGCGAGGCTCAATGGCGGGAAACAGCGCCTTGACCGTCGTGCCCTTGTCCACCTCGCTGTAGATCCGGAGCGCTCCTCCGTGCGAGCGGACGATACCCAGGACGGCCGACAGCCCGAGTCCGCGTCCGGTGAACTTGGTCGTGAAGAACGGTTCGAAGATACGTTGCATGATGTTGTGGTCCATGCCGCAGCCCGTGTCCGAGATGTCCAGATAGACATACGGTCCCGCGGGCAACAGATCGACGACGTAGTTCTCCAGGAGATACTCCTCGGAACACTCCATCGCGCCGGTGGCGATCGAGATCGCGCCGCTGCGATCCCCGATGGCTTCGGTGGCGTTCATCACGAGGTTCATGACGACCTGGCGCAGTTGCGACGGGTCGCCGTGCACGTCGGGCAGATTCTTCTGCAGATGCAGGTTCAGGACGCACTTCTTGCCGACGTACGTCTTCAGCATGTGCGTCATCTCGGCGATGAGTTCCTCGAGGTGAATGTCGTGCTTCTCGAAGCGCCCCTTGCCGGAGTAGGCCAGCAGCTGTTTGCACAGTTCCGCGGCCCGCACCGACGATGCCTTGATGTCGGCGATGCTCTCGCGCACCGGTGAAACAGGTGACAGATCTTCGAGAGCCAGCTCGGCGTGACCCAGGATCGCCATCAGGATGTTGTTGAAATCGTGGGCGATGCCGCCCGCGAGCACGCCGAGGCTTTCCAGCCGCTGTTCCTGCTGCAACCGTTCTTCCGTACTGCGCCGGTCCTGTTCCTGCTGCTTGCGTTCGGTGATGTCCAGGAAGGTGCCGATGAAACGGGTGATGGAGCCGTCGGCCGCCCGGTCGAAGGGCGCGTCCCGCGACAGGCACCAGATCCACCGCCCGTCCTTGGTCCGGAACCGGTACTCGATCTCCAGGGTCTGCCCGTCGTCGGCCTCGGTCACCGCTTGCATGTGGGCAAAGACGCTTTCCTGATCCTCGGGATGGAACAGCGCGGCGAACGCCTCGCCGGACATTTCGTTGATCTCATCCAGGGTCCAGCCGGTGAAGCCGGTATACTGAGGATTGATATACTCGTTGCGACCGTCGACGGTGTTGTAGACATACATACCGCACAGCGATGCAGCCAGTACGCGATTGATGAATTCTACGTCCGAGCCCGCGTCCGGTGGCCGGGAGCGTCCGGCCGTCGACGCCTCGTATCGTGCCCGCCCTTGTTGAACTGACTCCGCTGCGGTTCTGTGCTCGTTATCCATGATTCCGTCTCCCAGATCATGAGATACTCGCCCAGGTTATCAGCTCTACCCAAGATAGCACAGAATCGTGAGGGACGGAACAGCT
>CAYLIV010000059.1:0-17650 GCA_964384055.1 uncultured Fibrobacteraceae bacterium
GGCTGTATCTCGTATCCGTTGTACCAGACGCCATTGGGGTCGACCCGCTCCCAGATGCCCGAGCTGGCGTCGTCGCCGGGCTGCCCCACGGTCCAGCCGCTGTCTCCCTCCATGTCGTCACTGAAGATGGGCGCCGACAGGTCCGAGGTGATGAAGAACGCATAGTGGCCCCACGGCGCGTTCACCGGATCGCTCGACTGGTTCCCCACGACGTCGACCGCCGAGATCCAGTACTGGACACGGGTAGCCGTCGGTTGGCCGGGGATCTCCGCCCGCATTTGACCGGTCTGGGCGTCGATCACCTCGAGGGGTACGGCGAAGGGACCACCGAGACTGGACGAGGTGTAGTAGAGGCGTGTATCGGCGATACCCGTCTGGTCGAGAATCGTCGTCTCGACGACGTAGGGTCCGGTCGTGTTCTCGGTATTGCCCAGAGCGGTGGTGCCCGAAATCGCGGGCCCGACGACGTCGACGAGTGCGAAGGCCACCTCGGTCGTCTCGCCGGCATTGATCTCCACGCCGACCAGGGTGTCGGGCGCGAAGCTCTCGTGGTACACCGCCACATCCCAGGTACCGGTCTGGACGTTGCCCTCGTAGGTCCCGTCGGCCGTCGTGAACATCCGGCGTCCGGTACCCAGGATGGCGACGGTGGCGTTTTCGACCGGCGCACCGCCGGCCGACGCGTTGGTCACCTCGCCCTGCAACGTGCCCAGGTTCGCCGGCAGGACAGGCAGGAAGGTGATCGCGCGGCCGTTCTGCACCGCAGCGGCCCCGGCCGGATAGTGGTTCGCGTAGGTGTAGAGCAGACCGTCGCTGTGATCGTGGTTCTGCAGCCCCACCGTGAAGTACCCTAGCTGGTCGTTGTACGGATTGATCTCCAGATACTGGCAGGTGATGATGCCGTCGCCCGTGCCTGGATCGTAGAACGCCGGATCGTGGAGAATGACCTCGAAGGTCTGGGTCTCGCCGCTTGTCGACTGCAGCACGCGGCTCCACTCGATGACCAGGCGATGGTTTTCCTCGTCGTACCACATCAGCACGTCGGAGTCGTGCTCCTCGAGATAGAGCGAGTCCCAGAAGACAGCGATCAGCGCGTCGGGGAAACCGGGGCAGGGCAGGGACCAGTTGCGGTAGTTGGTCAGATAGGTTGCACCCATGGCCAGCCAGCCGTTGGAGCAGATCGAGATGGTGTCGTGCTGCTGCCCGTAGAAGCTGAAGGTGAAGGGCAGATCGACCGTGACCGTCTCGTCCTGGTAAACGCCGAAGTCCGTCAGATCGAGGGTCGTGCCGGGTCCGCCGTAATCGGGATCGATCTCGATCCACTCGTACCGGGGAGCCAGCGTATGTTCGGCGTCGCCGTTGTCGAAGGCGTAGTAGCCGTACGCGTCCGGGCCGAGCGGATCGGTCACAGCGACGACACCGACCTGGGCGCTGAAAAGCACCGTTTCCTCGGCGCCGTCGGCGAAGTCGAAACGGATGGAGAAGCTGGCCTGGTGACCCGGGTAGCAGAACGGCGAAACCGCGATGGCAAAGGGATCGCCGGTGTTCTCGTCGTCGCCGCCGATGGGTATCGTCCCGTAGGTGCCGCCGCTGTCGGTGACCGTGACCCACGGGCTGTTGCTGACCAGTGTCGCGGTGGCGCCGGGCTGGACCACGCTGCCGTTGTTGGCCACGACGATGCTGAAGGTGCCCGCCTCGTCGGGATCGAGCGTGCCGTCAGGGCCGCCGAAGCTGAAGCCGGTCGCTTCGTAGGCGGTGCCGTGAACGACGACCGGCACCAGCGAGGGCCAGGTGCCGGCGTTCGAGGTCGCCGCGACGACGAAGGACAGTGCATGGCCGTCGGGAGCGTCGGCGGCGAGGCTGACCAGGAAGGGTTGCTCGCACCACGCCGAACCGCCGGCGGTGATGTCGCTGAAGGTCGCAGCGCCGTCCAGCACCGTGACGTAGGGGTCGTCGCTGCTGAGGGTCGCCGAGACCGAGTAGGCCGTTGCCGAACCTCGATTGGCCAGATTGACGTTCAGCTCGATGGTTTCGCCCGGATTGACCAGCCCGTCGCCGTTGCCGGCGCTGGCGCCCGCGCCGTCATCGTCGATGCTGTGCTGGGCCACATCCAGATAATCGCCGAGGCTGCCCAGGGTCAGGCTTCCCCGGTAGGGCAGCCGGTTGTGGTGGGTGACCGTGACCAGCAGCTCGCCGCCGGTATGGTCGGGTATCTCCAGCATGCAGACGCCGTCGGCGTCGGTGTGGCCGACAGCCAGGATCTCGTCCTCCTTGAACAGCGATACCCGGGCGTCCACCAGCGCGCCGCCGCCCGCTTCTTCGACCGTGAGAAATACCGAGGACACGCCCACCGGCAATTGCGCCGGATGGTCCACCGTCAACGCGGTCGGGAAATTGGTCCACATGTCGGTCGCCGGATCACCCATCAGGTTGCACCATACCGACCAGATCTCCACGATGTTCGGTTCACTGACGGCGTAGTTGGCGTACATGTTCAGCTTGCCGTAGGCAAGCGCGTTGCCGAAGCGATGGTCGCCCGAGACGAGGGCGCCTTCGAAGATGCCGGCGAACAGGCAGTTGTTGTACCGGGTGTGCGTGCCGATGGTCGCCATGCCGATGGCGCCCGCGGCGCCGCCGTGGCCATTGCGCAGGAAATACTCGGTCATGGCGTCATAGTTGGAGTTGGCGAACGAGCCGGTATCGCAGGTGATGAAGACGGCCAGCGGCAGCTCGTTGCCGTTGCTCAGCGACGAGACGTGCCCGTTGGAGAAGCCGCTCGTGCCGCCCAGTCCCCGGTAGGTGGCCACGGTGGCGCCCTGGTTGATGCCGCTGTACATCTGACTTGCGAAATTGCCGCTCCAGATCGTGTCGATATCACTGTAGCCCTCGGCGAGCAGCTGGTTCTTGACCCACTGGGTGATGGTGATGCAGCTCTCTCCCGACGTGGAGGGGTCGGCCGCCAGACAGGCGCGCTCGAACCACTGCCAGTCGCTCAATGGCGGATTGGTCTCGTAGGCGACGATCTTGTCGACGATGTCCTCGAGCTGGTCGTTGTTCTCGTAGGAGAGGCGGCCGATGAAGACATCCGAAAGCACGTCATCGCCCGACAGCATCGAATAGTAGTGATCGCCTTCGCCGTTGAAACCGGACAGGGTCTCGCGCCAGGCGACCACCCGCGGGCTGCCCATGCCTTCGCCGACCAGCACGACGTATTCCAGCGGGATTTCCCAGGTTTCATAGGCGGTCAGAATATAGTTGAGGATGTTGGCAGTCGCGTTGCCGATCTCGCTCGCCGGCTTCAGGACCACGTTGTATCCCTGCCGCTGCCGCCACTCGACCAGGGGTGCCAGGGCGGCGCGTGCGGGTTCATGGCCGTCGGCGAGGATCATCAGATAGGTGCCGGGCCCCGAGTGCACGTTGCGGCCATCGAAATTCAAGGCCTGTGTTTCCAGCAAGCCGGCGAACGACCTGGGCAGCAGCCGATCGCTGGGCCGATCAGGCTCGCCGCCACTGAAGACCACCTGCGCCGTCATCCGGTGGGTGACCTCGACCTCGCCGCTGTCGGCGTCGTAGCGGAGCGGGCGGAAAGTGATGGGCACAACCTGTACGTCACGTATCAACGCCGGTGGTCCCAGTTCGACGGTCGCCTGTTGCGCCGGGGCGGACCGCCGGCCGCCGCCGAGCTCGCGGTCGAGATTGTCGCCGGGTGCGTCCCGCAGGGGGGCGATATCCATTCCGGGTAGAACAGTGCGTTCGCTGCTTGTCAACGCCACCCGAGCCGTGGCTCCGCGAGGCACGACCACCAGACGCGTGATCGTCGGCAGCGCTGCTTCGTCAGCGGCGCCGTGCAATTGCCCTTCGGGAAAGGTCAGCATCTGGTACGGGCGGCCGGCCACCTCCAGGTCTTCCTTGATCACAAACGGCACTGCCAGCTCCACCGTGATTCCGGTGCTCGTTTTCTCCATCACCCGGATCGTCGTCTGGTCGTTCGATCCGTTGTCCGACAGGTATATCGTTTCCGACGCGACGGCCGTCTTCTCGACACCGGTCAGCGATACCGTGAGCAGGGCAATCAGGCAGTAGCAACCAAGGGATTGCGGACTACGGGGCAGCGAACTACGCATCTGGTCCTCCCGACCGGCGAGGCGCCGACCTCGGCGCACGCAGCTAAAAATCGCGTCCGTGGGGCACGCGATCGTGAAAGCGATCTTCCCGAACCTACATTTACGGACAATTCTACCACACTTTCGGTTCCAGGTGGTATCTCCCATGAAGGTACGGTAATTCTCGGCGGTCGGACCACCATTTCCGCCGGTAGGCAACCGTTTCGCGCGGCCGGTAAACCCCGGCGACCGTCTGCACCGTTGTCGCCAGCGTAAAAATACGGTACAATAGTATGCGTTCGGACATCATGAGGAGCCGCGAGGATTCTCCCAATTACGTGTTGGCCTGGTTACGCACCGGCAATTCGGCCGCGTCGCGTGCCGCTGGCCGCACTAGGTTCATGAAGAGGGGATAGTAATCATGAGACGTCACTACTGGTCGTTGCTGATCGCTTTTTGTTGTATCTGTATCGTCGGTGGCCCGCTCGCCTTGGCCTACGAGCCGGTGGACTACAACGAGACCATCGAGATCCCGCTGGCCACGAGGGCGCCGGAGAGCCTGCGCTCCGCGGGTGCCGGCCTCCAGATAGCCGCCGCCATCGAAAGCCGCTACGGCGGCAGCTGGCGGGTTCATTCCTGGAATCCCCTGGCGGACAGCCCTCACTACATCTACGGCGGCGGCGCCCGGCTGGCAAGCCAGGTCACCGACGCAACGCAGCTGGAGCGTCTGGCCCGGCAGGTGATGACGGAGAATCCCGACATCTTCAGGGCCAGCCAGCAGGAGCTCGTACTCCACGCGACGCCCCACGCCCTCGGCAAATGGGTCGCGCACTTCCAGCAGCAGTACCGGGGCATCGACGTCTGGCAGGGCAGGGCACTGGTTGCCTTCGCCGATGACGGCCGCCTGCTCCTGCTCGGCTCCGATATCCACGCCGATATCGATCTGGATGTCCGGCCGACGCTGACGCTGGCCGACGCGCAGCAGATCGCCAGCGCCGACGTGCCCTTCGACGAGACCACCGACCGGGTCGAGGCCGACGGCGATTTGCTGATCCTGCCGGTCGACGGTGGCGAAGACGGGACCGCGTACCACCTCGTCTACCGGGTACAGGTGCACACCGAGGACCCGCTGGCCATCTGGGTCACCTACGTGGACGCCCACGACGGTTCGATCATCTGGCGCTACAACGACGTACACTTCATGTTCGAGGGCACGGCGACCTCCGACGTGCAGCCGAACACCTACTGCGACGGTCACTCGTGGGAGCCGGCACGCTACCTGCGTCTGAATGTGGGCGGCCAGGTCGTCTACGCCGATATCGGTGGCGAGTGGACGGCGCCGGGCAGCGGTTCGGCAGCGGTCAGCTCCAGTCTCGTGAGCCCCTACGTGGTCGTGAACAACTATGGTGGGGCCGAAGCCAGTTACGCGGGTACGGTGTACGAGGGCACGCCGCTGGATCTGGTCTGGGACAACTCGAACTCCCGCCAGGACGAGCGTGACGTGTTCGACGCCGTCAACGACATGCACGTGTTCTTCCAGGATGTGGCGCCCGAATTTACCTACGCGAGCCAGTCGATCACGGCGTACGTCAACCGCACCGACGGTTACTGCCCGGGCAACGCCTGGTGGAACGGTACCATCAACTTCTGCGCCGCCGGCAGCGGCTACGCCAATACCGGTGAGATCCAGGGCGTGGTCTACCACGAGCACGGCCACGGCATCCAGGATGCGATCCTCGGCTGGCAGGGCGACCAGGGCCTGGGCGAGGGCAACTCGGACATCCACGCCATGTTATATACCCAGGATCCCATCGTCGGCCGCGGCTTCTACCAGGGCAACTGCACCACGGGCATCCGCAACGCCGACAACAACCTGATCTATCCCGACGACGTGATCGGCCAGCAGATACACTATGCCGGTCAGGTCATCTGCGGTTTCCACTGGGACGCCATGGTCGAACTGCAGTCGCTGTTCGGTCGCGATCCCGGTACCCTGATGACGGCGACCACCTGGCACTACGGCCGCGTGCTGCTGCAGCCGACGACCCAGCCCGACCAGGTCTTCGCCACCTTCTTCGCCGACGACGATGACGGCAACCTGGACAACGGCACGCCGAACTACGACGTCTACGCACAGGCGGCCGAGAATCACAACTTCCCCTATCCGGAAGTGATCGTCGGCGTGCACATCACCCATGCCGGACATCCGTACACCGGCGCACCCTCCGGCGGCTACGCCATCGACTGTATAGCCGAATCGCTCAACGCGGGCGAGATCCTGCCGGGGACGATGATGCTGCACTACAGCATCAACGGCGGCGGCTTCGTCGATGTGGCCATGGCGGCCAGCGGTGAGCCCGACGGCTACACCGGCGACATCCCGAACCAGGCGTACGGGACCACGGTCACCTACTACATCTCCGGCGAAGACGACCAGGGCAACTACGGCACCAGCCCGCGCAACGCCCCGGTCTCGCTGCATTACTTCCAGGTGGGCGACGAGTTCTTCGACGACATGGAAGCCGATACGGCGTGGATCGCCGGTGCCCTCGACGACAACGCCTCGACGGGTATCTGGGAACGTGGTGTCCCGGTCGGGACGGAATACAACGGCCACGTCATCCAGATCGGCTACGACCACTCCGATCCGGGCACGGCCTGTTACGTGACCGGCGCCAGCGGCGGTACGGCCGGCGCCAACGACGTCGACGGCGGCAAGACGACCCTGTTCTCGCCGCTGGTCGATCTGACCGGTGCGACCTCCGCCCAGGTCACCTACTGGAAGTGGTACAGCAACGCCTGGGGCAACAACGTTGACGACTACTGGCGCGTCGACCTGTCCAACGACGCCGGTTCGACCTGGACGTCGCTCGAGTACACCGACGTGATCACGACGGCGTGGACGGAGATGACCTTCGATCTGCTGTCCTACTTCCCGGATCCGGGCGTCATGCAGTTGCGCTTCGTCGCCGACGATTCGGGTCAAGGATCGCTCGTGGAAGCGTGCATCGACGACTTCACGCTGGTGGCCGTCTTCGGTACGGTCGGTGTCGACGACGACGAGTTGTCGGTCCGCCTGATCACGGATCTCGCGCAGAACGCGCCCAATCCGTTCAATCCGCGTACCGAGATCAAGTTCAGCCTCGAGCAGGCCGGTGCCGCCAATCTCAGCGTGTTCGACATGCGTGGCCGACTGGTCAAGACGCTCATCGACGGCCAGCTGCCGGCCGGCGCCAACCAGGTCGTCTGGGATGGTACGACCAACGAAGGCAGCCCGGTCGCGACCGGCATGTACTTCTATCAGCTGCAGACCGACAACAAGACGTTGAAGAAACGCATGATGTTGATCAAGTAAGCGGCTGTGTCCGTATCCTGACGCGATACCCGAGCGGCTCCACCTCCCACGGTGGAGCCGCTCTGCATCAGGCACCGTCGCAGGCGCCGCGCTCCCGGCACATCCGCCTTTGCCCACCGTCGAGACGTCTGATATAGTGCCGGCAGCAATCCATCAACCAGGTGTACAGTCCCCCGACCGGCGTTCCGGCGCAGTAGCGGCGGCCGGCCGGCAGGGGGTAAAAGGAGCTAGCCATGGCCTATCGGAATCTGCTGGTCGACATCGCCGGCGGTATCGCCACCGTCACCGTCAATCGCCCCGACACGTTGAACGCGCTGAACGCACTGACCATCGACGAACTGTCGTCCTGTTTCGACAGTCTGTACCACGACGCGGCGGCGCGGGTGGTGATCGTGTCGGGAGCGGGCGACCGCGCGTTCGTGGCCGGCGCCGACATCAAGGAGCTGGCGAACATGAGCGGCCCGCAGGCGCAGCAGCTGGCCTGCCGCGGCCAGGCGCTGATGACGAAGATCGAGCAGCTCGGCAAACCGGTGATCGCGGCCGTGAACGGCTTTGCCCTCGGCGGTGGTTGCGAGCTGGCCCTGGCCTGCCACTTTCGCTATGCCGCGGAAAACGCGCGCCTGGGACTGCCCGAGACCGGCCTGGGCCTGATTCCCGGATACGGCGGTACGCAACGTCTGCCGCGCCTGGTGGGGAAGGGGCGCGCCGCGGAACTGATCCTGACCGGTACCCACCTGACCGCCGCGCAGGCCCTGGCCATGGGATTGGTGAACATGGTGCTGCCCCAGGAGGAACTGCTCTCGGAGACCCGGGAAGCGGCCACGGCCATTGCCAGCAAATCGGCCGTGAGCATCGGGCTGGCGCTGCAGGCGATCGTCGAAGGCCTGGAAATGCCCCTCGGCGAGGGCTGTCGCCACGAAGCGGCGCTGTTCGGCGTCTGCGGCGGCACGCGTGACGCCACCGAGGGCTGCACCGCCTTTCTCGAGAAGCGTAAGCCCGATTTCGAAGATCGTTGATCAACCGTCACAAGAAGAATCCCGACCGGCCGTTCTTTTTCTTTTTCCCGCCGCGGCGAGTGATTATGTTTTACAGGCAAAACCAGAACTTCCCCAGCAGCGTGAGGTGAAATCAATGACCAAAACTGCCGCGGGCGAAAAACCCGAACTCGTGATCGACGCGGAACTGTGCAAGGGCTGTCAGATGTGCCTGGACGTGTGTCCGAAGAGCTGCATCGCCATCAGCGACAAGCTCAACAGCACCAGTTATCACCCCGCGTACTACACGGGCTCCGATTGTACCGGCTGCGGGTTCTGCTTCTACGCCTGCCCCGAACCGGCCGCGATTTTCGTGAAGAAACCGTAGACAATTCAAACCGATCGGGAGTTTGTCCATGGCCAGACAGTTTTTAAAAGGCAACGATGCGATCATCGTCGGCGCCCTGGCTGCCGGCTGCCGAGCCTATTACGGATATCCCATCACACCGGCGAGCGAGATCGCGCACGCGGCGTCGCTGCACTTCCCGGCCCTGGGTGGCACCTTCATCCAGGCCGAGAGCGAAGTTGCCGCCATCAACATGGTGTACGGCACCGCCGGCATGGGAATCCGCACGATGACGGCGTCGTCGAGTCCCGGTTTCAGCCTGAAGCAGGAGGGACTCTCGTACGCGGCGGGGGCGGAGCTGCCCTGCGTCGTGGTCAACATCGACCGGGGTGGTCCCGGACTCGGGAATATCGCCCCCGAACAGGCCGATTATTTCCAGGCCACGAAGGGCGGCGGCCACGGCAACTACCGGGTGATCGTCCTGGCGCCCAACGGCGCCCAGGAGATGTGTGACCTGACCGTGCTCGCCTTCGAACTGGCGGACAAGTACCGCAACCCGGCCTGTCTGCTTGCCGACGGCATCACCGGCCAGATGATGGAAGTCGTCGAGTTCCCCGAGTCGGAAGCGATTCCCTTCGATCACACCGACTGGTGCGCCCGCGGCGACGCGGCCACCAAGTCGAACCTGATCAGTTCGATCGTGCTCGATCCTCACGAGCTGGAAGCGCACAATCTCAAACTCGACCAGAAGTACCGCGAGATCAGCGAGGCGGAGGTCCGCTTCGAGACCTACCGCGCGGAGGATGCGGAGCTGATCGTGGTCGCCTACGGCGTGCTGTCGCGAATCGTCTACTCGACGGTCGATGCGGCGCGCGAGATGGGCATGAAGGTCGGCATGGTGCGGCCCATCACTCTCTGGCCGTTTCCGAGTACGATCATTGGCCAGCTGACCGAGTCCGCCAAGAACTTCCTGACCGTGGAACTGAGCACCGGCCAGATGGTCGAGGACGTACGGTTGGCGGTCAACGGCCGCAAACCGGTCCACTTCTACGGACGTTGCGGGGGCGTGGTACCCGGCGGCAAGGAACTATTGCAGCAATACAGCACGATCGTGGAAGGAGGAACGCTGTCATGAAGGTCTTCCAGAAAGCAGACTCCTTCTTCGACACCTTCGAGCGCAAGAGCGGTCCGCACAAGCAGACGACTCACTACTGCCCGGGATGCGGTCACGGTAACATCCACAAGATGATCGCCGAGGCCATGGACGACATGGGCATCGCCGATCGGTCGGTCTTCGTCTCGCCCGTGGGCTGTTCGGTGTTCGGCTTCTACTACTTCCACTGTGGAAACTTCCAGGCCGCCCACGGGCGCGCACCCGCGGTGGCCACCGGCATCAAGCGGGCCAACCCCGACTCGATCGTCATGTCCTACCAGGGCGACGGCGATCTGGGAGCCATCGGCACCGCCGAGACCATTCACGCGGCCAACCGCGGCGAGAACATGTGTGTGTTCTTCGTCAACAACGCCATCTACGGTATGACGGGTGGACAGATGGCGCCGACAACCATGATCGGACAGAAAACCACGACCACGCCCCTGGGTCGGATCACCAACGAGCACGGCAACCCCATTCGCGTCGCCGAGATGTTGGCGACCCTGCCCGCGCCGACCTACATCGAGCGCGTGGCCATCGGCAACGCCAAGCACATCATGAAGACGCGCAAGGCGATCCGCAAGGCGCTGCAGATCCAGGTCGAGGGCAAGGGCTACAGCTTCGTGGAGATTCTCTCGACGTGCCCCACCGGCTGGAAGATGGATCCGCCGGCGTCCCGCGAATGGATGCTCGAGGAAATGACCAAGGTCTTCCCGCTCGGCGTGCTCAAGGACGAGAGCGAGAACATCGAGGAGGGCAGCTGGTACCGGCCGATACAGGACTTCGAACCGACTGCGGTCAACGACTACCTCGGCAACCTGAAGTCGCCCCTCGAGACCGAGGCTGTGCCGCTGGCCAGCGATCTGCACTGCAAGTTCGCCGGCTTCGGCGGCCAGGGCATCCTGACCCTCGGGCTGTTCCTCTCGCAGATCGCCATGAAGGCCGACCAGCACGTGACCTGGTTCCCGGCCTACGGCCCCGAGATGCGCGGCGGTACCGCCAACTGTTCGGTGAACATTTCCGCGCAGCGGATCGGTACGCCGCTGGTCGACCATCCCAACGTACTGGTGGTCATGAATCAGCCCTCGCTCGACGCCTTCGAGAAGGACGTGATCGACGGCGGCACGATCATCGTCGACTCGACCATCGTCGAGGGACGACCGGACGGCGAGCGTCTCAACGCGGTCATACTGCCCGCGTCCGAGATAGCCGACGACGTAGGCACCCCGAAGATCGCCAACGTGGTCGTGCTGGGGGCGTTGATCGCCGCCACCGACGCCTACACGCCGGAATTCGTCGAGGCGACCTTGCGCATCGTGATCAAGAAACGGAACTTGATCGACATGAACATCGAGGCGTTCCGCAAGGGATACAGCTTCGTCAAGGAAAGGGCCTGAAAACGGAGCGGCCCGTGATGGGCCACCACGTTCGGACCGTATCACGCGGCCGGTTCCCGCTCTGTCGGGATCGGCCGTTGTGATTGATGGGACACAGGGTCGCCGAAGGAGAAGGTCATGATCATCGGAATTCCCCGCGAGCGGGTTGCCGACGAGAAACGCGTCGGACTCTCGCCCGCGGCGGTACACAGTCTGATCGAGCAGCAGCATCAGGTCGTCGTGGAACACAAGGCCGGCCTGGGCAGCGGTTTTACCAACGAGCAATACATCGCCGCCGGGGCGCAGATCAGCCGTGACATCGAAGAGGTCTACCGCCGCGCGGGGCTGGTCGTGAAGATCCATCCGCCGCGTCCCGAGGAGTACGAATATCTGCCTCCCGAGCAGATAATTTTCGCCTCCTGGCATCTGGCGGTGGCCGATCCGCGCCTGCTGCAGGTGATCCTCGAACGTAATTGCACGGCCGTCGATTACGCCACGATCCAGGACGACCAGCGCAACCTGCCGGTGCTGCGGCCCATGTCGCAGATCGCCGGTCGCATGGTGCCGCAGATCGCCGCGCGCTATCTGCAGAGCGATCACGGCGGCATGGGCATACTCCTGGGCGGCGCACCCGCGGTGCCGCCGGCCGAGGTCGTGGTCATCGGCGCCGGCTCGGTCGGCCGCAACGCGGTGCGCGCCTGCCTGGGCGCCGGCGCGCGGGTGACCCTGCTCGACTCGGATTACGAACGGTTGAACGAGATCGACTGGGCGTTTCCCGGCCAGTTGACCACCTTCATCGCCAACGAATACACCCTGCCCAAGGTATTGCGTTTCGCCGACGTGGTCATCGGTGCGGTCTTGATTCCCGGCGCGCGCACGCCGCACCTGGTGACCAAGGAGATGATCGGTCTGTTGCGTGACCGGAGTCTGATCATCGACATCTCCATCGACCAGGGGGGCTGTTTTGAAACCAGTCGGCCGACCCGCCTGAGCGATCCGACCTACATCGTCGATGGCATCACGCACTACTGCGTGCCCAACCTGCCGAGTCTCGTGGCCCGTTCGGCGACCTATGCGCTGGCGAACATCACGCTGCCTTATGTCTCGCGTCTGGCGGCCGGGCCCACCAAACAGGTGCTCGGCGAGGACACGACGCTGGCGCGTGGCGTCAATGTCTACTGTGGTGCGGTGACGCACCCCCGAGTGGCGGAAGCGCATGCCGCGGAGTACGTCCCCGTACCGAAACTGCTGCTCGGGCGAGGTGATGCATGAACTGGCTGGAAGCGTATCGCGCGAAACTGAAGACGGCGGACGAGGCCGTCCGGATCATCGGCTCCGGCAACCGGGTGTATGTGGGCGCCGGGTGCGCCGTGCCGCACGACCTGGTCGCCGCGCTGACCCGCCGCGCGGGCGAACTGTCCGGAGTGGAAATCCTCCACCATCTGACCCTCGGTTCCGCGCCGTACATCGGCGAGGACATGGAAGGCCATTTCCGCTGTCGCGATTTTTTCGTGGCCGCCAACACCCGGGCCGCGGTCAACGAGGGGCGCGCGGACTACGTGCCGACCCATCTGTACGAGATCCCACGCCTGTTCAAGGAGCAGCGGATCCCGCTGGACGCGGCGCTGGTCATTCTCAGTCCGCCCGACGAACACGGTTTCTGCAGTTTCGGCATCGAGGTGGGCGTGACCAAACCCGCGGCCCTGTCCGCCAAGGTCATCATCGCCGAGATCAACCGGCGCATGCCGCGTACCCTCGGCGACAGTTTCATCCATGTCTCGAAGATCGACGCCTTTGTCGAAGCGGATCGGGACCTCGACGAGTTCCGGCCCGACGCGGCGACCGGGGTCGAGAAACGAATCGGCCGGCACATCGCCAGCCTGGTGGAAGACGGCGCCTGCCTGCAACTGGGTATCGGCGGCATCCCCGACGCGGTGCTGGACTTCCTGGACGACAAGCGCGATCTCGGGGTCCACACCGAGATGTTCACCGAAGCGCTGCCGGGGCTGATCGAGCGCGGCATCGTCACCGGCGAGCGCAAGACCTTTCATCCCGGCAAGGTGGTCGCCGGTTTCGTGCTCGGCAATCGCGACCTGTACGATTTCGTCCACGACAATGCCCTGACGGAATTCCATCCCACCGACTACGTCAACAATCCCGTCAACATCGCCCGCAACGACAACATGATCGCCATCAACTCGGCGCTGCAGGTCGATCTGACCGGCCAGGTCTGTGCCGAATCCATCGGTGAGCGCATCTACAGCGGCTTCGGCGGCCAGGCTGATTTCTCCCGCGGCGCCGCCATGAGCAGTGGCGGCCTGCCCATCATCGCCCTGCCCGCGACCGCGTGCGACGGCGCGGTGTCGCGCATCGTGCCGGTGCTCGACCAGGGGGCGGGAGTGGTGGTCACGCGGGCCGACGTGCACGTGGTGGTGACCGAAAACGGCGTGGCGCGTCTGTTCGGCGAAACGGTGCGTCAGCGGTGCCTGTCCCTGATCGAGATCGCCGATCCGCATTTCCAGGAAGACCTGCTCAGGCAGGCGCACGGTCGGGGTCTGTTCGGCAGCCTGTACCCGGGTGCCGATCTCGCCGGCGAATAGACGCGTGATCGTGTGAACGCCATTGTGACCGGATGACTTGACAAAAAGTCGAAACGCTGACAAATTGTCCCAACACGAGCTGTCGCACAATGTTCCAGCCGCATTTATCCCGGGATGATCATGAACCATACCGACGAGACAAACCATACCGAGCAAGGCATCGGCAAGACGGTCGCCACCACGCGTGACGGCCTCGAGACGGCAGCCGGTCACGCGACCATCCTGGTCGTGGACGACGAGCCGGAGTTGCGTCGCGCCCTGGACAAGCTACTCAGCCGGAACGGCTATCATGTCTTGACTGCCGGCGACGGTGAAGAGGCGCTGAGTGTGTTGCGCGCGAGCGGCGAGGTACATCTGATCCTCTCGGATCTGCTGATGCCGCGGGTCGGTGGGCTCGATCTGCTCAAGGCGGTCCAGGTGATCTCGCCCACGACCGAGATGGTGATCATCACCGGACACGGCACGATCGAAGCGGCCGTCGAGGCCATGAAGATGGGGGCCTACGATTTCATCGAGAAGCCCTTCTCCACGGCGACGGCGCTCAACACCGTGCGCAAGGCTCTCGAGAAGCAGCAGCTCATCGCCGAGAATCTCGAGCTGCGTCGCAAGCTGGAAGAGATCCAGGGGCCGCAGGACATCATCGGTACCAGCGACGTGATGCGGGCGACCGTCGAGACGGCCCGCCAGGTGGCTGTCAGTTCTGCGACCATCCTGCTGACCGGCGAAAGCGGTACCGGCAAGGAGGTCGTCGCCAACGCCATTCACCGCTGGAGCGAGCGTGCGTCGCGGCCCATGGTCACGGTCAGCTGCGCCGCCTTGCCCGAAACACTGCTCGAGGCGGAGCTCTTCGGCTACGAGAAGGGAGCTTTCACCGGTGCCGTCGGTCGACGCAAGGGTCGCTTCGAGGTCGCCCATCAGGGCACGCTGCTGCTGGACGAAGTGGGCGAGATGTCCATGACCACCCAGGTCAAGTTGCTACGGGTGCTCCAGGAGGGCACCTTCGAGCGGCTCGGCGGCAACGAGACCATCAAGACCGACGTGAGATTGCTGGCGGCAACCAACGCCAACCTGGCCGAGAAGGTCGCCCACGGCAGCTTCCGCGAGGATCTGTTTTACCGGCTCAACGTGATCAATCTCGAGCTGCCGGCGCTACGCGCGCGCGGCGAGGATGTCATCCTGCTGGCCAACTACTTTCTGCAGGTCTACAACGACAAGAACAACAAGCAGATCAGCGGTTTCACCAAGCCGGCGGTCGAGGCGCTCACCCGCTATTCCTGGCCCGGAAACGTGCGGGAACTGGAGAACTGCATCGAGCGGACCGTGGTGTTGAGCAAGGGACCGTTCGTGGACGTCGATGTACTGCCGCCGGCGGTGATCGCCGGCAAGCAGCGTTTCGATTCGGTGACCATTCCGGTGGGCACCATGCTCAAACAGGCGGAACTGGAGCTGATCAGAGCGACCCTCGACAGCGTGGGCGGCGACAAGGAAACGGCGGCCAACATCCTCGGTATCGCCAGCCGAACCATTTACCGGAAACTGAAATGAAAACCCGGCCGGGCACCCGAGTTCGGCGCCTGGGGCCGGCTTGACCCCATTGACCGCCGCTGCTATATTGGCGCCGAATAGCTGGCGACGACCGGCGACCGAGGGTCGAGGGATCGGAAGTGTGGTGACCCGGTTTCCGCCGCCCCTGAAACCCCAACCCGTAACGTGAGAATCCAGCGGAACCGGCGAACGTCAGTGCGCCGGGCTCATTTTTTGCAGAAGTAGAGGAACAGGCGAGAGTGGCGGAACTGGCAGACGCGCAGGATTTAGGTTCCTGTGGGATATCCCGTGGGGGTTCGAGTCCCCCCTCTCGCACCAGTCGCGATCAGGGACCGCCGCACGCGGGTCGACCGACCGACTGGCGTGGCGACGGACTAACCGGGCCCGACCTGCGGGCTATTTACCCTGTACAAAGGACGCGGTCATGACCGAAGCGGAGAAGAAGGCCGAAACCAGCTCGCCGTTTGTCACGACGGTGGAAGAGACCGAGACGTGGCAGCGCGTGATCAAGGTCGAGATCGAGCGAGCCCATTTCGACCAGGAGTACGCCAAGCGCCTGCACACGGCGGCCAAGGATCACAAGAAACCGGGATTCCGCAAGGGCAAGACGCCCAAGGCCATTGTGGAGAACGAACTGGGTGACCAGTTGCGGGCGCAGACCTTCGAGGCCATGGTGCCCCGTGTTTATCACGCGGCGATCATCGAGCACGAACTGAAGCCCATCAGCGATCCCGATCTGAAGAATCTGGTTTTCGAGCCCGACAAGCCGTTGACCTTCGATCTCGTGATCGAGGTGCGCCCTGCCGTGGAAGCCACCGACTATGACGATCTGCCGGTCGCCGAGCGTCGGGTGAACGTCGAGGACACGGAGGTGGACTCGGTCCTGGAGCGGCTGCGCGACAGCCGGGCCATCTTCGACCGTGTGGAACGCGCGGCCGCGGACGGCGACCAGCTCGTCGTCGATCTCATTCCCGGCGAGGACGACGGTACCTTCGATGCGTCCAAGACCATCGCGGAGCAGAAACTGCTGATCGGGTCGGAGAACAACCTGCCCGTCTTCAACGAGCAACTCGCGGGAGCGGCAGCGGGGCAGGAAGAGGATCTCGCGATCGACTACCCCGACGACTATCCCAATCCCGAGATGGCCGGCCAGACCAAACGCTTTCGCGTGACCGTCAAGGAAGTGCAACAGAAGATTCTGCCGGAACTCGACGACGCCTTCGCGAATTCACTGCAGGAAGGGCAGACCCTGCTGGACGTACGGCGTACCATCCGCGAAGATCTGCTGAAGGAACAGGAAGCCGCCAACAGCCGCGACCTGGACGAGCAGATCATCAACGGGCTCATCGAGCGCCACGAACTGGACGTGCCGCCGTCGCTGGTCGAGCAGTACGTCAAGTCGGGTATCGAGGAACTGCACTCGCGTAATCTGCAGCGTGGATTGCCCAATTCGGACGAGGACGATCAGAAATATGGCGAACTGACCCGTCCCATCGCCGAACGGGTGCTCAAGGGCATGTTCATCATGGAGGCGATTCGCCGGCAAGAGAATATCAAGGTCACCGACGAAGAGGTCGATAACAGGATTACCGAGATTGCCACGGAGAACGGCTTTGATGTGGACAAGTACCGGGAATATGCGGCCAAGGGCGAAGAACGCAGCAAGATCGTTCACGGTCTGGAAGAGCGGAAGACGTACGATTTTCTGCTCTCACGAGCTGCCGTGACGGCGGCCGATGAGCAGCCCGATACCGACGGCCAGGATAGCTAGGAATAGCTCGTAAACCAAAGGAGTGGAAATGCTTGTTCCTGTTGTGGTTGACCAGACGAGTCACGGTGAGCGCGCCTACGATATCTACTCGCGTCTGTTGAAGGACCGGATCGTTTTTCTGGGGTCGCCGGTGGACGACAATGTCGCCAACCTGGTCATCGCCCAGATGCTTTTCCTGCAAGCAGAGGATCCGGAGCACGACATCTACCTGTATATCAATTCTCCGGGTGGAAGCGTTTCGGCCGGTCTTGCCATCTACGATACGATGCAATACATTACGAATAACATCGTTACGATCTGTATGGGGCAGGCGGCGAGCATGGGTGCGGTGCTCATGGCGGCCGGTGCGCCCGGTAAACGATCGGCCCTGAGCCACTCGCGGATCATGATCCACCAGCCGCTGGGAGGGAGCCAGGGTCAGGCCAGC
>CAYLIV010000060.1:0-17596 GCA_964384055.1 uncultured Fibrobacteraceae bacterium
GTTATCACAAATATCAGATAAATACAATACAATTACACTGCGCTCGACAGTTGACGCTGTACCGGAAGACACGATCGCCGGACCGTGGCGTCGCCGGAACGATTCGCCATAAAAACCAACGAAAAGCACAAGGAGACAGCGATGATCAGCTTCTGTAGTCGAACTGGACGGCAGGACGCAGAATACGGTGCCACCATGTCGACGCGGCGACGACTTCTCCGTGTGATCGGCCTTGCCGTGCTTCTGGCCGGGCTCGTGGCTATGCTGGCGGGCTGTTCCTCATTCCTGCGCACGAGCAGCCAGGGCGGCGCGGATCACCACGACGAGCCGGACAAGGTGGCCGCCACGACGCTCACTCGCGTAGGCCAGACAGCACCTGCGTTCGCGGTGACCACCCTCGACGACGTGGCTCTCGACTCGCAGGAATTGCGCGGTGAGATTGTCCTGCTGAACTTCTTCGCCACCTGGTGCGGACCGTGCAAGGCCGAGATGCCGCATCTCGAAACAGAGGTCTGGCAACGATTCCGGGACCGCGGTCTGGTGATGGTGTCGATCGGGCGCGAGGAAACGGAGGCCGACATCGCATCATTTCGCGAAGAGCGCGGCCTGAGCTTTCCCTTCGCCGCCGATCTCAATCGCCGGGTGTTCGCGAAATTCGCCGAAGCCTACATCCCGCGTAACTACGTGATCGGGCGCGACGGCACGATCCTCTTCCAGTCGCAGGGTTTCGAACGTTCGGAATTCGACGCGATGATCACGGTCATCGACGAGGCGCTCGGGCGGTAGCCGGCGACGGGGCCGCTGTCGATCAGGTACGCCGCACCAGCGCGTCCGCCTTTCTGAGAATCTCCACCGGTCGCGGGACGAAGACGAAGTTCAGGATGATCGTTGCCGCCGCAAAGGGCACGATTTCCAGCGCCGGACTGCCCAGGATGACCAGCACCAAACCCAGGATCACGACTACCTCGCACAGGGCCAGGGTGAAAATCATCGTGGTTTGACCGTAGGCAACGAGGGAGAGGATCCGCTTCTCCGCGTCGGAGAGCCGCATATATTGCTCGGTCAGTTGCCGACGGCCGCGCGGGGTCAGCACGCCCGGCGGGCCGGACGCCGGTGCAGCCGACAGACGCGCGGTGACGGCGCGTGCGCTCATGGCGTACCGGTTGTAGGCGAAAGCGGCGAGCGCCAGCAGCACGGCGGCGGCGTAGAACAAATAGAACAGATTCGGGCTCACGGGCGAATGCTCCGGGGTGCGATACCGCTGCACGTAGAACGCGATGGCAACGTAGATGAAACAGCTGGCCGTCATGGCGCTCCAGATGATGAGCTGCACACGGACCAGCGGCTTGAGCACAGCGCCCAGCTCCCGGGATATCATGCGGTACCTCCGTCATGAAGATATCATGAAGATAGCGGCTGCGAAAATCGGCGCAACCAATGCCGCCGTGTCAACGAATAACGAATAAGTCCACCCGTGCCACCATATAGTCCTTGCTCTGGTCCACCACCTCTGGAATTCTCGGGACCAGGTCAGGCTGGCGACGTGAACCGAACGGAAAATACGCAGGAGGTAATCCCGTGCAGAGAACGAATATCACCACGCCCTGTCTCTCACCTCGTACATCGCTATTTCGTCCCGGATCGGCAATGCGCCTGGCGGCCGTTGCGCTGCTCGTGATTCCTCTGGCGCTGCTGTTCGCGGGTTGTGCGGGCAAGCAGGCGCCGAAGCTGGACATCGATCCCGCGCTGGCCGGCGTGCTCGACAAGTTGTACGCGGCCAGTGGCGGTC
Source organism: uncultured Fibrobacteraceae bacterium (assembly GCA_964384055.1). Classification (GTDB taxonomy): domain Bacteria; phylum Krumholzibacteriota; class Krumholzibacteriia; order LZORAL124-64-63; family LZORAL124-64-63; genus CAYLIV01. Next base: position 1,790 of record CAYLIV010000060.1, read on the forward strand.
TCGAGCAGATCAAGGCCGTGCAGACCGTCAAGGCGACCGGCAAGTTCATGACCCAGGGCATGGAGTTCCCCTTCACCACACAGAACAAGCGGCCCATGAAGTTCCATCTCGAATCGAACGTGATGGGCATGGAGTTCCTGCAGGTTTTCGACGGCGAGTCCGGCTGGGCGATCAATCCGATGACCGGCAGCTCGGATCCTGAACCCATGGGCGAGTTCGAGAACAAGAACTTCAAGATGCAGGCCGACCTGGACGGACCGCTGATCGATTTTCAGGACAAGGGGTACACGGTCGCACTGGTCGGTGACGACGAGATCGAGGGTACGGCCGTTCACCACGTCACGATCGACACCCATACGGACATGACCATGGACATCTACATCGATCAGGAATTCAACCTGATGACCATGATCCGCACGAAGATGCTGCAGGAAGGCAACGAGATCGTCATCGAGACGTACATGAGCGACTACGCGGATACCGGCGGTCTGATGAGCGCGCGGTCCATCGAGAACCGGGTGGGCGGCAACACGCAGAGCCAGATCGTCATCGAAACGATCGAGTACGGTGTCGAGGTCGACGACGCGATCTTCGTGATGCCGGCGACCGAAGAGGCCGAGGCGAAGGCCGGCGGCGACGGTTGAGACGGTGCCGAACCGATGCCCGGATCGGGTCGAGCGGATCCGGCATGACGGATCGCGACACGCCAAACAGAACAGAGCTTCCTCGAAGCAAGGAGAAGCGCCAGTGCAATATTCCGTACAAGACGGTGCAAGAAGACTCCCGGCAGCAGCCCGATCGATGAAAACGGTCGGGCTGCTGTTATTGGCCTTGGCCGCCGCCGGCGTTGTACCGGCGGTTGCACAGACATCGCAACCGTCCACACCGGTTGCGAGTACCGACGGCTCCGAAGGTATCGAGATCGGTTCCTATGTTTTCGGCGCCGTGCGCGCCCGGAGCATCGGTCCGGCGATCATGAGCGGGCGCGTGTCGTGTCTCGACGTGGTGGACGACAACCCACGGGTCATTTACGTGGGCGCCGCCAGCGGTGGTGTCTGGAAGTCGACCAACGCCGGCGTGAATTTCTCGCCGGTGTTCGACGACCACCCCCAGTGCATCGGGTCGATCACCATCGACCAGGCGCGACCGGATACGGTCTGGGTGGGGACCGGCGAGGTCTGGGTCCGCAACTCGGTATCCGTGGGTACCGGTCTGTACAAGACCGTCGACGGCGGCGAGAAATGGAAGTGTGTCGGTTTCGAGGATTCCGAGCGGATCGCCGAGATCATCATCCACCCCAAGGACCCGGATGTGGTGTGGGTCGCCGTGCTGGGGCATCTGTGGAATGCCAACGAGCAGCGCGGCCTGTACAAGACCACCGACGGCGGCGAGACCTGGCGGCGGGTGCTGTACGTGAACGACAGCACCGGCTGCACGGACATCGCCATCGATCCGAAGAAACCGAAGGTGCTCTACGCGGCCATGTGGCAGTTCCGGCGCCAGGCCGATTTCTTCACGTCGGGCGGACCGGGCAGCGGCCTGTACAAGAGCACCGACGGCGGCGAGTCGTGGAAGCAGTTGACCGACGGACTGCCCGAGGGCGAACTGGGACGCATCGCGCTGGCCGTCTCACCGGCCGAACCCGAACGGGTCTACGCCACCGTCGAGGCGGAGAAATCCGCGCTGTACCGTTCCGAAAACCGCGGCAAACAATGGACGCGAATCAGCGACGGTTCGGCCGTGAAGGGCCGCCCCTTCTATTTCAGCCTGCTGATCGCCGATCCGCAAGATCCAGACCGAATCTATAAAACGAGCACGCTTCTGCACTACAGCCGCGACGGCGGCAAGACCTTCAACATCGTCGGCGGCCGGGTTCACGTGGACTATCACGCCATGTGGATCAATCCGCGCGATCCGCATCACATCATCGTCGGCAACGACGGCGGCGCTTACGTGACCTACAACCGCGGGGGCGGCTGGATCCACATGGGCACCCTGCCCATCTCCCAGTTCTACCGCGTGAGCGTCGACGACGCCGATCCCTACAACGTATACGGCGGCCTGCAGGACAACGGCTCCTGGATGGCGCCTTCCCGGTCGCCCTCGGGTATTCGCAACCGGGACTGGGAGGTGCTCGGCGGCGGCGATGGTTTCGCCGTGCACGTGGACCGCAAGAATCCCGACCTCGTGTACTGGGAGTACCAGGGCGGGAACATCCTGCGGCGGCACATGTCCACCGGCGAGAGCAAGGAAATCAAGCCCACGCCTGCGGCCGACGAACCCGATTACCGCTTCAACTGGAACACACCGATAGCCTTGAGCCCCAGCGATCCCGAGCGGCTGTACGCGGGCTCGCAGTTTCTGCACCGGTCTCTCGACCACGGCGAGTCGTGGCAGCGAATTTCCGACGATCTGACCACCGACGACAAGCAGAAGCAGCGCCAGCTCGAATCGGGCGGCCTGACCATCGACAACACGACGGCGGAGAACCACTGCACCTTGTTCAGCATCTGCGAGTCGCCCCTGGACAAGCAGGTGATCTGGGTCGGCACCGACGACGGCAACGTGCAGGTGACCGACAGCGACGGGGCATCCTGGCGCAAGGTCAACGACGCCATCGACGGCGTACCGGCATGTACGTGGGTCAGCTTTATCGAGGCGTCGTGGCACGAACGCGAGACGGCCTTTGTCGTCTTCGACGGCCACTACACCGGCGACATGGAGACCTACGTTTACCGAACCCGTGATCTGGGCGCGAGCTGGCAACGGCTGGATACCGACCAGGTGGAGGGTTTCGCACGGGTGATCCGTCAGGATCCGGTGAATCCGGATCTGCTCTACCTGGGCACCGAGTTCGGCCTGTACATCACCCTCGACGGCGGCCGGCACTGGGCGCGCTTCGAGGAGGACCTGCCCCAGGCAGCGATCCACGATCTGGCCATCCAGCACCGGGAGTCGGCGCTGGTCATCGGCACCCACGGCCGGGGTGTGTACATCATCGACGACGTGCGCCCGTTGCGGCAGCTCACGCGCGAGGCGCTCGCCGCGGACATCGTACTGCTCGAGTCGCCACCGTCTATCCTGCGCGTGCCGCGCTTCGGCACCGCGCCGTACGGTGACAACCAGTTCGTGGGGAGCAACCCGCGGGAGTACGGCAAGATCGTCTACTACCTGAAGCAGCGGCACATGTTCGGGCCCATGAACATCGAGATCTTCGACCCCGAGGGCGAGCTGCTCAAGACCCTGCCGGCGGGCAAACGCAAGGGCATCAACGTGGTGAACTGGCGCATGCGCCTCAAGCCGCCCCGGGTGCCGCCGTCCAGCACCCTCGATCCCATGACGAGTTTCGCCGCCGCCTTCGGCCCCGAGGCGCCGGCGGGCACCTACACCTACGTGCTGACCAAGAGCGAGCAGACCTACTCGGGAACGCTCGATCTGGTATACGATCCGGATTCGCCGCACTCGGCGGAAGACCGTGCGGCGCAGCAGGAAGTCGTTCGCCAGCTATACGCGCTGCAGTCGCGACTGGGCTACGTGTCCGATGCGATGAAGGAAGTCCGCGACGACGCGCGGGAGCGGGTGGAGGAGTTGGCGGGCGAGGATGTGACGACCGAGGATACGTCGTCTGAAGACCCGTTACAAACGGCGCTCGAGACTTTCGCCGATCAGGTCGACGAGATGATCTCGTCGATCATGGTCACCGAAGAGGTCCAGGGCATCCACGGCGACCGGAAACTACGGGAAAAGGTGCTCCGGCTCTACGGCACGGTCATCGGCTACGGTGGCCGCCCGACCAGTTCGCAGGTCGAGCTGCTCGCGGTGCTCGAGGCCGAGGTCGAGCGGGTCAATACCGAATTCATGGCGCTGGTTGATGAACAGCTGAGCGCGTTGAACGAACAGCTGCGGGAGCAGCAGCTGGCGCCCATCGAGCTGTTGAGCGAGGAGGAGTTTGCTGAGCGCGACAACTAGCGGTCGGTCGATTGACCATGTAATTCCGGTCGTGCATACCGATAAGAACCAATATCGCGAGCTTGGAAGACCGGCGCGGCCATCAAAGCCGCGCCGGTTCCATTTCAGTCGAAAGTGTTGTTGATCACGATCTCTTTTCGAGAATCCCGGTTTCGCCTCGTCCGCAAGGCAACCGGTGATTCGTAGCGGCGAACTGCGAGAGGACTGGCGCAATCCAGCAAAAAGCATTAGGTTTGTTCCCAGCGACCGGGATCCAGCCCGGCAGCGGCGAACAACAGGACCTCTCTGTATAACACCTCCGAGGTCACGCCGCATTCCATCCCCTCTTTCCCTTCACTGTTGTTTGGGTCAGAAAGTATGGCCGTTGCGTACAGGACGAACCTGCGCGCTACGGTGGAGACTGATTTATTTATGACTGATGTAAAAACCAAGGTACCGGCCGGCTTCAACCGGTTCGGGCTCCACAAGAACCTCATTCGCGGCATCCAGGCTGCCGGCTTCGAAAAGCCCCGGCCGATCCAGTACGAAACCATTCCCGCCGGCCTGGCCGGCCATGACGTTCTCGGCCTGGCCCAGACCGGTACCGGCAAGACGGCCGCCTTCGCGCTGCCGTTGCTGCACCGCCTGCTCAAGCGGCGTTGCCAGCAGCCCCGCGTCCTGGTGCTCGCTCCCACCCGGGAACTCGCCAGCCAGATCACCAACGAGTTCCGCACCCTTGCCAGGTTCACGAAACTCAAGACGGTGACCATCTATGGCGGCGTATCGCAGAGCAGCCAGATACGTGCACTGCGGCAGCGACCGGATATCGTGGTGGGTTGCCCGGGCAGGGTGCTCGACTTGCTCCAGCAGAACGTGCTCCGACTCGATCAGGTGGAAACACTGGTGCTCGACGAAGCGGATCACATGTTCGACATGGGTTTCCTGCCGGACATCCGGCAGATCATGGCCCCGCTGCCGGCGAACCGGCAGAATCTGCTGTTCTCGGCCAGCATGCCGCGGGAAATCCGTCGGCTGGCCGACGATCTGCTGAAGAACCCGCACGTGGTCGAACTGGCCAATGCCGCACCGGCGGCCACCATCGATCACGCCCTCGTACTGGTGGCCGAGCAGCGCAAGCGCGACCTCCTGGAGCACGTGCTCACCCGCGACGACTGCGACTCGGCGATCGTGTTCACCCGCACGAAACATCGCGCCCGGCGGCTTGCCCGGCAGCTCTGTCAGGCAGGCCACCGAGCCGTGGGCATCCAGGGCAATCTTTCCCAGTCGCAGCGCGACCGGGCCATGAGCGGTTTCCGGTCGCGGCATTTCGATATCCTGGTGGCCACGGACATCGTCGCGCGGGGGATCGACGTGAGCGACGTTTCTCACGTGATCAACTTCGACGTGCCGAACACCCCGGAGGCCTACACCCATCGGATCGGCCGTACCGGTCGTTCCGAGCAAGAGGGCGTGGCCTGCACCTTCGTGACCAGCAATGACCTGAGCTGGCTACGGGCGACGGAACGCATGATCGGCGCGCCGATCCACAGGCGGCAGGTCAAGGGCTTCGAGGCAGAAGCGGCGGTGGTGGCCGGCAACCACGCGCGTACGTCGCAAGGCCGGTCCGGCGGCGGACAACCCAGCAAGCAGAAGCCGCGCAGCAGTTACCATACGTGGGGGCGCAGGCCCAGGCGCCGGCGGTCCGGCCGGTAGTCATGCAGGTATTCGCTGTGATCGGGAGATCGAGAACATGTTCGCCGACACGCTCAAGAACAAAGTCAGAGTCGGCCGACCGGACTGGGGGCGCGCCATCGCGCCCTTCAGCCGCTCGGACAACCGCAAAGCCGTCTGGCAGCTGATCAATACCATCGTTCCTTATCTGGGATTGCTGGCCTTGATGATCTTCAGCGTGGTGCAGGGCTGGCCCTATGCCGTGACCTTGGCCCTGGCATTTCCCGCCGCGGGCCTGTCGATCCGGATCTTCATCTTCTTCCACGATTGCTGCCACGGCTCGTAGACCATTACCGCAGCGGCCGAAGATTCTCCCCCAGGGGGACACTTTTTATAGCTAGTAGCTGCAAGGAAACAGGCGGGCGACGTGAAGAGGCGTCCTAACCTTACGCGGAAGAACGATATCGGTTCACGCCGAGTTCAGCATCTGGTTCCAGACCGTACGATACAACTTCTCTGCAGCATCCCGTATCTGGCCAATTCCCACAACATAGCGGCGCTCGTCGGTCGCAGCGAAGGTGTTCGCCGATTCGCGGTCGGCGAAGTGGTGAACATGGCTGCAAAAAGCGGCGCCTATGTCGGCCTCCATCGTCATCGGTTCGGTCTTGACGAAGGTCGCGACGGCATGCCCTGGAGCAACGGCGGTGATGGCGGCCGGGCTAAGTTCGAAACGTATCAATCTCCGATTCAACGGATCGACCGACTCCAGTTTGACGTCGCGACCGAGTAGAAACGGAGTCATGTGAGCAAGCAGGGCGCAGCAACTGAACAAGGCCATACCGTCGACCTCGACGCGGTTCAGGCTCGGGATCAACATCAGCCCGCTGAGTTCGATAACACGTCCAGCGGCATCTAGGCTGGCGCGACCAGCAGTCAGCGCTTTTTCAACGATTGCGACGGAGGTACTGGCTCTTTCGGCAATCTGTTCGATCTGAACGGGCCGTCCTTCAGCGAGTAGGGGGAAGACGTGACGTAATACTTGCTTGTCGGCGGTCGCCCAGCGGTTTGCAAGATGTTCAATAGTTGTATCCATTTCTTTGCTCCCTCTCCGGATCTGCCGTTTGACAGAGACAACTCCTGAGCCTCTATTATAGGCTATGATGGGTCTAATGAACTGAGGTAGTCCAGAATTCTCTGAGAGGAAAGCACGAGCCCACCTTAAATCAGCCGCCAAGCTGTCCAAAGAATGGGGTTCGCTTCTACGATCTTCCATCCGGCGCTGGACCTCGACAGCGCGACATTTCGCTGAGAGTCTCGCCCGGGGAGGCGGTGTTTTTTAGGGGAACTTTTTCTGCCGGAATGCCGCCTTGCCACCGCCTGCGGCAACCTCCCGTACAACCGCTAAAATACGAAGAGTTAGCTCGATCGGGCTTTTAGGCTTCGGCCGTTGGATCGATTCTAACAAGAGAATCCGGTTAACAGCGAACCTGGATTTCGGGTTTGAATCTGTCTGAAGCTCTCAGATTCCGTGCTGGGCGGGGGAGTTTGGTTAACTGCGAAAGGTGGTCATTCCTCCCTCCCCCGTTTCGCTTGGGAGGCGGGGTTATTCTTGGCTACCAGGACCGGCCGTGCTGGTGAAATTCCCCAATTCCTCGACCATTTGTGCTACGATGTTCCCTGACCCTAACCCACCGAATATCCTCCGTTGCCAAGCACCGGGTTTAAGTTGCTTGGATGCATCAGATATCATCGAGAATGCTGTCCATTGACATATTGAGGCGCCCCGGCTTGATCCGTGGCGTCCACCTTGGCTGCTGTATGAATGCTAATGAAAATTTGTGAAGGAGGAAGTCATGAAAGTATCGAGAGCATTACTGTCAGGAAGTCTGCTCGTGATCTGTATGGTCGGCTTCGCGTATGCTGCTGATATCGGCAACACGCTGCCGCCCAAGTCTGACTCCCACATCATGGACAACCCGGCCTCTGACGGCCGCGAAGGAGGCGAGACGATCGCGACGGCCGTGCTGATCCCAGGTTTGCCGTACAGCGACACCGGCGCAACCTACGACAACATAGACGACTACGATGCGGTGTGCCCCTACCCCGGCTCCATCTCGCCCGATGTCGTTTACCGTTACGACGCCCCCGCGAGCACGAATATCTGCCTCGATCTCTGTGGTTCCGACTACGACACGAAGCTCTACGTTCTGGATGCAGCGCTGAACGTGCTGGCCTGCAACGACGACTTCTACGTCGGTGAACCCTGCGGCCTCTACGTATCGAGGATCGAGAACCTATTCGTCCCGGCCGGGCAGACGATCTACATCGTCGTCGACGGATACGGCGGCGATTGTGGCAACTACGTCTTCAACACCTGCAATCCGCCGCCGTGCTGCAACCTGGTCTGCTGGTCCGACGACCACCAGGATGAGAACGAGCCCCCGCTGGTCGACGAGTACGTTGATGAGTGGAACGGCGGCTGCAACAGCGCGCCTCCGATCTTCCAGTGGTTGGAATGTGAGCGATTCTGCGGTGTCGCCGGCTGGTACCTGTACACGGGCCTGAACTACCGTGACACGGACTGGTTCAAGTGCATCGCCGCCACCAACACAATCACCTGGACCGTCGACGCCGAGTCCGCGACGATTTGTTTCGAGCTAGTCGTTCCGCCCGACTGTGCAGCGACTGTCACGCAGAGCATGACGGTTGGTCCGTGCCTGCCCGGCACGATGACCATCCCGTCGAGCCCTGGTACGATCGTCGACCTGTGGGTTGGCTCGGTCGACTTCTCCAACCCGGGTAGCGTACCTGGCAACGAGTACGACTACATCTGGGAGATCACTGGCACCGAAGTCGTTTCGGCTACCGTCAACGAGACCTGGAGTGGTGTGAAGGCACTGTTCAACTAGGTCGGTCGGATCGGAATATCTGATTGGTACGTGGGCCGGTTGGCGCTACAGTCCTCGACTGCTTAGACCTGCAACTCGAGGTATGCAGCGAGCATCAGATTGATGCCGAGTACCGTTTCATGACCTGATACGTCGACACGAATCTCGCCCTAGCCGACTCCCGCCCCTGCGCGTGAACGAGGCACAGGATCGCCCGCGTCGCGGTGATGGCCGGCGGTAGGCTGACGGGCTGTTACACCCCTGAATCGGAACCCCGTTTCCCGGTGGAGGCGGGGTTTCTCCTCCGTACTCGGCCCCGCCGCCCTTGTAGAGGTGTGGCTTATCACAGTTATCAAGGCGGACGAATAAACAGGAGGCACAGGTCGTGTTTTTCGATCGTCTGAATAGATGAACAGGGCGTTACTTCAGCATCACCATCTTGCGCGTTTCACTGTGATCGTCAGTATGGACACGATAGAAGTAGGTGCCCGAGGCGAGCGCCTTTCCGTCGCTGTCGTGCCCGTTCCAGACGAACGTGTGCGTACCCGCCGGATACAACTGCTCGGACACCGAGTGTACGAGGCGGCCTGCCACATCGAAGATCTCGAGGCGTACCTCGCTTTTCTGGCCGACGCTGAAGCGTATCGCGGTCTCCGGGTTGAAGGGATTGGGTACGTTCTGCGTTACGTACAGCGGTCCCGGTACTTCGCCGACCCTGTTGATGTCGTCGATCAGCCAGTCGAGAATCCGGTGCATGATCACCGTACGGTCGGTCACGTTGTTGATGGCCTCGTACCCGAAGGCGAAGTAGACCACCCGGTAGTAACCGGTATCCGCTTTGATGGCGCCGTTGCGCGAGGCGTCGTAGCGGAAGACGATCGAGGCGAACGCATCGTGTGGATCGATATCGCTCGGATCGTCCTGGTTATCGGCTCCATCGCCACGGGCGATGGTGATGAACAGACCATCTCCAATCGGATCGAAATCCTCACCGGTCAGGATGTAGTCGTTCGTGTCGTCGCTTACGTAGTCGGCGTGCAGGTAATTGTGGTACCAATCTATCGCATCGCCGCCTTCGTCGTTCATATCCCTACCGATGTCCTGGCCCGAGAGGAACAGCTTGCCACCGCGGTTGAGATACGCCGACAACGCAACGCGATCGTCCGCATCGACGGTCGGGAAGGCGCTGCCGCAATTCCAGACCACCGCATCGAAATTCTGCAGGATCCGTACGCTCACGCCCGCTAAGTTGCGATCCCAGATGGCATAGCTGTACCCGGCAGCTTCGATGGCCGGGGCAAAGTACTCGATCTCGTACTCGTATGGGCCGTCATCGTCCACCAGCAGGACCTGCGTGTCGGCGGTGATCACCGTGTAGGTCAACTGCCGGTCGCTGGCCTGGCCGCTCTGCGAATGGAAGGTCACCGTGACCGTACCGTTGCCTGTGCTGGCCGCGTCGATCACCACGTTGTATTCGCTGCGCTCGCCGGGTGTGAGCGATACCGAGGTGCTCGTGAAGTTGTCGACACCGTCGGTGAAATGCGCGCTCCAGCCGGGTGGCAGCTCGCCCTGGTCGAGGGTGATGTCAATGGTGTCGGCGTTCAATCCCGTGTTGAACAGCGCAAAATCGTCGAAGGAGTGTGTACCGGAATCGACGACCATTCGCTCGCCCAGCGCGTAGTACCGGAAGCTGTAGTCCGGGACCGGATGGGTCGTGATGGTCTGGTAGATGTGCCAGTCGGAGTCGCGCTGCACGAACGCCGCTATCCACGTGTTGGCTGGATTCCAGGCGTCCATGGTGATCGGCAGCGTGACCTGCTGGGTCTGGCCCGCCAGCCGGATGGTCAGCGGTGTATCGGCCAGCATATCGCGCAGCACGTGATCATAGGTAGAGCCGTAGAAGCTGAGGCTGTCCTCGACGACCGCCACCCGCAGGTAGGTGTCGGTAATGTCGGCGATGTAGTTCTCGAGCTCGATTTCCACCGTGACGTGGGGATCGACATCGAAATCGTAACTGACGATTGTCAATTTCATCGGTGTGGCATCGTCGAGCATGCGGCGAACGATGGGATCATACACGCTGCCATCGCTCGTGTCGGGGCCCGTACCGACGATCAGCTGATCGCCGTTGAAGACCACGTGTGGATACGCGTTGTAGCCGTAGTACGCGACTCGTGCAATGGAATCGGGACAGCCCAGGCCAGCCGTCTGGTACGCAATAGTGCCGAACTCGACACTGTCGTAGCGGTCGGACATGACAGCCAGTCCAGACTCCGCTCGCCAACAGTAGGTTCACCAGGTAGCAGTGCCGAGCTCGACAAAGACTGACCGGGGAACAAGAGCCATGGCCGAGGTGGCCAGCAGCAGGAGTACGAGACAGACAAGCAGCGAACGAATCGTCTTCATCGGCGCCTCCCGGTATGAGTAACAGAGGATGGCCATGAGCAAGAGAGAGTAATCGTATCACCTGTTTGCCGTTAGCTAGCGTGAGACAGTTTCAAGTCTAAAACCTATGGACACTTCTGCTATCCTGCAACGACAGAAGGAGTGTACCATGACCGAGCGTAGAGTCGCCGAAAAAATCGTCCGCGAGATCAAGCGCAAAACCCGTCGCGAGTTTTCTGCCGAAGAGAAGATCCGCATTTTATTGGCAGGTTTGCGTGGCGAGGAGACCATCGCTGAACTGTGCCGCCGGGCACCTACTTCTACCGCCTCGAAGCCGACGGGTTCGTGCAGACGAGGAGGATGACGCTGTTGAGATGAGTCCTGCACAGGCATACCGCTGACTCCGTTCTCGCTTGTTCCTACCAAACTAGTAGGATATACTGGTAACCCGGCAAACAGATCGAGATGTATCCGGGTTCATTCTTGTAACTCAGACCAGAACGGGGTAGGAAGATATCGTGAGAACCAGCCGTGTACTTTTTCTTTCGCTTGGCGTTGTTCTTCTTTCGACGTCTTTTATCCATGCTGAGACAGATCCTCTGATCGAAGAGATGGTGACCGCCGTCTCCTCGGAGCGTATCGCCGGATATGTTCAGACACTCCAGGATTTTCAGACCCGTCACACGTACACGCAGGGGAATACCGATGCCGGTGACTGGCTTTTCGACTTCTTCGAGGGTCTGGGGCTGGAGGTCCGGCGGCATGAGTTCACTTACGGCAGCCACACCGAAGAGAACATCATTGCCCGGATTCCAGGCACGACACTTCCGGACGAGATCGTGGCGGTCTCCGGGCATTTCGATTCCACTTCCGAATCGCCTTACACCCTCGCGCCTGGTGCCGACGACGATGCCAGCGGGATCGCTGGAGTCCTCGAGGCCGCGTTCATTTTCAGGAACTACCAGTTTGCCCGAACCGTGGAGTTCATGTGCTTCAACGCCGAGGAGCAGGGACGCAGGGGGAGCATCGCGATAGCAAATGACTACCTGTCGGAGGGAAGGAACCTCGTCGCCGTTGTGAACAGCGACATGATCGGTTACTGGCCTACCGCCTGGGGCCGGAATCTCGATGTCGCGTATGAGCCGGTCTCGGAATGGCTGGCGGACCTTGTGGTCGACGCTTGCGGCGACTACGTCCGCATTCCGGTGGCAAAGCAACTGAGCGGAGTTTGTCGGGATGACCACTACTCGTTTACCCAGGTCGGTATCTCCGCGGTAACGAATATGGATTGCTGGGAAGCACACAACGGCGGGGGCGAGAGTACTCCCCATTACCATAGAACCACCGATACCATCGAGACCTTGAACCTCGACTGCCTGGCGCAGGCTGTGCAGGTAAATGTCGCATCCGTCGCCGAACTCGCCACTCCCACGGCGGCGTCAGGTGTCGATCCGGAGGAAGCCTCACCTCCGTTGGCGACTGTGCAACTCCTGGGAAACTGGCCGAATCCTTTCAACATGTCGACCGAAATTGCATTCTCGGCCCGATCGGGTGGAGAGTGGATTAGCTTGCAGATATTTAATTCCCAGGGCCGCCTAGTGCGCGAGATTGCAGGTGGAGCCTTTGACGTGGGACCCCTCAGCTTTCACTGGGATGGCCTCGATGCTCAGGGCATGGAATTACCGAGCGGAATCTACCTCTACCAGCTGGTGTACCCCGGCGGTGTGAGCGAAATTGAGAAGGCTGTGATTATCAAGTGAGGGGCCATCAGTGGAGACGAGGAGGATGTCGCTGATCAGATGATCACGCTTAAACGACTCCCACCCATGCGCGCGAACGAGTCACAGGATCGCCCGCGTCGCGGTGGCGGCGGTGGTGGTGGCCGGTAGTAGGCTGACACAGCGCTACTGATTTGGTTGGAACCCCGTTTCCTGGTGGAGGCGGGGTTTTATCGATGGGAACAAAGGTTGATTATATCGCCGATGGTTGTAAGGATGCAGTACATTCGCGATGTCGAAAAAGTGCAGGCAATGCCGGGCGCCAACTGGCAGGCACAACCGAGGGCGTAGACATGCATGCTCCATTCCACCTTCGTTCGTTGATATCACTTGATTCTTTGGTGATCGGCTTGTCTATCGTTTGTATCGTTCTTTCCTGTCAGTCCGGCTCCAGCGCGGTGGCCGCAGAAGAAGTCCTTGTCGATGGCGTTCGTCATGTCCACAACGGCGAGTTGCCTCGAGAGGGCATAACGACGGTACGACTTCACGAAGAATGGCGAGTCGGTGGAGAAGACGATGAAAATATCTTCGGTGTCATCTCTGACCTGCTGGTCGATGATACCGGCAACCTCTACCTTCTGGACATGCAACTTTCGCAGGTAAGCATCTATTCCCCGGAAGGTGAATTCCTGCGAACCCTGAGCCGGCAAGGTGAAGGGCCTGGTGAGGTCAGACGGCCGAGCGTCATGCTCTTTCTTCCAGACGGTACCTTGGGCATCGTGCAGACGTTCCCGGGCAAGATCATCAAGGTTGGGCTGGACGGCGTCCCTGCTGGTAGCGTTTCTCCAGGCAAGAGCGACCCGACGCAAGGAGGCTTCAACTCCCTCAACGACGTGCAGTATCGTAACGGGCACCTGGTCCTGGGCGGTACGGGCATGGCCATGAGACCGGGCACCGTTCAGCGCACCCACTACCTGGCGAGCTGTCAGGAAGACGGTGCGGAACAGGTGCGCTACCTCGAACAGCCCGACGCGGCGGATTTGCTGAATGGCAGCTGGGTTGAGGAAGAACAGTACTTCGTCGAAAGGGGGCGCTGGGCTCTCGGACCGGACGGTCGCGTCTTCAACGCAGCGCAGCGGAACCACTACGCCATAGATGTTTACGGCCCGGAAGGTCGTCTGGAACTGATCATCGAGCGAAAGTTCGCCCCCTACCAGCGCACATCCGAGGACAAAGAGCGATTCTCTCGGCGCAAGAGGATTGTTATCCACGGGCGCGAAGTACCGAAAGAGATCTCCTCGACCGATCCATGTATCTTGCGCTTGGAAGTGCATGACGACGGTCATCTGTGGGTGCTTCATAGCCGCAGTACTCTCGAGCAGCCCGAGGGAGTCTTTCATACCTGGGATGTCTTCGCTCCCGATGGCCATTTCGTGCGCCAGGTGGCTGTCGCGTGTGCCGGGAATCCATCTACAGATCGGCTGGTATTCCTTGACGACGAAAGGGCTGTGCTGTTGGAGGGGTTCGAAGCGGCGTCACTTGCCATGGCGGGTGGTATCTCCGCTGGCGAAGAGGATGATGACGTTGCCGTGGGAGTGGCTATGTACAATGTCGTCTGGTGACCTTGGCGAATGGCTTGGTTGCTGGCTGCGCTTGAACGAAGCACGGGATCGCCCGCGGCGCAATAGTGGCGGTGTTGGTCGGTGGTAGGCTGACACGCTGCTATACCCCTGGATTGGAACCCCGTTTCCTGTTGGAGGCGGGGTTTTTCTTGGCTACGGGGAAAGTACACGGCGCGCTTGAGATACTTCAGTAAAGAACCTCTCTACAGTAACCTTGTGCCGTGATCTGGGATATGAGGTGAAGGACGAGGAGCCAATCCGGCCCTCGGCGATCAGGGAATGTGTCACTAAGAATTTGGGTGAAAGTGTGTCACTAGGCTGACGACCTACACGCTCACCACGCTGGCCCGATCAAACCAAATAAGCGAAAAACCATTTCAATATTTTCCCACGCGGCGCAACCAACTTTTCAGTTGGGGACGGTGCGAATCGAGAACTCGACTCCAGGAAGCTTGCCCGGATTCGCAATCTACTCTTCGCGCTTTTTCAGGAGGTACTAGTATGAGGAAGCTCCGTATAGGCATTTTCGTTTCAGGAATTTTGGGTATCGGGGTACTGTGCCTCGCCGTGCCGAGCGCGGCCACCATCCACCGTGTTCCGGATACCTTCCCGAGAATCCAGCAGGCAATTACCTTCAGTGTCGATGGCGACACCGTGCTGGTGGAACCGGGGACCTACGCCGAGACGATCGACTTCCTGGGACGAGACATCCTGGTCGGCAGCCGGTACATCGTGACCGGCGACCCGGCCTACATCGGCCAGACCGTGATCGGTCCGGATGGAGACGTCGAGGCGAGCGTGGTCACCTTCGCTACCGGCGAGACACAGTTAGCCCGGCTTTCGGGATTCACGATCACCAACGGATACGCCGTCCAAGGAGGCGGGATTTACTGCAATCAGACCTCGCCGACCATCGATCACCTGCACATCGTCGAGAATTCCGCCGTCGTAAACGGCGGCGGTATGTACGCCTTTGAAGGCATGCCTTCAGTGTCCGACTGCCGGATTGCGCATAACACGGCTCAGGAAGGCGATGGAGGAGGGATCTGGGCTCAGTACTCCGACATCGTGATCCACAACAACGAGATTCACGCGAACCACGCGTGGTTCCGTGGCGCGGGGATATTCTGCGAGCATTCATACCAAACGATCACCGACAATCTCGTCACTGACAATGTCATCGACAGACCACCGCCCTTGTACAGCTACGGTGGCGGCATCGTCAGCCGCAACTGTTCGCCGATCATCACCGGCAATACCATGATCGGTAACGACGGGGGGGGGCATGGCGGCGGGATGTTCTACTGAATTCCGGGAGGAGGCCGCAGTTGCGGTCAGGGTGACCAGGTATCGAGCAACGAGGACAGAGCGCGGACGATGATCCCCCCCTTCGATCCGGTGGTTAACGACAATATCATGATCGACAACCAGGCTGAAAAAGGCGGCGGTTTGCGCTTTTGCTTCTTTTATGGGGCGCTTCCCGAACCTTTGGTATCGGGCAACATCATCATCGGCAACACCGCTCCCCGGCGTCAACTACAATTCCCCTCAGCGACAATTAGAATTCCCCATACG
>CAYLIV010000061.1:0-17348 GCA_964384055.1 uncultured Fibrobacteraceae bacterium
TCTCAGATCTACCTGTCAAGGTATACAATAATTTCTAAGTTTGACGGACCACTAGTCGACGGATAGCAATAGGTCGAGTTCCAATGCCGGGTCCGTGTCTTCCAGGAGGTCAGCCGATGAATCGATCACATCGACGACCTCTTCGAGTTCCGTGTTGGCGGGCAGACTGACGGTGAAGGTCGTGCCCACGCCGAGTTCGCTGTCGACCTCGATCCGGCCTTCGTGTTCTTCGATGATACCGTGCACGATCGACAGGCCCAGGCCCGTACCCTTGCCCACTTCCTTGGTGGTGAAGAACGGATCGAACAGTCTGGTCAGATGCTCCGGGTCGATCCCGGATCCGCCGTCCGCAACCGTGACGACCACGTTCTCGCCGTCCAATCTGGACCGGATACGGATGTCGCCCCCTTCTTCAGGAAGCGCGTGGCAGGCGTTGCCCACCAGATTCATGAACACCTGGCTGAGCTGTCCGGAGCTGCAGACGATTTCGGGAAGTTCGCCCAGTTCCTTGTGCACCGTACACCGGTATTTCAGCTCGTTGTTGAGTATCTTCAGCGCTCCGTCGATACAATCGTTGACCTGAAATTTTTCTCGTCGCTGGGAGTCGGTGCGGGCGAAACTCCGCAAGTTCGTGACGATATCCCGGATTCGATCCGCGCCGTCGACCGAATCCGCGAGCAGTTCGGGGATATCCTCGAGCAGGTATTCGATGCTCGCGTCCTCGCGGATAGCTTCGATTCGCGTCCGGATCGCTTCCGTCCCGGGATCCGCGGCGGCGGCCGATCGCAGTTCCTCGTAAGCGGTGATCAACTGATGAATGGATTCGAAGTTCTCCTCGAGGCTCATGATATTGGTCTTGATGAAGGAGACCGGGTTGTTTATCTCGTGGGCCACGCCGGCGGCGAGCTGTCCGATGCTCGCCATCTTCTCCGAATGCACGAGCTGGTCCTTGGCGCTCTGCAACTGCTCCATGGTTCGGGACAGGTTCTCGTTGGCCTCGCGAACGGCGTTTGTCCGCAGGGTGACCGTCTGTTCCAGTTCCTCGTTCAGCAACACCAGTTCCCGCTCGAGCTTCTTCCGCTCCGAGATGTCCCGGATGAACACGAGGGCGCCACGGACGACACCGTCGCTACCGACATCCGGCACACAGGTCAGCGACGTCCGCAGAAAACGGCCGTCGGCCTGGGCGAACCGGATCTCGGGAATCCGACACTTCTGCCCGGACGCGAGGACCGCGCAGAAAGGACAGTCGAGGGGCTGGCCACCTCCTTCGTCGGCATCGGCGGGATAACAACGACCGTGGAGGGAAACGGCGGTTCCGTCGGCGGCCGGCAGGTCGAGCAGTTGCTCGGCGGCGGCGTTCGCCAGCAGAATCGCTTCGTCGCAGTCGACGAACAGGATCGCTTCCCCGGTCCCCTCGAGGATGTTTTCGACCAGTTCTTCGTCCGCGGCGAAACGCTGTATCAGGCGATTCTTGTTATCATGCATCGTGCGACTGCTCCGTTGGGGAGAACACCACGTCCAGACCATATACAGCGGATCGTTGCGGGTGTCGTCTCCGGGAATTCCGTGCTCAACAATACTGATTACGAGTATCAGCAGCCACCGCACGGGCTCCGCAATCCACGCTTCGTATCTATTACCGTTACTCTATATATCGGCGTGGTTTCCCACGGCTTTAATCAGATATTATGCGTCACGTGACAGAATTTGATCAACACGCAGCCGAGCGTGACCGGCTCCTACAGTACCTGCCTGACGCAATCGATGACCGTGCCGTCGACCCACTTGATGGCCGCCACCACCTTCTGTCCCAGTTCGGGCCGCGCCGGCGCGCCGCCACAGATATCCTCGATCTCGCTCTTCAGTTCGGCGATGGTACGCAGGGGCAGCGATGAGCCGCGCAACTGCTCGAGCAGATCTCGCCGCTGCGGATTGATGGCGATGCCCCGCTCGGTGACGATCACGTCGATCAGCTCACCCGGTCCGCACAGGGTCGTGACCTCGTCCACGATGACCGGAATCCGGTCGCGGAAACTGGGGATGGGCAGGATGGTGCACCGCGAGCTGAGGCAGTTCATCCAGCCGCCGATGCCGTGCAGCAGCCGGCCGTCGGAATGGGTGACCACGTTGGCGTTGAAGTTCACGTCGACCTCGGTGGCGCCCAGCACGACCACATCCAGCAGCGACGCGAAGTTGCCCTTGCCGTGCCAGTTGTAGCTCGTGAAGGGCGAGGTGTTCACGTGACCGGCGTTCTCGCGCAGGGAACGCACGCCTTCCAGGTCGAAGGTCTGGCCGTCGAGGATGTAGTCGGTGAGCCCCTCTTCGAGCATGTCCACCAGGTACTGGGTGGATCCGCCCCGCACGAAGCGGGCCTTGACGTTGCGTTCGCGCATCAGGTCGCGCAGGAAGATGGCGAAGCTCAGGGCCGTGCCGCCGGCGCCGGCCTGGAAGCTGAAGCCCTCACGCACGATGCCCGCCTCGTCGCAGAAGCGCGCCGTCAGCTCGGCGATCAAGAGGCGATCCGGCGACTTGGTGATCTGGGTCGTGCCCGAGACGATCTTGCCGGCATCGCCGATGGAATCCATCACCACGACCTGGTCCACGTTGTTGCCCTGGATCTGCCAGGGGATGCAGGGGAACTCGATGAGGTTGTCGGTGACCACGATCACGTGCTCGGCGTACTCGCTGTCGGCGAGGGCGAAACCCAGCAGGCCGCAGCCGGTCGGACCGCGATCACCAGTGGCGTTGCCGAACGAATCGGCCGTCGGCGCCGCGATCACCGCGATGTCGATGTGCACCTCCCCGTCCTGCACCGCTTGATAGCGGCCGCCGTGGGAACGCAGCACGGCCATGCCTCGCATCTTGCCCCGGCTGCAGTAGTCGCCCAGGGGCCCGTTCATGGAGCCCTCGATGTGATGCAGCACGCCGCTCTCCAGGTGGTCGATCTGCGGCGCGTGACAGGGGAAGCTGGCGCTGGGGAACCAGCGTAGATCGCGCACACCCAGTTCCGCCGCTGCGGCGAAGACTGCGTTGGCGACAAAATCGCCGTTACGCAGGTGATGATGGGTGGAGATGGTCATGCCGTCGCGTAGTCCCGCCTTTTGCAGCGCGGTCTTGATGTCGGCGACGACCTTGTTGCCATCGGCGGGGTAGTCGGCGCAGCTGCGGATCAGGGGCGCGGCCTTGCGCCCGGCGGGACGGTGCGCGCCCACGCCCGGGAAGGGAACGGCCTCGACACCGTTGATCTCGGCCGGGACCAGGCGTCCGGCGGCATTCTCGACGAGCGATGTCATCGCGCCCCTCCTTGGCCAGCGGATGTACCGCCGGTTGCGATGTCGCCTCCGGCATCCGCGGCGGCGATTTCCTGTGCTACGGCATCCTGCTCACGCCAATCCGCCGGCAACAGCCCGACCAGCACGGCGGTCGCGACGGTGGTCTGCGCCCGCTTGACCACGGGCGCGTCGATCATCTTGCTGCCCAGGCTCACCACGCCCAGTCCCTCGCGCTGCGCCTGTTCGAAGGCCAGCACGATCTGCTTCGCCCTGATGATCTCGGCCTTGTCGGGCGCGAAGGCCTCGTGCACCACCGCGATCTGACGCGGGTGAATACAACCTTTGCCCACGAACCCGAGTCCCTTGGCTTCCACCACCGACCGGCGCAGGCCGTCCATGTCGGTCACATCGCTGAACACCGTGTCGATGGGCTGGACGCCCGCGGCGCGGGCCCCGTTCAGGACCTGGGCGCGCGCCCAGAACGACTCGGTGCCCTCGAGGGTGCGCTGGGCGCCGATGTCGGCGGTGTAGTCCTCCAGGCCGATGGCCAGCGCCACCACATCCGGATGCGCCGCCGCGATCTCGTAGGCCCGCCAGGCGCCGAGGGCCGACTCGATGATGGGCATCAGATAGATCTCGTTCTGCAGGTTCTGTTGTTCCCTGATGGCGGCGACCCGTTCGGCCACGGCGAGCACCTGCGCGGGATCCTCGACCTTCGGGATCAGGATCAGGTGCACGTTGTGCGGTACGATCCAGTCCAGATCCTCCAGGCCGCGTTCGCCCTGGTTGATCCGCACCATGCGCTCGGCGCCCTGGCAATCCACGGCGCGCAGGGCGTTGCGCACGATGCAGCGCGCGGCGTCCTTCTCCGCCGGCGCCACCGAATCCTCGAGATCGAGGATCAACCCATCAGGCTGGTGCAGGCCCGCGTTGACGAAGAACTTGGGTTCGTTACCCGGCAGATACAGCCGGCTGCGACGCAGACGGCCACGGGTTGACGCATAGTCGCAGTGTTCCTTCATGGGCAGCAGGTACTCGCCGGCAACCGGGATCCCGGCTCGCCGCACGGCGGTCTCCAGACGGGCCGCGATGGTGAACGGCAGACCGCCCTGGTCCTCGATCACGATGGCGGCGTTTTCGACACCCAGCGCGGCACAGCCCGCGACGATCTGCTCGCGGATGTCCTTTCCGTACATGCCGGCGACCTTGCTCGTCATCTGGATATCCAGACCGCCTGTATCCTTGGTTTCGCATGCGATCCAGCAATCCGACCGCACCCGGGGCCCACGACGGCCCGCCTCGCCTCTTCCGGCCATGGCTGCTACCTCTCCGTACTCGTAAACGCTATTGTGACGAAGTTCGCCACCCTGACCGGCACGACGCCATCGGCTCGGCACCGGTCTGGGCGGCGATGAATTACCCGCTGAATGATGGCTACAGATCCGGATCTCCGCAAGGGGTAGGACGCGCTTCGCCCGCCGGCCGCCACCTGTGGATAACACGTAGCCGAAATTCTGATTTGTTTTTTTGATATTTACTTATATCGCTGTAACGTGATTAACAGTAAATATTTATCGCCTATCACCAATGCATTTTATCGCTCGGGGATAACCGATGAAAAGTGTGGATAACATGTGGACCCGGATTGACAGTCTGTCAACCCGGGTCCGCTTCGAGTAGCGGCGCGAGTAACCCGTTCAAAAACCACGGGCTGGCAAATCAAACGTTATTTTGTCCTCTTCGCAGCACGCCGCCTTCTACCGCAGCTCGTGCGCGCAACACCTCTAGCGTTGTTCCGGTAGCAAGAGGACAGCATCAACGGATTCATTCAGTACATTGGTCGCTGATGTGATAAGCTACAGTCAGCAAACGTCACGATTGTTACGGCACGGTGGCGGTTTCATCGCATCACCCGGAGTGTTGATGGAGGGATAACATGGAACCAAGACGAATCGTTCCGAGCGGGGTGCGCGAGCGTCGCATACCCACGTGGTTTGTCGGGCAAGCAGCCAGTTTGAGCCTCTGTCTGTCTGGTCGCCTCTCCCATATCGCGGTTGCGATCTTGATCGCATTATCTACGTACCTGCCTCTTGCCGCAGCGGCACAAGATTGTACCTACTACGGGGAATCGCTATCCGATCCGTTCCGTGGGTCGATAGACACTCCTGGTCAGGGTTCGTTCGTCGAAATTCGAGATGACCATTTTTTCGTACTCGGAACAGACTGGCCGAGCTGTTACCTGACTGCTGTCGATTACTCCGATCCCGACAATTTAGCAGCAGCCTCGTCGATCAACACGGAAATAGGGTTTGCGCACGATTACACATTGTGGGAAGACTACGCCCTCGTTGTTGGCGATACGACGCGATTCGCGCTTGTCGATGTGAGTGATCCGACACAATTGAGTTTTCTGGGCGAAACCAGAACTGTCCATGATGTCAGTGCCGTTGTTGGTCATCAGAACTACGCGTACCTTGCGACATCGAATCATATCGAAGTCATGGACATAGCTGATCCCACGTCGCCAACGAGTATCGCCATCGTTTCGACGGTCGGCACCGGGCAACGTCTCGCGGTTAGCGGTCAATATCTGTTCGTGGCCGAAAGCTATGCGGGAATCGAGGCCTTCGACATCGACGAGCCTTCGTCCCCGCTGCCGATAGATACCGTAACCACTTTGAACCCGTTTGATCTCGCCATAGTAGACCAGTACGCCTACGTGGCGGACCATCTTGGCGGCCTGGTAGTCGTTGACGTTTCCGATCCTGGTGACATGCACATCGTTGGACAAGCAAATGTGCCTTTCTCAGCGAGACGGATCGCCGTCGAGAACGGACGAGCGTACCTGACGGGACACAACGACGGCGTACAGGTGTTCGATATCACTGACCCAACAGATCCTATCCCGATCTGGAACTACGCTACTACGGGTCTCGCCACGGATGTGGCCTGTAGCGGAGATCTGCTGGTCATTGTGGATGGTATTCCAGATGCCCAGATAATCGACCTCACGATGCCGATCGATCCACCGGAACACGTCAGTTCCCTGTACCTGAACAATGTTGCCTGGCGACTGGTTGTGGAAGGAGCGTTCGCCTATGTCGTCAAAGCCCCGGCTTCTGCCCTGGCGGCTGTCGATCTGACTGATCCTGCGCAACCTGTCGAACGCGGGTCAATAGGAATTCCTGGTGGTGCGTCGGACATGGACGTCCAAAACGGTTTCGTCTACGTTGTCGGTTACGATTTCGGCTTCCGCGTGTACGATGTGAACGATCCGGACCTCCCGGCTCTTGCCGACGTTGTGAGTGTTGGTGGGAATTGCCGAAGCGTTGCTGTGGCAGGTAATATCGCGTTGGTTGGAGGCGTCGTTAACGATACCGGTCTATTGTCTGTCTTCGATATCGAAACTCCTGATTCGCCACAGTTTCTTGGCTCGTTGTCGACTACACCGGATGGCGTAGAAGACATCGCGCTGGTCGATGACCTCGCCTACCTCGCTATAGATGACGATGGCCTTCTGATTGTCGATATCAGCACACCGGAGAGCCCGACCGTTCGCGGACAGTGGCTGACTCCCGAAGCAATGGGAGTTGTTGTTGCAGGAGCCTATGCCTACATCGCCGATGAGGACTGGGGACTCGTGGTCGTAGATATTTCTGAACCGACTGATTTAGAACAGGTCGGCCTGCTGGATGTGGGATTCTATGAGCAAAAGGTTGTCGTGGCTGGAGGTTACGCGTATGTCTCGGGCTATCCCGGTTTCGCAGTCGTCGATATCTCCGATCCTGCGGTTCCCGATTTGGTGACGGTCTATGAAACGAGTAATCCCTGCGAGGATATCCGTACCGACGGACAGTTTCTTTATGTTGCCGAGTCGGGCAATGGACTGAATCTCTACTACTTGCAGTGTGAAGCTGAAACGAATGTACCCGAACATTCAACACCCAATCGTCGTGTTGTTCTACTTGGCAATCATCCCAACCCGTTTAACCCGCTAACGACCATCGAATTCGAGTTGCCCGGGCCAGAAAATGTCGATCTGACGGTGTACGATCTTTCGGGTCGACTCGTACGCTCGCTCCTGAACAACGAGTTCATGCGAGCGGGCAGGCAGCATGCGACCTGGAATGGTAGAGACGAACGAGGTTACCGATCCCCATCTGGTGTTTATTTCTATCGTATCGAAGTCGGGGACATCACGCAGACCAAGAGGATGATGCTGGTGAAATAGTGTGCACTGCGAGTACTCCAACTGCATCGCCCAAATATCGGACGATGCAGTTCCTTCGGTTTTAGTTCTTTTTGCACAATGTCTTACACTACGCCAGGTCTTTCAGCACCGCCGTGAACAGTTTCCAGATCTTCTGCACGGAGCTGATGGACACCCGTTCGTCCGGCGAGTGGGCGCCCTGGATATTCGGCCCGAAGGAGACGATATCCAGACCCGGGTACTTCTCGGTCAGCAATCCGCACTCGAGACCGGCGTGAATCGCCTTGAGTTCGGCATCGACGCCGAAGGACTTCCTGTATCCCTTGCGCGTCACGGCGAGTACTCGTGATTTCAGGTTGGGCTGCCAGCCTGGATAGCCTTCCGGCTGCTCCACCGTCGCTCCGGCCAGCTCACCGATGGACCGGTGCTGGGCAACGAGCCCCGCCAGCGCCGACATGACCGACGAGCGGCTGCAGCACACCGCACGCACCTTCGCGCCGGTGGTCTCGACCACGCCGATATTCGTACTGGTCTCGACCAGGTCTTCGAGGCTCTGACTCATGGCGCAGACACCGTTGGGCAGGGCGGCGAGCAGGTTCAAAATACCCTGACTGCTCTGCAAGCTGAAGCAACGCGGCGCCGACACGGTGCTGAGTTTCCACTGGAAGCCGTCGTCGATACCCGCCAGCTCTTC
This sequence comes from uncultured Fibrobacteraceae bacterium, assembly GCA_964384055.1. Classification (GTDB taxonomy): domain Bacteria; phylum Krumholzibacteriota; class Krumholzibacteriia; order LZORAL124-64-63; family LZORAL124-64-63; genus CAYLIV01. Next base: position 8,180 of record CAYLIV010000061.1, read on the forward strand.
GGCTTTGATGGTCGCCAGCTTCGCCTCGACGAGTTTCTTGAACGCCCGGCCCTGGTCGCGGGCGATGACCACCTTGGCCTCGGCCTCGCGCGGAATGGCGTTGCGCATGCTGCCACCGTTTATCTCGACGATGCGCACCGGCATCGCGGCGGCGGCCGCCTGCACGGCGCGGGTCAGGATCTTGATGGCGTTGCCGCGATTGCTGCCGATGTCGAGGCCCGAGTGCCCGCCCTTCAGGCCCAGGATCGTCAGCTTTCGGCCGGAGCTGTTCTTGGGCGCGCGCGCCTGGTTGCCGCGCACGGTCAGCGCGCTGTCGCGACCGCCGGCGCAGCCGATGAAGATGGCGCCGTCTTCCTCCGAATCGAGATTGATCATGGTCCGGGCAGTGAAGAAACCCTTCTCGACGCCTGCAGCGCCGGTCAACCCGCGTTCCTCGTCCACGGTCAGCAGGACCTCGACGGGCCCGTGCACGAGTCCCTTCTCCTCGGCCACCGCCAGTCCCATCGCCACGCCGATGCCGTTGTCCGCCCCGAGGGTCGTGCCGTCGGCACTCACCCAGTCGCCCTTGACCTGCAACTTGAGCGGGTCGCTGGCGAAGTCGTGCTTGGTGGCCGCGTTCTTCTCGCAGACCATATCCACGTGCCCCTGCACCAGCACGGGCGCGGCCTTCTCGTGTCCCTTGCTCCCGGGAATGCTGATCAGCAGATTGTTCACGCGGTCGCGCTTGACCGTCAGGCCACGCGCCTGGGCCCAATCAGTGAACATCTGCTGAATGGCGTCCTCGTTGCCCGAGCCATGGGGTATGGCGGCCATCTTGTCGAAAATACGCCACACGGCGCCTGGTTTCAGATTGTCCAGTTTACCCATAGTGTCTCCTCTGGTTTAGCGTGCTGTAACGATCGGGTCCAGGCGGTAGCGGCGGATGCCGCCCCAGTAGCCGGCAACGTACACGTCACCTCCGGGGCTGACCCAGACGTCGAAGAGCTGGTCGTGTGTTCCCGCGCTGACGACCGACCAGTCGTTTCCCTCGAAACTGAGAACGACGCCGGCAGCGCCGACGGCGTAGGCCGTCTGCGCTGTACCGACGATGCCGTACAGACTCACGGAGGTCAGAGCGCGCCACTCGGTCCAGTTCGTTCCGTCGTAACGCGCGAGCAGACCGTTCTGGCCGACAGCCATCAGTTCTCCGTCGTCCCGGCTCCAGCCGCCCAGCAGATAGGCGTCGGGCGGTCCGGTGACAATCGACCAGAGCGATCCGTCGTAATGCAACAGGGTATCGGCGTACCCGATGGCGTAGATATCGTCGGGACCTGAACCCGTGATGGCGAGCAGCGACTGTTTGGTACCGCTGGCCACCTCGTTCCAGCCGTTGCCGTCGTACCGCAGCAGTATTCCCGCCGTACCGCAAACGTAGACGTCGTCCGGTGCGGAGCCCCAGATCGCCCGCAAGCCGACGGCGCCGGTTGCCGGCAACGGATGCCAGCCCGTGCCGTCGTAATGGGCGACACCGCCGGCATCGCCCACGACAAACACCTCGACGGCGCTGCTGCCCCAGATACCGACGAGGTTCTCATCGATGCCCGGTTGCTCGGCGATCCAGGCATCGCCTTGCCCGCCGTCGTTCCACAGGGTGCCGTTCGGCAGGGCGGCGTTCGTGTAATGGAGCACGGTCGCATCCTGACCCACGGCGTAGATATTCTCATCGTCGCTGCCCCAGACGCCGCGCAGGGTGAAGGTGGCTCCCTGACGCGTGACCGCCCAGCCCGTAGGCTCCTCCTGCATCAGCAGACCGTTGTAGCCCACGGTCAGGAAAGCCCCGAGTTGCCCGGCGGCGACTCCGTTCAGATCCCGCGCTGTCGGTGCGGACTCGCTCTGCCAGTGGTCGCCGTCGCGGCGCAGCAATATTCCCGCGCTGCCCACGGCCAGGATGTCGCCGTCGTCGTTGCCGATGATATCGGTGAGCACTTGCGTGGTGCCGCTCGCTTGTTCGCTCCAATCCTGACCGTCGTAATGCAGGATCAGGCCGCTGCGGCCAACCGCGAAGACATCGGCGGTGGATTGTCCCCAGACGCCGTACATGGTTTGCGGACTTGCACCTTCCCGTTGCACGTGCCAGTTGTGGCCGTCGCGGCGGAGAATCGTCTCGTTGTCGCCCACCGCGAACCAGACACCGCTGTCATCGCCCCAGACGTCGCGGAGCATCCGGTCGACACCGCTGGATTCCGCGGTCCATTCGTCCCCGTCGTGGTGCAGGATCGTTCCCGTCTGGCCGACCGCACGGATATCGCCGACTCCCGTGCCCCAGATCCCGGCCAGGTCGGAGCCATCGCCGATGAACGACACGTGCGCCGCGGTACCGTCCCAGTGGACGCACACGCCGTCGGTGCCCACGGCGTAGACGGCCTCGGCGCTTTCGGCCCAGATCGCGAGCAGGTTCATGCGCGTGTGGAGGTCGATGCTGTGCCACGTCTGGCCGTCATGACGCAGAAAGGTCCCGTAGTGGCCGACGGCGAAGATCTCCCCGTTGTCGGTCTGCCAGACGGCGCTCAGCGTGTAGGCCGGCGGCAGCGACCACTCCCAGGCTCCGGTTCGCACCGCGGCGGTCGGGCTGTCGTCGCTGCATCCGGCCACCGTGACCAACAAGAGCAGACACGGTCCTAACAGCTGAATTGTACGCACCACGTACTCTCCCGTCGGGAAGCGGATTCTCGTGCCGTACTATTTCCGGAGATCGACCTCGAGCGGACTCGAGGCCGGCGCCCAGTTCCCCCGGAGCGTACGCCCCTGGCCCGTCGGCATCAACAACCAGCTGTATTTTCCGTAATGACCGACGCGGCGCGCCAGCGAGGGCAGTCGCTGCGGCGAACCGCACACGATCACCAGATCCGTGGTTGTCTCGTCGTGGGGATTGGTCGCGGCGAAGACCAGGTCGAAGCCCTTCAGGTTGTACCGCTTGCCGTCGATGTACACGTTATTCCCGGCGACGGTCAACTCCGACGGCGCGTACTCCTTAAGCATCTCGCCGGGCGGATTGAACACGACATTGCTCGGCATGGTCCCCCGGGCCAGGTCGGTGGGGTACTCGCCGCCGGTGAAGATGGTCGGCACGTCCGTCTCGGCGAAGGTCCGGGCAAAGGTCTCGGCGGCGGCCGCCTCTTGCGGATCGCTCCCGGGCACGATGAACAGGGGACTCTCCTCGGCCAGCACCTGGCTTATCGTCGGCTCGATCTCCACCGGATCCAGCCGCCGGAACAGGTGGTAGTCCGGATCGATCGCCAGGCTGCGGGCAGCCGTCGCTGCGATCTCGAAGGTGTCGGCCGGCTTGTCGAGGGTCACGGTTCTTTCGACCACACCGGCGGCTGTCTCGATGGACACCGGAATCTGCAGTTCGTAGGCCGGCGTTTCGCCCTGCCGCAATTCGAAGCGTACCCGGTCCCCGGATTTTTTCACTTCCGTAAGTGTGAGGACGGGCGCGCCGGCACGCTCGAGCCACTGCTCGCGCCAGCGCTTCACGTCCAGCGACTTACCGGTGCCGCCGTCGTCATCGCCAACCGCCGCCTCTGCGGCCGCGGCGAAGGCGCGCAGAAAATCCGACCAGGCTGCCCGCCGGAAGCGGAAGTCGGCGTAGACCGAGCGCAACCCCGCCAGGAAACTGTCACGACCGATATGTCGGTCGATCATGTGAAAGACCATCATGCTCTTGCCGTAGCCGACGGCGCGCGTCGCCCCGCTGTGCCGGCTGAGAAACTCGGCGAGCGGAAAGTCGTTAACGGGATCCTTGACGTAGGCCGCGTAGTCCTTCAACAGGTTGCGCCGGTACTCCCGCGCCGCGTCGTCGGACTCGAGTTGCTTGTAGTGATAGTCGGCGCAATAGCTGGTCAGACCCTCGCACCAGTTGCCCTCGTCGAGGTTCACGAACACCGAATTGCCCCACCAGTTGTGACAGATCTCGTGGCCGAAACTCGTGTACGGGATGAACGGCAGCCGCAACACGACACCGCCCAGCAAGGTGTACGACGGCATGCCGTAGCCGGTGGGGAACCAGTTCTCGACGGTGGCGAACTTGGAGTACGGGTAAGGACCGATCATGGCCTCGTACATGTCGACGTAGGCGCCGGTGCGCTCGAGGTAGAGATCGCGCAGGCGCTGATCGTCCTCGAGCAGGAAGGTGTAAGCGGTGACCTGCCCCGCGGCGCCCACCGGTTGCTCGGCAACGATGTAGCGATTGACGATCAGGTTGATCCCGTCGCTGGGGAAGGCCGTCTGCCAGACCGTGTGGAGCCCGGTATCGCTGCTCTCGCGTGCAATGCGCCGCCCCTGGGTCACCGGTTCCCAGCCAGCGGGCGAATTCACGGTGATGGTATAGGTGGCCAGCGCCTCGTCGCTCGTCGGCAACCAGGCGGCGCCGCTCGATAGATAGACCCCTTCCTCGCCGATGGTCATCTCGATCTCGCCGCCGACGTTTTCACGCGAGAAGACCACATCGTCGGTGGACTGCAGGAAGGTGCCGTCATATTCCACGACGAGTTGCAGGGGCTCGTTGGTGGTACGCAGGGATGTGAGATCGAGGATGCGGTCGGGCGCACCGTCGGCCTCGCGGGTCTCGTCCACGTCGAGGATGGTGAAAGCGGCTGCCGGCGGCGCGGGCAGGCCGGCCACGCCACCGGCCGGGAACGTCAAGCTGGTGACTGCGAAGCCGCCGTTCAGGTACAGCGTATCGACGGTCGCCGGTACGGTGAGCTCGGCCCGGATCGCAGCGCGATGGGCCTCGATATCGAGATCGATCACCGCGGAACAGGCGATCGCCGGGTCGGAAGCACCCTGGGCCACCGTATCGTGCGCAAACGTGTCGGGCGCCGTGAGCGGCTCCGAAGCAACCAGCAGCAGGAAGCAGGCGAGTAGCACGCCGCGAGGCGTGGGGAAAAAACCGGCGATCCGCCGGTCACGTCCGATCAGGGTCATCGAGTCCTCCTGGTAACGATTCCGACAACGAGCGGCGCTCCGGGTTCCGTTGCGCCGATGCCCGTTGTCGTGAACCGAGAATTCGCCTCTGGAACCGGGTGCTACCGGACCATCCGTTGTCGTAGCGCCAGATCCGCCAGCACCAGCGCCGCCATGGCCTCCACGATGGGCACGGCCCGCGGCACGACACAGGGATCGTGGCGGCCCCCGGCCTGCAGCGTGACCGGCTTGCCGTCGTAGTCGGCGGTCTGCTGTTTCTTGCCGATGGTCGACGGCGGTTTGAAGGCCACCCTGAACAACACCGGTTCGCCGCTGGAGATCCCACCCAGCGTCCCGCCGCTGTTGTTGGTCACCGTGCCGAGCTGCCCGCCCTTGCCGACAAACAGATCGTTGTGCTCGGATCCGCGCCGGCGCGCGCCGGCAAAACCGCTACCGATCTCGACACCCTTGGCCGCCGGAATCGAGAGCATCGCCTGGCCCAGCCGCGCTTCGAGCTTGTCGAACACGGGTTCGCCCCAGCCGGCCGGCACGCCGCTGCAGGCGCAACTCACCACGCCGCCGAGCGAGTCCTGGTCCTGCTTGGCCTGGCCGATGGCTGCGACCATCGCCGCGCTCGCCGCGGGATCGGGACAGCGCACCGGCGAGCTATCCACCTGCTCGCGCGTCCAGTCGTTTACCCGGGCAAAATCGAGTTCCGCGCCGTCGATCTCGCCCACCGCCGAGACCCAGGCCACGATACGAACGCCATACGATTCGCGCAGCAGTTTCTCGGCCACCGCGCCGGCCGCCACCCGCGCCGCGGTTTCGCGAGCGCTCGCACGACCGCCGCCGCTCCTGGCCTGGATGCCGTACTTGGCCCGGTAGGCGTAATCGGCGTGGGAAGGCCGCGGAATCCGTTCGAGTTTCGCGTAGTCGCCCGGCCGCGCGTCACCACTGGCGATGAACAGCGAGAGCGGCGTACCGAGGGTCACTCCGTCCAGCACGCCGGACTGGATCACGACCCGATCCGCTTCCTCACGCGACGTCGTCAACGCGCTCTGCCCCGGCCGCCGCCGATCGAGCTGCGCCTGGATGTCGCTCTCGGCGAGCTTCAGTCCCGGCGGGCAGCCGTCGATCACGGCGCCGATACCCGGACCGTGGGATTCGCCGCAGGTCGTCACGCGCAGGGCTGTTCCGAATGTGTTGGACATGGCTTGTTCACCACCGCTTTGCGTTGAATATCCGCCCGGCTGCTCCGGTCCGGCGCCTCGCTAGGCCGACTGCTCGCCCGTTCGCCGCTCGACCACTGCCTTGATGTCCTTGAGATCCTGCAACATGGCGTTCCTGAGCGCCCCTCTGAATACCAAGCCCATGGGCAAGGACAGCAGCTTGGCGGCGAAGGTTTGCGGCTTGGTCTGATGTCGCATCGTCAATGTGCAGGTCTCATCGTTTCCAGAGATGTTCAAGGTACTTATGTAAACGCAACCGTGACTTTCCGCTCTGGTTGCGTAGAACTCGTTGGTGGCAGCATCGGTAATCCACATGTCCTCGGTCGCGGTCTTGCCGAACAGCGTACGCGTCTCCCGCCAGCGAAGACCCACCAGACCGCTCTCAGGTTTTTCGAGAACCAATACCTGTTCGATACCGCTGATGTTCGCCGCAGCGTTTTCGATGTCGGTGATCACCGTCCAGACCGCTGCCTTCGACCCATCGATCGTCACATCTACTTCAATGGTCATACTGTTTCTCACTCTTTCGAGACTCGCCTGCTCAGAAAAGCGACGACCTCAGTCCACTACCACCGTCACCATCGCCATCTGTTCAAGATACCGTGCACCGACCCGTCGCAGATCCGCCACCGTCAGCGCATCATATCCCGACAGCGCGCCGAGATAGGCACCGACGTCGCCATCGAGTTCCGCCATGGCCAGGTAATACGCCTGACTCAGTGACGAGAGCCGGCGCATCATCTGGCGGCCCTTGCGGGCGCTGCGGATGCGGGCCAGTTCCTCGTCGGTGATGGAAGCGGCGTCGAAACCGGCGACAAACTCGCTCAGCGCCAGTTCGCCCTCGGCGATCCGCTCCCGGGGCGGGTTGAGCCAGGCGACGAATTCGGCTTCGTCGCCGATGTGGGATATACTGGCGCCGACGCTGTACGACAGGCCGCGGGTCTCGCGCAGATCCATGGCCAGGCGGTCCGACAGGATGGCGACCAGGATCTCGAGGGCCTTCTCGTCCTCCGGCGCCACGGCGAAGATCGAACCCAGACGAATCGCCGCCATCTCGCCGCCGACCGTGCCGGTCCGGCGCTCGGGCGCGCTCGTGACCGGCAGCGCCGGTAAACCTTCGGTGGGCCGACCACGACCGGGCAGGATTTCTTCGCACAGCTCGACCAGCGATTCGTGGCTCTGGGGCGAAACGACCGAGAGAATGAGATTCTGCGGCGAGAAGGCCCGGCGGTAGACGGTGCGCGCCTGGTCGTAGCTCACCCCGTCGAGAGAATCCACGTCCCCTTCCGGATCCTGGACCAGCGGGTGGTCGCCGTAGAGCGTCTCGTCGAGCAGCGTGTTGGCGGTGGCCCGTGCGCTGCCGTGCTGCCGTTCCGCGCGTTCCAGCTGCGCCTGGCGGGCGGTTTCGAAGTCATCGCCCGTGAAGATGGCGTGCTGGGTCATGTCGGCGAGCAGGCGCAGGACTTCCGGTCCGTTGGCGGCGGTGGTCTCGATACGGATGAAACTGAACCGGCCATTGGTGTAGTAGTTGTCCATGGGAAAACGAGGATCGTCGACCAGCTTGATCACGGTGCCCAGGCTACGCAGGCGGCGCGCCAGACAGGCCTCGTCGCAGCCGCCGATGCCCTTGCTCAGCAAGCTGTGCACGAGATTCAACGCGCCCGGCGCGGCGAGCTCGCGATCCAGCAGAGCGCGGTTGCGTACGGCGAGGTGGATCGCCATCAGTGGGCTGGCCGGGTTGGTCTGACTCAGCAGGATGGCGCCGTTCTCCAGGACCGTGCGATCGACGGGCAAGGTGGGCACGTTCGCCGCCGCCGCTGCCTGGCCGCCGGGTGGCGGCGCGCCGGGATCAGCGGGATCGTCCGGATCGGTCGCCCCTTCCGGGCCGCCTGACATGCCCGCCTGGCGCATGGCCTCGAGCATCGCGGGCGGGACTTCCATTCCCTCCGGCATACCGGGTATCTGCATGCCTTCGGCCCCCGGCGTCGACCCGGCCGACGGCGGCGTCGGCTCGATCAGGACGGCAAGGCACGGGATGTCGAGCAGGTAACTTTCCAGCACGCGCGCCACATCCTCGCTGCTGACCTCGCGCAGACGCGGCAGGTACGAGGCAAAGAAATCGACGCCGCCCTCGACCAGCGGTTCGGCGATGTAGATGCCCGTCATGCGCAGCTGCTCCCACTCGAGCAGCGTCTCGGTCTCGCGCATGCGGACGATCTCGTTGACGTCGTCGCTCGTGACGCCGAACTCCAGCGCCGCCGCCACCGCTTCCTGCACCAGTCGATAGCAGCGGGTCGGATCGGTCTGTTCGGCCAGCTCGAACTCGAGGATCAGTCGCGAAAAGCCGTCGGCTTTTTCCCACCAGACCGCCACGTCCGCCCCGTGCTGCGGCTGCTGCGGATCGAGATCGCCGACGGCGCGGGTCAGGATCCCGCTGCCGGGCGCGTCGAGCAGGCTGGTCATCACCTGGAAGGGAAAGAAGTCCGGCGAGCCGTAGCCCGGGGCGTCGAAGGCCAGCGACAGCACGCGCGTGTCGCCGCCCCGGCGGACGACGGTTGTCGTGCGTTCGCGCGGCGCCACCGGTAGCAGGTCGACGTCGGGCAGGGTACCGGGCGCAACGCTGCCATAAAACGACTCGAGCAACGTCAGCGCGCGGTCGCGATCGAAGTTGCCGGCCAGGGTGAGCACCATGTTGTTGGGCACGTACCAGCGCTTGTAGAACTCGTAGACGTCATCGCGTTGCATGTGATCGATGGTGCTTTTGGTGCCCAGGGTCGGCAGCGCCAGGCTGCTGCCGTCGTACAGGGCCCGGCGCAAGGCCTCCTCCGTGAAATGGGAGGGGCTATCGCGGCCGCTGACGATCTCACCGACGACGATACCCTTCTCCTTGGCGAACTTCTCCGGCGGAATCACGGAATGGAAGAGCATCTGGGACTGGATCTGCAGCGCCGTCTCCAGTTCTCCGGCGGGCGCCACCAGCAGGTAGTTGGTGTAGAAAT
>CAYLIV010000062.1:0-14990 GCA_964384055.1 uncultured Fibrobacteraceae bacterium
CCGCAGCACTTCGAAAACATGACCGTCCTGCCGGTCCGCCACGACGGTCCCGCCGGACCGCACTACCTGACCCTGGACGAGGCCCTGGCCGAAGGCAGCCTCGAGATTCGCGAGGTGGACAAGGACGGGAGCGTACCCACGCTGACCGTCGTCAACACCGGCAAGCGGCCCGTCCTGATCCTGGACGGCGAGGAACTGTGCGGCGCCAAGCAGAACCGCATCCTGAACGTCTCGGTCCTGGTGCCGGCCGGCATCGAGATGGCCGTCCCGGTCAGCTGTACCGAGCAGGGACGCTGGCACGAAGAATCTCCCCAGTTCAGCACCTCGGGCAACGTGATGTTCGGCGAGGCGCGTTCTCTCAAGATGTGTTGCGTGTCCGATTCCCTTGCCTCGACCGGCAGCCACCGGGGCGACCAGGGCGAAGTGTGGAGAGCGATCGACTGTCTCTCCAACGAAGCCGGCGTCGTGTCACCCACCGAAGCGATGAGCGATATCTACACCGAACACGGCGCCTCCCTGCGCGAGTACCTGCAAGCCTTCCCGCGCCAAACCGGCCAGTGCGGCCTGCTCGTCCTGATCGACGGGCGCTGCATCGGCCTCGACGTGGTGTCCCGCCCGGCAGCCTACGCCGGTCTGCACGACAAGCTCCTGCGCAGCTTCGCCATGGATGCGAGTATCCGCGCCCACGGTGGTACGCCATGCGATTGCCACAAGAACGGCGATTCATCGCCCGAAGACACTGAAGCAGCACAGAAGACCGCCCGCGACTTCCTGCAGCGCGCCGCCCGCTGCACCGAGGAATCCTTCGCCTCGCCGGGCCGGGGGAGGGACCTTCGCTTCCACGGACCGGGCGTGGTCGGCGCGGCTCTCCTGCTGGACGACGCCGTGCTGCACACGGTCTTTCTGGCCAGGGAGCGCCGGAGCAAGCGTTCGGCTGGGGGCAGGATCCACCGGCATTTCTACCGGACGGAGTAGTTACCACTTCGGCATGAGCTTTGCGCGACCAGGCGCCGGCGAATGCGAGCATTCACCAACAAGGGAGTCCAGGCAACCTGCGTCGGCGATCCCGATAGCCTCTCGAAACCACACCCTCCCGCGGATTCCTCCGCTAACCAGGCCCTCAGGCTGGCGGTAAGCCCTTTACGCGCTAGACTGGTGTAGTAGGGCAGCCGATCCTGCCAGGCTGAGGCTATCTGCACTCCACATCTAATCGCTTACAGGAATAGACAACCGCGCCCACCACATCCCACACCATGATCCTCTCGAGCTTCGGCGCGTATCAAAACGAGGGGACCTATGATGACCTGGTTAACAAGAAGAAATTTCGTACGATCCTGCTTCTATCTGACCCTATCAGGCCTCTGCTCGTCCATCATCGCTCGCTTCGCATTCGCCAATCGACCGAGGACCGCCACCCTCGCCGCCTCCAGCGGAGCAAAAGCCGCGAACACGGCTGCCGGAGGCTCCCGCCCCACCAAGGACTTCGAACCGCCATACCGGAAGTTACACAAAACTGGCGAGTTGAAAAAAAGAGGCCAGGAGCTGTGGAATATCATGGAGAGTTGCGAGCTGTGCCCCAGGGAATGCGGGGCCAGTCGGCTCGCGGGCGATGAGGGGTTTTGCGAGGGCTCTTCACAGCTCGAGATCTCCTCTTACGGTCCACATTATGGCGAGGAGCGACCGCTGGTCGGCAGAGGCGGTTCAGGAACGATCTTTTTCACGAATTGCGGGTTGAGATGTGTGTTCTGTATCAACTGGGAGACAAGTCAAGGGGGAGAAGGCAGTCCGCGAACAATCGAGAACATGGCAAGTATGATGCTAAAGCTCCAGGACCGAGGCTGCCACAATATCAATATCGTGACCCCGACGCATTACTCTCCGCACATAGTCCTGGCGCTGGACATGGCTGCGGAGAGAGGCTTGCGGATTCCTCTGGTGTACAACACCTGCGGCTGGGAGCGACTAGAAATTCTGAAGCAGCTCGATGGCATCGTCGATATCTATCTGCCGGATTTCAAGTATGCCGATGGCGCGATGGCGGCGAAATACTCGTCGGATGCGGAATCCTATCCGGAGCTGACGCAGGCGGCTCTGCTGGAGATGCACCGGCAGGTGGGAGTGGCGAAGCCCGCGCCCGATGGTCTCATGTACAGGGGGCTGATGATACGGCACCTTGTCATGCCGAACGATGTGGGCGGATCGAAGCGTGTGATCAGATGGATCGCGGAGCATCTGCCTCGGGACACATATGTCAATATCATGGCGCAGTATCGGCCGATGTACAGGGCATTCGAATACCCCGAAATTTCCCGGCGCATCACTCGCCAGGAGTACGAGGAGGTCGTGGCGCTGGCCCGGGAGCTCGGCCTGTCGAATATCGATGTACAGGGATACCGTGGATGAGGTTGCCGGGTAGGTCGCCCGAGTCATGAATCCCGGAATGGGCGGATCCAGGACTCGATGTGTCTCGGCGTTTTCACCCCGCAACCCGAAGACCGGATTGAAACCCCCCCAATCCTCATACTTCTTCATCGTGCCCAGTATCTCGGCCCGAACCGCTATCGGCGTCCTATGTTATTGGATCACAACACGAATACCCCATAGCCCGATACCCCCGCATCCGCTTCTCAAACATCCGACCGAGCATGGGAACCGATCGGTCAACATAATCCACGATCCGAACTTCCCGCTTCGAACCGTGCCGACGATGAAGACGCCCAGCATACTGAACCACCGTACCCTTCCACGCCACTGGCATGGCCAGGAAAAGAGTATCCAGCCGCGCATCGTCAAAGCCCTCGCCGATATAGCGCCCGGTCGCTAGAATCAGCCGCTCTTCATCGTCAGGTATACTCGCAAGCCGCTCCATCACCTCCCGCCGCTGCTTCTTTCCCATCCCGCCGCGCAGAACAATGAGGTTCTTCGCGAATCCGCGCAAACGTTCAGCGAGCCGTTCGAGATGCTCCCGTCGTTCCGTCAGCAGAATCGGCGAGCGGACTTCTTCGAGCGCACCGATCACATCATCGACGATCATCTCGTTGCGCTTGTCGTCCAGGGAAAGCTGTCTGTAGATCTCCTGGATCCCGACATCAGCGGCCGACGGGTCTAGCGTGAATGTGGTCTCTCGCAGAACAAGCCGATGTTCGAACGATCGTTTCACGGCCTGGCTCTTCGGATCTAACGCGTACCGAACAGGCCCGAGCTGAAATCCGAGAATCGGATGATGACCGTCGCGGCGGCGTGGCGTTGCGGTCAAGCCAGTGACGTATTTCGCCCGTACCTGCCGCATGATCTGCTCGAAGGAGACGGCCGGAACGTGGTGGCACTCATCGACAACAACCTGTCCATATTCTCCAACGAGACCATCGACATCCTCACGGCGCACAAGACTCTGAATCATGGCGACATCCAGAATGCCGTTCGGTTTGCGTTTGCCGCCCCCAATCTGGCCGATCTCTTTCGGATCGAGATCCAGGAAGACGGACAGCTGGGCGATCCATTGCTCCAACAGTGGCGTCCGGTGCACGAGCACAAGCGCGCTGCACGCCCGCTGCGCGATGAGATACGTTCCGACGACAGTCTTGCCGGAGCCAGGCGGAGCGACGAAAACGCCCATGTCATGCTCGAGTTGGGCGTGCACAGCTTGCTGCTGAACCGGCGTCAACTCGCCGTGGAACCGAACATCGAGAGGTGCGCCGCGACAACGAAGATCTTCGACTTCCAGTGCGACATCGTAGTGCGCAAGCAAGTCCTCGAGTTCACCGAGGCAGCCACGGGGCAATCCGATGTGTCGCGGATGTTCCTCGGCGCACGAAATCACGCGCGGCGTCAGGGCCGTGGACAGACGCATGGCCTGTTTCTTGTAGAACTCTGGATTCTGAAACGCGGCGAGGCGCTTGATCTGGTTGATGAGTGCAGATGGCAGGCCGGCCTTCTCGACGAACAGCAGCTGTGCCAGCGTTGCCTGGACGTGGGAGGGAAGGCCATCAACGATCACCGGCAGGTTGCGTTGGCTGCCGGCTCGCTTCAACCAAGGAGCGGCCGATTCCGTGTCGTCATCCGGCTCTTCGGAGCGAACACCGACCACGAGCCTTTTGTCGGAGGCTTCCCGCGCGAGTTTGAACACATCCGCGGCTTCCACCCGTCGCATGGCAGCGAGAAAGCGCCACTGGTCTTCATGCGGCACCCATTGCTCATCGACGAATACCGAGTTTCCCTCCTGGCGCGGTCCGTCCTGGAAAGGCAGCGCGATGAGATTGCCGAAGCCACCCTTGGGCATCGTATCCTGGTTGGGAAAGAGACGGTCATAGGAACTCATCGACAGTTCGTGTCGTGCCGACATGGTCTCGGTGATCAGGAAACAGCCCATCTTGCGGGCGTCACGTGCCGCCACGGGTGCGTTGAAGAAGAACCAGACGTGAGCGCCGTTTCCGGATCGTGAACGCTCCACGGCTGCCGGCACATCGTGGTGCCGGCATGTCGCCGTGAACGCGGCCACATCTCCTTGCCACGGCCCTTTGTCGAAATCGACGGCGAGAAACCAGCAGGTTTCGTCTTGCAGGAGCGGATAGACGCCAACCACGCATTGACCGCGAAGATGCTCGAGGATGACCTGATTCGTGACCGTCAGGAAAGCCTGGTTTGGACAACTGCCGCACTTGACGCGTGGCTTGTCGCAGACGCCCCTGGCCCACTCGTTGGCGCAGGCCGGCGCGTATCCTGAGGTTCCCTTCTTCGTGTTCTCCCATCGCTTCGGGAAGACGTCCACACGGCCCCGGAAGAGGCTGCAAAAGAGGGCGACCTTCTCGCTGGTCGTTGCGGGCGTATCCACGTTGGCCAACGCAGCTGGTCGAGCGGCTGAATCCGCTTCGCCGACAGATGACAGCTTGGCCTGCAATTCGGAGATCAGTAGTTCGAGACGGGAACGTTCTTCTTCGACTTCGGAGAGCCGCGCTTTCGCTGCCGCCAGCTTGTTCCTGAGTTTTTCACGGCGATGATCATCCATATCCATGCTCAGGCTCCATGGTCCTGACCTTTCCAGGGATCGCCCGGCAAACGAGCCACGAGACTGTCTCGCACATACCGAGCGGCGTCCTCCAGGTCCCACGGACATCCCGGGGCAAGCAAGGGCGCGATGTCACTCGTAAATCTCGGATCGTTCAGCTTGGCAGACAGATTCCGCTCGAATTCGGCCCGTGAAACCTTCAAGTTCGCCTGCTCGAGATATCGTTGAAAGCACTCGACAACTCGATCTTCGTCGACCAGGCCTCGCCGGGAGGCGAACCAGAGATCGAACAGATCCCGACCCTTCTTGCGCTGATAGAGGGCTCGCAGCTTGGTCCCCAGCAGTTCGTCGAGCTGGTACGTTGGAATCGAGGCGCTGCCCGCAAACCACCGTGACTCGACCTGGAATTCCCTTTGCTGCAGGCCGAGAACGTTGAAGTGTTCTCGCGTATTGATCTCGATCTTGAACCGAATCGGCAACGGGGGCGCTCCCTCCGATTGTACGCGGTAGACGAGGGTTACGCCGCCTTCTTTGAAGGCCCGATTGGGTTCTCCGAGCCATGGATCGAGTACACGCCGCAGAGAGGTCAGACATGAGCCGATCGGTTCGGCCGTGATCTGGACAAGATCGATGTCCTCGGAATATCTGGGCGCCGGATTCAGAAACAACTTGAAGAGCGCGGTGCCGCCACGAAAGGCAAGCGCGCCGGCAACGTCGGTCTGGCTGAACATCTCGACCAGAGCCCGGCTGATGATGAGGTCCTGCTCGACCTGGGCTTGATCGATCCACGGTGCGACCTGACGCCATTCGGTGATGAAGTCAAAAGGGATCACAGGTCCGGCTCCACATCCACGTTGACCAGCAGCTTCCAGCGCGCATCGCGGATGGCGCCTGTTCTCGATCCGCCTGGCTCGAGCGGTGTGGTCTCGTGCGGGGACCGACCTACTATTTTGGACAAAACGCCAGCGTGCTCGTCCGCACCTACGAGCGAAAAAAGGTAACCGAGTCGCTGTGTCCAGGAATTCGGGGAAAGTGCGGCAGCTGCTGCCAGCTCCTGCGGTTCGATGGACTCCGACAGTTCGGCCAAGACCGTGGCGACATTGTCCAGTCCGCCGGCGTGTGCTGGATAGCCGACAAGGTCGAACGCGGTTGCTCCGGGATTGGAAACGAGGACGGGGCCACGAGGCGAGTTGAACGAGTCAGTGGGGACCACCGCCACATTCCGGCGAGCCACGAAGGCCACGCGCACGCTGCCGCACTCGAGCGGTGGGCGGTTCTTCTGCACCATCACCTGGAATACCTGAGGTTGCTGATGAGCAGCGCCGTGATACCGGGCCGCACTGAGCAGCGCAACATAGTACTGTAGCCCGAGACGGGCCATGAGCTGCCCGATGAACTGATCGGCCGGCAGACACCCGATGTTCCGGTATTCAGGGGCGACGATCACATGGAAGCCCCGGTATGGGGTAGCGATCAACCCCTTCTGTTTGAGCCTTCGCAGTACCGCTCGGACAGCGGTCAAGGATGTTGCTGTGATCCGGGAAAACTCCTGGGTCGAGAAATGGTATCGACCATGAGCGGCGAGTTGGGCAATGTGTTCTGATGCGGTCATGGAGCCTCCTGGATATCACTCGACAAAAATAACGTTTTGTGTGACATTTGTCGAGTGATTTCTGTGTCGAATCGGATATTCCAGCGCTCGGCGCGCCAGCGGCTTCGAGCACAAGAAGGCACGCAGCTCGAGGACGTGGATGACTGACAAAGCTCGGAATTCTGCTCTGAACCGGTCGTCGTGCCAGTGCTTCAGAGCGGTTTTCTCGAGTCAGCCCACGTCTCTGCCACACAGCGACGTAACGCTGTACAACGGCAGGAACTCGAGTTTCTGCTCCGCGAGATCTTTATAGACGCCACCGTAAAGCACCAGCCCGCCAGGGCAATCAGGATATTTCCCGAGCATGAGGTGAAGGCTCTTCAAACTGCCACCAGCCCCGGATTTGACTTCCACGGGAAATATCTTTCCCCCGCAGACAACCAGGTAGTCGACTTCAGCACTGCTCCCGCGAGCCTCCCGCGCCCAGTAGAACAGCTCAGGCCCGTGCCAGGCCAGCAGCTCCTGAGCGACGAATTGTTCCGCCAGTTTTCCGCGATACATCGACAGGAGGTTTTCCTGCTGCAGTTCCAGCTCGGCCGGTACTTGGCAGAGTCGTTGCATGAGCCCGATATCCAGCATCGATGCCTTGAACCGCTTTTGATTGGCGGTGGCGCCGAGGGGAAGGCCGGACGGATCACAGGCCGGGATCTTGTGGAGCACGCGAGCTTTGACCAGCAGATCGAATGCCTTGCGGTTCGTCTGTCCCGAATGGCCGTCGTTCAGGCGAGTGTATTTCACCTGTTCGCCGACGCTTCTGGCTGCATTCAACAGGACGGCATCCAGACAGGCCGGGTCGACGTGTGGTTTGTATTTCGAAAAGTCATCGCGATACGATTCGATGATCTCCGACTGCACCTGGAAGGTCTCGACCATCGATCCGTTATCGCGCCAGGTTCTGACGCATTCGGGCATGCCACCGACGAAGAAGAACCGCTTCAGTTCCTGGAGAATCATCTGCTGGACCGGTTCGTCGACACTGCTTGGTGGCGCGAGTGCGTGCTCGGCCATCGGCTCCTTGCCGACCGCCACGAGGTATTCGTAGAACGTCATGGGATACACGTGCAGATACTGCACTCTGCCGACCGGAACGGATACGTCGCCAAAAGCGAATTCCAGCAACGACCCGGCGGCGACGACGTGGAGCTCCGGCATCTCCTCGTAAAAATAGCGGAGCGCCGTGATCGCCCGCGGGCAGGCCTGGATCTCGTCGAGAAAGAGCAGCGTCTTGGCTGGCGTGATTCTCCCCACGGCCAGTTCCAGGTAACTCACGATCACCCGGGGATCCAGATCCTTCTCGAAATGGACATGCAGATCGGCCCGCTTCTCCAGATCGATCTTGACGAAACTGTCGAATTCCTTGGCCAGCACGTTCTCCACGAGCCAGGTTTTCCCGACCTGGCGGGCGCCGCGCAGGATCAGCGGTTTTCGTCGTCGGGAATGCTTCCATTCGACAAGTTGTTTTTCCAGAAGCCGTTGCATGATCTTCGCCTTGTTTTTTGCCCTCGCATTCTACCGCGTTGAACTGAACGCGGTAGGCCGGATTCCGAGCTGTCGGGCGTATTGAATTGGTGTATCTGATCTGGACGATAGTCGGTATCATGTAAAAAGTCAAGGGTATTTAGGTGTGTGCTGTGTAGAATATCAAGGTTAATAATTTACAACCGATATAAAAACTCAAGCATATTTCAGAGAGACGAGTGCCCGGTTGGTGTCTGACGAATCACTGGAAGACAATTCTCGAGGCGTCGCCGCTCTATGTCTAGTGTCGAAATGTCTAGTGTCGAAACAGCCGCTCGTTGCGCCGAACAGATCAGCAACTACGCTCGTCTCCTTGAACACCTCGAACGCATCACCATCGAGCACACCACACCAGAAATGCGTGCCTATCGAACGTCCACCCCAAGTTTCTTCAGGACTGCGACTCCGGCACTGTTGTCCGGGTTCAGTTCAATGGATTTCCTGTAGTTGTCGATGGCCTTTTCTTTTTCGTTGTTCTCCAGCAAGGCCTCGCCGTAGCTGTCATAGGTGTTCCAGGAAGCGGGAAACGCCTCCACGTTCAAACGGAAAACGGCAAGTGCTTCTTCTATCTTGCCGATGGCCAGGTATCGATATCCCAGCTTGTGCAGTTCCGACTCGCCGAAATCATATTCGTCGGTATGACCGTTCTTCAACTCCGCGTACGCGCTGGCGGCGGCGTCTGCGCTCTCCCTCTCGATGATCTTGTTCAGTTTCGTGGCGATCGACGGTTTGGGGTTATTCAGTTCCGATTTCGGATTCAGCAGATGGATGCCGATATCATCGGGCATGGTGCTGGAGTTGGTCAGGACCACGACACCCTTCTCGCCGTCCTCGAGAAATCCGATGAAAGACATGTAGCCACCGGTGCCACCATTGTGCCAGACGATATCCTCCCCTTCGACGGTCATCGTGACCCAGCCCAGTCCCACGGTCATGTCGCCGAATTCGCTTCCCGAATACTCGTGTGACAGCTTCATTGCGGGCAACAGGTCGCTTTGCTCGATTCCCGAATTCGCGGCTAGATACTTGAGCATGTCAATCGCGGTGGACCGGAACGCTCCTGCTCCTGCCAGTGCCCGAAAATCCCAGTTACTCACTTCGGTGCCGAAACGGTGCCCCTTTGCCAGATTGGCCTTCATGTCCGGCGTCAGGACCATCCGAGTGTTCTCCATGCCCAGTGGACCGGCGATGGTCCGTATCACCAGTTCCTCGTAGGTTGTTTCGTTTCTGGCGGCCAGAACACTCCCCAGCAGGCCCATACCGTAATTGGAGTATACGGCCTTCGTTCCGATATCATGCGGCAACTCGCAGCCTTCCAGAGAACTGTACAGTTGCTCCTCGTTATAATCGGCATAGGGGTTCTCGCGGTTCGTCCGGATGAAGTTGCCCGGTACCCGGGGCAGCGATGATGTATGATTGGCGAGGTGAACCAGCTCGATGAACTGGCCATTCCGGGCAGGAGCAGAGATTCCTTCCGGCAACAAATCCTGCAGGGGGGTGTCGAGGCTCAGGCAGCCACTGACGACTTCATTGGCCAGTAGAATTCCCGTGAACGTCTTCGTATTGGAACCGATCTCGAAAACGGAGTTCTCATCCACCGGTTCCCTGGTATCCAATGATTTTACACCACAGCTGTAGAAGCTCATGCCCAGTGGTGTGACGACACCGACGACGATACCGGTGATGACGTCCCTGTTCACGCGAGCCTCGATGTTCTCTTTCAATGCCGTGGTGAAGACCGGGTAATTGCCGCCGGGCAGGAACTCGACACCCGTCTCGCGGCCCTGGTAGCTGGAGGTGTGTCGGACGCCGCTGTCGGTACCGTCGGCGCCGGCGTACGACGCGAAGGCGAGGACGAAGCACAGCAGGGTGAGCAGAAGAGGAACGAAAGTGCGTTTCAAGAGATATCTCCCGGTTTGAGTCCGACAAGGAACTCCGGAATCAGAGCGCAAGACGGTGTCCGCGCAACGCATCCACCCCCTACAGCAATCCCCTCTTCCGCAACAACGGCTCGATCTCGGGCTCCCGCCCCCGAAAACCGATGTACATCTCCATGAAATCCGCCGTCCCATTCCGCTCCAGAATAGCAGTCCGAAACCGCCGCGCCGTTTCCTGATCAAACAAACCCGTCTCCTTGAACGCCGCGAACGCATCGTTGTCCAGCACGCCGCACCAGATATACCCGTAATACCCCGCAGCATAACCCCCGACGATGTGCGCGAAGTAACTGGACCGATACCTGGACACGATCTCCGGAATCAGCCCGATCTCGTCGAAGAACGCGGTTTCGAAAGCGACCACATCGAGATCGGCCGCTTCGCTGAGCGTGTGGTACTTCATGTCGAGCAGGCTCGCGGCCAGATACTCGACCGTGACGAATCCCTGATTGAAATGACCGCTGTTGTTGATCTTCTCGATGAGCTGGGCCGGGATCACCTCTCCAGTCAGGTAGTGTTTGGCGTAGTGTTCCACGACCTCCGGTTCGAAGGCCCAGTGTTCCATGATTTGACTGGGCAATTCGGAGAAATCGGCGGACCGGAAGGTCGTTCTGAAGGTCACGTCCGACAGCATGTTGTCCAGCGCGTGGCCGAACTCGTGGAAGAGGGTCCGCACTTCGTCGAGGCTGAGCAGGGCGGGGGTGTCGCCGGAGGATTCGGTGAAATTGCAGACGAGGTTGATGACCGGGTCGACCTCCTCGCCGCGTGCCCGGTTCTGTTTCCGGTAGCTGGTGCACCACGCGCCTGGACGCTTGCTGGCGCGAGGATGGAAGTCCATGTAGACGACGGCGCAGTGTGAGCCGTCGGCTTCCTTGACCTGAAAAACCTGCGCGTCGGCGTGGGGCCGGGGCATGTCGGGCAAGGCTTCGAAGGTCAGGCCGTAGAGCCGGTTGGCGACCCAGAACGCGCCGTCACGGACCCGGTCCCGCTGGAAGTAGGGGCGCAGTTCGTTGTCGTCGAGTTCGTACTTCCGTTTGCGGAGCTTCTCGGCGTAGTACCACCAGTCCCAGGCGGCGAGATCGAAGCCGCCGCCTTCCTCGTCGATGATGTTCTGCATCTCGACGACCTCGTTCTTGGCGACCGGCAGCGCGGCCGCCCACAGCCGGTCGAGCAGGTCGTACACCCGCTCGGGCGTGCCGGCCATCCGGTTTTCCAGCACGTAGTCGGCGTAGGTGTCGTAGCCGAGCAGGTGGGCACGCTCCACGCGCAGCTTCACGATATCACTCATGATGCCGGTGTTGTCGTTGTCGTTACCGTTGTTGCCGCGCATGGTGTACGCGGTGAACAGCTCCTGCCGCCGCTCCCGGTTCTGGGCATAGGTGAGAAAGGGCAGCATGCTCGGTTTGTGGGTTGTGAACAGCCAGGTGCCCTTCTTGCCCGCCAGTTCTTCTGAATCGGCGTCCGAATCAGCTTCTGAATCGGCGTCCGAATCAGCTTCCGAATCGGCGGCCGGGTCAGCTTCCAAATCAGCTTCCAAAGCGGCTGCCGCTTCGACCGCCGCGGCGATCACCGGTTCCGGCAGGCCGGCCAGTTCGCTCTCGTCCTCGATCATCATCTGGAAGCCGTTCGTCTCGTTCAGCAGATTTTCGCCGAAGGCAACCCGGAGCGTCGAAAGCTGCTGGTTGATCTCCTTGAGTCGGGTCTGCTGCTCGTCGTTCAGCAGGGCGCCGTTGCGCACGTACTCGTTGTACATCTTCGCGAGCAGGAAGGACTGCTCCGCATCCAGGTTCAATGCATCCCGGGCATCGTGGACAGCTTTCACTCGCCCGAAAACCTGCTTATCGAGGCGAAGCTCATCCCGGTGAGCCGCCAACCTGGGTGACATGCGTCGATTGATGTCCTGCAGCTCATCGTTGACGTTGGCGCCGATCAGGCCGTAGAAGACTTTCGACACCTCGTCGAGCAACTCGCCCGACCGATCCAGCGCCACGATGGTGTTCTCGAAGTTCGGCGCGTCCGGATCGTCGATGATCGCCTGGTGCTCTTCTTTCTGCCGCCGCATTCCCTCCTCGAACGCGGGTTCGAAGTGCGCCGGCGTGATCCGGTCGAACGGCGGAACGTCGAATCTCGTGGCGTATGGCGCGAAGAAGGGATTGTCTTCGTCGGTGACGAGATCGGCGTCTTGGCCCGTACACGCGGTGAGCAAAAGCATCGCTCCCAAGGTCAACAACCAGATTCTGTTCATGCGCGATCTCCTTGTCACAACCGGTTCGTGCGTGCTGATGTTCGCGTTCCTCGCTGCAGGTTGACAGACGGTATTGTAGTGCACGCGAGCGGCCATCGATACGACTTTCGCCGCACAGAGTTTCGCTGCACAGACTTCTCTGCACATCTTGCCGCCAAACCGCGCACATCCAATCAACGGGGCCGATTCAGACCGCACGTGGTCACCACCCCGGAGCACAAGAAAAGGAGGAGAGCAATGTTCAAGCGAATCGCAATCCCGCTACTGGCTCTACTGGTGACCTTGACCGGTTGCAGCCACGAATCGCCCGTCGCACCTTTCGGCGAGTACCAGACCAACGACCTGCTCAAGCTGGACGAAATGTCAGCCGCTGAATCAGCAGACCAAGACGACCTCTCCCTCGAAGCAACCCGGGAACTGCTCGCCCGCATCGACCTGGACGAAGGCCAGGTGGAGTTCCTCCTGGTGGACGACAGCATGATCCTCATCGCATCCCAGATCGCCGACAGACCCGACGCCCAGGCGCCCCTCGCGTCACTCGGCGACGAGGCCGCCGCCATGGGCGCGAGTGCTATCTACGAGGCGCTCGCGGGTGAACCCGCCCCTCGCCGACTGGCCGAAGCGCAGGCCAAACTCGAAGCCCGGGACCAGTTCCTCGCACAATCCCTCGGTCTGCAATCACCGCAGGAGATCCCCATGTCCGACGCCGCCAAGATGTCCGCCTCCGCTTTCACGGGCCTGTACTGCTACAGCGGCGGTAATTTCCACGAATGCGAGACCGAGCAGACCATAAACCAGACCTTCAACTACGACTGCTGGTACATGTACTTCGTGGTGAACACCGTCAGTGGCCGGGTTGGGCAGAAATTACGCTACGAGAAGAACGGCTCCTACATCACGGCCTACCACGTTTCCGTGCCGGCCGGTACCATATCGGAAGTGTCGATCACACACTTCTGGTGCCTGCTGTTCGTGAACCGGAATACCCGGGCCATCGTGAAAAACGTCGATGGGAATGACGAATACCATGTCGCGCTCTGGGGGTTGACCTGATGACGAGACGAGCTCGGACGTTCGTGGGGCGGCCCAGTGGCCGCCCCGTTTCCTTTTGTCAATACAGTCTTCTCGAGCTTGAGCGTACACCGCGGCCACGTCTACCGATACTGCCCCTTGATCGCTCCCCAGCTGACCAGGCTCGCCGGACTGGGCGCGCACTCCGGACCATCGATGGTAATTGCATCATCCCCATACGCCGAAAAATCCCCAGGCCCGGCATACGGCCACCCGAACAGGTGCCAGTCGATCGTATCCTCGCCCACCGGCAACTCGCCGACGATGACATCGAGCCAGCAATCGCCGGCGGTGCCCCAGTCGAGCAGGTGACCGTGCCAGTGCGCGGCGTTGGTCCCTTCGCCGGAGAACTCCGGCGGCGATCCACCCTCGTAATCGAAACCTGCCGATCCCGGCACGATGGTCCACGAATCCGGGAACCAGAGGTAGACGTCGGTGAGGATGGAGCAGAAGAAGTCCTCCAGAGCGATGTTGTAGGTGACCGTGTAGACCTCGCCGGGACAGAAGGGAACGGGGGGATCGACGAGTTCCATTCCTTCGGCCCGGGCTGGATCGGCGGCTCCGCCGATGCCGGCGATGAGGCTGACGCTGAGTAGAAGTCCTGTTAACAATTTCATGGCGTGAGACCTCCTGTTTACGTTCCAGGTCGGCTGCTCGGCGCGGTTGCCTTGAAGCGGCAGCGGCGCCGGCTGTGTTTACTACCTAGAAAACGGAGCAGAAGGCTGGATCTAACTAATAAATCGAAGGAGACGGAAGAATTCGGCCGTGCCCCAGCCTCCTGTCCGGTTCATCTTCAGTCATCGAGACTCGCACGCCATATGCACCCAGTGTAAACATTTCGAAGCACAGTGCCCGCTACACCGATATCGCTATCGGAAGCGTTCAGCAACGGAGTCGCCAATGCCGACGACGACCATGATCGTAGACAGGACCCTTGATCGCTATTGGCTCTTGACAACCGCTACCGCTCACGGTAACATTTAATGACAAAGATCCGACGCGGCGGTTACGTCTTCTTCACCTGGTCCGGCGACCATGCGCCGCGGCATGTCCATGTCTACCGCGAGGGCAAGCTTGTCTTGAAGTGGGATCTCGACAGCCGGAAACCGATGATCGGTCGCCCATCGCGCAAGGTGTTGGCGTTGATTCAGCAACTCGAAGCCGAAGGCCTGCTGTGAAGATCAGATCCGTAAAGCCGAACAACCACAAACGCGCCTTCGAGGTCAAAACCTGGCGCCAGTCGTGGCCCTTCCCCTACAGCAAGGCCGATCCGCAACCGTCGACCGAGGATCCTGTTCTCGAAATCACCGTGGACGATGAACTCGGGCGCGAGGGCTTCACCTATACACTTGCGTCAGGCCAGGAAGGCACGATCCATATCGATCAGGTCCTCGAGTACAATCAGGATCCGTCGTACATGCGCGACCTGCTGCTCTACAAGCTGACGCTCGAAGCACAGAAACGTATCGACCGGAGCGATCTCTCGAAGCGAGAGATCATCCGCCGACTGCGCACCTCGCCGGCGCAGCTGTACCGCCTGCTCGATTCGACCAACTACCGCAA
>CAYLIV010000062.1:15090-17054 GCA_964384055.1 uncultured Fibrobacteraceae bacterium
TGGGCGAATTCGTGCAGCACCACGTTGAGCCCGTCGTCGGGATGGGCCAGATCCTCCTCGATATCCTGCCACGACAGCACCAGCGCGCCCGTGCTCCACGATTCGCCGAGCATCTCGGCGTCTTCCTCGGTGACCAGGCCGCCTTCCTCCACGATCTCGCTCTCGACGCGGAACGACGTGGGGTAGACGAGGACCGAATCGAGGCGGGGGTAGATGGCGGCTTCGTGACTTTCCCGATCAAACGAGCGCCCGAGCAGCAGCAGGGTCGCCCAGGAGGCAACGGTCAGTCGGACCCTGTCGTCGATGGCCAGCCCACCGCAACCCTCGAAGGTCTTCTCGGCCAGGAAGAGCCGGATCAGGTCCTCGTGCCGGCCGCGCAATTCCTCATCCAGTTCCGCGTGCAGGAAACACTGCCGCGCGATGATCGCCCGCCACGCCGGATCCATCGGTTCGCCGAGCAGCTTCTGCCGGCGACGTTTGCTCAGGAACCCGAAAACCATATCGTCCTTTCCTGATCACCTTTTCCCGTATACCCCTTGCGCGCGTTTAGCCAGGACTAACACCTGATCTCAACACTGCCCTAGCCGGTCCACAGCGTCAACCCCGCAGCCTTGGCGACGCCCGCGAGGCCTGTTCACGCACCAACACCCAAAACCAAGAAACCACAAAAACCAACCGCAGTCACCCTACGTGCTTCCTTTAAAATCCCCCAACTAACTCCGGCAAATCAGAAAGATCATCCAGGCCGAAAATAACGTTTGGCAACCCCTACCGGATACTCTAAAATCCATTGCATATTACTTCTCATATTCGCGAGAGGAACGCGCATGGATGAAGATTTCGAGCGCTGGCTACGGGAAACCGCACCGGAAGTCAGTCCGACCGACGACCATCGCAAGCAACTCAAGCTGATGTACCGGATAAAGCTCCTGGAGCTGAAACTACGGCAGACGCATCGTCGGCAGACGCTTAATCTGGCGGTCGTCGTGTTGTTCATGCTGGGATTCACGACGCTGGTACGAATCTCGGCAGTTCGGATTTTCGACTGGTACAGGGTAAGGAGAATCAGCTCAAGCAGGAGGCTTTTGAGAACATGGTAACCGGGGACCGGTACACGAGCGACGGGCGCCTGACCCAGGCGACCCTCGAACAGATCCAGGAGCACAAGGCCGCCGGCCAGGAGACGCTCCAGACTGTTGAAGGCTGGGAAATCGCCGGGGCGATTTTCTTCATGGTCGACTACGAATACGTGCTGAACGACCGGGTCGAGACCACGTCGCGCCTATCGACGGCGCCGGTCAGCATACTCTCGAAACAGCAGGTGACCTTCCTCATGGATCATGCGCTGACCGGCAAGCAGATGATCCACGAAGGCAGGGCCGTCTATCTGGGTCGCGAAGATCGACGGATCGACGGCGCCAGTGTGCAACTCGAGAAGTGGCAGGTCTCGGTGCCGGATTACGGGACGGCGATATACTATCGGAGTTCGCCCTGAATGTCCATGTAGGTCGCGGCCAGACTTCGGCCGCGGTCGACCGGCAGGATGTTTGACTGTTCATCGAAGATGATGCGCTTGCACGCGCAGATGCATTCGGCCATATATTGACGTTGATCTTCCTCGGGCACGGCGATTAGTTCATCGACCGGACAGTGCATGCTAGGCTCCTTTGGGGCGATCGCGCAGCTCACGGCCATAGCTATACACCAAATTTGGGCACCATGGCAAAAATTGTTAATAAATATTTCTTTAGTGTGAACCTGGCCGAAAGGTAACATCGGACCGGTGCGCGGTCAACCTGTCGAGGCGACCGCGCACCTCGCGTCCGTTACCCCTCCGACTTCAACGTTATCCGTCCCATGCCCTCGGGCGGGAGCACGGCGATACGGTCCATACCGGCCTTCTTCAACTCACCGAGCAGGGTGGCGAAATCGAAGTAGGGCGTCTTGGCGTCGCTGGCCAGCGC
>CAYLIV010000063.1:0-16419 GCA_964384055.1 uncultured Fibrobacteraceae bacterium
CAAGCGCTTGCGGCGGACGGTCCGCTGCGCGGCCCGTCGCTGAAGCGGAACGTTAGGTGAGGAGAGAATGATGAAGTATGTGCAAGAATTCGACACTGACAGCGGTATCTGCACACTGAGGGTCAGTGGAGATTTTGTACGGCCGGCAGACGCCTTCGAAATAGAACGCATAACCGCCAACCTTCACGGAGAACTTGGATGTTTTCGGTTTCTGGTAGATATGACCAATGCACACATAGTTTCCGGGACTATGGACACCTTTGCCTCATCGAATCCGCCACGCGAATTGACTGCCATCCTGCGCAAGGTCAGGGTTGCTGCCCTGTATGTTGAACTTACTGAAGATCATCGGTTTCTTGAGAACGTTGCTGTTAACCGAGGACTGATGCTGCATGTCTTTGATGGAAGAGATGAAGCTATTAGATGGCTAACAGAATGAGTAATCACCTTACCAGTCGCTACAGGGGACGGCTGTTCGCCGGCCCTGAGCTCGGCGTTGGGCAGACAAACGATTTCTAGGATTGCTAAACCAAGGAAGCCTCATGGTATCACACTATGATTCGTCAAAGAAGTGCCGCGTCGGGACAATGGATGAGGGTCAGTTCTATTCCGAAGCAGGCAGAGCGAGTGGTTCGTATTTCAAGGCATTGATCGGTACTTGGGAAAAGAAAGGCGGACAACTCAAGTGGGGTGCTGGTGGCGTTGGATTACGCGGCCCGGTCGCCGGGAAGGAAGTCGGATTTTGCTTTCTTGCCCCCGCCTATGGCAGCAAGAAGGATCGAATCGAGTTGTCGTTGACTGCCCTCGCAAAACAGATCGGCACACCCAAATGTGAGTCGCTGAAGGCGGCAATCTCGAAAGCAGCGGGAGATAGTTTGAAGGGCACGTCGATGGTGAGCATCATTGAGCCCGGGGAGTTGTCTCGGGCGTGTCAAAAGTCATTGACCTCGGTCCTCTGTAATCTGATCTGATACGACCGTCGAGGACGGCACAACACTGGATCTCCTCACGATCCGAAAACGTGCCGGTTGCAAGCGGACCAAACGATCACCAGGTAGGTAGTCGCGACAACGTCGCCTACACTCTACGGCACATACTCCAACGGCGCCCCCGGCCCCAGCGAGATCCCCAGCGCCATCCAGATCACCAGCATGATAATCCGCGCGATCGCAAAAACGATAGCATATGGCAACATCAACGAAATGATCGTCCCGATACCCAGACTCTTCTGGTATTTCTGCGCAAACACGATGATCAGCGGGAAATACGGCAGCAGCGGCGTGAGGATATTACTGTACGAGTCTCCAATACGGTAAGCGGCCTGAGTCAACTCCGGCGAGTAGCCCATCAGCATGAGCATGGGCACGAAGATCGGCGCCATGATGGCCCACTTGGCCGACGCCGAGCCGATCAGCAGGTTGATCAGCGAGGCCACGATGACGAAGGTCACGATGAGCGGGATCCCCGTGAAGCCGATGCTCTTCAGAAGCTCGGCGCCGCTGATGGCGAAGATCACGCCCAGGTTCGACCAGTTGAAGTAGGCCACGAACTGGGCGGCGACGAAGGCCAGAACGATGTACGCGCCCATGTCCGACATGGCGCCGCCGGTCATCTGCGCCACGTCCTTGTCGCTCTTCACCGTGCCCGTGATGCGGCCGTACACCAGGCCGGGCAGGAAGAACAGGACCATCATCAGCGGCACGATGGCCGTGAACAGCGGCCCGAATCCACCTTCGGCGTCGCGGAACACGCTGCCCGGCTGCAGCGATCCCACGGCCACCAGCACCAGCACCAGGGCGCCGGTGAGATTGGCCCACAGCAGCCCCTTGCGCTCGACGGGGGTGATGTCCCGGGTCTGGTCCGTTTCCTCGGTATTCTCCGTGTCCGCTTTCTCGCTCGGCAGTTCCTCGCCCTCCTCGGGCCGCCACGCGCCCAGGCGCGGCTCGAGTATGCGCTCGGTCACGAAGGTGCCGCAGATCGCGACGATGGGCACCGACGCCGCGAGCAGGTACCAGTTGGCGGTCGGATCCACGGTGTAGCCGGCGTCGATCATGCGCGCGGCGGGTTGGGTAAAACCAGCCATCAGGGGATCGAGACCGGTCAGAAAGAGGTTCGCGCCGAAGCCGCCCGAGACGCCGGCGAAAGCGGCCGCGAGCCCGGCCAGCGGATGCCGGCCCATGCTGCGGAAGATCACCGCGCCGAGTGGTATGAGAACCACGTACCCCGCGTCCGCTGCGATACTCGACAGCATGCCTGCCGTGACCAGCGCCACGGTCACCAATCGCCGCGGCATCAGTTGCACGAATCCCTTCAGGCCCGCGGCGATCAGTCCCGAGCGCTCGGCCACGCCGATGCCCAGCATCACCGCCAGCACCAGCCCCAGCGGCGGGAACGAGGTGAACACCGTCACCATCTGGGTGAAGATGCGCTGGATCCCTGCGGCATTCAGCAGGTTCACGGCACTGATCGTATCGCCGGTGCCCGGATGCTTGGCGGACGTCCCCAGCGCCGAGAACAGCGCCGACGCCAGCAGCACGATGACGATCATGGCGGCGAAGAGAGTGACCGGTTGGGGCAATTTGTTGCCTGCGCGCTCGACCCAGTCGAGGAAGCGCTGGGCGAAGCCGGGACTACCGGCGACGGGAGCGGGAGTGGCGTCGCTCATGGGACCTGCCTGGGTTCGGGGAAGTCAAGGGCGAACTCAGGATCAGGATGCCCGAAGCTTCGACGATTGTCCACAGACATGATCCTTACCCGCCACGCAACGCGCGGATGACCCCACCCACGGACCGAATCAGATACCCGTTGGCCGCCAGACGGCCGAGGACCAGCGCGCAGGCCGCCGCCACGGCGCCCACCACATCGAAAAAGCGGATCATCACGATCAATGTCGCGGCCACCACAGCGACTTCCAGGACCGAGGCCCAGGTGATGGGATCGGTTCGCCGGCCGCTGACGAGCAACGCGCGCTGCAGCGCCAGAACCACCGAGAGCACCGGCAACACCACCAGCAAGCGGGCCGGCAGCATGGCGAAAGCCGCCAGCTCCGTATCGAGACCGGACACGGTCCGGAACCAGAAACCGGACAACGGCGTCAGGGTGATGGCCGACATGCCGATCGCCACGACGACCATCAATACGCCGGCGAAACGCAGACACTGACCGAGGTTGTCGCGGCTGCGATCGAGCAGCGTGATGACGACTTCCTGGTAGCTCAAACCGAAGGTCCGGAAAATGAAGACCAGCGAGTTGATCACCGGCAATACCGCCAGCGACTCGAGGGAGAAACGTGCCTGTCCCATGAAGAAGGTCACCACAGGCTGGACCGCGAGGGAGATGGTGGAGGTCAAAGCCAGCGGGTAGTAGAAACGGATGATCGACCGGTAGGAGAGGGGGGCCGAGCCGGCCGCGTCCACGCTGTCCGCGTTATCCACGCCGTCCGCCGCCAGCACACCGCCGGTCCGCTCCGGTCGGCGCAGTCCCGCCACCACACCCCGGACCATGATCCGACTCGCCAGCGCCTCCACGCACACACCGACGGTCAAGGCAGCGCCCCCGACCCAGGCGCCGGGCAGGTCGGTCAGCAGATAGCCGATCAGACCGGTCAGGCACATGCTGACCAGGCGCAGCACGGTGCCATAGGCCACGCGCCGCGTCAGGTTGTTGCGGATCAGCAGCCCCTGGTAGAAACGCCGGTACCCGATGGCCGCCGGCCAGGGCAACATGATCACGAGCGCGCCGCGGGTCAACCGGGCCACCTCCGGCGCGAGTCCGATCAGATCCCGCGTGATCGCCGTGTACACCGGGCCGATCAACACCACCGCCATGGAGACGGTGACCAGTCCGTTCAACCAGTAGGCAAAGGCGCGCAGCTTGCGATACGAATCCGGCGAGTCGACCAGCGCCGTCGACGCGCTCATCATCATGATGACCGGCGCCTCGATGATGATGGCGAAGGCGAAGGCGACACCGAAGGCGGCCAGGTTGAACCTGGGATCGGGCAAGCGGGCGATGACCGCGGCCAGAAAAGGCCCTTCGGTAGCCATCATGAGCCAGGTGGCGGCCAGGGGAGACCAGAAACGCAGGATGGTGGTAAACGACGGCGGCGTGGTATTGGCGGTATTGTTCATGGTTTTGCAACACTGTGCCGCGCACGCGATCATGTCAATCCGCGTTGGCGATATGGCGGATTTCTATGGCTGTGAAAAGTTTATCAGGGCTGTTGTCTGCCACGAGCCGAGAGAAGAGCTGTTCGGTTTTGTTTAACATCTCATGTTCTTTGGAGTTTTCCAGGTTTTACTTTGGTATGCCGGCAACGAGGTTTGCGCGTCGACACGCGGCCCCTTCCTCGGGAGAATCCCAAGTCAAGACCGCCGTGTTTTCCGCGCGCGGTGCCGGCGATCAACGCCGCCCGTGCGACCGCGTTCCGTAATCACGTCGGAACCAAATCATTTTTTCACAAGGATTTAGACCGGCATCCGATTCTTGAAAACGGCTATCGAAAAAACAAAAAAGAATGACCGAAAAACCACGTCGATTTGCTCGTTTTTTCTTTGACAGGTCCAGGATGGTTTCCTACGTTTTCCGTCCGTCTCCAGATCTCTGGGGGGTGTGTCCATCATTGAACCTGGTTCCCGGATAAGGATTCCTGACGTGACCAAGCTGATCAAACCTCACGGTAGCGACACGTTGATGCCGCTGTTGCTCGAGGGTGGCGACATTCCCGCGGAATTCAGTCGCCCGGAGGTGCTGGGAATCCTGCGCAAGTACTACGCCTCGATCGCGGAAGGCGACTAGGTGGAGATCAAGATGCACCGGGCTTCCACCGGTGAGGATGATAAGAGGAAGAAGTAGGTTCATTCACCGCGGCCTGGCCGCACCTTCCGCACCAAGGCGGAAGTCACTTTCCAACAAGGAGGGCGCTGGATGCCCAGTTTCGTCATTCCAGAGAAATGCGATGGGTGCAAAGCGCTGGACAAGACCGCTTGTCAGCACATTTGCCCCAACGACCTGATGGTTCTGGACAAGGAACAGATGAAGGCTTGGAACCTGGAGCCGGATCTCTGCTGGGAATGCTACAATTGCGTCAAGATTTGCCCGACGCAGGCTGTCGAGGTCCGCGGTTACGCCGACTTCGTTCCCATGGGTGCTTCGGTAACTCCCATGCGTTCGACCGACTCCATCATGTGGACCGTGAAGTTCCGTGATGGCGCGCTCAAGCGCTTCAAGTTCCCCATCCGGACCACAGCCGAGGGTTCCGCCGTTCCCGATGGCGGATATGGTGATGGTTCCTCCGATGATTTGAAATCCCCGGCTCTGTATACTGAGCCTGCGTCCCTGGGCCTCGATTCCGTCCCCACGAAGTAAGGAGGTGGCAGAATGTCAGCGTACGATCGATTTGAAACCGTTGAAGTCTCCACCGACTTGCTGATCATCGGTGGTGGCATGGCGTCCTGTGGTGCTGCTGTGGAAGCGGCCTACTGGGCCAAGAAGAACAATGTCAAGGTTACCCTGGTCGACAAGGCCGCCATGGACCGTTCCGGCGCCGTCGCCATGGGTCTGTCCGCCATCAACCAGTACGTCGGGTTGAGAGACGGCCAGAACACTCTGAAGGATTACGTGGACTATGTCCGCAACGATCTGATGGGTGTCACGCGTGAAGATCTGGTCGCCAACATCGCCCGTCACGTCGACGGCTCGGTCCACCTCTTCGAGAAGTGGGGCCTGCCGATCTGGACGGACGAGAGCGGCGCCTACGTGCACGAGGGTCGCTGGCAGCTGATGATCAACGGCGAGTCCTACAAGGTCGTCGTTTCCGAAGCCGCCAAGAACAACCTCGGCGCGGACAACATCTACGAGCGTATCTTCATCACCGAGCCGCTGATGGATGGCGACAAGTGCGTCGGCGCCGTCGGTTTCTCGACCCGTGAAGAGAAGTTCTACGTGTTCAAGGCCAAGGCCGTCATGTGCGCCATGGGTGGCGCCGTGCACGTCTTCAAGCCGCGTAGCTCCGGCGAGGGTCTGGGCCGTGCCTGGTACCCGCCCTGGAACTCGGGCTCGAGCGCTTACTTCACCCTGAAGGCCGGCGCCGAGATGACTTGCCAGGAAGTCCGCTTCATCCCCGTGCGCTTCAAGGACGCCTACGGTCCGGTCGGCGCCTGGTTCCTGCTCTTCAAGAGCCGTGCGACCAACGCCCAGGGTGGCGAGTACATGGTCGAGCGTCGTCCTGAGCTGGAGAAGTGGGGCTCCTACGGCAAGGTCAAGCCGATTCCCGCCAACCTGCGTAACTGGCTCGGCCAGATGGATGTTCTCGAGGGCAAGGGTCCGATCTACATGCGGACCGAAGAAGCCATCCAGAAGATCGCTGCCGAGTGCAAGGACGATCCGAAGGCCTTCAAGAAGAAGATGAAGGAACTCGAGAACGAAGCCTGGGAAGACTTCCTGGACATGACCATCTCGCAGGCTATCCTCTGGGCCGCCACCAACACGCGACCGGAAGAGAAGCCGTCGGAGATCGCTGCCGCCGAGCCGTACTTCATCGGTTCACACTCGGGTGCCTCCGGTGCCTGGGTCTGCGGTCCCGAGGATATTCAGAGTGGTGAGTCCAAGAGCGACTACTTCTGGGGCTATCCGCAGATGACCACGATCAACGGTCTGTTTGCCGCCGGCGATGCCTCCGGTGCCAGCAGCCACAAGTTCAGCTCGGGTTCCCACGCCGAGGGTCGTATCGCCGGTAAAGCCGCGGTCGCCTACATCGTGGACAACAACACCGATCCGAACGTCGACATGGCCAAGGTGGATGCGCTGAAGAAGGAGACGCTGGCTCCGATGGATCTGTTCGCGGACAACAAGGACAAGACCACGGATCCCAACATCAACCCGGCTTACATCCGCCCGAAGCAGTTCATGCTGCGTCTGCAGAAGATCATGGACGAGTACGCCGGTGGCGTCAGCGCCCAGTTCTTCACCAGCAAGGAACTGCTCACTCGCGGCCAGGAACTGCTCGATATGCTCAAGGAAGACTCCGCCAACCTGGCGGCTGAGGACCTGCACGAGCTGCTCCGGGTCTGGGAGAATGTGCACCGGATGTGGCAGGCCGAGGCTCACCTGCGGACGTTGCTGTTCCGCGAGGAGACCCGCTGGCCGGGCTACTACTTCCGTACGGATCTGCCGACGCTCGACGAGGACAACTGGAAGGTCTTCGCGAACTGCAAGTGGAACCCGGGCAATGGCGAGTGGGAGATGCTCAAGCGGGATATTCACAATATCTTCTAAGCATCTCGGCTCGAACGCAACCGGCTCCGGCCGGCGACCGGCGGTCCTTCGGGACCGCCGGTTTTTTTTTTTGGCCGGGCGCGTTCCTTTGTCCGGTGTCGTTCAATGTCTCGCGACCCATCCCGCGACCAGCATGAGTTCGCGGAGATCGAGATTCGACTTTTCTTCCGCGGCCCGGGCTGCTAGAGTCCGGCCCTTTTAAAGGAGTCTCGTGATGTCTCGAAAAGGATCCGTGCATTTCATCGGCTTCGGGGAATCGATCCCGCAACCCGAGCAGATGGTGAGCAACGATGACGTATTGCGGCGCCTCGCCGAGCAGGGCGGCGACACCCGGGGCAAGACCGGCGAAGATACCGAGCGCCTGATCGGCATCCGCACCCGCTGGTGGTCCCAGCTCAGCTCCACCGAACATGCACTGGACGCGGCGCGCACAGCTGTCGCGGACGCTCAGCGGCGGGTCGACGGCGGCTTCGAGGCCGGCCGGATCGAGCTCCTGCACTCCGGCGGCTCGACGCCCGACCACGTCTTTCCCGCCTGCGCCTGCCAGCTCCAGGGAGAACTCGGCATTGCGGCGGATAGCTGCGAAGCGCGGGACATCTCGCTCGCCTGCACCTCCTGGATCGACGCGCTGCTGCTCGCAGCGAGCCGCATGCGGGACAAAGGCTTGCGCTACGGCCTGGTGGTCACCGGCGAGAGCATCGGCACCCGCCTGAACGCACCGACCACCCTCAGTTACTGTCTCTGGGGGGACGGCGGGGGCGCGGTGGTCCTCGAGCACGATCCTGCCGGCGATCCGGAATACGGCATCATCGCCGACCGGGCGATCTCCGACGGACAGTTCGCTGACTGGACACGCAGCATCGGGCTGGGGACCCACCTGGACCACGAAACGGTCGACTACTCCGACGCCTCCATGGGCACCCACGGCAAGGACATCCACCGCTACGCGATCCGTGTGGTCACCAGCGTCATCGAGCGCATGCTGGCCGAGGTCGATACCGAGCTCGCGAGGACCTTCCTGCTGCCCCACAACGCCAACCTGGGCATGGTCAGACAGATCGGCAAACGTCTCGACCTGTCGCCCGACAACGTCCTGACCCGGATCGTGGAGCGCGGCAACACGTCCTCCGCTTCGATCCCCATCACCCTGGCTCACCACGCGGCGCGCGAGACCTTCCGGCGCGGCGATCTGCTCGTGCTCGCCGGTTTCGGGGGCGGTATGTCCATCGGCATCGTGCTCTACCGCTGGCCGTGATACAGGGCCCGGGCCTGCCGCCCGTCGGTCACCTCGGCGCAACGCCGCAGTGACTACAACCGTTTGCTCCGGCGTTACCCTATTCGGACGACGACGCCTCGGTATGCTTCCGCACCTCCAGGGAATGTGCTATTCTGAATCGTCTCTATCAGACCGACGATCGAATATGCGGACAGGCACCCATTGTATGTCCGGTTCGAGAACGGTGACGTCGTGTCCAGGGAACGCTTTCGACAAGGATCCGCCTTGCCCGATCACCCAGATCATGTCCTGCAGCAGGTGGCTTCCCCTCGCTGGCCCGGCCGCTTGCAGGCACTCGCCGCGGTGTTGCGGTCGGGCGCGGACGACGATGCGCGGCGGACCCGCGAGCAGATCTGGGTGCTGCTCTACTCGGCGTTGACCATGTGTTTTCGGTCACGTGCCGGACGGGTGTACGGTCTGATCCGGGAAGATCTCGAAGACCTGATCTCGGACAAGGCGCTCGATCTGTTGCGTCGTCTGGAAAACGGCAGCTGGGATCTGTCCCGGCGCAGTCCCGCGGAGATTCAGAACTTCTTCGCTGCGGCGGCGCGCAACAGTCTGATCAACTGGGGCAAGAAGAACACGCGTTCGGTGCTGACCTCGCCGCTCGATCTGGAGGCCGAAGTACACACGCGTGAAAGAAACGCGGCGCCGGGTTGTATTGACAATGGTCCGGCGATCGACCTCGAACGCAAGGGCTTCGCCAACGCGTTGAGGCGCTGCGCGGAAAAGTTGAACCCCCGTTCGCGGAAAGTCTGGATATTCAAGCTGTTCGGGGGCTTGTCGGCGAAAGAGATCGCCGTCCATCCGGAAATCGGGCTCACGGCGAACGGCGTCGATGTGACCTATCATCGTTGCCGCAAGGTACTGAAGACCTGTATGCAGGAAAGCGGCTACGAGGCGCGGGATATGCCGACCGGGGTTTTCGTGGAACTGGTGGACGTATTTCTCACCGGTCCTGCGGGAGCCGACGAGAGGAAAGTTGATGATGAGCAAGAGCCCTGAGCCGCCGCGAGGCGACATGAGCAAGCAGCATCTCGACCCCGACTGCTGCCTGGATCTGGCGGCCGGTCTGGTTCCCGAGCACGAGCGGGCGGACATGCTCGCCCATGCCGGTCAATGCGCTCACTGCGAGACGATGTTGCGCGAGAGCTTCGGCGACCGCTGGCGCGCCGAGGTCGGCGGCACGCGCGTGGCGCCGGCGGCTGGTGTCGGCTTCGCCGAGCGAATCCGCGGGTTCGGCCTGCGCCGGGCACTGCCGTTCGCGGCCTGTCTGGTACTGGTGATCGTCGGCGCGGCGCTGCTCCTGGAACGGATGGGGGACGATCCGGACAACACGCCACGACTGTATGCGCTACCCAGTCTCAATGCCGAGCTGACCTTTCGATCGTACGAAGAGCTCGACAGCGGTCGACTTTTCGCCGATGGGCTCCGCGCCTATCAACAGCAGCGTTTTGACCGCGCCAGCGAACTGCTTGACGGGTCGGATGTGCCGGAATACCTGGAACGGTACCGGGGGCTCTATCTGGGCAGCGCGCTGGTCTTTCAAGGACAATATCGACGCGCGGCCGAGATCCTGATACCGCTCTCGGAGCAGGTGTTCCCGGAGCCGTGGGGCAATGAGGCTCGCTGGACCTGCCTCGTGGCGCTCCACCACCTGCGACGTGTGGCGCAGGTTGACTCGTTGCTGGAGTTGCTGGCGCACGAGGACGACGCTGTGGGCGAGCGAGCACGCTCGCTGCAGCGCCGCTCGCGCTGACGGGCGAAGTGGGCAACCCGACCTGACAGCCCCGATTCCCGGGCCACGGGACGAGAGAGTGAGCGGCGCCATGACGATACGCAGCGCAAGTCCAGCAGCCACGCCGACGCGCGTGACCGGTCGGCTACACGTAACGCTGCATATCCGTTTGCTGCTCGCGTTTGGCGCAATGCTGCTGGGGACGGTGACCGAGGGTACTGCCGGCGTTGCCCGTGACACGTCGTTCGCCGTGCACGTGGCGGCGATCGATTCCCTGTTGCTTGCCGGTGAGCTGGAACAGGCGCTGACGCAGGGCCGCCGGCTGCGTGTGGCGATCGGCGCCGACGAATCAGCGCCGCCCTGGCAGGCCACGGAGATGCAACAGCGGATCGCAACCCTCGAACGCATGACGCGCCTGCCGGCTGACGCCGTGGCGGAACTCGTCGCCGCGGCGGGTCTGGACGCGACGATCGCCGAGTACTATCAGACTGGCGACTTCGCGACCGCCGAAGAACTGGCTCGACAGCAACGGGACACCAGCACGAAACATCTCGGCCCCGATGCGGTGCCGGTCGGCGACGCCGTGCTGTGGCTTTCGCGCATCAACAAGAACCTCGGTGACCATCAGCTCGCGGCCGGTCTGCTGCAACAGGCCAAGGGAATCTTCGAGCGGGCATACGGCGAAGATCATCCCCGAACTGCCGACTGCTATTTCTATTTCGCGCTGCTCAATGCGCTGAAAGCGGAACACGACCAGGCGATCGCCAACTACAGCCGGGCCAAGGAAATCTATCGGCGGACTCTCGGTGAAGAAAGCAACGACTACGCGTCCGTGCTTGAACATCTCAGCAAGACGTACCGGCGCCTGGGCCAGTACGACACCGCTGTCAGCCATGCCCGGCGGGCGCTGGAGATCGCGACGGTACTGGCGCCGACCGACGACGGCAAGCATCTGGCGACCTATCAGAGCACGCTGGCCTGCGCCTTCCTCATGAGTGGCGAGTACCGGCAGGCCGAGCAACTCTTGACGCAGGTCTGTCGCTGCGATCCAGACGATCACGATAGTCTCAACAGTCTGGCGGTGACCTACATCCACCAGGGCGAATACGCCAAGGCAATCCCGATTCTGGAAAAAGCCCGGTCGTTGCTGGCGGCGGACAACCTGGAGCATCATCCGAGTAACGGGTTGTATATCAACAACCTGGCGGCGATCAAGATCCGGCAAGGGAAGCTGACCGAAGCCGAGGCTCTGCTCGAAAGCGCATTGTACTCGAGTGTGCGGGTACTGGGCGAGAACCATCCGAAGGTTGCCCTGGCGCTGGAGAATATCGGCGGCTGTTATTACAAGCAGGGCAAGTATGCCGAAGCCGAGCAATGTTACAATCGCTCCGTCGAGATCCGGCAGCACAGGCTGGGCGAGGACAGCCGGGAAATAGCGCGGATGCTGGGCAGGATCGGCACCATCAAGCGGGAACTCGGCAGCTACGCCGAGGCGGAATCGCTGCAGTCGCGATCGGTCGCGATGAATCGTTCCCTGTTGCGCGAAAACCACCCGGAAATCGCCAAGAGTATCGGTGACCTGGCAGGTGTTCACTACTGCCAGCAGCGCTATCAGGACGCCGAGTCATTGTTCGCGGAGGCCGTCGCCACGACCGAACTCACGCCGGAGCGAGCCCATCATCCGGACCTGGCCGTTCAGCTGACGGGGTTGGGCCAGTGTCAGCTGGCGCTGGGGCGCGCGTCCGAGGCGGAAGAGGCGTTCGCGCGGGCCGCGGCGGTGTTCGAGCGGGCTCGCTGGCGCGTCGGCGAGGACTATGCGCGTTCGGAGTTCATCAAATCGCCGTACCGCGGGCTGGCGGCCGCGCAGCTTCTGCAGGCGAAGTTCGATCTGGCCTGGTACAGCACCGAACGGGCGCTGGGCCGTTCGCTGGCCGATCTGCTGGCAGCGGCGCACATGGCACTGAACGACGACGTTGCGTTGCCCGAGGATCGCGTGTTGCCGCTGGCGGAGATCCAGAACGAACTCGCGCCGGGCAAGGCGGTCGTCGGCTGGTTGAACGTGGAGATCGCTTTCGCCCGCAAGCAACTGTGGGGATATGTCATCCGGGATGACGGTCCCGTCCGGTGGATAAGCCTGGACAGCGAGCAAGCGGCGCCGCCACACGATGCGGCGCCCCCGCAGCACGACCACGACGCATTCGCCACGCCGACCCGCGAATTCCGTGAGCGGCTGGTTGTCGCCGGCGAGTGCCCCGACCGGGTTGCCCGGTCGGAAAAGATCAAGCACATGGGCAGCACCGTCTACGACCGGTGGTTCGCGATGTTGACGCCGTACCTGGACGGCGTGCAACAGCTGATCGTCATTCCCGACAGTCCGATAAACGGGATACCCATCGAGGCGCTGCGTGATGAGCGTGGTCGCGATCTGGTCGACGTGTATGCCATCTCCTATGCCCCGTCGGCTACCACCTACGCCTGGCTCCGCCGGCGGGCCGATGAGCCGCGGCCCTACCGCAGCGCGCTGCTCATCGGTGATCCGGCGTATCGCAGCCACAACAATCAGGCCGATGATTCCGACTCGCGGGCGGATGCCGACACGCGGGCGGTCGATATGCGGGAAAACCTCCGTGCCTTCCACACCCGGGGCAAGAACGGCGTGGGGACGGCGATCTATGAAAACATACCATGGGCCGAAAAGGAGCTACGCAATCTGGCGACGCTCTTTCCGTCGGTCACGGTACTGACCGGCGCCGAGGCCAACGAGATGCGCCTCGATGCCATGGCCGCGAGTCAGCAGCTCGCGCAGTACGAGATCATCCACATCGCGTCGCACGCCTACGTGGACGATCAGGCGCCCGAGAATTCGTGCATGGTACTGTCCAACGAAGGGCTGCCCGATCCGTTCACGGCGGTGATCTCGGGAATCCGGGTCGTCGACAGCATGTTGACGGCCAAGGAAATCGTCAAGTACTGGCGGATCGACGCGGACCTCGTGACGCTCAGCGGCTGCCAGACCGGCCTGGGCAAGGAAGTCGAAGGCGAAGGATATATCGGCCTGACCCATGCGTTTCTGCAGGCCGGCGCTCGTAGCATGATCGTCAGCCTGTGGCGGGTGGAAGATGAAGCGACCTGTCTGCTG
This sequence comes from uncultured Fibrobacteraceae bacterium, assembly GCA_964384055.1. Lineage (GTDB taxonomy): Bacteria > Krumholzibacteriota > Krumholzibacteriia > LZORAL124-64-63 > LZORAL124-64-63 > CAYLIV01. The sequence goes on from CAYLIV010000063.1 coordinate 13,429, forward strand.
ATGAATCGCTTCTACGAGAATCTCACCGGTCGCTACATGAACCAGAGTCACAGCGCCGCCACCGAACCCATGAACAAGGTGCAGGCCCTGCAAGAGGCGAAGACCTGGCTGCGCGAGCTGGCGGACGAGCGCGGACGGCGTCCTTTTCAACACCCCGCGTACTGGTCCAGCTTCGTGCTGGTCGGCGATCCCGACTGAGCCGGCTGTCCGCGATACGAATGGCGCTATCTGACCAGCATTCCCTTGTTCACCACAGTCCTGCCGTGACTGTCGCGAACCCGGAAGAAATACGTGCCGCTCGGACAGGGATGACCGGACCGCGACCGGCCGGACCACTGAAAGTACCTCACGCCCGCCGCAACCGGACCCTCGTGCAGTAGCGCTTGACGTTTCCCCTCGAGGTCGAACACCTCGATCCGCAACCGGGCGGCCGACGCGAGGTCCAGTCGAACCGAGACTCGAGGGTTGAAGGGATTCGGCTGCAGATCGACACGCCACCGACCCGCGAACAGCTCCCCGGTCGGTACGCCGGTGTCCGGTGCCGCCAGCTCGTGGTGTTCGTCGGCGGTCAGCTCCGCGTCGCCATTGCCGGCCGGCGCTTGCGCGAGCAGACCACCGCCGTCATCGGTGTGGTAACCCGCCGCCGCCAGCCAGAGGGTCGCCGGCGGGTCGCCGCCGTACAACGTCTGAAGATCCAGCGTGCCCTCGAGCACCATACCGTGCGCGCTGCCGAACGCGATGCCCGACTGAACGGCCTCGCTGTGGTCGAACCAGCCGGCCCAGCCGTTGGTTTCCTCCGCGCCGAGGTAATAATCCCAGGGAACCACGTTGCCCGACTTGGCCCACATGGCCGGCCGGCTGCCGGTCGTATCGGACAGCACGACCAGGAAGTGGTCCAGCCCCGATGTCTGGCCGGTCCCCTCGCAGGCCAGGTAGAGGGTGTCGCCCAGTCGCGCGCCCCAGAGCGACAATCCGTCGCCCACCGCGAGCAGCGGCACGTCGTCGTCCAGGTCGCCGTCGAGGACGAAACCGCCGGCCGTCGCGCCTGCGCCCACGTAGACGTGCTGGATCGGCGTCCGTTTGACGTTACCGGCCGAGTCCTCGGCTTCCACGTAGTAGTCGAGCAGCACATCGCTGTAGTCGGTCAGCTCGAGCCAGTACTCGTCGGCGATGTACGACGGCAGGACGAAGAAGTCCACCTCGGGTATGTCCCACGGCTCGTCGCGCGGGAAGTCGCGATAATTCATGGCCAGCGTCTGCCAGGGGCCGACGCCCGGACCGTCGGCATAGAGCTCGTTCGCATGGGTGAGCGGGTCGTTGATCCCGTCGTCGTCGGTGCGGATCTTCAATTCGACCCGACTCAGCCCGGAAACGTCGTAGGCGAAGGTCCAGATGTGGAAGTCGCCGTCCATGGCCGCGCCCTCGCCGCCCGGATAGCCCCACAGGCTGCCGCCGCCGTACCCGCCGGGATTCCAGGGCAGACGCTGGGGCAGCCACACGGTGGGCGCCGTCTGGTCGCTGCCGCCGGCGATCACCGGATCGGCGGCCGCCACCGCCCGGTTGCAGGCCAGGGTCGCCTTGACCTCCATGTCCAGCGAGGCGCCGTAGTACATGTAGCCGCTCTCGTAGCCGGCGAGCAGGAAGTGCCAGGCGGTCTCGACGGGACCCGCGCCCGAGAGCGGATCGACCACCAGCGCCGGATCGGCCGGTCCGGCGATCTGCTCCGCCGTCTCCACCCGGTTCTGGGCCGCGGTCAGCACCGCCCAGTTGCGCTGGTCCTCGGCCCAGCCGCCGGGAATGTCGAATTGCCCCGACTGATCGACGAGCGGCCAGTTCCAGTTGATGTACTGGGGACTGCCGAAATCGCCGTCGGCGTTGACCCAGCCGCCGTCCTCCACGTGCACCACATCGCTCGCGGGCACCGGATGCCGGGCCAGGTAGGTCGCCACCGTGGTCGGCGTGTAGCCGGCGCCGGCGGCTTCGTGGCAGAACTGCGTGACGTTCTCGTAGTAGTAGCTGTAGCCGCCGCTCCAGGCGTTGTCCCCGTCATGGGCCAGCAGGACCAGCATGGGCCGGTTCGGATCGTTGGCGCCGGCGATCTGATCGAGGCCGCCGGTGCCGAACATGGCGTAGCCCTCTTCCCAGCTCATGGCGTTGGCCGAGGGTACGACCACGATCTGCGAAACAGCACCCGTGGCCGGATCCACATACTCTGCGCGGTGCGGCGTGAAGCCGAAGGGATACGGCACCTTGAGGGTCACGCCGCGCGAGATGTAGTGGGACGTCCAGTCCGTCTGAGCGGGATTGACCTGATCGGCGCGGTTGGGCGGATCGACGTTGTCCTGGTTGGCGTCGTACGGGTAGTTGCTGCAGGCGCGGCCGATGTGCAGATCCGGCACCACGGTCCAGCTGATGCCCGCGTCGACCAGGGCGGGAATCAAGCGTTCGCTGAAGCAGGTCTCGGCGGGGAAGAAACCGTGCGAGTAGTTGCTGTCGCCCCAGGCGTCGTCGTAGATGGCCTTGGCGCAGGCCAGTTCCATGCGGAAGGCGTTGTCGTCCATCAGGGGGGCGATGGCGTGGTGGAAACCCACGAGCAGCGTTTCCAGTCGCGGCCGACCTGCGGTGGTGGTCCAGTTCCGTGCAGTACGATACGAGGCGTACCAGTCGGGCGCGTAGCGGCCGCCGTTCCAGCCGGCGTCGCCCAGGCTCGACACGTTTTCGATCAACGAGCCGGCGAAGGAGACCTGCGCCCCGGCATCGGGCAGATCCAGAATCGACGCCACCGCGTCGTGGGGGTACCACTGGTAGTCGCCGACCCGATCGTCGCTGTTGAAGATGCTGAATACGTCGTTCTGGCTGTGGCCGAGGGTGATGGTCTCGTAGGCGGTCTCGTAGCGTCCGGGGGTCCAGGTGCTCTCGTCGGGCCAGTAGATGGGCTGGTGCATGTGCCACAGATACGTCGTGTGCACGCCGGTGTCGGCGGCGGCGCCG
>CAYLIV010000064.1:0-14442 GCA_964384055.1 uncultured Fibrobacteraceae bacterium
CGGCACCATTCGATGGCCGTGGGAGACAGATCGAAGGCGACCACCGCGAAGCCCCGTCGTCGCAGCTCTTCGGCGTCGTCGCCCAGACCGCTGCCGATGACCAGGGCGCGCCTGCCGGCACCGTCGATGTAGTTGTCGTCGAGCCAGGACACCAGATACGAGTTGGGAACCAGGTCGGCCCACGGCACAGCATCGGCGTCGCCGTCGGCGGCGACGTACAGGGCCTCGCACCAGGCCTGCGGCTCGTCCGTGTCCCGATACCGCTGCGCGAGAATGGTCGGTCTTTTCTTGATATCGTCCACGAAATCCGTCCTTTACGCGAGCCGCCGGCCAGAACAGCAGGGTATACACGAACCTGAACGCAGTCAACGGCCCAGCCGGCGCGACCAGCCGGCGCGAACGGTTGAATAGCTGCGCCGACTGTAGTGTAATGGGCGGCGGGCCCATTCGCGGTCCGTTCGTCGATCGACCGGGAACAATGCGAAAGGCGGCAGGTCATGGCCGGCACCGGGAAGAAGTGGTTCATGGGCTGCGGCATCGGCTGCGCGGTGGTTGTGCTGATCATTCTGGGTATCGGCGCCGGCGGCTTTTTCTTCGTCAGGAACAGCATCGAGAAGATGGAAGCCATCGGTGATACGCAGGACCAGCTCGAAGACGAACTCGGCGCGCTCGAGGACTTCACGCCTTCGCCTGACGGCCGCATCGCCGCCGACGCTCACACGTCGCTTCCGATCCGGTATACTACCTCGTCGAGTAGCGATCCGCCCATGCTTTCTCGTTTTCTGTTCTCGCTGACGACCCCCCCGAGCGATTCGGCGATCTTGCGGCTTGATCCGGCACCGGGCTTAATCGGCCAGCACCTCGCCATCCAGTGATCCGTCGCTCAACTCGATGACGGAGAACGCAATCCCGTTGCGGGCGCAGGCCTGCTGCATGACCTCTCGATACGGCTCGATCTGCGGGTCTTCGGCAACGGGTCTCGAGAAGAGAACGACCCGTTCCGGTGCGATCTCGTCCAGCTGCCCGCCGACCAGCGCCGTGTGCCGTGCCACCACGTCGGTGGTGAGCAGATGATCGTAATGGGGAATCTTCTGAGCCGCCGTGAGCAGGCCGTACTTTCCAGACAGGATCCGGAAATCGGCGCCGGCTTTTTCGGCGGCTTCATGGACAGCCTGGATACGGCGGCTCCGGTACCGCGCGAGCGCCGGCAGCGGCACCTCGTCGGGTGCCTTCTCGGCGCTGCAATAGGTCACGAAGAGCTGCATCGGCATATTACCTCGACCTGGTTCTCCTCTTCGACGCGCGCTGCACGAGATATCAGTCGTGTGTCGATCACGACCTGCTCACGCCGACGCCCAGGATCTTCTGGCAATGCGGGCAGCAATAGATGTTGTGTCGTTCGACGTGGCCGTGGATGACCTTCACCAGGTTGTCGACGACGCGCTCACAGTGCGGGCACTTGGGTTTGATCCTGTCCTTTTCCTCGATTTTCATGGGTTGCTCCTTGTTGGTCAGGGTGTTTTCTGCTTGAAGCGCTTCCCCGTGACCGACTCCACGTCCAGGCGCCACACGCGTGTGTTCTCGAGCATCCGGGCGCCGAAGGTCCACGATTTGCCCGAGTACTGAAGCATTATCTGGTTCAGCCCGTGGATCTTGTCGTCGTCGGTCAACGCTTCGGCGACAGCGCCCCAGCCGATGACACTCTCGTATTCCACGGTCCACTTGCAGGCGTCGACAACGTCGGTGACCAGCTGCACGTCGCGTTCGAACTGAAAACAGACACGGGGATTCGCGTCGATGCAGTCGAGCTTCTTGCCTTTATTGGCCGTGTGGAAATAGAACGCCTCGCCGTCGTAGCCGAAAGAGATCGGCACGACGTAGGGTTCGTTATCGACCGCGAAGGCCAGGTGGCAGACCTGGCTGCCGCGGATGATGGCGTCGATGTCGGCGCGGCTGGTGATCTGCTTGTCTTTTCGTCGCACGAAATACCTCGCGGGATAGGGTAGCGGCGCCGGCGCGCTCAGCCGAGCTGTCGTTTCACCGCCCTGGCGATGCGGATTCCCCTGACGGCATAGATAATCACACCGACGAGGAGCAGCCCGCAACAGACGAGTTCGTAGTGACTCGATTCTTGCCAGGGCAGCGCGAACAGGCCACCAGAGACTATGATTGTTCCCACCCCCAGCCACAGCAGATCTTTACCGCTGCGCGCGTTGGCTTCGTACCAGACGATTTCGTTCTCGAGAGTTTCGGCGACGCGCAGGCCGTAGAACGCATTGGGCCGGATCTTGCGTTGTATCAACGGGATGGAGAGGCCGATGAAGATGAGGCCGACGAGACAGAACAGCAATACCATCATGATCCTCCAGCGCCGTGTCCCCGCTCCTCACTCACCATTCACGCCATAGCGATAGCGCCCCGTGATCTCGAATGCGAAGAGCATGTCCTCGACCACCGGGCCCGCGCCGATGTTATGGGCAATCAACTGGCGCCGGCCATCGGCGGAGCGCCGGTCGACGACGATGCCGATGTGCGGCAAGTTGCCCGGCAACATCCAGGTAACCAGGTCGCCCGAGCGGTATTCGTCGGGATCGGTCGCTACCGGCAGTTCGGCACCGGCGCGCCGGAAGAACACCTGCAGGTTGGGAACCCGGCGGTGGTCGATATTCGGATCCGGGCGCGACAGCCCCCAGATCGTGGGATACGCCGCGAAGTCCGACGTCATGTCCTCGTGCACGAGTTGCTGCAGGTCGATGCCTATGGCTCGGTACGAACGGATGATGACGTCGGTGCACACGCCGATGCTGTCCGGTACGTCGCCGCCCGGGTAGGCGAGCTGCCGGTAGCCGCCGTCGTAGGTGACCGTGTGGCGGGTGCGCTCGATGGCGGCCGCGACGAGGCGGGAGACGGGGTCCGCGGTGTGGGTCGGATCTAGCGCCGGTGTTGACGCTTCGGTGTTCTGCGCTTCGGTTCGAAAACAGGCGCTCGTGATCGCAACGAGCACAACGATGGCGATACCGACTCGGCGATCGAGCACGATACTTCCCTTCCCACGCTCGTTCCCTCGCGACGTGACGGGCCTGACTCTGCTGTTTTTCTATCGTGACCGGGTCCTGGTGTGCAGCGCACGCAATACCAGACGCTATGGTTGGTTCCATCGCCGCAGATCGCGCAGCAGCACTCCGGCGCCGATGATCGCGCCGGCGATGGTTGTCGTCACCCGCCAGAGCAACGTGTAGACCACCAGCGTGCCCTCCGAAAGGATCGTCGCCAGCATCCACACCGACGAGAGCTCCGCCAACCCCGACGCACCCGGCGTGGGCGCGAAATAGATCAGGAAAAGCTGGCAGATCTGCAGGCAGATGAAGATGCCGAACGGCACGTGACTCTCGAAGGCCGACGCGATCACGTATCCGATCAGGTACTTGTTCATGAACAGGACGATGGTGAGCACGAAGACCACCGGCAGCAGGGCCGGCTGCGTATCCCACAGCTTGCGCAGCGCGGTGCGGAACGCCTCGACCTCGCTGGACAGCTTACCGACCAGCCGATCGCAGCCGCGCCTTATCCGGGTCAAGCGCGTGGGCACCAGGCCCAGCACCCGCCGGATCAGTCCGAGGAAAACCCGGGGCCACAGCAGCAGGCCGAAAACGAGCAGGATCATTCCGGTCAAGAACACGAAACCGCCGCGCACGAGCGAGGTCAGGCGCGGGTCGAACAGATCGTCCGGGATCAGGGCCAGCGCGGTGATGCTGCCCACGAGAAAGAAGATCAAGGTGGCCGCGAAGTTCACCAGCGAGGCGAGCATGCCGTCGGCCACCGAGGCGCCGCTTCGCCACAGCAGGTAGATCTGGGCCGGGCCGCCGCCTGTCTGGCACGGGGTGACCATGCCCATGAAGAGATTGGCCCAGTTCGAGCGCATGCAATCCCAGAGCGAGATGCGCGGCAGGATCCGCCCGTTGAACAGCACGCTGTACCGCAAGCCGCCCAGCACGTGATCGACGCCCACCAGGGGGATCGTCAGGGCCAGCAGCCACCAGTCGACGGTCGTGAAGAGTTCGCCGAGGCCCGCGGGTCGTTTCCACCAGAAGGCCAGCAGGTAGCCGACGAGGGTCAGCAGCAGGAAGACCTGCAGGCCGCTGCGGGCGGTGTGCCAGGCGGGTTTTTCCGGCGCGCCGCCCGGATCGGGTGTGCCGCGTTCCGGCCCCTCAGCAGAGAATTTCGCCATCGGTGTTCTCCACGGGTTGCCGCCCGGACCACTTCAGAACGGTGTTGAAAAGATCGGTCGTGCGCATGGGCCCGTCGGTCCAGCCCTGCCGGTTGTAGATGACCGGCACGTGCATGTGTTCGCGCCGCAGCGAGCCGTGCGAGCCGTGGTGCTCCGGCCACTCGAAGGAGGTGCGCAGGTCATAGCCGTTGCGCGCAATGACCACCAGGTCACCGCACCGCGAACACGAGAAGAGCTGATCGATCTGGACCAGTACGTCCGGGTAGTCGGAGTCGAAGGTCGCGGCCAGGGCCTCGCGGCTCGCTAACGGCGTGGCCATGGTGCCCAGACCGAGGGGATCGCCGCTTTCTGGCCGGTAGGTAAGGCCGTCGGCGTGCCGCTCGATGACGGCGGTGCCGCGCTGGGCCATCACGGCGTAGGCGCGGTCGTTGCGGCGGGCGATCAAGAGGTCGATCTCGTCACGGCTGATCAGCTCGTCCCAGACCGGACCGAGCTCGGTCTTGATCTCGTCGTCGTAGGGGGGCAGGTCGCGGGGGCGTTCCTTGCCGGCGCCCGTCCCGTTCATCCCGTGCAGCAGATACACCAATCCCAGCGAATTTCCCGAGATCATCACCGATGCCTGCGGCCTCAATTTCCAGATACCAGGGTAGGTCAGGGTATCGACGCCCCGTTTCTGGAAGTACTGCCCGAGGTCGAGGTGGGTGTGGGTCGCCGTCAGGCCATGGTCGGCGGTCAGCAAGAGGAGCGTGTCGTCGTACCGCCCGAGTTGCTGCAATCGCGCCGCGACCTCGGCCACGCTGCGGTCCACGTTACGATAGGCCAGCAAGGTATCCTCGTGCCGCGGGTGGTGCAGGTGCGAGAAGGAATCGACCGCCGGAAAGACCGCGAACACGTAGTCGGGATCGCGATCGAGACAGCGCAGCAACCGGCGGTGCGACAGGGCGTCGACCTTGTGCCACTCGTCGGTCAGGTGGGCGCGCAGGTAGTAGAAGGGCTTGGACCACTTGGTCAGGTTGTTGCCCCGGGGCAACCCGCGCGTGATCAGCGACAGGATGTTGAGCGGCCGGTCGAAGATCTCGTAGAGTGTGGGCCGCTCGACGGGCATGTCATCGTCGAACCAGGGCGCCTCGATACCGTTGTAACTGCGAAAGCGGTACTTGCCGAGCAGCTTGCCGAAGAACTCCCGCCGGTCGAGCCAGCGGATGCCGGGGATATTCAGTGTACCAGGGTAACATCCTGTCAGGAAAGGCAGATACGCGGGGCCGGTAGTCGAGGGCATGACTGTCGTGGCGGTACGGAACGTGCCGGGCTCGACCACGTGGCGCGCGATGTTGGGCAGCTCGCCGGCGTCGAGCAACTCGCGCATGACGTCGGGGCGGGCGCCGTCGATGAGGTAGGTGATGACGAGTTTCTGGGGCATGGTTTCGAGCTTACCTTCCAGGGTACCGGTTCGCGTGCGCTGGCGAACAGGACATCGAGTACGATACCGAATACGATACCGAATAGATTAAAATGGAACATCCCGCCATCACCGATACCCCGCCGCGTGCAGCGCCTCCATATTCTCGAATTCAGCCGCCGGCTTCAGATACCGCGCCAGAAAACGATAGACCTTCAGCCGGATTTCCTGGGCCTGGCGCGTGTCGAGCCGGTCGAAGCTGTGGCCGCCGGGCACATCCTCATAGATCTCGTACTCGAATTCCTTGTCCTCGGCCTTCAAGGCCTTGATCAGGTGCTCGACCTCGAGGGAGTTCACGTCCTCGTCGTTGGTGTTGGTGTGGATGAGCACCGGTGTCTGCAGGCGATGGGCGTTCCAGGCGGGCGAGCGCCGCCGGTATTCTTCGATGTTCTCCTCCACCGTCTGGCCGATGTGGTAGTCGGCGCTGTACAGGGCACGATACTCGTCGTCGAGATAGCCCAGGCGCGCGATCAGATCGCTCACCGGCACACCGGCGTAGCCGACCTGGTAGTCGTCCGGGTGTTCGAACAGGGTCATCAGGGTGATCAGCCCGCCGTGGCTCCAGCCGATCAGCCCGACCCGGTCGGCGTCGATGAAGTCGTAGTTCTCGATCATGTAATCGCGGCTGGCGTGGCAATCCTCGATCTCGAGCCCGCCGTAGTCGATGTTCTCGTACACGGTGCGTCCGTAGCCGGTGCTGCCGCGGTACTCGGGCGCCACCACGGCGTAGCCTTGCACCACCAGCTCACGCACGATGTGGGTGTAGTAGGTCGAGAAGTCGCTGTGCACGCCGCCGTGGGGAAAAATCATCAACGGCAGTTTCCGGGAGCGGTTCCCTTCTCCCGTTCGATCGTGACTTTTCGGCAGGAAGATGTAGGCGTAGAACTTCAGCGGATTGCCCGCGCCGATGGCCGTGTCGCTTTCCTCTTTCCAGCGCGGCGGCCCGTAGAGCCGCACCTTGTCGACGATGGCCACATCCCCCACCCGCTCGAACCACAGCACATCGTCGATGCGTTTCTCGAGGATGTCCAGGCGGTGGCGGAAGCCGTCGAGGGTACCGCTGATGGCGTCGAGTTTTTCGGCGATGTTGGAAAGGGTGATGGGGTCGCCGGCGCCGGAAGGGGGTTCTTCGGCGTGGGCGATGGGGGCGGTGATGCACACGAGTACGGTGGTCATGGCCAGCAGTGCGCATGTAAAGAAGCATCGAATCGGCAAACGAGGCATCTGGAATCCTCCTGAAACGGGCGCGGATCACTCACCGGTTGGGTCCGCGGAATTGTCGGCCGCGAGTATAGAACGTTTGGACGGAAACTGAACCGTTCTTTTGGTTGTCGGTGGGATATTTCGCGGCATGTTTTGGGTGGATTTCGTGATTAGATCTCGTATTGAGTCTCGCCCCACGGGCGTGACGAGGTTGGTATGGAATTTGTGATGAATATTGATTATTACTGTCTTGTAAATTTATATATTTCTTTATTTTAGGGTTGCGACGACCTAATTCCTGATGTATATTGTGTGTACATAATACCTCCTCCTATACGGTGCATTTTACTCCCAGGAACCCCCGCGAGGAAGGAACCTCTATGCCTGGTATTCATTCGGATTGTCCGCCTGATTTCCTTGGCGGTAGCTTTGACGATTTCTACGCCGACCTGCCGGCTGCTCGTGTTCACGCGATGCTCCAGAAATCGCTGATCGAATTGCAGCGCGCGGAGAAGTGCGCCGTGTTGTGGTTCGCGGAGATTGCAGCGAGGAAACTGTTTCTGGAGCTCGGGTACGCGTCAGTTCATCAGTATGCTGCCGAGGCTCTGGGTTTCTCGCGGAACAAGACCTACCACTTTCTGAGATTGGCAGCCGATCTGGAACGGCTGCCGGTGCTGCGCGAGTCGGTCGCCAACGGCGAGGTGGGCTGGACCAAGGCGCGTGAGGTGGTGAAGGTCGCCAGCGCGGAGAATGAGCGGCAGTGGGTCGATGTTGCCCGCGCTTCGAGCCGGCGGGAGCTGGTGCAGAAGGTTGTGCTGGCAAAGCAGCGATCCACCGCGAAGCGATCTGTCGATCCGGCGCAGATCGAATTGCCTGCAGTTGCCAGTGGAGCAGCGGCGACACGACCGACGGCAGGTGGTGTTGTGCCGGAGCAACGGTCAGTTGTGGTGGTCGAAGTTGCGCCGGAACTACAACCAGACGCGATGATCAAATCCACCGACACGACGCCTGCAGCCGATGCGCCGGTAGCCGTGACCTTTCGGCTCACGCCGTTGCAGCTCGCGCGTTTCGAATCACTGGTGGAAACGATTCACAAGACGGGCCGAGTGCCGCGCGGTGCGTCGCGCGCGGAGGTGTTGCTGGCGGCGCTGGATGAGCTGGTGGCTTCCGAAAGTGGTGTCGATGAGAATGTGGAGACCACCGCTCGCGAGTCCTGCAACCAGCAGGTGTTGCCCCGGCGCAACTCGTCCAGCAACCGCCCGACCAGTAACTGCCGGGTGATCATTCACAAATGCGAAACCTGCAACCGTGCGACCGTCCAGACGAACCAGGGTGAGAAACGGATCGGTGCTGCGGAAATCGATGCCGCCGAGTGCGATGCCGTGATCCAGCGCGAGGGTAAGCGCAACACATCGACGATCCCGCCATCGGTGCGGCACGTCGTACTGGCGCGCGATAGATATCGTTGTCAATCAACAGGTTGTAGCAACACACGTTTTTTGGAGATCCACCACGTCATTCCGCGAGCGAGGGGCGGATCGAACCGCAAGGAGAACCTGACGACCTTGTGCAGTCGCTGTCACACATTCCGGCATCGACAGCAGGCGGGAATCAAGACCGTGACGCCTATCCCCCATACCGATACGCCGTGACCGCATTGCCGTACAACGACGGCACGAGCAGCAACTTCTTCTCCGCGATGTACTCGAAGTCGGCGCAGGCGCCGCCGGAAGAAGTGAGGTTCACAATCTCCGTCGCCTCGCCGCTCGGCGTGACACGGAAGATCCGGCCGTTGTAGTCGGCGATGAGGTAGTTGCCGCGACCGTCGAGGCGGAAGCCGTCGATGTTCGAGCCCCAGCCCACGTTGGTCAGGGTGGTGATCTGCTTGCTGGCCAGGTCGGCCATCTTGATGTCGCCGTCGACGTTGCCGTAGAGCAGCTTGCCGCCGTGGATGAACAGGCCGTTGGGGCGGTTGACCTCGTCGCCCTCGAGCCACACCTCGAACTCGCCGCCCTGGAAGCGCAGGATCTTGCTGCCGTCGTTGTCGGAGATGTAGACGTAGCCGTCGTCGTCCACGACCACGTCGTTGATGAAGCGCGGTTCGGGCGCGGGGTAGCGGTTGGCGATGGTGCCCTTCTCGATGTCGATCTCCACCAGGTTTTGCCGGTCGATGGCGTACAGGATGTCGCCGTGGATGCACAGGCCGGTGGGCCGGATCAGGTCGCTGACCCAGTGCAGGGTCTCGATCTCGCCGTCGAGGGTCATGCGCGAGAGGAAACCGCCGCGGCCGCCGAAGAAGTTCGACACGTAGAGGATGTCGCGCTTGGCATCGTAGACCACCGACTCGGGGACCTTCAGGCCGCGGGCCTGCTGCCACACCTCGCTGATGCCTGCCTCGAGGTAGTCGTCGTCCAGGTCCTGGGCCATCAGGCCCCAGCCACCGAAGGTCTCGAAGAGTACGAACAGCAACTCGTTACGGCCCTTCTTCAGCGGCAGATAGAGCTGATCGCTCAGGCCGATGGCGCCGAGGTAGCCCGCCGAGCGGCTGCGGTACATCTGGTTACCCGAGAAGACGATCTGCCCGTTGATGAACACGTTGACGATGTCGCTGTACCCGAAGGCAAAGGGGTGGTGGGCGTTCTCGCCCGACTCGATGAAGGTCCGCGCGTAGATGCAGTCGGCCTCGCCGGTGCGCCGGCGCGGCAAATACAGGCCCACGTCGACCAGGCCCTCGCGGTCCGCGGTCACGGTCTGCCACTCCACGCGCTCGAGATCGGCCTTACTCGGGTAGTCCTCCATGTCGACCTCGGAGACGGCGAACGACTGGGAGATCTCCCAGTCATGCACCAGCCCCCGCGGCGCCACGGGCACGGGCGCGGGATCGAAGTGCAACTCGACGTCGGTGCGGTACTCGAAGTTGGAGAACCAGGTGCTACCGTTGTTGGGCGAGATGATGCCGATCATGCCGCTCTGCACGCCGTGCTTCAGCTCGTCGATGACCAGGGATGGCTCGGTCGCGTCACCGACGAACACGCGGCCTTGCGTGCCTGCAATCTCCAGCTTGATGTGGATCCACTCGCCGGCCGGCAGGGGCGCCGGGGCGTTGAAGCCCTCGCCGTTGTACAGCTGCCAGCTCGTCACGCTCTTGAACACCGGCGCGTACTGCAGCGCATCGGGCAGGTTGTTTTGATGGGGCCGGACGTAGAAGGTCTCGTACTCGAACTGGCTGGTGGCCCGGAACGAGATGCCGGGATAGCCCCGGTTGCCGTCCAGCGCGATGTCGAACTCGATAACGCCGTCCTGGAACTGGCTGCCCGGGATGAATGCTGCGCCGGTCAGCGCCTCACGGCCGAGGTGCTCGTCGATCCGCGCGTTGTACAGGATCCAGCTATGCGACCCCCACTGCTGGGGTCCGTTCTGTCCTTGGGATTGTCCGCTGTTCTGCGCCAGGCAGACGCCGGCTAGCCCGGTCATCCCGGTCATCCCGATCATCCCGGTCATCCCGATCAGCCCGAGCACGACGACGACCGTGAACCGAAACGCGCGTCCACACGACACTGACCGGGACACCCCGGAAACGGACCTCGGCTGCACGATATGCATGGAATTCTCCTTCGTGGAAACGATGTCGGGAGAACGCGCCGGAAATCGCGCGGTCATATCCGGGATATACTGGTCATCGGCGCTTAAGGTTGCGGCCACGGTGTCGACTTGTCACCACCAGCGCGCTTTCCTGTCGCGACGATAATCACCATCGAGCACCAACTTTCCCCCGCCAGGCCGGTATTTTCTACGAGCGGACCTGAACACGGTGGCAAACATGCTGGCAAGCTGTCGCCGTGTTCGGTCACTCCATCCCCGGGGTGAAGCTGTTCCCAACACGCAGGCGGCTTCATCGCCGGGGGCTTGCCCGGATTCGTGCGCACAATCCGGGCTCTATTTATTCCTGGCTCGACACCGGCCCGGCTGTCACAATGCCGTCGTGGGGATCAAGGCGGGAGACATATGCGGGAAGAGAAGTTCAAGCGCCGGATAGAGTCGCTGGACGAGGTTTTCGGTTTCGTCGACGAGGTTCTGGAGGGCCGGACCATCGACAGCGGAGCGCGCTTCGCGGTGAAGCTCGCCACCGAAGAACTGTTCACCAACCTCGTGCGGCACAACATCGGCGGGCGGGATCATATCGTGCTCGGTTACGAGGTGGGCGACGACCGGGTCGCCATCCATCTGACCGACTTCGATGTGGAACCCTTCGATTCCTACAAGGTCGAGCCCGTGGACACGAAGGCCCCCATCGAGCAGCGTCGTCCCGGCGGGCTCGGTTTGCACCTGGTCAGGAACGTCATCGACAAGCTGGTCTTCGTGTACGACAAGCGCACGTTGCACATCACGGCCACCAAGATGTTCGCTGAAGAGGATGTTCGATGAACAAGATGTTCGCCGACGCCGACCGAGGAAGGAGTGAGGAAGCAGCCATGTTCGAAATCCGGTGGAGTGACGACGATACCATCGCGCTCTCGGGCCGGCTCGACGCGAGCCAGGCCGACAAGGCGCGGACCTTCCTCGCGCCGGTCGACGGCTCCTGCGCTCTCGACTTCGGCAAGCTGGAATACGTCTCGAGCGCGGGCCTGGGCGTGCTGATCGGCGTGCAGCGACGGTTGAAGCAGGAAGGTCACGGCCTGACCATCCGCAACATCGACGCGCGCATCCGCGAACTGTTCCGCATCGCGGGCTTCGATCAGATCTTTGACATCGAGTGATGTATCGGATACACTCGTGGCGGTTTTCGTGACCGGAGATCGTCGGCGCGAAAGCCGTGAAACACAACGGAACACGATCGACAATATCGATGTAACAGGGGATCTCATCGTCGTATAGAGGTCCTTTTTTCGTACGGGACCCGGCTGGCGAAGGCGCCGGCAACAAGAGTCGAAAAATAACGACCAACTTTGGCCCCCGGGCGCGTGTATTTATGGCGAACAGTGATATCGACATCGTGAAACGAGTACTGGCCGGCGAGCGAAAGGCCTACGCCGTGATCGTCGCGAAGTATGAAAAACCGATATTCAACGCCGCCTTCCGGATCGTCGGCGACTACGACGAGGCGACCGACGTGGCCCAGGCCGCCTTCGTGAAGGCTTACGAGAAACTCGACAGCTACAATCCCGACTACACATTCTTCAACTGGATCTACCGCATCGCCGTGAACGAGGCGATCAACAATGTCAACCGGCGCAAAAAGCACCATTCAATCGATTTTGAACCGCCGTCGCATCATCCGGATCCCGAAGACGACTTCCAGCTCTCGGAAATCAGCGCGCTGTTGCAGCAGGCACTGGGTGCGGTGTCGTACGAACATCGGATCGTGATCGTGTTGAAGCATCTACTGCTCCTGTCGTATCAGGAGATCGGCGAGATCCTCGAGCTTCCGGAGAAGACAGTGAAGTCGCGGCTGTTCACGGCGCGGCAGAATCTGAAGAAGCAGCTCACGAAGCAGGGGTATGCGGGATGATACGCGTCGAATACACCACACTGATGCAGCAGGAAGTCGACGGGGCCAACTCGCCGGACGAATCGAGGCGTCTGCGGGAATTCCTCGAGGGCAGTCCCGAAGGCCGGCGTTATTACGACGAGCTGCGAGCGACGGCCGGGATCTTCGCCCAGGCCGGCGAGGTGGAACCGCCTGCGCGCCTGCGCGGAGACATCATGGCGGCGGTGGAGGGAGTGGAGCCGGCGGGAGCAGCGAGCGCGACCGGCGACGCGCACGAGTTCAGCCGGCTGAACACCGATCGGCGTACCGTCCCCCAAGCACCACGCGCGGGCTGGCGCGAGACCCTGGCGGATCTGCTGCGGATCCGCCCCCAGTTCGCGTACGGGCTCGCAGTTGGTCTGGTCGTCGGCGTCTGTCTGCTCGGTCTGTACTGGTGGCAGCAGCCCGCTGGGCCAGGCGGATCGGGCCGGTCGTTGCAACCGGGTACACTGGCATCGTCGGAAACCGGCGGCCCCGGCTCCCCCGATGCCCACGATCCAGACAATCCCCCGCTCTACGATTTCTACGCCTCGGTCGTGCCTCCCGAACGGAGCACGCTGCATCCGGCGAGCGAGTTGGTGCATATCGAGGGGCAGGGGATTGCGGATCCAGGTGGCGAAGATCCGAGTATCTCGGGTTCCGTGCGCGCGCTGTACCGGCGCGAGCTGATCGTGGTGCGGCTGCACCTGCAGTCGACATCGCCGGTGGAAGTGCTCATAACGTGCGGCGATGCCGCGTTGTGCATGGGCTACCGCACGAAGACCACCGGCAGACACGACCTGAGCGTCGACCAGCAGACGGCGCGCCTGTCCCACGACGGGACCGGCGACTACGAGGTGCTGTTCGAACTGGCGGGGTACGTGGCGCCGGGTGGGGAGGCGGGACAAACCGAACAGGATCAACAGCCGATTCAGGAACCGCCGGTGTATCCGCCGCTCGAGATCCAGATTCTCGACGGGCAACTACCTATTTGGCGACAAACGCTGGTCATGGAGCTGGACTAAACCGATTCCTTAAACCGTGGTATATCAGCTGATGAGTGTACGTATCTTCGCCAGGACTTCCTGCATGGCGCCAGATGAAACA
The DNA here is from genome assembly GCA_964384055.1 of uncultured Fibrobacteraceae bacterium. GTDB lineage: Bacteria > Krumholzibacteriota > Krumholzibacteriia > LZORAL124-64-63 > LZORAL124-64-63 > CAYLIV01. Next base: position 13,504 of record CAYLIV010000064.1, read on the forward strand.
GCGTCGAACTTCTCGGCGTGGTGCGCTCGCCAATCGAGGCTCTTGATCTGATCCGACAGGATCACGCCGGACGCTTCACCCCCTGACGGCAAGGCTACCTCGAACGGGTATCCCTTTACCTGTGATGTGACGGGGCAGAAAAGCGCCAGGCCTACCTTGTCGTTGTATGCCTTTGGTGAAATGACGAGAGCCAGACGTCGCCCCGCTTGCTCGTGGCCGGCCTGCGGGTTGAACTGGAGCCAGACGACGTCGCCACGGTCGGGTACATACTGTTTCGGTGCTACCAATTCTCTCTCCCCGCGGCATCGCCAGAATCGATTTCCGCGTGAACATTCTCGGGAGTGACCTGGTCCAGCAGGTCATTCAGATGATAGCCGGATTCTTCGACGACACGGATGATGAGCTGGCCTTTCCGCAGCACCAGATCGACTGTCGATCCCTCTGACATGTGTACCTCTTCGGCGAATGATTTGGGGATGCGTAGGCCTAAGCTGTTCCCCCACTTGACGATCTTCGTTTTCATTGCACACCTCCATATATACATTGAGTATACATCCGTACGTGGGCAATGTCAAGTTCGCCAAATGGGTAACGGACAGGTGACCGGCGCTTCTTTTATAAGGACTGGCATGCAATTCTGGAGCCTGTAGCCGCGGGTAGGGTTCCCAGTATCTCGCGTGGGGCGCAATCACGGTCGTTCTTTAGCGACCGATCAACTCCACCAGCTCGGCAAAGACCTGCAATCCCTTCACTTCGGCCTCGCGAGCCTCGCGCAGCGCCGCCACCGCCTCACGGGCGCGGTCGTCGACGGCCATGGTCTCATCCTCGGGAAAATCGAAGGGATAGCACTGCGCCACTGCTTTTAGCTTGGCGGCGACGACGCTGTAGTGTTGCGACGCGTCGGCCAGAAGCGGCGCGATGTCGCCATCGTTTTCCGGC
>CAYLIV010000064.1:14542-16367 GCA_964384055.1 uncultured Fibrobacteraceae bacterium
GTTGGCCAGCAGGCGCAGCATGCCGCTCGTGTCCCAGTCCGTGGGGCCGCTCGGGCACAGGTCGGGCACGATGTTCAGGACGAAGGCGTGGCCGGTGGCGCCGAAGAGCCAGGCGGTCGAGACATCGCACCCCAGAGAGTCGAGGCAGCCCTCGAGGCAGCCCACGTGGGACGCCCAGTGCGGCTGCCAGCGTAGCTTTGGTAGCTCGCGCTGCGGTGTGCCGGTCATGCCCTCGACTTCGGTTTTCCCGTCCGCCCAGGCCTTGGCCTGGTTGTGGTGCTTGAGGTAGCTGCGGGCGGACAGGCGGAAGATGTCGTACAGCCCCGCCCGGTCGCCGTCGAGAAACACGAAGGCGACGCGACAACCGGTCTCGCGCAGCCAACGGTAGATGCCGATGAACGTGTCCAGGTCCGAGCGGTCGGGCAGGAGGAAGAACATCGCTTGCGGGGCGCCGTCGGTGTCGTTCCAACAGACCGCGCCGTCGTCGATGACCTGGACGCAGTCGCATGCCGCGGCGAGAGCAGCCAGCAGCTCGTGGACGGTTTCGGTCGGGCCGGCCAGCAAGCGCGCCCAGGCCGCGTTGCCGGGCAGCGGGAACTCCTGGTCGCCGTCGAACAGGGAGTAGATGTCTTTGCGGATGGTGGCGTCGGGATCGTGTGGCTCGGAGACAGGTTCGGACGTCAGGTCGGATGTCGCCTCGCCTACGCCGGAAATCCGATCCGCATGCCGCATGGCGCACTGCGCGTTGATGACGAACACGTCCCACTCGTGCGGGCCGTCGGTCCGCTGGTTGACGAACACGGCCGTCAGGCGCACCTCCCGCTGCCGCACCGCTTCGTACACCTCGAGGATGCGATCGAGGTCGCGCGGGTCAGGTACGACGCAGAACATCAAGGCCACCGCGCCCTCGGGTATGACCCAGCGGATGAAGCTGTCGTCGATCTGCTGGACGAGGCCGAAATCGTCGGCGCTGGCCTGCAGGACGGCGGCCAGGGCGTCGGTGCCACCGGGCAGCGCCGCGCCGATCCGCTGTTTGTTCTGTTGCCAGAAGGATCCCAGGTCTTGCGGGGACATCGGACTTCTCCGTTCTCCTCCGGGGGTCAGGGGTGGGGTCGAACCGGAGGTTGGGCGGGGCGCAGCGTACTGCTGTCGTCGGCAGTATAGCGTATTGGTGGCGTGGTGGGTTGTTAGAAATAGCCAGACATGCGTTTGTATGCACAGGTGTACACAGTCGTGATATCCTGCTACTCTATGTCTATCCTGGAATGGTTGATGGCAGGAGGAATCTGGTATGGAACACCTTGAGCTGGAAAAGGTTATCGAGGTCTGTAGGGCTCACGGAACCCAACGAGTTGCTCTTTTTGGCTCGTTTGTACGCGGTGACGCTCATCCAGACAGCGATGTCGATCTGATCGTCGACTTTGCTCAGCCCACCGGATTCCTCGCTCTCGTCCGACTTGAAAGGGAACTGTCAGAGGTTCTAGGCCGGAAGGTTGATCTATTGACCGAACAGGCTATCAGTCCGCACTTGCGCGACCGAATTCTTAGCGAACAGCAGGTTATCTATGACGCCGCGGGATGATCGAATCTATCTCCAACACATCTTGGACGCCATTACCACCATCGAAGGTTACTTGAAGGGCGTCAGTGAGGCCACATTCCAGTCTACCAGCCTTCTACAAGACGGTGTTATTCGCCAGATCCAGATTGTCGGTGAAGCTGCAAAGCGCGTCTCACAGGACGTACGTGGCCAATACCCATCGGTTCCGTGGCGCGATATCGCCGGAATGCGTGACAAACTCGTTCACGACTACTTCGGCGTTGA
>CAYLIV010000065.1:0-16248 GCA_964384055.1 uncultured Fibrobacteraceae bacterium
CTGGTGACCAGGTCCGAGTCGGGCTGGGTGATGCTGCCTTCCAGCACACCACTGACCAGCACGTGGAAGGTCGTGCCGGACTCGCCCTGCACGTACAGGGTTTCGCCGTGCGTGAAGAGCACGCGCCGGACCAGCGGCGCGATATTCGCGAAGTCCGCGCGACCGAGCAACGGCTCGCCGTCGGCGTCGACCACCAGCTTGCGGCAGAAATCACTCGCCAGCAGATCATCGATGCGGGCCTCGATTTCCGTGTCCTCGGGCGCTTGCTTGCGCTGGTTGTAGACCACGGCCATGAAGTCGTTCAGCAGCTGGTCGCTCATGGGGAAGGGTATCTCGATGCCGCGACGCTTGAACTTGTACCAGATCATCCGGTTGACGTTGCCCTCGACCGGCCGGCGGCGGTAGTAGTTGTCGGACCAGAAGCGCAGACGGTAGTTGATGCCGAAATCGAGGTAGGCGGTGATGAACGCCGTCGGCGGCGGCGTCCGCTTGACCTCGGGCACGCTCAGGGCGGCCTCGATCAGGGCCCTGGTCACCTCGTCGGGCGCATCGGCGTAGCTGGCGCCCACCTCGATGGCGTGCCGGCGGATGGGCCGGGGCCGGCTCATGTTGTGGATGTTGGCCTCGGCGACCTTGCCGTTGGGAATGGTGATCGGATGGCCGGCGCGGGTCAGGATCTTGGTTTCGCGCCAGTTGGTCTTGATGACCTTGCCTTCCAGCTCGCCGACGGCGATCCAGTCGCCCTGATTGATCGAGCCGGTCACGTGCAGCGACATGCCGGCCAAAAGATTTCCGAGCACGCCCTGCAGAGCGAAGCCTACCACGGCGGTGACCAGCGCCGTCGATGCCAGCAGCGGCGCGATGTCGATACCCAGCTCGAAACGCAGCACGCAGAAGATGACGGCGAGAACCAGCACCACGCGGATGATGTCGCGCAACAGATCGGGAATGGGGAAGTCCCGCTGCCGCATGACGAAGATCTGGTGCGCGACGCCCTCGAACAGGCCGATCGCCAGTACGCCGACCCAGAACAGTTGCCAGGCCGCGATATGCGCCCGGTACTCGGTGATCCAGGCGCCGAGCGTACCCTGGTCCCGCAGCAACAGCACGACACACTGGCCGACGAGCAGCACCAGCAGTGGACGAGCCACGTAGGCGGTCACGCGGCGCAGGCCCGACACGCGCCGGGACGTGCCGATCCGTTCACCTTTTACACCGCGTCGCAGCGGCATGGCGAGCACCACGGCGATCACGTAGACCAGCAGAAACGAGAGGATCTCGAAAACCCACGGCATGTATTCATTCACGATCGGTGCTGCTCCTTGCGTTTTGATCCCGTGTCACCGGTACTCCCCGGTTGGGCATTGCCGAATTCCGGGCTCGAGCTAGAGCTCTATCTCCATCCCCTGGCGGGCCAGATCGGCCAGGGGCATTTCGTTGTGCAGTGCCGCGGCCAGCTCGTCCAGCTGCCGATCGTCGTTGGTCGGGTCGTGGTGCGTCACCAGCAACCGTTGCACGGAGGTCGCGGCGGCGATATCGACCGCGTCCCGCAACGAGCTGTGACCCCACCCCCGATGCCGCGCATACTGTTCGGCCGTGTACTGGGCGTCCAGGACGAGCACACGCGCCGGCGCCGGTTCGCGGCACAATGCCAGGAAGCCGGCGCGCGACGATTCGCCGGATATGCCCCATTCCAGATCGGTGGCGAAGACCAGCGAGGCGCCGGTGTCCGCCTCATCGAAACGAAAGGCGCTGCAGCCTCCCGGATGCTCGACCGGGCACCAGCGAATTTCCAGACCACCGAGCCGCAGAGGCTCTGTCCGGCTGCCGGCGTCCGCGCCGGTACCCGTCGCGGCCAGATCGCGAAAGCCGATGACCGCGGCCATGTCCGCCACCGTGATCGGCCAGAACGGCTCGGCGAGCAGACGGTTGACCGCCTCGGCGGCGCCTACGCCATTGTACGGCGGCGCCGCGAACTCCACCCGCCAGTCGGGATCGTAGAGCTGCGCGAAACCACCCAGGCCCATCAGGTGATCGAGGTGGTAGTGGGTGAGCAGCACGAGCAGTGGTGTGGCGACGGGCGCACCCAGCCGGCGGCTCACCAGCCGGATGCCCGATCCGACATCGATGACCGCCTGTTCGCCACGCGCCCCTTCAACCAGCACGCAGGTCGTGTCACCGCCGTAACGGGCATGCTCCGGCCCCGTCATGACACTCGACCCGCGCACACCGCCGAAAAAGAGTCTCACGGTCCGTCTCACTTCCGAGCCTACCCGGCACGCCGTAACCGCACATCGCGCGTCGGCCGTCCGGCACTCGCTCGATTGTCCCTCGCTCGATTGTCACTCGTTCGATTGTCACTTGCTCGTCAGGTTCCAGGTGCCGGTGAAGTCCGCCTGCGCATCGGCCAGGACCCGGCGACAGCGTTCGGTGTAGGCCCGCGCCACCGGATCGTCGGGCAGCGCCGCGAAAATCGCCACGGCGTCGTCGAGGCGGCCCTCGTAGCAGTGGGCAAGTCCGCTCGTAAAATCCTGAGCGTTCGCCGGTACCCCGGGCACACCGTCGGCGGTCAGGCCGGTCAGCTCGTACACCCGCACCGGCTCGCGGCGCCCGACAACGCGCAGCCGACCCATTTCCCGGCTCACGATGGTATCGCCTGCCGCCCGGTACGTCGATTCGGAAATCATCGTGTAGGTGCCGAAGACCTTGTTCGCGCCCTCGAGCCGCGAGGCGAGGTTCGCCGCGTCGCCCAGTACCGTATAGTCGAAACGCTGACGCGAACCCATGTTGCCGACGATGACGTCGCCCGTGTGCATGCCGATGCGCATGCGCAACAGGGCGCCGGCGCGCTTTTCGAACTCGGCACGGCGCGCGGCGAGTTGCTGCTGGGCGCGACAGGCCGCCCGACACGCACGCCGGGCGTGGTCGGGCTGCGACAGCGGCGCGTTCCAGAAGGCGATGATCGCGTCGCCCTCGTACTTGTCGAGGGTGCCGCCCTCGTCGAGGATGATGTCGGTCATGTCGGACAGGTAGTCGTTGAGCAGGACGGTCAGCGCCTGGGGATCGAGACCCTCGGAGATGGCGGTGAATCCTTCGAGGTCGGAGAAAAGGATGGTCAGCTCGCGCCGCTCGCCGCCGAGTTGCAGCTGGTCCGGATCGTCGATGATCCGTTCGATCACGTGCGGACTCAGGTAGTGCTTGAACGCGCCCTTGATGAAACGGCGCTGCCGCCCCTCGGTGGCGTAGTTCAGCACCACGCCGCCGATCAGCGCCATGCCCACCGCCAGCTCGCCGACCACGACCGGCCACCAGAAACCAGGTCCGTAGGCCAGCAGACCGATTACCGCCGGCATCGGCAGCAGGATCACGAACGCGGCCACGTTGTGCCGCGCCTTGCGCCCCATGACGATCACGATACCGGCCCCGATGGCCAGCAGCAGCGTCACGGCCGCCGCCGCACTCTGCGGGGCCTCGCGCAGGAAGCGATCGGACAGCAGGTTGTCCAGCGCCGTGGCGTGGATCTCCACACCCGGCGTCACTCGGCTCAGGGGCGTCGGCCGCAGATCGAGCAAACCCGGCGCACTGAAACCGAAGAACACGTGTTTTCCCGCGAAGGTGGCCGGGTCGACGACCGGATCCTCGCCGGCAAGCAGGCGCAGTTCGGACTGGATGATTGCAGCCGCGTTGAAGGTTTCGTGGGTTCCGGTCGGTCCGATGAAGCGCAGAATCGCCCGGCACGCCGGGTCGATGGGAACGCTGTGAGCACCGGCGTGCAGGCGTTCGGCTTCGAGGCGCCATGCCGGCTCGGCGCCCGTCTGCGCGATCAGGAAAGAGGCGAGTCCGAGGCTCGGTACCGGGTGGCCGTCGTGAATCCGCAACAGGGAGGCGCGCCGGAAGACCCCGTCCGCGTCGGGAATATCGCTCACGTTGGCCAGCGCGGCGTTGCCCGCCACCTCGGGGATGGGAACGGTGGGATCGCCGCTAAAGAGCATGTCGGGGCGCTGCTGATCGAGCCAGGCAGCGAGCCCGTCACACGCCCACGGTTGCTGACCAGGGCCCCAGGTCGCGGCGATCTCGGTCGCACTCGCCGTCGTGTCGGCGGCCGCCCGCCGGTTCGGCAGGAAGATCGCCCCGACGAAACCCTCGTGGCCGGCCATCGCCATGCCGAGGGCCTCGTCGTCCCAGACGCCGTAGACCGACGGTTCGGTGTAGAGCACGTCGAAAGCGACGGAACGAGCGCCGCCGCGCCGGCAGAAGTCGATGAGCGGACCGTACACCTCGCGCGGCCACGGCCACGACCAGCCGTTGACCTCCTTGCCCCAGTCGAGGCTCTCCTGGTCGAGCAGGATGATCTTGATGTCGTCCGAGGCTCGGCTCGGTTCGGCCGCCTGCCGCACCCGCCAGGACCAGGTCGTGTATTCCCAGCTGTCGAGGGCTCCGGCGAACCAGAGCACGAGCGATAACGCCGTCGCCGCGGTTCCGAGCAGGAGCCCGTGCATGATCTTTTTTACCATCGACACAACCTGTCAGGGCATGCTCCCCTAACGGGAACACGCGACGTTTCATGGAGTTATGCGCCGTCGGACCATATGCCCGAGCAGCGTAACAAACGGTTTCGTTTTGCGCCAGTGTGGTTTGGCGCCACAGCGATTATCGTGTAGGATCCGGTACGCAACATCGTATTCTCACGCGTCCGGCGATGCGGCGACGCGGCCCGCCGCCGGCACGGAACACCCCGCAGCAGGTTCAGCAAAGGACCGAATGGTGTCAGAATCGAGCAACACCCAGCACGCCGCAAACCCGGCGGCGTCCTTCGTTCACGTTTCCACCTACCGGGGCAGACCATACGCCTACGACGTGAACACCAACACCATCTTCGAGATCGATCGGGTGCTGGCCGACGTGTTGCCGCTGTTCGGACCGCTGGACCGGGACGCCGTGTGCGACCGTCTGGCCGGCACGCACGAGCGGCGCCTGGTGGAGCTAGCGGTGACCGAGATCGAGCAGGCGCGCGCGCAGGAAAACCTGTTCCTGTCCGAGCGGCCGCAGATCGCCGCGTCCTGCGCGGGACGTTGCAACTGGGAAAGATACGAGACGGGTCTGAACCAGTTGACCTTGACTCTGACCGAGCAGTGCAACCTCCGGTGCCGCTATTGCTATCACCATTCGTCCCACGACTGGATCCGGCCGTTTCGCAACCGGCATATGTCGCGGTCAACCGCGTTGAAGGCGCTGGCCTACTTCGCCGAGCGCTGCGCGTACGCCGAAATGCCCACGGTGTCGTTCTACGGCGGCGAGCCGCTGCTGCGTTTCGACGTGATCAAGGCGGTGGTCGAGCAAGCGAGCGTGCAAACCGCGTGGCCGGAGCTGACGTTCATCATCGACACCAACGGCACCTTGCTGGACGACGAGATCATCGAGTTTGTCGCCGACCACGAGATACACCTGCAGGTGAGTCTCGATGGTCCGCCCGCACTGCACGATCGCCACCGGGTCGGACGCAACGGCGAAACGACCCACGCGACGATCGAACACGGACTCGAACGATTGCTCCGCCGCGATCCGGGCGCCGCCACGCGTCTTTCCTTCGTCGTCACCCTGGCGCCACCCTACGATTTCCTGGCGGCAGCCGACTACTTCGCCGATCTGCCGCTCTTCCGCGACCTGGGCATCACGACTCGGCCCAGCGTGACGGCCAACATCGCCAACCTCGACGGCGTCGAGATAGACGGACAGTCGGGGCACGACCTCGCGCTCCTGCGTGAGCATCGCGATCGCGCCCGGGAACGTTACGTGCAGGCTTGCCTCGCCGGTCAGCGGTCGACGCTCAGCCCGCTCCTGACCAATTTCTTCGAGAACGGATTGATTCGTTTTCACCACCGTTCACGAAAACCGCTGCCTGAACGCGTCTCGCCGACCGGATGCTGCCAGCCAGGACAGCGACGCCTGCACGTACGGACCGACGGCGTGTTCCAGCCCTGCGAGCGCGTGGGCGAGGTGATGGCCATCGGTGATGTCGACCGGGGATTCGACCGCGCCGTGATCGAGCGCCTGTACGCCGAGATGTTCGCCGCCGTGCGCCAGCGGTGTCGCGACTGCTGGGCGGTGCGCCAGTGCGGCCTCTGTTTCACCGTCCTGGCGCCAACCTGGTCCGACGACGCATCGCGGCCGAGTTCCGTACCGGAGACGGCGTGTGAGGAGGTGCGCAACGATCTGGACGGACTGTTCCGCTTCTACCTCGCGCTGCTGGAACAGGGGCCGGACGCCGTCGATTTCCTGCAGGACACCTCTGTTATTTGATGTTACTTAACCCGTATACGTCAAGAAAACCGTTGTTGCGCTCGACGGGAACGTGGTAGAATGCGGTATCTGCAAGTATTATCGCGGCAGAGTCTTTTGCTGGTTTTACGATATCCGAGACCCTGAGTCAGAGAATCCGACGGCTCGACGTTAAGTGTATTTCGATCCGGCACGTTGCGTGTAACGTTACCGATGAACGACCGAGACGTAACCGACCACCCGTTCGACGACGCCTTCGATGGGCTCATGCGCTCGAGTGCGCCGCGCGTGCCGGCGACCGCCGAGTATCGCCGAGAGTTTCGGGCGATATTACAGCAGGAGATGTTGCGGCGGCGAGGGGGGCGTCGTACCCGGCGAGTCCTCGTGAGTTGTGCCGTCATTGTCGGTCTGGTTTTCGTCAGTAATCTGGCGCTGGTGATCAGCGGTGCATTCGACCTGCGTCCGACCGGTCGGATGATCAACGGCAAACCGATCTTCGAATCCACGGCCGGCGACTACCGGATCAACGGTTTCGATCTCGACGAACGATCCATCGCGGAGCAGCAACGCATCCTGGAAACGATCTATGCGAAACGGGCAGCCGGCGACCGGGAATTGATCGACGTGACCGGGTGGACCGTCGCGGGTCACTCGCTGATCGTCGGCCGGTATCGCTACATCGTCGACGGCGAGGTACTCGAATTCGCCGACGACGGCATCGTGCCGCCGCGCTCCGCCATCGAGCAGGTCAGCGAGTTCATAACCTCCCACAATACAGAACTCCAGCGCCGGATCCGCGCCGGCGAAGTCGACGTTCTACCACACGAAACCGTGGTCATCGGCGGCGAGACCGTGGAAGTCGCGAAGTGGTCCTGCCGGTTTCCGGGGTGGGGCGAAATCGTTTACTGGTCGAGCGATTTCGACCCGTAGCGTCGATCATCGAGCCACGCACCGTCTCCATGACAGCCGATAACGCTCTCGCCGACTTACTCCCCGCTACCCGTCCCGCTCCCCATCGCCGCGACAAAACGCTGATGCCGGACCTCCGGTTCACTGACCTGTTGCCAGCCGGTCACAGCGCCCAGGATATCGTTGATCCGATCCTGCGGATCGGGGTGGGTCTTGGCGAAATCCAGACCGCCGGGTTCCAGACGTTGCTTCATCTCGCCGAGCATTTCCACCAGGGCGTTGGGATTGTAGCCCACGCGCTCGAGGATGGTCGTCGCCGTTTGATCGGCTTCCTTCTCGAGCTTGCGGGCGTAGCCGCTGTTCACGAGGGTCTGGGTAATATCCATGATGCTGCCCTCGAACTGCTCGGTCAGCTCGACCAGCTTTTCACCGCCGAGATTCCGCGTGCCCTCCACGGCCAGGATGGCCAGCGCCGAGGTCAGCCGGCTCTTCTTGATCGCCTGCAGACCGTGTTTACCCTGGACGTGCCCGATCTCGTGCGCCAGCACGGCCGCGAGAGCGTCTTCGCTCCGGCAACAGCGTACCAGGCCGCGGGAAACCAGGATCAGCCCGCCGGGCGCGGCGAAGGCGTTGATCTCGTCGCTGTCGAGCAGCAGGAAGTGGTAGCCGCCGAAGGTCTCGGGTCGATCCGAGGCCATGGCCAGCGTCTGCCCCAGCCGGTTCAGATAGAGATTGGCGTCCTTGTCCTGATCCGCAGGGTGCGAATCCAGGATAGTCGCCGCCACCGCGCGGCCGATGTAATATTCCTGCTCGGGCGTAATATCCTGGAAAGACTTTTCCACCGCTTCGGCGGTGCGATTGATCGACTCGGCCTGCTGGTCGGTGATGATGCCCTGATCCGCGCCGATCTGGGTGCCGACCTTGGCGAGGTTCGCACAGCCAGCGGCGATCGCCACGACGGCGACGGCGATCAGCGCGGAGACGACCGCCATACGTCGCGGCGTCCGGGTGGTCCGTTTCGTCTGATGCGTGTTCATCACTCACCTCCCTGTGCCGGTTCGACCTGGCCCTGGGCGAGGAAGGCGATCGCCTGCTCGGGCGTCACCGTGACATCCTCCATCCAGTCGACCCAGGTAAAATCGATGTCCTGGTTCTGCTCCATGAACTCGGCCTCGACCTCGGCGTTGAAACCCTTGCCCGCCAGAGCCAGCTCGTCGCCCGACGCGCCGGACTGCACATCGGCCTCGCCGGCATTCATCACGATCTGCTTCTCGCTCAGCGCCGACTGGTGAATCCAGCCCACGTGCCCCTGACCGTCATCGACGTTGATCCAGGGTCCACGCTGCTGCGTCACCGAGACGCGCGTTCCGTAGGCCAACGTCGCGGCGACCGGGCCCAGAAATGAAGGCCGTTGCCGAAGCTGGCCGTTCTTGACCTGAATGCTCATCATCTGCACGGCAGCCCAGACTGTCACCGCAGCCAGGAATACCGCCCCGACAACGAGACCGGTTTTCAGCGCCTTCATGAACTTCCTTTCCGTTTGTCGATGTCGTCGCGACGGAACTCACCCCACGACGCGACCCGTCGACCGGCGGGAACCTGGACAGCCGGCCGGCCGGCGCCGGGCGACTGTCGATACTCGTGATTGTACATGCAGGATATCAGGTTTTTCGGAAGCGTCGATAGTTGGTTGAGGTTGGTTGAGGTTGGACTTCGCGGAGTCGGCATTCGTTCGCCGCAAAGAGAAACGGGCAAGGAGGCCTGTGGTCAATCGGGTTTGATCGTCGCCACGCGGCATGGCCAGGTCGCGATCGATCACTCCCTGTCGCTCGTTGTTGATGCGACCACCTCGAGCCAGGCCCGACAAACTTGACACGGGGCGCCAGGATCGTCCGGCCTGTCAGCCTCCCTGCCCAGCTTTAAGTAAACGAGTATTCGGGCTCAGGTCAACCCTCGGAAAGCAAATGGCGGCAGGCGGCGGACTCACGCAGGCACATCCACGCCTCGACCACGTGTTCGCGCTGGGTCTGCGACTGCCCGACCACCAGGCGCAAGGTGTAGCGGTCGCGCAGTTTGGTGTGGGTGAGGTAGATGCGACCGGCGGCATTCACCTCGGCGAGCAGCGCCCGGTTGAGACCATCCAGCTCGGCCTCGGGCAGCCGGCGGCCATGCGCGTCGCGGGGCGCGCAACGGAAGCAGACGGTGTTGACCTGGACGGGCGCCAGCAACTCGAAGTGTTTGCTCCGCTTGATCCAAGCGGCGAATTCCTCGGCCAGGCCGATGTGTTCGCGGAGTTTCTCACGCAGCCCTTCGGCGCCGTAGAAGCGCAGCACGAACCAGAGCTTCAGGGCACGAAAACGCCGCCCGAGCTGGATGCCCCAGTCGCGATAATCGGTCACGGCTTTGCCGCCGGGCCCAACCTGCACGTCGGTGCGCAGGTACTCGGGCAGGATGCTCAGCGTACGGACGAGCGTGTCCGCCTCGCTGGTGAAGTAGGCCGAGCAATCGAAGTTCGTGAACAGCCATTTGTGGGGATTGAACACGAACGAATCCGCATGTTCGACCCCGTCGAGCAGGAAACGCCGCTCGGGCAGGATGGCCGCGCTGCCGGCCAGCGCCGCGTCGACATGGAGCCACAGGCCGTGTTTCCGGGCGATCCGTCCGACGGGTACGAGAGGGTCGATCGCCGTGGACGAGGTCGTCCCCACCGTGGCCACGATGGCGCAGGGGCGCAATCCCCGTAAAAGATCGGCCGCGATACACTGCTCGAGATCCGCGGGACTCATGGCGAAGTTGCCGTCGACCGCGACGCTCACCACGTTTTCCGCGCCGAAACCCGCGATCTTCGCCCCCTTGACCACCGACGAATGGCTTTCCTGCGAGGCGTAGACCCGCAGCGTGCCCAGCTCATCCGCGGCGGCGAAACCGCTTTCGTTCGCGCGGAAACCCGTCGTCTTTTCGCGGGCACAAAGCAAGGCACACAGGGTGGACGTGCTGGCCGTGTCCTGGATCACGCCCCGGAAATCCGTCGGCAGATCCAGCATTTGCCGGAGCCAGTCCAGGGTCAGTTCTTCCAGCTCGGTCGCCGCGGGACTGGTTTGCCACAGCATCGCGTTGACGCCCAGGCCCGCCGAGAGCAGCTCGCCCAGAATCGCTGGGCCGCTGTTGTTGGCCGGAAAGTAGGCGAAGAAACGCGGGTGGTTCCAGTGGGTCACTCCGGGCAGGATGATATCGCGGAAATCGGCGAGAATCCTGTCCATCGGCTCGCCCTTGACCGGAGGCGAAGCAGGTAAGCGGCCGCGTATATCGCCGGGGGCGACCTGTGACATCACCGGATACTGGTCGACGTTCTGCAGGTAATCCGCAACCCAGTCGACGACCTCTTTGCCGTATCGCCGGAAGACTTCGGGATCCATCGTCAATCCGTCACTTTCGCTTGAGAACGACGACAGTGATATCGTCGAGCTGTGGGGCCTCACCGGCGTGTTCGTTCACCGCAGTAACGATGTGCTCCAGGATGACCGCGGCCGATTCGTCTCGATGTTCTTGAATCAGCGACCGCAGCGTATCTTCGCCATACGGCTCCTGTTGCGTGTTTTCGGCGTCGGAGACACCGTCGGAGTACACCACGAGCACATCTCCCGATTGCAGGCCGATGACATCCTCGCGGTACGTGAATTCGGGCAGGATGCCGAGAATCAGACCCTCGGTGGCCAGCCGTGCCACCGGCGTGCCTTCCGCCCCCGCCGACACGAGCATGGGATGTTCGTGGCCGGCATTGCAGAAGCGCAACCGGTGACTGCTCAGGTCGAGCACACCGTAGAACAGGGTGGCGAATTTCTCGTCGTCGGTACTGTTGTACAGCAGCACGTTCGACCGACCGATACAATCGCCCACCGGCGCGTCGAGCAGGGTCTGGCCCCTGAGCGTTGCCTGCAGATTGGCCATCAGCAGCGACGCCGGCAATCCCTTGCCGGACACATCGCCCAGACACAGCGCCAGGCGGTCGTCGTCGATGGGAATGAAATCGAAATAGTCGCCGCCCACGTCCTGCGCCGGAATGCTACGGCCGGCAAGCTCGTAGCCGTCGAGTTCGGGCGCCGCGTCCGGCAGCAGGCTGAGCTGGATGTTCCGGGCCAGCCGGATCTGCTCGTGCAGGAATTCCATCTCCTTCTGTTCCTCGTGCAGGCGCGCGTTCTCGATCACCTGGGCCGACTGGGAGCCGATGATCGCCAGGAGCCGCTGGTCTTCCTCGCCGAAACCGGCAGTGTCCTTCTTGTTGTAGGCCGTCAGCACGCCGATCACTTCCGACTGGATCATCAGCGGCACACAGAGCAGCGATCGGACCTGCTTGGCCAGGGGAACGCCGCGCAGCCGCTCGTCATTGAACGGATCGTTGGAAAACATCGGCCGCTTGTGGGTGAGCATGCATCCGCGCAACGCCTGGTCGAGATGGAAGCTCTCGCTCTCGGAATCGGATCCCCGGACACGGATCAGCGTCTTCATTTCTTCGATCTCTTCACGATCGATCAAGGTGATCACCGCTTGCTCGGCTCTCACCGCCTGCATCGAGCGCTTCACGATCTTGTTGATCACCTCTTGCGAGTTGAAAGAGGCGCCGATGGCCCGGGACAGATCGTTCAGGGTGGTCAACTCCTCGACCGCGCGGCGCAGCTTGCGGTTCTCCTGGCGGAGCGCATCGAGATCGCGGCCGTTGCCGTTTGCCGACGATCCGTCCGCAGCGGCGCGGTTGCCGTCCGCCGGCGGGTCGACCGGCGCGGTCCCGCTGTCCGGCGTCGGCCCGTCGCCGGACGCAGACTGTGCACCGTTCCCGGACGACGCACCGCTTCCCGGCTGAACATCGCCGGCCGCCGATCCGCCGGCGGCCCGCTTTGCCTTGCGACGAAACAGCGAGGACAGAACGTTTCTGTCTGCCATGGTGGGCTCCTCGATACGAAGGAAACACAGCGACTATTATAAATACCAGATTGAACGCCCCGAGGTTGGTACAAGATATCAGATTATTTCAGCGAGGTCACCCCCGGCTCGTGCAGCAGTCGGCGATCCAGCGCGAGCAACCATCCGTTCGCTACGGCCGAAAATATCAAACCAACCTTACCAACCTTTTTTCGCGTCGGCGGTAATTGGGATAGAACGAACCAGAACTCCAGCTCGTAACGGTCCGCCGGCAACGCGGGTCGCATCACGAGCTGGATTGCCAAAAGGGGGACAACGCCGTGAATATCGCACTGAAGCAACAAGGTGAAATCGCCGTCCTCGCCCTGTCGGGAAACATCATGGGTGGTCCCGACTACGAAAAATTTCACTCCGAGGTTCGCGCGCTGATGCATGAGGGCGTCTTGTCAATCCTGCTCGATTTCCGCCGGGTATCCTTCATCAACTCGACCGGGCTGGGCTTGTTGATGGGCGCCAAGAACGTCCTGGAGAAGGCGGGAGGTCGCATGAAGATCTGCAATGTGAGCGACCGGGTGCGCAGCATCTTCTACGTGACCGAGCTGCACAACGTGTTCGACATACTGCCCGACCGGAAAGCAGGTCTGGCGGCTTTCGGGTAACAAGAGTCCCTCGTACCTCGAAAGTCGTTGGCCCGGATCTCGCGGAGCTCGGGATCCGGGCCGTTTCGTTTGCAGCGGCGACGGATTTCACTGCCGTTTCAGAAGGAATTTCTCCCACGCATCCCGTCGCCGTCGTTGCCGGAAGGGTCGCAGGGCCAGGCGGCCGGTACGACCGATGCTCCGCTCGAGATAGGCCAGTTCCGCGAGCTTCTCCTTCACCTCGGAGACGGGCGCAACCCGGAAACCTTCACGACGCATCATGAGCATGCCCTTGGCGCGGACCGAGAGCTCGACCTGCAAGGCGAGCAGGCAGTACATGTCGGCCACGATCGCGGGTGGGAAGTGTCTGCGGAGCGAGATGAGATAGCGACCCGCCGGCGTCTCGGAGACCTTGCCCGAGTTGATGATCGCCAGCAGTTCCGCGTCGGTATCGAATCCGAAATCGAGCCACTGGACGAGGGATCGATCGCTCAGGCGGCAGACCAGGAGCATGGCCAGGGGCAGGACGAGCACCTGCCCGACCGCCGTCCAGGCCGGCGAGACGAAGAAATGGTTGAAGATCGAATGGGCCACGACGGCCACCACGAGACCCGGCAGGAAATAACGCCTGGCCACGGCGCCGCGCCACTCGCACCAGCGCTGGGAAATCACCGCGAAGATGGCCGTCGTGCTGCCGTGCATCAGCGCGCTGCCGCAGCCGCGCAGGATCCACACCGGCAGCGCCCGATCGGGCGCGAGACTCAGGTAGTAGATGTTCTCGCACAGGCCGAATCCGACACCGGTGGCGAATCCGAGGATCGCCGCGTCGATCAGAAAGCCGATGCGCCGGCGTCTGATCATCCAGATCAACAGCAACGATTTGACGACTTCTTCGGTGATCGGCGACACGTAGCGGGCCAGTTCCCTGGTCCCGAGAGCGAACCGGCCGCTGAGAAAATCGTGCAACAGGAAACAGACCAGCATGCCGAGACAGCCGGCGGTAATCGCCGTCAAAACCGTGCGCAGCTTGACGAGCTTGTAACTGTCCAGCGCCAGCAGGACTGCGAGATACACGATAGCCGGCGCCAGTCCGAGCAGCGCCTTGACGGCGAGGATGCTGGCGAAGGTGTCGACGTTGGCATTGAACATGTCGCGTGTTTCTAACCGGGTGATCGAGCCGTTCCTACTGCCGGTCGGAAGTCTCGGCCAACGGCGCCGCGGTCGAAAGGAATGCCGACAGGAGAACCGAAAGGAAAGCCGATCGGCTGGACCGATTTAATGACCGATCAGCTGCGCAATGATCGGTAGCGCCATTCTGCCATCTTTCGCGCCAGGATACCACGTTTTCCGGCAGCCCGAGACCGGGCCGCCGAGAGTCGGCGCGGATTTCGGGAGGCGCCGCTCTCGTGGCTCACGACGCCTCCCCCCTGTTCACTCCGTCCATGACCGATTGCGATTCCCGTCCATGCCCGGAATTTCACTCGGCCGTTCGGGGGGAGTGAAGCTCGCGCGTCACCATGCCGATGTCGTCATCTCGGTTACCAGAAATACTCGTCGTCAGGGAAAAGGTTGGCGGGATCGTAGCGGCGGCTCGCCGGTAAACGGATTTGCCTACAGGAGTGTGGCTATCAACCGACAATATCTCTACTTGTACAGACCAAATCCGCTCGCGGCTTCGTGCGGGCGAGTATGCGTGTTAGAGAACAATCCTGACCGACCTGCGCCCTGACCCAGCGAGTGCCGGACACCGGGGAGTGCCGTGACCGAGTTACCGACAAGTAACAGTAAACCCGCAACACCGGTACAAGTACGCCTGCGCGGGAAAGCACTTCGATCACCCGGCCGGCCGGCGGGCTTTACCCTGGTGGAGTTGCTGATCGTGGTGATCATATTCGGCGTGCTGGCTGCGGTCGTTGTTCCCCAGTTCACCGACAGCACCAACGACGCCAAGGTCAATGTGCTGCACACGAATCTCTCCGAGCTCAGACGAGCGGTCGAACTGTACTATCACCAGCACGGCGGGGTATATCCGGGAGCCAAGAAACATACCGATGGCAGCGCCGTCGGGACAGCGAAGCAGGCCGAGCTGGCGTTTGTCGCCCAGCTGACCCTCTACAGCTCGTCGAACGGTGTCACCAGAACCGCCAGGGACGAGACCTTCAAGTACGGGCCGTACATCAAGGGCGGGAAACTACCCAAGAATCCGTTCAACCAGCTCACCACCGTCCTCTGCGATATCGCGGAAAACGATATCACAAAAGCGACCGCCAGCGACAAGGCTGCCTGGAAATTCTACACGATCACCGGTCGGCTGATCGCCGATGACACCGATGGTGTTGATGCCGTCGTGCTGGAACAGGACGAGAAAGTACTCGGACCCATTTTCAACTAGCGACCGGCAGCTACGTGTACATCGTCTGCAGTTCCGTCACCTTGCCTGCGATATCCACGAAGTTCTGGCACCGAGCAACACACTCGCTACAGTTCGCGCAGGCTTCCAGCCCCTGCCCCGGTTCGATCTCGCCGAGGGTCAGCCGCGCATGTGGGAAGTTCGCGTATCGCGCCGCGTACATGTGCGTGCGCATCAGGGTCGGCACATCGACGCCGTGCGGACAGGTGCCGAGACACTCGTTGCACTGGCGGCAGAAACCCATGCCCAGCTTGACGTCGGCCTCGCCCAGCAGCGCCCGCTCGTCGGCGGAGTATTCCAGGTCGGAGGCCACGTCGAAATCCTGCTGCATGTGCTCGAAGGTGGTGTAACCGGGAATGGCGGTGCAGATGTGCGGGTTGCGCAGCACCCACTTCAGCGAAGCCTGCGCGATGGTCTTGCTGCTGTAGCGATCGCCGAAATCCAGCTGTGAACGCCGGTCGCTGCCGGCCTGCGTCTTCATGGCGATGATACCGACACCCTGCGCCGCGGCGTTCTTGATCGAGGTCATCAGCTCGCCGTAATCCGACATGGTGAAATTGATCGCCGTCTGGATCACTTCCCAAACGCCGGCCTCGAGGGCGGCGTCGATGACCACATCCATCGTGGTGTGCGTGGTCACGCCGATGTGCCTGGCCTTGCCCTGCTTCTTGAGCTCCTGCATGGCGTGGATGACCGGTTCGCTCTTGGCCAGCTCGGGCGTCTTGACGCTGTGGATGTACAGGATGTCCGCGTAGTCCATCTGCAGGCGCGCCAGGCTCTGGTCGGCGAGCTTGTAGATGGTCTCGGGGATCTTGTCCTCGGGGGTGAAGTCGCGGATATTGGAAGTGAAGATCTTCGTACCGATCACCACGTCCTTGCGGATACCCATCTCCTTGACGACCTCGCCGACCATCTGCTCGTTCTTGCCGGCCTGATAGTAGGCAGCGGTGTCGAAATGGCGTACGCCGGCCTCGAAGGATGCTTTCAAAACCGCAGGATTCTCGGCGTTCATCACGCCCATGCTCACCACGGGCAGTTCGATTCCGGTCTTGCCGAGGGGGCGGGTCACGATGTCGCGGGTTTGCTGGTTGTCGG
>CAYLIV010000066.1:0-2328 GCA_964384055.1 uncultured Fibrobacteraceae bacterium
TGCCATAGCGTTGCAGAAGACGCCGCGTGTGTCGAGTGTCTTCGGCAAATATCGTATCGGCGGCAGCCAGTACAGCCAGCGCCCGCAGACTCACGTCCGCCAGATTGCCGATGGGCGTGGCCACAAACTGGCACAGACCAGCGGGAAACTCGATCTCGGGAAGCGTCAGCGACGGTAGGCGATCTTCGTTCACACGCTTCCTCCGCCGTCATCCGGATCGGGTCGGCCCGGAAAGTCGGCCATGGGTGGCAGTACCCGTTTGAAACGCATCCTCGCGACCAGCGTGTTCACCCGCTCGATCAACTCCCGGTCAAAACCGAGCGATTCGAGCTGCCGCGGGGCAAGGCGTTCGTCGATCAGGTGGTGCAGCAATCGATCCGCCTCGGCGTAGGTGAATCCGAGCTCATCCTCGTCGGCCTGGCCTTCCCAAAGATCGGCGCTCGGCCGTTTGTTCAGCACGGCAGCCGGCAAATCCAGATGCGCGGCCAGCAGTCGGATCTCGGTCTTGTAGAGATTGCCGAGCGGATTGAGCGCACAGGCGTTGTCTCCGTGAATGGTCGTGTAGCCGAGCAGCGCTTCGGTCCGATTGCCCGTACCGAGCACAAGACGTCCGTCGCGAGCCGAGCGGTCGTAGAGCGCGATCATTCGTGCCCGCGCCATGACGTTGCCCCGCCGAATCGGATCGGCGTCCGGGCACGCCGCGAGGAACGCATCCACCATCGGGCTGATTGCCAGCAGTTCGGTGGCGATGTCGAGCTGTTGGGCTACCGCCTGGGCATCGCGGAGCGACGCCGGCGCGCTCGTGGCATAGGGTAGAAAGAGCCCCAGGACGCGCTGCCGGCCCAAGGCCTCGACGGCCAGCGCGGCGGCTACCGCCGAATCGATTCCACCGGAGAGTCCGACCACGACGCCCCGAGCACACGCGGCGTCGACAATGCGCGTGATGAACGCACGACAGCGGGCGGTCATGGTCGATGGGTCGAAGGCCCAGTCGCAGCCGCCGGGTTGCCGGTTATTCTCGACAGGCATCGTTCTCCCTCTCGTCGCAGCAGATGGTATGGTAGCACGTTTGTCGCACCACCGGCACCGGCGCGATGCTTCAGGTCGGATAACGTTCGTTCACTGCCCAAAGGAGTTGAGCGCCGTGACCGCGCGGTCGATATCGTCTGCCGAGACGTTCAGGTTCGGTACCAGCCGTACACGACTCGGGCCGAATCCCACCGCCAGTACCGAGTTCTCCGCCAGGTGAGCCAGCAGGTCTTCGGCAGTGGCCGGTTCGGCCACGTCGACGATCACGATATTCGTGTCCACCGGATGACCGACCGTCAGCCGCGGATGGGCGAGTCGCTCGGCGATGGTGCGTGCGTGGCGGTGATCCTCCGCCAAACGGTCCAGGTGGTATTCGAGCGCATGCAGCGCCGCTGCCGCCAGGACGCCCGCCTGCCGCATACCGCCGCCGAACATCTTGCGGTAGCGAAACGCCCGGTCCACGGTGCGCCGATCGCCAACGAGCACCGACCCCACCGGCGCCCCCAGCGCCTTGGAAAAGCACACGCTGACCGTGTCCGCCGGCGCCGCCAGCTCGGCCAGCGGCATCCCGGTAGCCACGTGGGCGTTCCACAGTCGCGCACCGTCCAGATGCAGGCGCAATTCACGCGCATGAGTCTGCCGACCGATTTCGATGACGCTGTCCTGGGGTAGAATCCGGCCTCCGGCGCGGTTGTGCGTGTTCTCCAGACAGACCAGCGACGGCGGCGCGCAGTGGACGTCGGCCGGATTCAACGCTGCGGCCACCAGATCCCAGCGCAACACGCCATCCGGCGTATCGATGCATGAAACCAGCAATCCGCTCAACGCAGCCGGGCCGCCGCCCTCGTAGCGGAATATATGCGCACCCGCTTCGCAGATGATCTGATCACCCGGTCGGGTCTGCGCCTTCAGCGCCACCTGGTTGCTCATCGTACCGCTGGGAACGAACAACCCGGCCTCTTTACCGAGGCGTCTCGCCACCTCCTCCTGCAATCGATTCACGGTCGGATCGTCGCCGAAGACATCGTCGCCGACGACGGCCTCGGCCATTGCACGACGCATGGCGCCGGTGGGCTGGGTCACGGTGTCGCTTCTGAGGTCGATTGTGGTCATGGTAGCGCCCTCCGGCCGGTCAAACCGGTTCTCCGTCGCGGCTGGCAACCTGTCACGGTTGTTCTGTAGACGCAGGAAACCGGCCTCTCTCAACCGGTTAAGCAGAGACAGGCCGGTTCACGGTATGTTTTCCGTCGCCGAGATCGTCCGGGATCATACAATCACGACCGGCTGATCTCAGGTTCC
>CAYLIV010000066.1:2428-15962 GCA_964384055.1 uncultured Fibrobacteraceae bacterium
CCGTCGCCGAGATCGTCCGGGATCATACAATCACGACCGGCTGATCTCAGGTTCCGGCAACCCGGTCTTTGAGCATCTTGGAAACCTTGAAGATGGGCACCCGCCGCGACGGTACCGGCACCGCCTCGCCCGTCCGCGGATTCCTCGCCATGCGCTCTTTACGTTCCTTGACCTTGAACGTACCGAAGCCGCGTATCTCCAGATGCTGTCCGGCGACGAGCAGATCGCCGATTTTCTGCAGAAACAGGTCGACTGTTTCTCCGACTTCTTTTTTGGTCAGTCCCGTTCGTTGGGCGATGTCTTCAACGATATCTGCTTTGGTCATAGGATGATCCTCCTTAGCAATCAAGCCGTACGCAAAGCACCGTACGGATTACGCAGATCGTGCCGATGGTCATTGATAACCGGGTGCGCGTCAAGGACTTTATCAATGTACGCCAATTCTGCACCGGCTGCCACAAGGCAACTTGCACGAATTCGACGATCCGATCATGGCAGGACGAAACGCATATGGCTGCGTCATCGCACGAACAACTCCTCATCGTTCCTCATCAAGCTTCGTAGTCCCTTAAAAAACAGTAACTTCCAACCCAAACGCACTTTCGTACGGTTAATGGCACCACGATTGCAGTTGGCCGCCTCGATGTGGTCGGGAGAGTTGAATCAAAGCAACCGTGCCACTGCAACAAGGACCTCTCCCGGCCGCCAACAGAAAGCCATCGGGCAACTTAGCGAAAAGGAGGACCACCCATGGCAGGCAACAATATTTTGAAGATCTTATTCTGTATCATCCTGATGACCATGCTGGCGACCGGCTGTGGCAGCGACGACAGCGTCACGACACCGACGCCCGATCCCATCGACACGGTACCGCCCGCGGTACCCACATCCTTCAATGCCGAGTTCAATGCCGACAAGGGCCAGGTCGTGCTGGGGTGGGCTGCGAACACGACCGATGTCGACTATGCCGGCGTCAGGCTCACGCGTACGGTCGGCGACCAGACGATCGAGCTGCTGAGCTCGCCGCGTCAGATTCGCAACTACCAGGACACCAACCCGTTCCGCGGGCTCAATGTGTACAGCCTTATCGCGGTGGACGAGACCGGCAACGAGAGTGCCGTGGCTACCGTGTCGATCACGCTGCAATCGCATCGTCGCACGCACCAGCTGAACGAAGATTGATCGCGCTCGTTGGTCCCCATTCGCTGGGTGTTCCGGTATGGCCTCCCGTCTCGACGACGGGAGGCCTTCTCGTGCGTACCGTGAAATGTCTCTAGGAACCCATCCCGGCAATGGTATTGGCGATGTTCAGATAGGGTTTCAAGACCAGCGAGAAGATGCCCAGGACGATCGAACCGAACCCGGTGTACCGGACGAGCAGCAGAAAACCGATGACGGTCAGAAAGCCGTAACGCTGTAATACCGCGTAGCGGATCTTCGCCTGACGGGGCAGAAAGCGCCAGAGGATCCAGCTGCCGTCCAGCGGCGGCAGCGGAACGAGATTGAAGAGCGCAAGGGCGACATTGATCATCACCGCCAGCTGGAACATGCTGTACAGGAAGTAGGCGAACGTGGGTTCCGCGCCGCGAATGCCGGGCATGATGGCCGTCTCGCCGAAGCGGATCAGCAGTCCCAGGCCGATGGCGAAGACGAGGGCCAGGAGCAGATTACTGGCCGGACCGGCGGCGGCCACCTTGGGCTGATCGTTTTTCGGATCGTTCAACAGGTCGGCGCGTACGGGAACTGGTTTGGCCCAAGCCAGCGGAATGCCTCCGGCCAGTGCCAGCACCAGCGGTACGACGATACTGCCGATCGGATCGAGGTGGCGCAGGGGATTGAGCGTCAGCCTGCCGGCGTCCCGCGCCGTGGGATCGCCGTGCATCAAGGCTGTCCAGCCGTGTGCACACTCGTGGACCACGACCGAGAAGATCAGTACGAGAATCTTGATGATGATCATTTCCGGTGTGTTAGCCAATCTCGATTCCTTTGTCGTTCGGGGCCCGCGCCGCGCCGCTCAATTGCCGCCATACTTCATCCTCGGTGAGGCTCTCGAGCCAGCCGTATTCGGGACCGCGCGGGTCGTCCCGGGTTCGCTCGCCTCGTAGCGCGACGACCGCCGCGTTCACGGGTTTCCACCGGGCCGGATCGGTGGGACCGAAGAGGGCGATGGTGGGTACACCCATCGCGCCGGCTACGTGCATCAGTCCGGTATCGTTGCAGAGAAAGCGATCGGCGCGCTGCAGCACGGCCGCGCAGACACCCACCGGTTGCAGCGGCGCAACCGTGATGGATCCAGGCAGGTCGTCGAGACGCTCCCGCGTCAATGCTTCCCGAAAGCGCACGAGCACCTCCCCGTCGGCCGGCCCCTGCAGCACCAGCACAGGGTGGCCGGCGGCTGCCGCGCGGCAGGCGATCGCGGCGAAACGTCGCGCTGGCCACAGGTTCTGCAGCTTGCCCGCACCCGGGTGGAGTACCCAAGGTGCGCCGGTGCCGCGCAGGTCGTTTGTGAGTTGCTCGGCCGCCGCCACCTCCGCGGCCGCGGGCAGCACCTCGGTGTGCAGGCTGTCGGTGGTGATGCCGACCGCCTGCAGGGGTGCCAGATTATGTTCGATGGCGTTGCCGCTGAGCTCGGGGCGTGAAGGCATTTCCAGCGAGTATGCGTGGCGGGACAGCTCCCAGCCGTACGGCTCGCTCGTGCAACCCACAACGTATCGAGCGCCACAGACCAAACCCAGCGCGGCACTCGTCACCGAAAACGACACCGAGTTGAGTATAAAAGCCAGTTCGGCCCCGCACGCGCGCACGGCTCGCCAGAATCGCCACAGATCCACGGGACGACGCCACAGACGCTGCGCGAACACGAGGATCCCGTCGAGATGCGGATTATGGCGCACGACTTCCGCGTTGACCGGCGCGGTGATCAGGAAAATGTTCGCGGCGGGATACATCTCGCGTATGGCGCGCAGACAGGGTGTCGCGCAGACCATATCGCCCATCTGGTTGTGCTGCCTGACGATCAGGATGCACCGGGGCGTCAGACTGCGCAGCCGTTGCGGTTCGAGACGGCGGCGGCGGATCAAACGCGCGGCCAGAGCCACGAGGGCGTGCTTGACACGTCTGATCAGCATTGTGCGTCGTGTCGCAACGATGGTCTCGATCCTCCGACAGATGACATTTCTTCGACTGTCGGCTCGCTTCTGTCTGCCGACGTGCTGTTCAGTCCGGTTCGCCGGCGCCGGTGACTACCGGCGATCCTCCAGGTCGGCCAACATAGCGATATAGGACTCGTAACGCCAGCGTGGTATCGCGCCCCGTTGCATGGCGTCCCGCACGGCACAACCCGGCTCTTGAGAATGTCGGCACGACCGGAAACGGCACGCCGCCCCACGCTCGTACAGGTCCGGAAAAAAGTCGCGCAGGTCTTCCGGATCGATGTCCCAGAGGTCGAAACCGCGAATCCCCGGCGAGTCGGCGATGAAGCCGCCATCGTCCAGGGGAAACAGTTCGGTTCTGGTTGTCGTGTGCCGGCCGAGCCCGGACTTCGTCCCCACGTCGGCGACGCGGAGTTCCAATCCCGGCTGGATGACGTTGAGCAACGAGCTCTTGCCGACACCCGAAGCGCCGAGCAGCAGCGAGATCTTGTCACGCAGAATCGTGGCGAGTTCGCGGCAGCCGCGCCCGTTGGCCGCCGAGGTGACGACCAGCCGATAGCCGAGCGTCGTGTAGTACGACCAGCGCGCGTCGTCGCAGGCTGACGGATCGAGGTCGCATTTGTTGACACAGAGCACGCCGGCCACGCCGAAGCGTTCGGCGCCCACCAGCAAGCGATCGACGAAACCGGCCGTGGGTGACGGCTCGGCTACGGACTGGACCGCCACCACCTGGTCGAGATTCGCCATCAGGACCTGTTCGATACGCCCGCCCGAGCGTCGCGCCGCGCGCCGGGAAATCCGATTGCGGCGCTCGAGGACCTTCTCGATGACACCCGAGGGCGAATCACTCCCGGCACGCTGGAGCACCCGAAAGCGGATCCGGTCCCCGGCCACCGCCACGGTCTGCTCCCGTTTCGTGCCGTGCTTCAAGCGTCCGCGCAGCTGGCAGCGATAGGTGCGGTCGCCGGCGATCACCAGGCAGCGACCGCTGCTCGCCCGGATCACGACGCCTTCGCGCAGTTCACCGCGCTCCTTGTTTGCCCCGGTACCGATGGTTTCCTCCATGCGGGTCCGCGTCGGACGAACGCGGCTCAATCCCGCCTTGTCCTTTTCAACGACAGAGTATAACTTGGTTGCGAACACAGAGTGTTACACAATCTACCAGCAATCTCAAGGTGGTGTCGTCGCCATGGACATTGTCGAGGTCATCAAGCATACCTCAGCCGACCTCTTCCTCTCTGACCTGACTGCCGAAGACAAGCCAACAGCCCTGGCGGAAATCGTCGAAGGACTCATCGCCGGAACCGCCATCACCAACGCCGAGACCATTCTGCAGATGCTCTCGAGCCGTGAGAGTCTGGGCAGTACCGCCGTGGGTCCCGGCGTGGCCTTTCCACACGGACGCACCCTCGCGGTGCAGAAGCTGACCGTGGCCATCGCGCGTTCGAAAAAAGGTATCGATTTCGATTCTACGGACGGCGAGCCCACGCATCTGTTCTTCACCTTGATCGCCCCACCGCAGGACTCTGGCAACCAGTACATCAAGACGCTGGCTGCGCTGACCGAGAAGATGCAGGATGCGAGCGTCCGCGACCAGCTGGTCGAGGCGGCCGACTACGAGAGTTTCTGCGCGATTCTGACAGAGGAGTAGGACATGCACCCGCAACTGCAGTTACTGGTTGCTCTCCAGGACCTCGAGCAGATGATCGCCGAAGCCGAGGACCAGGCCAAGGCCGAGCAGGAAGAGGGTATGGGATTCAATCTGGAAGGGCTGGACGATCTGAAGAAGGCTCGTGAAGATCTCGAATCCCAGATCGAACCGGCGCACCGCAATTATTTCCGACGGTTGACCAAGAGTTTCGGTCACGCGGTCGTCCCGGTGATCGGCAATCTCTGCATGGGATGTTTCGCCAATATCCCGGCGTCGTTCGTGTCGGTGACCAACGAAAACCGGGTACAGAAGTGCGAGAACTGCGGACGAATACTCTACTGGCCCTAGAACGCCTGAGCAACGATTTCTAGAACTCAGTCCTCCGCGCCCGACAACGCCCCCGCGTGGGCGATGACCTGAGCCACTTCCTCCACGATGGCCTGTTTCTCGCCCCCGTCGTCCTTGACGCCGAGATCATTCTTGGTCCACTTGGCCTCGGGGAAGGGACCGAGACTCTCGAGCTCCTCCCAGCTCGTGACCCCCGCCTCCTTCATGAAGACCATGCCTTCGTCCTGCATGTCGACCGTGATCAGATCGCCCTTGCGGATCTGATCGCTGCAGATCAGGTGCGAGATCGGCGTGACGACATCCCGCTCGACCACTCGCTTCAGGGGTCGCGCTCCGTACTGGATATCGGTGCCTTCGTCGACGAGCCACTTCTTGGCGTCGGGCGTGACTTCGAGCAGGAAGGGTTCGGCGCAGCGCAACGAGCGATGATGGATCTGCGTGATCTGGATGTCGAGGATCTGGTAGAGGTGTTTTTCCTTCAACGTGTGATAGGCGATCACATCGTCGAAGCGGTTCAGGAACTCGAACGGGAACACCTTGCGCGCCTCGCGCATGGCGGCTTCCTCGATGTCGCGGTCCAGTTTCGCGTTGTCGGTGCCGGTGTGGAAACCGATGTGGTTCTGCGCCAGATGCGCTCCCATGGCCTCGCTGCCCACGTTGGTGGTCAGGACAATCACGGAGTTACGGAAATCGACTTCCTCGTTGTTGCCCAGAATCACGGTGCCGTCTTCGAGGATGCCCAGCAACAGGTTCCACAGCTTGGGATGGGCTTTCTCGATCTCGTCGAAGAGAATGATCGACAGGAAACGATCGGATTCGGGCGGGAACAGGCTGCACAGCTTGCTGTCGGTTTCGCTGATCAGCCCGGACTGGTTCTCGAGCGCCTTGCGGTGGTGGCGGTCGATATTCTCCTGCGCCAGCAGCGGTCGGATTTCGCCACCTACGTAGCCCGGCGGTGAGCCGAGCAGCTTGGAGATGTTGTAGTGAGCCGAGTATTCCTGGCAGTTGATACGGGTGAAGGCCCGCTTGTTGCCGAAGATCGTCTCGGCCAGCGAACGCACGGTTTCGGTCTTGCCGACACCGGTCGGTCCCAGGAACAGCATGTTCAACAGCGGCCGTTCGGGGTCGTGGATACCGGAGATCAGGCGACTGAAGCTGTCGGTGAGTTTCTCGATGGCCTGGGGCTGCCCGACAACCATCTTCCGCATCTGGTTGGCAAACCGGGTCAGTTGATCATTGCGCTTGTCGATGGTGAGCTGTTTCACGCCTCGCCCTACCTCGGTTCGATGCATTATTTACCCGGACACACATCCAGTACCCGTGCGAGAGGGCGTGTCCCGGGTTTGCTGGACGATCCCTGTGCTCGCACTTGTTCCATGCATCGGGCGTACGCGCAGCGACTTGAGCGCCAAGCTCGAATTAGCATCAGAATGCAATTTAACGGATTCTTCTACGGTTGGGCGGCGTAAGACCGGGATCAAAAAAGCCCGAAGTTCGCACGGGGCCTCGCGCGGGATTTCCGCAGTGGCCATCCGGACGACCTTCGGGCTTTCGCGGTCACTCGGTCTCGGGCAGGTAGGCGCGCGCCAGGTACGGCGCCTGCTCTTTGCCGGTCTTCTCGACCCAGCGGTTATCGACCCGTGGTCTGATCGGGCTGTACTGTTGCAGATACCGCTCGACCGCATCGGCCGTGATGATCTGGGAAGGCAGGACCTGATCGAGCGGAATGCTGGTCAGAAAATCGAGGCCGCTGTTGCCCTCGAGCAGGTAGTTGGTGAACACCGTGCGATAGGTGCGATCGGGATCCCACGGCTCACCGCCGATCAGGAGCGTGACCACTCGGTCGTAGTCCGGCCGCGTCTTGTCGAACTCCAGTTCCACACCCGAGACGCAGATGCCGCTGCTGTTGCCGCGCAGCTTCCGCTCGATGACCCGGCGCAGCATCTTGCCGTCCATCTCGACCACGACCAGCTCGTTGCCGAAGGGCAACACGTTGAAGACGTCGCGAGCGGTCAGGTCGCCCGCCGACAGATTCGCCCGCAGCCCGCCGAGATTCTGGAAACTGAAGTCGGCGTCGAAGTACTCGCGCATGGCGTCGGTGACCAGGTTGCCCACCAGGTTGGCGCCCGGACCGCCGCGCGCCAGATTGACGGCCGTCTGGCCGACCACCTTCTGCATCTCGGCATCGGTCTTCTCCTGCCATGGCCTGATGATCGCCGCGATCTCCTCGTCCGGCCAGATCTCGTCCTCGAACAGGGTGATGATCGTGCCGCGGTCGTGACTGCGATCGTAGCCGATCAGTTCCTTCGTCTCGGCGTCGATGAGCAGTACCGCGTGGCCGATGCTCGAGCCGTTGCCGTAGGTCTCGAAACAGAGGGTGTGGTTCAGCGGATCGATCCAGGGCTCGCGATAGCCGCGGTGTGTGTGGCCACAGACGGCAATATCGACGCCGGGAACCATGTTCACCAGTTCCATGACGTTCATCCCGCCGTAGGAGGCGTTGCCGTAGGTGCCCTGCTCGGTCTGGGTGGCTTCCGTCTCCCCGGCGGCGATCTCCTTCCAGCCGGCCGTGGGGTCGTAGGGCAGGCCCTCGTGG
Organism: uncultured Fibrobacteraceae bacterium; assembly: GCA_964384055.1. Lineage (GTDB taxonomy): Bacteria > Krumholzibacteriota > Krumholzibacteriia > LZORAL124-64-63 > LZORAL124-64-63 > CAYLIV01. Next base: position 10,176 of record CAYLIV010000066.1, read on the forward strand.
ATGGCCAGGAAGATCAGGTCGGCGCCCTCGTCCAGCAACTGGTCGCGAAACTTGGCCACGCTCTCGGGCATGGGCAGGAAATCCAGCCCCCGGATGTTGTCGGGAAAGGACATGGATTTGGTCGCCGGCGTACAGATGCCGATGACACCGATTTTCAGGCCGGCTTTCTCGATCATCAGGGACGGCTTGCACCAGTCGACGAGCTCGCCGGTCTCGCTCTCGATGATGTTGCCGCACACCCAGGGGAAGGCGGACATCTCGGCCAGGCGCTGGCAATTGTCCCGACCGAGATCGAAATCGTGGTTGCCGGGCACGGCGAGGTCGTAGCCCACCGCGTTGAAGTACTCGATTACCGCGGTACCCTTGGTCTTGGTGCCGATGGGCGTGCCCTGGAACATGTCGCCCACGTCCACGAGCAGCACGGGCTCACCGGCCGCGGCCGCTTCCCGGCGCACCTTCTTGATATAGCTCGCGGCCGACGCGCCACCACCCAGCGGCGGCGGGAACTCGGGATTCATGAAGCGCGCCGGCTCGGCGGCGATGTGGCCGTGCACGTCGTTGGTCCACAGCAAGTGCAGGCGAACGACGTCCCGTTCCGCGGCGTTGCTCGTGGCGCCAAGGCCCACGACCTGGGCTATGCCAAACAGGCAGCACAGGGCCAGCGCAACCACGCCGGTGTTGCCTTTCCAGTTGCGTTTCGCTCTCATCAGACGACTCCTTGGTCGATCGACCATCCGCGTCACGGCGATGCGCCGTCGCGGGCAACTCTAGAACTCGCGGCTGAATCCGATCCCGACGCGGAAACGCGTGTCCTCGACCCGGGCGTCGGGGTCGGACACGAAGTCGCTCGGGTACTCGAACTGGTGGCCCTGAATGCTCGTGACCTTGGCCAGTTCCACCGACGCCGAGACCATGCCGCCGACCACCGGCATACCGATGCCGCCGCTGAAGACCGTCGTCGCCGCCTCCGTATCGTAGTAGGCGTTGTAGTGCCGGAATCCGAAACGTACCGGGACGCCGCTATAGAACGTGTGCTGCACGCCGATCCGCACATCGAGGGTATCCTCGTAATAGGTCGGCAATCCCTCAGCGAAGCCGGCCGGCGTATTTTCGCCCAGCACCAGGTTGTCCGTGACCTCCGAATACTGCATGAACGCGACGTCGGCCGTGAATTCGGTCCGCGGATCGGTCCGTGGACGGAAGGTCAGTCCACCGCGAATGATCTGCGGATACTCGATCTCGCCGACAACACGGGAACGATCCACGGTGGTGCCCGCCGTCGCGTCGTCGTAGTGCTCATACTCGTTGTGTACGTCGCCATCGACCGTCAAAGGCGACTCCCAGGCGAGTCCCACCTCGAAGCGCTCGTGTACGCTCACCCGCGCTCCGACGGTGAAATTGACACCCGATTCGGAGAACGCCCGTTCGAGCCTGGCATTGGAATCCTCCACATCGTAGTTCCGCACCAGCAGAATGTCCGTGCGGGTTCCAAACGCGTAGTGCACAGCCGCGCCCAGCGACACCCGCTCGTGCACGTACATCGCCGCACCGGCCGACAGCGCACGCAAGGTCCCGTCCACCCGCCGCGAGCGATCCTCGAGAATTCTGTCGCGCGGCGACGAGAACGGGTCCGGGTCGCGAACCTCCTCGAAGAAATCGTAGTCGTACACGTATCGATCCGCCAGCGAGACAGCGACCGTGGCCGCGTGCGCTCCGTCGAGAACGCGTCGGGAGAGGCCGAAACCGGTCTGGAAGTAGTGGTTCCGGTTGCTGGCGATGGACACATCGGTCACGTAGCTCTCGAAGGTATCGAACAGGGGCTGAAAGCGGTCCTCGTGCTGCTGATCCAGGGACAGGCCGCCATCGAAGCGCATGCCCTCTTCCCAGGTCAGCATGGCGGGATTCAACACGTTGGACAGGGCGCCGCGGTACATGGCGACACCGGTGCCGCCCATGCCGTTGATCTCCGGCAGATAGAACGGGCTCTGGCTGCCGTAGAGGTTCTCGATCTGCGGGACGGCCAGCGCGGTGGCGCAACAGCAGATCAGCACGGTGACACAGCAGCAGATCATTGCGGCGACCGGCAGCTTGCCGTCGCGGACCGTGGCCGGGTTGCTGTGGATTTTCGATCGGTTTGTCATCGCTCACGTCTCCTCGTCGGATATTCGACGCTCAGCTAGAAAGTGTAGTCGAGCTGGAATCGCACCAGCGTGTTGTCCTGGGGCACGTAGGTGGCTTCCGGATCCGGACCGGCCGGACCACCGTACTCACGCACATCGATGTAGGTCCGCGGCAAGTTGTGGTCGCGGGTGATCTTGAGTTGAAGCAGCATCCGCTCCGAAACCCGCGTCTCGACCTTGAACCAGTTGCGGAAACCGGTGCCGTCGAGCAGCACGAATTCGTTGCCCTCGAAATTCCACAGGAAACCGTCGTACATCAGGGATGCGAACTGCAGACGCAGCCAGGGCGTCAGGTTGTGCTCGTAACGCGCCTCGAAGGCGTGGGCCGGCAACGCCGCCGTACCCACCGCGCTGTCCACATCGCCCGCTTCGGCGGGTCCGCTCAGACGCTGTCGCGCGGGGAAGAACACGTTCGAGGTCATGTACATGAAGGCCAGCCGGTTGTAGTTGGACAGCAGCGAGATGAGCTGCCAGCGCGTTTCCCAGTTCTGGTACGTTCGCACGTCATCGGGGTTGTTCTCGGTCCGGCTGCTGTAGCGGTGCCGCACCCGCAGGCGCAGGTTGAAGATGGGCTGGTACTCGCCCTTGACCGTGTAGCGCTGCATATCGGCCCCGTCGGCCTTGCGCGTCCACTGGTCGAACTGCAGGCCGGACAGGATCAGATTGCGGCTGATCCGGTAACGGGCGTCGAAAAAGACGCCCTTCTCCGGCTTGGGCTGGGGCGTGTTCAGCTCCAGCCAGGTGTAGAGGTCGTCGTTCAGGCGGTACGGCGCGTCGAGCAGGGTCATCTCGTAGCGATTATCGTTGGCGAAGGCCCGGTTGTAGGGATTGTCGAAGCCCAGGTCGTAGTCGCGGTAGATGGCCAGCAAGTGCAGATTGTCCCACTGGGTGAAGGCGTTGACGATGTACGCGTTGGGATTGTCCGCGTCCAGCAGGCCGTTGCGCGGGTCCTGCAACACCGCATACTCGCCCTGTACGGCCAGGTTGTTGTAAACGGTCTGGAACTCGGCGCCCACGACGCGCCGGAACTTGTAGGCCTCGAGGCCGAGGCCGGTATCGAAGACACTCGTGTAGCTCTGGCTGATCTCGGCGTCGCGCGCCTCGAGCAGATCCTGACGATCGACCAGCGTCGCCACATCCGCCCGGAAGGCCTTGTTGTAGCGCGCCTCGTAACCGGTCAGTCCGACGAAGGTGCCCGGTGCGACCAGGTACTTCACGTTGCCGCCGAAGATGTCCTCGGTGAAGGCGTCGCGTTTCAGACCCGTCGGCAGCTGGTTCGTAGTCAGGTGCTTGTCCAGGAACTCCTGCTGCGGGCGCGGTTGCATCAGCACATACTGGTTGATGGTGCCGTCGGCGTTGACGATGCCGTCCTTGCGGCCCGAGGCGGCAAAAACGGTGGCGTGCAGCTGGCCGACGCGACTTTCCACCGCGGCGCCTCGCAGTCCGAACTCGCGGCTGCGGCTCAGGTCGCCCCGGACCCCGATCGGCCGCTTGTTCCAGCCGAAACCGGTCTTGCGGTACAGGAAGTAGTCGGTGTTGTCCATCACCAGGCCCAGACCGAAGGCGACCCGGAAGTCGCCCACGTAGGCGCGCTTGATGCGCACCGGGCCGAGGTCCTTGTCTTCGACGCCGTAAAAGCCCTTGACGGTTTCGTCCCAGTACCGCTCGCCCAGGTTACGGTGGGTCAGCACGCCGGCGCGCATGCCCCGCGTCAGGTCGAGCCGCAGCTTGTTGGTCATGCTCGGTCGCGCCAGTTCCTGCTCGGCGACCGCGTAGGAACCGCCGGAGACGGCGGCCTGGTTCAGAGCAAAAGACGACAGCTCGTCGTCGTCGCTGAAATAGGGCGTGTCGTAGTAGCGGATTTCGTAGGAACCGCGTATCCGGTCGGCGCGCCCCTCGTTGCGTTCCGCTTCGGAATAGACGACGAAATCGCGCAGATTCCGGTAGGCCCAGTAACGCAGGCCATCGCTGCGTCGCAGTTGCCGCGAATTCTCGAACCTGCCCAGGCGGTCGCGCGCTTTGAGGATGTTGGTCGCATCCACCGGCGAGACGTTCTGGAACGACATCAGGTCGAACAGATCGAGATCGTTGGCGTTGGCCGGATCGCGGATCATGTCGAGGTACTCGTCGACCAAACCCTCGCTGGCGCCCTCCTGGCCCAGGAAGCGCCGCGCCTGACGGTAGCTGGCCGACAGACGGGCGATGGAGGCGTCGAGGGCGTCGGGCGGCAGGGTGGCCGCCAGCGGTTTGAGCGCACTGAGCAGCTCGGGCGTCATGCCGTCGACTTCCATCAGATCGTAGATGTTGTCGAAGTAGCGCACGAAGGTGCGGTAGTCGACGATCTTGCGCGCCACCATCTCGGGGATGGGCAAGCTCATGACCTCGTCCAGGGTGGCCCGGTTCAGGTCGATCTTGGCCGACAGGTCCGGACGGACGTAGCCGGTTTCCTCGCCGCGTTTGGGCTGATGGGCACCGGCCGGGCCGGGCGTCGCGACCGTCCAGATCACGGCGACCGCAAAAACCAGGCCGACCATTCCGACCACGCCGGCTGTGGCGACCAGCCCGCCCGGGAATCGCTTCCCGATCGCCCGGGCCGGGCCGCTTCTTATCTTTGTCGTGGTTCTCACTCCGCCTCACCGCCCCAGGCATAGTTCAGACCGAACTGATGCGTGTTGGCGAGCGTGCCGCCGCCGGTGGAGAAACCGTAGTTCACGGTGAAGCCCTGCGTCGTGTAACCGAAACCGGCAGTCAGCTTGCTGGGATTGGTGATCGTCCCGGCGCGCAGGTACAGACCGTCGGCGACGTGCATCTCGATGCCGCCGTGGTACTGCAGATCCTCGCCGAGTACATTCTCGAACTCGAAGGTGGTGATCACGCCCAGGTAGGGTTCGTAACTGATCCCGGCGTGGAGCCGCTGCGGGATCTCCTCGGCGTCGACGCCGATGGTGGGATTGTTGAGATTCTTGACCAGCACGCCCAGGCGCGTGCGCTCGTGCAGGGTGACCAGCAAGCCCAGATCGACCCCGGGCACCGTGTCCGAACCGAGTTCCTCGTCCTCGGTCGTCTTGCCGAACTCGAGACGATACAGGTTCAGCGAGTAGCCCAGGGCGATGGCCGAGTGCAGGTCCTCGTACAGGCCGATGCCGTGGCTCAGGGTGTAGGTCGCCTCTTTCATCAGGTCGACGTTCTTGTAGTCGACGCCGAAGCTGCGCAGCCCCACCCCCAGGGTACCGTACTTCTGACCCAGGTGATAGGCGCCGCCGGCATAGACCAGCTTGAAGAAGTCCAGGCCGTAGGGCTGGACGTAACTCGTGTTGACCTCCGAGTGTGTGGCCAGTCCCAGCGCCGCCGGGTTGAGGTAGGCCGCGAAACCCACCGTGGGCACGGCGACGCCGGCATCGCCCATGGCGCGCGTCCGCGGGCTGACCATCACGTTGTCGAAGGTGGCCTGCACGGTCGTAGCCGAGAGGCCGAGCATCGCTACGGCGACCAGCGCCGTTCTGAACATTCTGAACAATCTGAACATTCGTGTCGTCGAATTGCGTACCATCGCTCACCCTCTCTATCTGTTGAGCCGCGTGGCCACGACCACGGGCGCGGTTTTGAC
>CAYLIV010000067.1:0-3885 GCA_964384055.1 uncultured Fibrobacteraceae bacterium
CGCAGGGCAAGATCGAGCGCTATCACCGGACGATGAAAAACATCGTGAAGCTACGAAACGGATCATCACGCCGCGATATGTACCGCCTGAACAGAGTCTGGGCCTGCTTCGCGATGTCGATCTGACAACGGCCTCGAATGTGTCGTTCGACGGCTATACCGGCGTCCGCAAGATCCTGCAGCTGCCAGGTGGCGCCCTGTTCATCCACGCGGCGATGGCAATCGATGTCGACGGCTCACCCAACGCCAGAACCCTCGACCCGCTGTATGGCCGGCCCGAAACCTCCCTGTCATTTCCACGTGGGACGGGTCAGCGTGAATACGTGGATGCCGAGAAGATCCCCTATCTTGTGCTGCCGGGTGGATTCTACGAGCAGTTCGGCATCGCACTGGGTGATCTGGGCGCGGTCGTCTATCGCGGGAAGCTCGCCTTTGCCGTTTTCGCCGACGTGGGCCCGGCCAACAAGCTGGGCGAAGGATCGCTGAAGCTGGCCGAGTTGCTGGGACACGCTCCCTGGCGCAACTGGAACGGCGGCGAGTCATTCTCCACGCACGGCGGGATATCAACGCCGGATGTCGTGTACATCGTGTTTCCCGGGTCGAGGCCGCCGGAGTTGACGCCGGAGGTGGCATCGGATCTGACAACGGCGGAAACGATCGAGCTGCTGCGTCGCCACGGCGCCCCGCTCTTCAGGTCAATCGGCGGTCGCCTACCCGACAGTCCGCTGTGAAACCTCTGCCGATACGCTGCGGGGAAATCTGATACGAAGCAACCAGCGCAGCGACGTTCACTTCCGGTGCACGATCCAGTCCGGCAACACCCGCAGCAGCCACGCCACCAGCCGCCACCGCCGGGTGACATAGGCGTGCTTTTTCTTGCCGCGGATAGCATTGTAGATCTGCCGCGCCGCCTTATCCGGCGAGGCGACCCAGAACAGACCGTCGCCCTGCGCCATGGCCGTGTCAACGAAACCGGGCTTGATATCGGTGATCGCGATGGGCAATCCGCTGCGCGCCACGACATGGCGTAACCCCTGCAGGTAATTCGATACAAACGCCTTGGAAGCGTTGTAGGCCGGGTGGCCGCCACCGCCGCGGACCGCGGCGACGGACGAGATCCCCACCAGATGGCCGACTCCCTGCTCATGAAAATGGTGATAGGCGACATCGGCCAGCGCTGCGAAACCGACCGCGTTGACCTGGATGGTCCGCGCCTCGTTGGGCCACTCGAGCTGCGGTTTGATCGAACCGCGGCCGGCGTTCAGGACGATCAGATCAGCGCCGCCCATCTCAGCGATCAACCCTTCGAGTCGCGCCCGCGCCGTGTCCACCTCGGCAACGTCCATCACCCTGCCGATCGAGACGCCGGGCAACTCGTCGCGTAGCTGCGCGAGCCGTTCGACCCGCCTGCCCGTGATGCCGACAACGTACCCTTCATGGGACAGCAACCGCGCCAGCGCCTGCCCGATACCCGAGGTGGCGCCGATGATGATCGCGTTTTTCGTCATGCCGCCTTGCCTCGCTCGGTATGCGTCGTCACCGCTGGTCGTCGCTGTTGACCGTCAATGTGGGTCGTCATTGCTGGTCGTCGCCGCTGGGCGCCGTCCGCGCGTTGCCGCCCGCGTCGGGTGCGGCCGGCTTGCAAGCAAATATATATGCCCGCCGGCTCTGGTATTCCACATCCGGATAGGGATCCCGTTCGACGATCTTGTCGATCTCGAAACCGGCCTCGACCAGATACTCCTCCATTTCGGACCGTTCGAAGAAGTAGAAGTCCATGCGCACCGTCTGGTCCCACAGCTCATCGAGACGAAGAACCTCGTCGCCGAGATGAAACGACAGCAGCAAAAGGCCACCAGGCTGCAACGCGCGCCGGAGCTCACGCAATGCGGCAACCAGCGTATCTCGCGGGAGGTGGATGAGCGAGTAGAAGGCGGCAATGCCCGCCCAGGAGTCGGTCGCATCAGTCAGCGCGGTCATATCGCCCTGGCGAAACTCGATTTCCGGACTGCGCAGCCGCGCCGCTTCGACCATGCCCGCCGAGAGATCGAGGCCAAACACCGCCGCCCCGCGTTCGTGCAGGTAGCGGGCGATCTGCCCGGGCCCGCAGCCGAGATCGCACACGAAGCCGCGGCCCCGCACGCGATCGGCGAACTCGTCGAGCAGCTCACGGTCGAGTGGTTTGTGCGTCAGCTCGCCGAAGTACTTTTCCGCGTACTGCTCGGCGAGCCGGTCGTAGCTGTCTTTCAGGTCTCGCTTGTTGTCGTCGAAATCTCCTTGGCTGTCCTCCAGATCAGGCGTTTCGTCGGCCACGATCAGCGTTCCTCCCCCGCCTTGCTCTTGTTCGGGAATTCCGGCGTCGGCGGGATATGCCACGTATCGCCTCCGGTGGCGAGCGTGTCGAGCAGGAACTCGATCGCCTTGTCGAGCTGGGTGTCCTCGCCGGCGACCACATCACTGGGCAGATTCATCACCACGATGTCCGGATCCACGCCGTGGCCCTCGATCTGCCACGTGCCGTCCAGACCGTACAGACCGAACTGCGGCGGCGTGGTCCCGCTGCCGTCGACCATGTCCTGGTGCGGCTCTATGCCCACGGCGCCGCCCCAGGTGCGTACGCCCATGATGGGGGCGAGCTGCTTGAGCTTGATCGCCTGGCTGAAGTATTCGGCGTTGCTGCCCGAGTTCTCGTTGATCAGCACGACAAGCGGTCCATGGAAGACCCGCTCCGGATCGCGGCAGGTCTTGCCCTCGCGCGGTTTGGTGATGCACCACAGTTCACGCTCGAGCCGGTCGATGATCATGTCGCCGGTGAAACCGCCGCCGTTGTAGCGCACGTCGATGATCATGGCTTCCTTGAGCGTCTGCGGATAGTACTGGCGGCCGAATTCGACCAGGCCGCCCTGGCCCATGTTGGGGATGTGCACGTAGGCGATCCGGTCGCGTGAATCCTGCTGGACCTTGGCCCGGTTGCCGTCGACCCATTGCCGGTAACGCAGCCCGAACTCGTTGTACACCGTGCGCACGCGCACGTCGGTGGCGTCCGTGCTGGTCGCCTTGCTGTTGACCGTCAGGGTGACGATCCGGCCGGCCTTGTCCTCGAGCAGCGCGTAGACGTTGTCGCCCACCTGCACTTCGTGGCCGTCGATGGCGATCAGGTAATCGCCTTCGTCGACCGGTACGCCCGGTTCGTTCAGCGGCGAACGTTGCCGTGGATCCCAGGGTACGCCGTCGATGATGTTCACGATGCGATAGTAATCCTTGCCCGGCTCGACCGCGAACCCGGCCCCGAGCAATCCGGTGCCGACGCGCGGCCCGCTGTCGGCAAAATCACCGCCGAAAATGTAGGTGTGGCCGATGTTCAGCTCGCCGATCATCTCGCCGATCAGGTAGTTCAGATCGCCGCGCGTGCCGCAGTAGGGCACGAGCTTGCTGTACTTGTCGTGGATCTTCTGCCAGTCGACGCCGTGCATGCCCGGGTCGTAGAACCAGTCGCGCTGGATACGCCAGGCCTCGTCGAAGATCTGCTTGAACTCCTCGGCGCGGGTGACGCGCAGACGCACGGCGCTGATGTCGACCTCGCCGTCGCCCACCGAGGCGTTGGCGCCCGCGTCCACCACGCCGTAACGCGGTCCGGCGCGGTAGATCAGCTTCTTGCCGTCGGCCGACTGGTGGTAGTTGGCGATGCCGGACAGCACGGCCGAGGTCTCCTCCTCCTCCAGATCGTACTTCATGAGTTCGAGGGAGCCGCCCGTACCGTCGTTGACATTCTGGTACTTGAGGAACACCGGCTCGGTCCGGCTCAGGTACAGAAAGCCGCCTTCGATGGCTTCGAGACGGTAATAGTCGCCGGCCGCGACACCGGCCGCCGCCAGCACCCGCTGCT
>CAYLIV010000067.1:3985-15485 GCA_964384055.1 uncultured Fibrobacteraceae bacterium
CAGATTCAGGCGCATGAACTTGTCGCTGTAACACAGGTACTTGCTGTCGGGCGACCAGACGGGCTGCATCAGCAAGCCCTTGCCGCCGCGGGTCAGCTGTTTCCAGTCGCCGCCCTTCTGGTCGACGAGGTAGATCTCCTCCTCGCCGGTGCGGTCGGACACAAACGCGATCCACTTGCCGTTGGGCGACCAGGCGGCGTTTTTCTCACGACTGGCGGAGGTGACGGTCAGGTTCACCGGGTCACCTTCCTCGGCCGGCAGGTTGGCGATCTCGCCTCGCGCCTCGATCAGCACGCGCTCGCCGGCGGGCGACAGGCCGAAGGAGCCGGTCGTCGGCGAGACGGAAACCAGCTCGGGCCGCATGCGCACGCGGTCGCTGGGAATCTCGATGGCCACCTTCTGCACCGCACCGGTGGTCACATCCAGCAGATGCAGCTGCTCACCGTACTGGAAGACGATCTCACCCTCGCCGATGGAGGGGCGCTTGACGTCGTAGTCCCGGTAGTGGGTCAGGCGGGTCGTCGCGCCGGTGTTCGTGTCGTACTTGTAGATATTCAGCGTGCCGTCCTGGCGATCGCTGTTGAAGTAGATCGCGTCGCCATGCCACATGGGAAAGTTGTCCGTGCCGGGCCAGTCGGTGATCTTGTCGATGGCGCCGGTGGTGAAGTCCGCGACCCAGATCTCCTGGGCCATGCCGCCCTGGTAGCGTTTCCAGGTGCGCGCCTCGCGCGGGATCCGGTTGTAGGCGAGTTTATTGCCGTCGGGCGAGAGGCAGGCCAGGCCGCCGCGGTCAATGGCCAGGCGCTCGGGCATGCCGCCGTCGACCGAGATCAGGAACACCTCCTCGAGCAGATTGGCATGTTCGCGGCGCGAGCGAAACAGCACGTGCTCGCCGTCGGGATGCCAGCCGAGGACGCGGTCACCCGAAGGGTGGAAGGTCAACCGCCGGGGCTCGCCGCCGGTCGCGGGCATGACGTACACGTCGTAGCCGCCGTCGTAGCTGGCGGAGAAGGCGATCCACTTGTTGTCGGGGCTGAACTTTGCCCAGCCCTCGTAGCCCTGATGGCGCGTCACGCGGTGGGCGGTGCCGCCGTCCTTGTCCACGAGCCAGAGATCGCCCTCGTAGGTGAACACGATGGACTCGGCGCCCACATCGGCGCGTTGCAGCAAGAAGCCTTCGTGGGCAACAGCCGACGAACTCGCCAGGACGAGCACGGCGCAGATCAACACGAGTGAAGGTTTCACGGGATGCCTTCCTTTCTCGGAACAGACCGTGGACAGGAAAAACCAGACAATTGGTTCGCAGACTAATATACGCCGTCGGCGAAGCAACGCCAGACAGTGAAGCGACGAGCCGGATCGACGCTGCCGATCGTCGGGCTCGGCGTTTGGTCCCGGAGGGTTATTCGCAACGATACCACAAAAGTTGCGTCGATTGCGCAGGCTGTTCGGGAGTAGCACGGACCGCTGCCGACGGTCGCGGCATGCCGTCGTTGCGTTGGCGATGCACTACCGACTATTATTGGGCAACCTTGCCTCGAACCGAAAGCGGTCGACCGCGGCGAAACCGGTTTACCGCAGCGAGGCGACCCGGCCGACCGTGCCGGGCGTCTTCATGAATCGCCAGCGCAGAAAGAGACGCCGTGAGCCCATCCCGCCCGCGACTGAAGGTCCCCCATGTATTCGTCCTGTTGACCTTTGTCATCCTCGTCTGCTCGTTGCTGACCTACATCGTGCCCTCGGGTGCGTATCAGCGTCAGACGAAGGAGGTCGAGGGCCACGAGCGCACGCTGCTCGTGCCCGGCACCTACGAGCGCATCGACAAGCAGGTCTCCGTGCGCAGCGTCTTTCTGGGCGACGAGGTCGAGGGCGCCGCCACGCCCGTGGGCCTGCACGGTTTCCTGACGGCCATCCCGCGCGGGATGGAGCGGGCCGCGGACATCATCTTCTTCATCTTCATGATCGGCGGCGTGTTCGGCATCTTGCAGCGTACCGGCGTGATCACCGCCGCCCTGGGCCGCCTGCTGGGCAAGATGGGTGGCTCGGGCGCCACCTTGACCGTCGTGATCATGCTCGTGCTGTCCGCCGGCGGTTCGACCCTGGGCATGGGCGAAGAGTTCATCCCGCTGATCCCGGTGTTCCTGCTGGTCTCGAAACGACTGGGTTACGACCGGATCTACGGCATGGGGATGGTCATCCTCGCGGCCAACGTGGGTTTCGCCGCCTCGACGACCAATCCCTTCACGGTGTGCGTCGCCCAGGGGATCGCCGAGATCCCCCTGTACAGCGGCATGTGGCTGCGGGTGATCTTCCTGGTCTGCTGTCTCTCGCTGGCCTTGTTCCATCTGCTGCGCTACGGGGCGCGGCTACGGCGCGACCCGGCCTCCGGCCTGATGCCCGACGATCCCTTCGACGTGACGGCGGAGGAATCGAACGACGCGAGCGCCGGCACCGAGTACCGGCCGCATCACACGACGATCCTGGTCAGCTGCGGTCTGATCTTCTGCTTCATTCTGGCGGCGACCCAGCTGCTGGGCTGGTGGATGGCCGACATGGCCGGCGGCTTTTTCCTGATGGCCATCGTGGCCACCATCGTCGCCCGTCTGTCGCTGGCCGACGCGGCCAAGGCCTTCGTCAAGGGCATGGAGGAAATGGTCGTCGCCGCCCTGGTGGTCGGTTTCGCGCGCGGGATAACGGTGGTGCTGGCCGAGGGCCAGATCATGGACACCATCGTGCACGGCGCCGCCACGGTCCTGTCCACGGTTCCGCGCAACATCGCCGTGCTGGGTATGCTGGGTTTCGAGTCCGGTTTGAACCTGTTGATCCCGTCGGGTTCCGGCCAGGCGGCGGTGACCATGCCGCTCATGGCGCCGTTGTCGGACATCCTGGGCATCACCCGCCAGACCGCCGTGTTCGCCTTTACCTGCGGCGACGGTTTCAGTAACATGATCATCCCCACCAGCGGTATTCTGATGGCAATGCTCGCCCTGGCCAAGATACCGTACGGAACGTGGCTGCGCTTCATGCTCCCGTTGTTCGCGCAGCTCATCGGTATGTCGGCCGTGTTTCTGACGATCGCGGTGTTCATAAACTACCGGTAGTCGGTGGGCCGGCTTTTTCGGCAATGATGGAACGGGTAAGCTATTGCCAGCGCATGACGTGTCACGAATCGTTCGCCCGCTGCTGTGCGGCCTGCTTTGCTGTCTGCTCGCCGGCGCGCTTTTTTCCTGCAGCGACCCAACGACCTTCCCCGACCTGGAACCGGAGACAGGCTCCTGGCATTGGGTCAATCCCCTGCCCTTCGGCTACGATCTCAACGCGATCTGGGGCGCTTCGTTCTACGAGGCGTACGCGGTCGGCGACGAGGGCGTGATCTGCCATTTCGACGGCAACCATCTGCACAAGGTCAAGAGCCTGACCCGGGAAGACCTGTGGGATATCCACGGCTCGGCACACGACAACATCTATACGGTCGGCGACGCCGGCACCGTGCTCCGTTTCGACGGCCTGCACTGGCGGCTGCTCGAAACTGGACTCGATGCGCAGCTACGCAAGGTCTGGTGCCGCGGTCGCGACGATGTTTACGTCCTCGACGACGGCATCGGACTCTACCACTTCGACGGATCGCGCTGGCAGCTCGTCGATACCAGCGGCGAAATCCGGCTCCTGCGAGACATCTGGGGCACGCCCGCGGGCGATCTCTACGTGGTCGCGTCCGACTACCTGCTGCTCCATTTCAACGGCGCGACCTGGACCACGACGAGCACGCGCGAGTTCGGCGACCTGCGCGACATATGGGGCCGATCGGCCAGCGACGTCTACGCCGCCGGTTATCTCGATCAGCAAAGGGAAGAACTGGAGAACGACGGCGTGATCGTCCATTTCGATGGTACCGCCTGGTCCATCGTGTACGAGAACCTGCCGCACTATTCACCCTTGCTGTCCGGCGAACCGGAAGGCGGACTGATCGTCTCTGAAACAACACGTTTCGACCGCTGTTTTACCTATCGCTTCGACGACGCCTCACTGTCGATGATCCACTTCTCGGAGTCGACCATGGAAATCAACTGCCTGACCGGCTTTCCCGACGGCCCGACCATCGGCATCGGCAACGACGGCGTCCTGTACACCTTCGACGGCCAGCGGGTGTTGCGGTTCAATTCGGGATCGGGCTATGGCACCGGGCACGCCTCGGGCACCGCGTGTACCAACATATTCACAGTTTACGGCGAGTCGATTCTGCACTACGACGGCGAGGTCTGGTTTCCCAGGACCAGTGTCTGCGATTGCCTGCTGAACGACGTCTGGGCCGTCACCGACGATTTCGCCGTCGCCGTGGGCAGCGACGGGATCATCATGCAATGGAACGGTACGCACTGGAATGAAACGGACTGCGGTACATTCTATTCTCTGAACTCGGTCTGGGGCAATACCGCGGACAATGTCTTCGCTGTCGGTTCGGAGGGCACCGTCCTGCAGTTTGACGGCGACACCTGGCAAGCGTCCCCAAGCGGTACGAGCTGCGAGCTTTACCTGGTTCAGGGTCGAGCGGCAGACGACGTGTTCGCTATCGGCGCCGACCGAGAATACCGCACGTACATCTACCACTACGACGGCGTGGAGTGGCAAGAACGTGACGGCGTACCCGACGTATGGTTCTTCGCGCTCTGGGTCGATCCGCATACAGATGACGTCTGGCTAGGTGGCAGAGAGCTCTACGGCGGACCCGGCGCACTCTTTCGTTACGACGGCGCCGTTTTTACTCGGGTAGAAGAAGACTTCGCGCCGATTCGTGCCCTCTGGGGGCTGTCAAGCGAGGAAATCTACCTGGCGACCTCGGCTACCATCTGGCGCTACGACGGCGAGTCATGGACCCCGTATACCGAACGCGGCCTGGCCAACTACACCGATCTCTGGGGCAGTGCGCAATGCGGCATCTACGCTTTCGCTCCCGGCGGCAAGATTCGGCACAGGCCGGCCGATCTCGTTCGCTGAGCCGCATGAGTGGACCGGCGGACCGGCTGGTCAGACTATTACTTGTGGCGTCGACCGGAATGCGGCATCCTGGCTTGCGGCGCCGAAGGTTGGACGCGACCGGAACCGAGAAACCGAGGGAAAAGGAACACCCGATGTGTGAACGATACGCAAAACACCGGACCGTGCTGGCCGTCGCGCTCCTGCTCGTCCTGGCAACGCTCTGCCCGCCCGCAACAGCACACGCCTCCACGGCCCGCATCCGCAGCCTCGGCGGCGCCGGCCATTATTTCGAGGACGCCGACAACGTGACCACCTGGTTCGGCAGCCTGCTCGACTACCCGGATCTCGCCGTGCTCGAAGTGGGCGACTACGACTTCACGGCGTCGAGCGACCAGATCGACCAGCAGGCGACCGGACAGGGCGGCGGTATCCACTTCCAGGCGGACGAGGCTGGCAAGTGGGGTACCTTCGCCTTCTACTTCAACTCCAATATCCCCGAGCCGGAACCCGGCGGCATGTTCACGGCCATGTACGGACGCCAGGTCGGTCCGCTCGCGCTCGGCTTGTATTTCCGCGGTTCTTCCTACTTCTCGTACACCCAGAGCAACACCCAGTTCAAGTACGGGCGCAGTCATTACTACCACGATTTCGGCGCCGGCGTGCGCTTCGATCTCAATCCCGACGCGTACGTCGATCTGGCCGGCCAGATCATCAACACCAAGTGCGACGTCTTCGACGAGTTCCGCAACATCGACATGGAGAATCTCAGTTCATGGGACAGCTACGGCGGTCGGATCCGGGCCTTTGTCAAGCTGAGCGAGCAGGTGACGCTGGTGCCGGTCTTCTCCCACTTCCAGGACCGCAAGAAGACTTATTCGGATATTCTCGACGACGCCGCCAATACCGATTCTCGCCTGACCTTCGGCGGTTTCGGCCTCAACATCTTCGCCGACCCGGACAATCTCGTGCTCTTCTCGGCCGAGTATCGCAGCGGGCGCGACGAGTTGATCGGTTTCCAGTCCCAGGGTGCACGATACTACGTCGGTGATCACGACTACTTCAGCTGGCGCACGCGCTTCGGCCTCGAGTCGCGACTGCTGTCGTGGCTGACCCTGCGCGCGGGCACCGAATACCGGCGCCTCGACGACCAGTATCTCTACGACCGGCAACCGGAGCAGGGCGAGCGTGTCTTCGACGGCGCCCACATCATCGACGTGCAGATCGCTCTCGATCTGGGCATCGGGCTGCATTTCGGTTCGTTCGACTGCGATGTGGTGTTCAACGACGACGCACCCTTCTCCCTCGGCCATTTCCTGACCGGTGCCGGCGAGTCGGAAGCGTCCAATTTCACATCGGTCACGTTATCGTACTATTTCTGATATCAACAAATAACCGCGGCGGATCCGTTCGGTCCGCCGCGGTATCGATTCCCACTACTTCAGCGCCAACTGAATAGCGATCAGCGCTGGCGGATCCTGATGGAACCGGAACCGGCATCGAGATCCATCCGCGCGTCTCCGTCGCCAACCGTGAAGGTGATCTCGTCGCGGCGCTTGCGGCCGATGTCGGCGTCGTCCACATCGGCCTTGACCGAACCGCTGCCGGTATCGGCATGGACCCGGACCGAGGCGTCTTGCGGCAGGGTAACCTCGATGCTGCCGCTACCCGTGTCGACGACGAAACGCCCATCGCCCATCTCGACCAGCTGCAGTTCCACGCCGCCGCTGCCGGTATCTATCTTGACATTGTCGGCGGTGATGTCCAGGGCGTCGACGCCGCCGCTGCCGGTATCGATCTCGAGGGCCTCGCAGGCGATCTCCTCGACTTCGACGCTACCGCTGCCGGTGTCGACCGAGAGTTCGTCACCAGTGAAGCCGTTGACGACCACGCTGCCGCTGCCGGTGTCGACGGTCAGCTCACCCTTGATATCTTCCATGTCGACGCCGCCGCTGCCGGTGTCGGCCAGGATATCGCCCATGAGCTGACGGCCGCTGATACCGCCGCAGCGGCTGTCCAGGCGGACGTCGCCCTCGATGTCGGCGGCAAAGATCTCGCCGGCGCCGTGCAGCACCCCCACCCGTTTGCCTTCGGGCACCTTGATCGTGACGTCGGCCCAGAGTTCGAGTCCGGAGCCGCGGCCGGACACCTTGATGCGGTTCTTGCCGATACCGCCGAAGATCTTCCGGAAGAACGAGCGGTCGTCGTCATCGCCGCGCGGCCGGCGGACCGTGATCGTACAGTTCGAATTGCGGCCCAGTTCCGGATACACGTAACGCCGCTCGTCTTCGATGGGGAACTCGATCGCCAGCTTGCACACGCGACCTTCATCGACCGTGAATTCGATCAGATCCTCATCGGCATCATCGCCGCGCACGAAGACCTCGACCTCGAACTGCGAGCCGCCGGCGCGCTCGAGGGTGATCTCGCCGATCAGGTTGGCCAGAGTGAGTTCGTTACCGTCCAGTGTAAAACGCTTCTCGAATTCACCGGCCAGAGCGCCGTCGGCCGGCAGCATGCCTGTCAGCAGGGCGCCGGTCAGCACGACGCCGATCACGACGAGCGACAGGCGTGGCATCGCCGGTAGAATCGTCCGGTAGGACGGGTTTGGCTGGCGCATCGGATTCCTCCTCGGTGTGGGAAAGCGGCTCCGACAGGGAGCCCGCATGAACGTCTTCTCGACGCACGCCCGTACGTACGCCATCCGATGATGGTTGCATGTGGGGAATCGTTCAAGATCGAATGAGGATCAACGCCGCCGTGCTATTGCTCGTCATCAAAGGCGTTCGCAAACCCCTGGTTGAGCTGCAGCAGCCGGGCTCGGGCCCGCAGGCGAGCCTCTTCAGCCTGCTCGACGGTCGAGGCGCGCTGGATCGCCGCGAGCCCTTCGTCCAGCGCCTTGCGGAACTCATCGAAGCGCCGATTGCGGATCTGGTCGGGCTTGGTGGTCGTCGACATTGCCTGCTCCCCGGTTCCCGATCGAATCCCGGTAGCGAACAACCGCTGGCAATCGATCCGATCGGCACAAACAGAAATTTCTGACGTATCGTGTTGATTATCGTGAATCTGTATAAACGGTTGAGAAATATTTCACCGGAGCCGGCGGACAGGTACCAGCTGCGAGACGAGCATACCCGCCAGCATGAGTGCGCAGCCGATGGCGCCGCGCAGCGCAAGCGTTTCGCCCAGCACCACCCAGCCCCCCAGCACGGCAAACACCGCTTCGAGGCTCAGGATGATCGCCGCGGGAGCCGGTCGCGCCGTCTTCTGGGCCACGATCTGCAGCGTGTATGCCACACCGACCGACAGGATGCCGGCGTACAGAATCGGCGCGGCGGCCCGCAGGATGTCGCGCCAGATGATCTGCTCGGTCAGCAGCGCACCGCAGAAACTCAACGCCGAGCAGATGGAAAACTGGATGCAGGCCAGCTTGATTGCGGCGATCCGTGGCGAGAGCCAGCCGATGATCAGCACGTGCCCCGCCCAGAAAAAGGCACTGATCAGGACCAGCAGGTCGCCGCGTGCAATGGTCATCGTCCCGGTCACGCTCAGCAGATACAGGCCGATCGTCGCCATGACCGCCCCGATCCAGATGCCGGCGCCGGCGCGCTGCCGGAAGACCAGGCCGAGCAGCGGCACGATGATCACGTACAGCCCGGTGATGAAACCGGCATTGCCGGCCGAGGTGTAGATCACGCCGAACTGCTGCAGCGACGCCGCGATGAAGAGCACCAGACCCAGCGACCCACAGGCAAGGACGAGTTGCCGATGCGGCGTCGGCAGCCGACGCGCCGGCGCGCCGCAATCCGACCGCCAACGGCCGCGCAACGCCAGCAGGCAGGCCATGGAAACGGCGCCCAGCGCGAAACGTACGGCATTGAAGGTGAACGGGCCCACATGCTGCATGCCGATTCGCTGGGCGACGAAGGCAAAACCCCAGATGGCCGCGGCCAGCAGCAGGATCAGATTGGCTTTGCGCTCGGCACTGCGCATCGCGGTTGCCCAACCTTCCGTCCGCGCGACACGACAGACCGGTCGCCTGGAACGAATCGACTAGAATGCAAGGGACAGGCCGGTCGTGGTGGACCAGTCCGTCGTGTCGACGCCCGCCGCGGGCCGCGAGTCGTACTCCAGATCGAAGCCCGTCTGCAGCGACAGGTTACCGGTCAGTTCCACGTTCAGGGCCAGACCGGCCATGGCCCGGCCGTCGCCGAAATCCGTCCACAACGGTTGATAGAAGCCGAGACCGGCGATGGTCACGCCATCACGCACCGGCACGACGGCGCGCAGGAACATGGAAAGGCGCTGATCCGTGTCCGTCCCGCATTCCGCTTCGATCGTTTCGCGTTCGAGCATGTGCGCCGCGCCGATCGCCAGCAACCGGTTTTCGCCCCTCGTCACATCCCAGCGCAGTCCCAGGCCGGCCAGAAAGCGAGACTGCAAGCGGATGAATGGATTCTGCTGGAGCTGGAGGAAGGCCAGCGTATGCCAATGGTCGGACAGGCGGCGGTTGTGACGCAGATGCGACATCAGCGCCTTGGCGATCTGTTCACCGCCGCTGCTCGCCCGGCGGGCGCTGCCCAGCACCCGCCAGCGGTTATCGCCGCGCAGCCACTGAATCCGGGCGCTGGCCGCCAGCATCGACACCTCGGTGTTCCCGCCGCTCTGGCTGAAACGCGCTTCGGCCGCACCCGACCAGCCCGGCGTGTCGTCCGTGAAGCCCTGCAGAGTGTTGACGATCGTGCCCCGTGCCGATGCGGCCAGCAGCAGAACCGTCATCGCGGCAAGTAGACCACCGACGACCGCGCGCTGTCGCAACATGCCGGACTACTGGCCCACGATTTCGAGCAGTTCCACCTCGAATACCAGCGTTTCATTGGGACCGATCGGCCCGCCGGTACCGTCTGCGCCATAGGCCAGATCCGGCGGAATGAACACCTGGTACCGGCTGCCCACGGTCATCAGCTGCAGCGCCTCGGTCCAGCCGGCGATGACCCGATCGACCGGGAAGGTCGCCGGTTCGCCACGCTGCACCGAGCTGTCGAAGATCTGGCCGTCGATCAGCGCGCCCGTGTAGTGAACGACCACGGAGTCGCTGGGCCCGGGCCGGTCGCCGCCGCCTTCCTGCAACACCAGGTACCGCAGACCGCTGTCGGTTTTCGCGACGCCGTCGCGCGCATCCATCTCGGCCAGGAAGGCCGTGCCGGCTTCGAGATTCCGCTGTGCCTGCTCGCCCCGCGCCTTCTGCTGCGCGGCCTGCAAGCGGCCGGCGTACTGCTGCTTGATCTCGTTGGCCTGCGCCTTGTCGAGCAAGGGCTCGGCACCGGTCATCATGGCCTCGATGCCGGCCAGCAGTGACGGAACCTCGAGCTCGGACTTGATCTGTTCGAGGGACTCGCCCATGTCCAGACCAATGGCATAACTGATCTTTTCTTCATCTGTGTTCAGCTCTTGCATTCAGCTCTCCTCGATGCCGCGCCCCGGATACCCGGACGCTGTGCGTGTATGTCGACACTCAACCTGGCTAAACAGTCGCACCTGGCTGGGCTCGATACCAGAAAGGATTTCGCGGCGGTGGCCGGTGTCCTGCGCGGGGCCGGTATTGTCCGGGTTCCTCGTGTAAGAGTTCGACCTGTCGCCAAACGAGTGACGGTACAGAGAGGGTGGACCGCCCTCCCGAGCAGAAGACCCAACGATGACGGATGGCTAACGGTCGCGACGGAACCTCGGGCTCCCCCGATCTCTGCGGAGAGAGGTTATACATAGATGGCAGGTCGTCACGGATGAACTCGAGCTCCCGTACCGGGTTGAGGACCGGACGGAGACGGCGAACGAATCGGCTGGTCGAGGATGTCTCCCCAGAGCACAGCTACCAGCGCGCGGAGACCCGTCCTGAGGACGGGTCTCCTCCGTTCTGCGGGTGGGCGATTGATCGATTGATCGTCCGGTCGAGCGACGTTGGAATCCATGGCGGCGTCAACCCGCGTATGCTAGACTGCGACGGTTTGAATCGCAATGCGCCAGCGCAATACGTGATCCACAACCTGGAGAGTTCAATGCGTTCCTTTCCACTGGCGGCTCGGTACCGGCGTCGATCGGTATTTACCGCCGTCCTGCTCGGCCTGCTGGTCGCGACTTACTCGGGCGCCATAGCGTTTACCGTGCCCCAAGGTGATTATCATCCCGAGGTTTACGCCTGTTTCCAGGCCACGATGCCGCCAACCCTCGACGGCAAGCTGAACGATCCGGTCTGGCAGGATGTGCCCTGGACAAACGATTTCGTCGATATCGAGGGTGACCGGCAACCGGCGCCTCGTCTACTGACACGGGTAAAGATGCTCTGGGACGAGGACTATTTCTACGTCGCCGCCGAACTGACCGAACCGGACGTCTGGGCAACGCTCCGCGAGCGCGATTCGGTCATCTTCCACGACAACGATTTCGAGATCTTCATCGATCCCGACGGCGACAACCACGAGTACTACGAGCTGGAGATCAACGCCCTGGGCACCGAGTGGGACCTGCT
>CAYLIV010000068.1:0-14826 GCA_964384055.1 uncultured Fibrobacteraceae bacterium
GAAGCGGACGACGACGAACCGGGCGTCTTCTGGCTGAACGCCACCGGCCTGGACCGTCTGCACGACTCGCTGGCGAGCTGGGCCGAGCAGATCCAGACCACCCTGCGCAAGCACCGTTTCCTGGCCAACGTCACCGTCGGTTTCACTCGTTTCGGCAGCTACACCCTGGTCCGTGTGCGGCGCGGGGTCAACGTGCTGTCCTCGTTCGAGGCAGAGCAGGAGGCCAGCCACCAGGTGCCCCTGGCGCGCCTGGGTATCGATCCCCGCCTGCGCGACGATCTGGCCAAGCTGGGCATCCAGAGCGTCGGCGAGTTTCTGCAACTGCCGGCGACGGGCATCCAGCGCCGCTTCGGTCCCCGGGCCGCGCGTCTGCTGCGGCTGGCCCGCGGCGATCTGTTCGACCCCTTGCGGCCCCGGATACCGCCGGAGCCGGACCGGGTGCGGCACTTCCTGGACGATCCGGAGCACGACGCCTGGCGGCTGCTGTTCCTGATCAAGAAACTGACCCATCCGCTGCTGGCCCGCCTGGCCGACCGGCAGCAGGGCGTTGCGAAGCTACACCTGCACCTGGTGCTCGCCGACCGCCGCCGCTGCCACGAGGAGTTGCAGCCGGCGGCCGCGACCCTCGACATGGTGTTGCTGATGGAACTGGTCCGCCTGCGGCTGGAAACTCTCGTGCTGGACGCCGGCGTGGAGATCGTCACCGTGGAAGTGGACGCCGTGGAGGCGCCGCCCGAGACACTCGATCTGTTTCGACAGCATCAGCGCCGCAATCCCCAGGCCGCCCTGCGCGCCCTGGCGCGGATCCGCGCCGAGCTGGGCGACAGCGCCGTGGTCCGGGCCGTCCTGCGCCCCGGGCATCTGCCCGAGGCCGGTTTCCGCTGGACGTCGGTCAGCGAGCTCAAGTTCCCCGAACCGAGAAGCGTGACGGACCGCCCGTTGATCCGACGCCTGCTCAATCGCCCGGTCCCGCTGGCCGGGCCCCTGTGCGACCTGTTGCGCGAGCGGGTGGACAGACGGGGGCTCCGGGTCGGCCGGCCGCCGCAGAAGCAAAAGAAGCAGAAGAAGCAGAAGAAGCAGAAATCGTCACGGAACCAGCGCGCTCCTGGAATGCCCCCCGGGGGGCACTCGCCGGCTGGCCATTCCCCGGCCGGGTCTGCATCTGACGGATGTTTCCCGAGGTGCTCCCCGAAATGCCCCCCGGGGGGCGCTGCACGCGCCGACCAGCACCGATTGCCCAGATTGTCCAGACTGCCCCGGCTACGCATCCTCCAGCCACGGGCCCGCCGCCTGGAACTGTGCGGCTCGTACGCGCTGTCGGGCGGCTGGTGGCGTCGCGAGGTGCGCCGGCTCTACCACTTCGTCGAGACCGACCGGGGCGAGCTGCTCTGGGTGTATTACGACCAGTACCGGCGGCGGTGGTTTCTGCAGGGCACCGTGGAGTAGCTCTGGTGCCGGCCTTCCGTGGTGACAACCCCGCCGTGCTCCTTTCGCCTGCGGCTCGAGTCCGCGCGGCGGGTTGTCACCACGGAAGGCTGAACCGTCGCTGCCGGGGGTTTGGGAGGGGCGCTGTGGTTGAAGGAACATGAAGGAACATGCGGGAATGCGAAGGAGCATGCCAAGAACGCGACGGAGCGCGAAGAGACAACGAAGATTGTTGCCCCGGGGCAACACAATGAAGTAAGGGCATCGAACCGTGTCGCGCGCAAAGAAATCACGCACTGCCGGCCCTCCGGAAAATCCACCAAGACGGCCCGGGTGCGCCGGTACTGGTACCCCGCCGCGCGGACTCGAGCCGCAGGCGAATGGGGCACGGCGGAGTACCAGTACCGGCGCACCACCCGCGGCCTCCTATGCTGCCCTCTGGTGCAAGAGCCACTTCTCCTTCCTGGAGGGCGCCAGCTCACCCGGCGAACTGGTTGCCGCCGCCCGGCAACTGGGTTTGAACGCCCTGGCGATCACGGATCGCGACGGGGTCTATGGCGTGGCGCGGGCGCATGTGGCGGCCAAGGAACTGGGCGTCAAGCTGATCATCGGGTCGGAGGTGACTGTCGGCGCGGAAGAGGACCTCGCTGCCGGGGACAATGCCGGCTCGGGATCGGCTGGTGCAGGATCAGCTGGTACGGATTCCACCGCCGGCGACTCACCACTCGTCCTGCTGGCCCGGAACCGGGAGGGATATGCCAACCTCTGTCGCTTGCTCACCCGGGGCCGGTTGCGGTCGCCCAAGGGGCAGAGCCGGGTCAGCTGGCAGGAAGTCGCCGAACACGCCGACGGGATGATCGCGCTGTGGGGCGGGCCGGCCGCCGACGAACTCGAAACGACCGCCGCCCTGCTGCGCGACGCCTTCGCCAACCGCCTGTACGCGCTCGTGGCCCGGCACCACGACCCGACCGAGCCGCGCCGCGAGCAACGCCTGCGCGAGAAGGCCGCGCGCTTCGGGTTGCCGGTCGTCGCGGCCATCGAGGTGCTGTATCACACCCACACGCGACGTCCCCTGCAGGATGTGCTCACCTGCATCCGCCACGGCGTGGCCCTCGGCGACGCCGGCCGGCGCATCAAGCCCAACGACCACTTCCGCCTGAAGAACCCCGCCATCTTCTCGCGCCTTTTTCGGGACGACCCGGATGCCATCGCCCGCACCCGGGAAATCGCCGACCGCTGCGACTTCTCCCTCGACCAGCTCCACTACCGCTACCCCTCGGAACGACTGCCCGCGGGCATGACCTCGGCCGAACGCCTCGAGCAACTCACCCGCGAGGGGGCGCGCAAGCGTTTCGGCGAGAAGCTGCCCAGGCGGTTGCGCGAGCAGATCCGCCGCGAGCTGCAGCTGATCCACGATCTCGACTACGACGGTTACTTCCTGACCATGTGGGAGATCGTCCAGTTCTGCCAGCAGGAGGGCATCATTTGCCAGGGGCGTGGTTCGGCGGCCAACTCGGTGGTCTGTTACTGCCTCGAGGTCACGGCGGTGAACCCGCAGGAGGTCGACCTGCTCTTCGAACGCTTCATCTCCCGCGAGCGGGCCGAACCGCCGGACATCGACCTGGATATCGAGCACGACCGGCGCGAGGAGGTGATCCAGCACGTCTACCGGAAGTACGGCCGCGACCGGGCGGCGATGGTCGCCAATTTCATCCGCTACCGGCCCAAGTCGGCGATCCGGGAGGTGGGCAAGGCGCTCGGCCTGCCGGCGACCAATCTCGACCGGCTGGCCAAGATGGTCTCGTATCGCGAGATGCTCAGCAGCGATGACCTGCGCACGGCCGGTCTCGATCCCGACTCGCCGGTGCACACGCTCTTGCTGCAACTGGTCGACGAGATCCTGGATTTCCCGCGCCACCTGTCCATTCACCCGGGCGGTTTTCTGCTCGGGCACGAGCCGGTGCACGATCTGGTGCCCATCGAGAACGGCAGCATGCCCGAGCGCACGGTGATCCAGTGGGACAAGCGGGACGTGGAGACCCTGAACCTGTTCAAGGTCGATCTGCTCGGACTCGGCGCCCTGAACCAGCTGCACCACTGCTTCGACCTGCTGCGCGAGCACCGCGGTGTCGAGATGGGGCTGGCGGACATCCCCCGGGGGGACACGCCGACCTTCGACATGCTCTGCAGTGCCGATGCGGTTGGCGTGTTCCAGGTCGAAAGCCGCGCGCAGATGAACATGCTGCCGCGCCTGCGGCCGCGCTGTTATTACGATCTGGTCATCGAGGTGGCCATCGTCCGGCCGGGGCCGATCACCGGCGGCATGGTGCATCCCTTCATCAACCGCCGCCACGGCAACGAACAGGTTACCTATCCACATCCCGCCCTGGAACCGGTGCTGCGCAAGACCCTCGGCGTGCCCCTGTTCCAGGAACAGGTCATGCGCCTGGCCATGATCGCGGCCGACTACTCGCCCGGCGAGGCCGACCAGCTGCGTCGCGACATGGCCACCTGGAGCCGGCACGGTCCCCTCGAGCGTCACCGCGAACGGCTCATCTCGCGGATGATGGCCAAGGGCATCGCCCGCGAGTTCGCCAAGCGCGTGTTCGCCCAGATCCGCGGCTTCGGCGAGTACGGTTTCCCGGAGAGCCACGCCGCGAGCTTCGCGCTGATCGCCTACGCCACGGCCTGGATGAAGTGTCACTACCACGCCGAGTTCTCGTGCGCCCTGCTCAACGCGCTGCCCATGGGCTTCTACTCGGCGGCCACCATCGTCGAGGATGCGAAGCGGCACGGGATCGAGGTGCGGGCGATCTGCGTCAATAGTAGCCTGTGGGATTGTACGCTGGAGGAGGCGTGCGCCGAACCCCCCGGGGGGCACATTTCCGGGCAACACCCCGATCCGAATCCCGGTCCAAGTCCCGGCCAGGATTCCTGGCAAGACCGCCCCCTGGCGATACGCATGGGTCTGGGGTTCGTGAAAGGCCTGGGCGAACAGGATCGGGAAGCGATCGCGCAGGCGAAGACGGGCCGACCGTTCGCCAGCGTCGCCGATTTCGTCCAGCGCGTCGATCTGCACGTGGACAAGCTGACGGCGCTGGTCGAGGCGGGGGCGTTCTCGTCGTTGCAGCCCGATCGGCGAAGCGCGCTGTGGGAGACCCGGGGGCTGGGGCGACGGGAGCGGGCTGGACGGACTGGGACCGGCGGGCGGACCGGGGTCGGCGGAAGAACCGGGACCGGTGAACGAGCCGGTCGCGGCGAGCGGGTGGCCGGCAGCCGGCGAACAACGGTTGTGCAGCGAGCCTCGTCGAGCATCCAGCTCACCCTTCCGCTCAAGGAACGGGAGACCACGCCCGGGTTCACCCGGCTGACCGCCCTCGAGACGATCAACTGGGACCATCGCACCAGTCGCCACAGCACGCGCGGTCATCCCCTCGCCGAGCTGCGCGACGAGTTGCGTGGTCTGGGGCTGCCCGATGCGAAAACCGTCGCCGGTTTGCCCGACGGCCGGACCGCTCACTACGCTGGCATCGTCATCTGCCGCCAGCGGCCGGGCACGGCCAAGGACGTGACCTTCCTGACCCTCGAGGACGAGACCGGCTTCGTGAACCTCGTGGTCTGGGCCAACGTCTTCAAGCGCTACCGGATCGAGATCAAGACCATGTCCTTCATGGGTGTCAGCGGCACCATCCAGTCGGATCAGGGAGTGGTGCATCTGATCGTGGACCGGGTGTGGCGACCGCGGGTGGGGCGCGAGCCGGTGGCGAAGCGGAGTCGGGATTTTCATTGAGGGGACATCATGACCGGGAATCTCGACAGCCAACGAATGCAGTGTATCTGCCGCAAAATGTGAAATGGTTTCATCTACAGTCGAGTCCAGGCGGCGCCACGATCCCGTTTCGTGGTATTGCCGTAGGATACGAACAGTTCCCTTGCTTCACACACTCAGCGGTACAGCGCCTTCATCGCTCCCCACGTCGAGTTGTTCACTGCCAGCGGGAAACACCAGTCCATGTCATTGATCGCTGCTGCAGGTAGAGGCCAGCCGTCGTTGTAATATCCGGTCGAGTTCCCCAGCGCGATCAGATTGGCGGGATCGTCGCCATCGACCATGACGGCGCCTTCCCAGCCAGGAATCGATGGCTCGGGAGCGGCACGAATATACATGCAGTTGGTCGTTTCATACAGGATCAGCCACTGTATCGTGACGAGCGTGGTGATGGCTTCGGTGGGGAGAGGATCCGTCATCAGTACCGAGAACACCGGGGTGTCGTACACATTCAACGCGGATCCCGCGTATTCCACTGCAATTGGTTGCAGGAATTCCTGACTTTAATCGAGTGTGCATTCCCAGGCGACGATGAGCAGCGTTTTCATGGTGCCTCTCCGGTGTGCGTGGCGTTGGCAACTACAGAAACCCCGATTATCGAGAGATAACATTACCAGGATAACGATATCATGTTGTCAATACCCGAGCAATACAAGAGTAATATATGTCCGCGGCAAGCAGTCGTGCCCGAGGTGTGGCCTATTGCACCCGCACCACCTTCCCACACCGCGCCTCATCGCCCACGACCAGCCGCACGATGTATACTCCCGAAGCCGTCTTCTGCCAGAACCGGTCCAGCCCCGACCACGCTACGCTGTACCTTCCCGGCGGCTGCTCCTCGTTCACGAGCGAGTACACGAAACGGCCGCGCAGGTCGTACACCGACAGCAACACCCGCGCCGCCTCCGGCACGTCGTAGCGCAGCACCGTCGCTGCGTTGAACGGGTTGGGGTAGGCGCCGTGCAATTGAACCACCGTGGGCGGCGGTGGCTCGGGCGGCGGGTCGTCGGGCGGATCATCCGGCGGCGGTTCGCTGCCGTTGCTCGCCCCGGGCGTCGGCTCGGTACGCGCTTCCCAGTCCGGACCGCCGTCGAATGCGCGCGCCTCGCTCACATCGGCGGTCTGCTCGCCGAACACACGGCTGTCGATGAGTGGCAGTCCCATTGACCACGGTCCGAACAGGCCGATCTCCTCGCCGTCCGCGCTCAGCCGGAACGAGGTGTGCAGCGGTCCCTGTTGCGGGTCGCCGTCGCACCAGATCAGCAGCCAGCTTTCCGGTTCGAGCGATATCTCGGGCAGGGCCCACTTGTCGGGCACGTCGAGGTCGTCGGTGAGGTAGAAACCCTCCAGCGCCACCGGGTTGGGACCCGGATTGAAGAGTTCGACCCAGTCGTCGTATTCGTCGGCCGCGTCGTGGTTCCAGCTGTCGTTGACGGCCAGGAATTCATTGATGGCCAGGACAACCGGCGCGTCGCTGAGCGGATTCGCGGCGCCGGGTGTCGGCCTGGCGATATCCGTCCACTCGCCGAAGCCGTCCGGAATCCGGCCCCAGGCGATGTCCGCGGCTTGCGGTCCGAAGGACAGCGATTGAATGGCGAGGCCGCCCGCGGCGGTGTAGAGGCCGAGCACATCGCCAACGGCGTCCAGCTGGAAATCCGTGTGCAATGGTCCTTGCTGCGGCTGGCCGTCGAGCCAGACCAGCAGATGCCCGCCGGCGTCGATGACGGTGTCGGGCAACGGCCAGGCGATATCGGCGGCCGAGTCGTCCCGGAGTGTCAGTCCGCCGACCCTCACCTCGATCGGCAACGGATTGTACAGCTCCAGCCACGGATCGAAATCGCCCGCCTCATCGCTGTTTATCGTCTCGTTGATCATCAGCAGCTCGTTCAAGACCAGGACCCGCTCGGTTTCCGGAGCCGAATTCACCAGACCGGGTGTGGGATTGGCGGCGTAGGTCCACGGCGGATCGTCGCCGGACTGGCGCGCATAGCTCACGTCCGGCAGTTGCCGGTCAAAACGCACCGAATCGAGCAGGGTGGTTCCGTCCGGCGCATATAAACCCAGCCACTCGCCGGTTGCGGCCAGATTGAACGCGCAGTGCCGGTCGCCCTGCTGCGTCTCGTCGTCGGCCCAGAGCAGCAGGTAGCCACCAGGCGCGATGCTGAGGCCGTCGCCGAGTCGATGTCGCGTGGGATCGGCGGGATCGTCGCTGACATACAGACCCGCCAGGTCGATGGCCGATGCGCCGGCGTTGTGCATTTCGAACCAGTCGTCGAAATCGTCGTCCTCGTCGGCGATGACACGCGTGTTGGCGGCCATCAGCTCGTTGAAGACGAGATCGCCCCAGATGTCGGGCCAGACGTTTTCGATCCAGTTGTGGGCCGTTTCCGCGTCGTCGGTATCCACGTGGCGCAACTGGTAGTAGTACGCCGTGGCGGCGTCCGTGGTCGGGTCGGTGAATATATACTCGTGGGGCGTGTCCGCGTCTAACCGGCCCACGAGTTCGGGATGGGACGTGTACGAAGCGATCGCTTCCAGCTGATCCGGATCGCCGCTGCTCCGGTAGACCACGAATCCGCGGTTGCCCGTTTCTGCCTCGGTATTCCAGGTGAGTCGGACACCGTCGTCCCGGCGGTCGACGTCGAAGCTGCTCAGCTCGACCGGCGCCCGGAAGCGGGGTTTGAAATCGATCAGTAGACTGTCCATGACCGCCTGTCGCTCGGTGACGAACCAGCGCACGTAGTCGGCGTGCTCCCAGTAGGGCGACGCGTCGTCCCAGCCCCAGCGCTCGCCGTGCCGGTCCAGCTCGGGACCCTGCACCGCTTCGAAGCCGGCGATGCGCTGCGACCAGGCGGCGGGAGATAGTGGTCCCGCCAGCAGCGAATCCGCCCGGGCGTAGAAACGCGCCTTGAACTCGCTGTTCTCGAGAAAGCGGCGGAACATGGTGTGCCACTTCTGACGCGAGGACGTCCACTGATCGGCGTAGCGTTCCGGTTTGAGCTGGTAGTACTCGGTGACGTGCGCGGCGGCGAAGAAGCGCAGGTGGTTCGCGCGCAGGTTCGGTTGGAAGAGGATGCTGTCCTGGTCCCAGGCGATGAACTGCCACCGGCCGCCGTCCGGTTTGAACAGCACCAGGTTGTTGGCGTGGCCGTTGTCCGAGGTGGCGACGAAGGTGTTGATCAGCAGCCAGTCGATGTAGCTGCTCAGATCGATCTGGCTCGCCATCTCCAGGTACCACTCGTGGGCGGTGTAATCCTGGTTGCCGGCGAAGGAATTCATCAGGCTCCACCACGGGCCCGCATCGCCGTTGATCGTGGCGCCGTCCTTGATCAGGACGTACTCGTCTTCGGCCAGATCGCGGGTGTGTTCGAAAAACGCCCGGTCGAAACGTTCACGCAGGTTGTAGGCGCCCCAGTATTCCTCGTTGACGTAGAGGGCGACGAAGGCCTGCCGACTGACCAGGTAGCCCAGATCTCCGTACATCGATTCCACGAGATTGGTGTTGAGAGTGTGTTCGGGCGAGGCGCACAGCCGCAGCAGCAGGCGGCGGAAGGTGTGGGGTGGGCCGGCGAAGAAATCGACGGTTATCTCGTTGTCATCACCGTAGTTGTCGAAGTAGACGCGCAGGCTTTTCTGGTCGCGGAACCGGGCTGAGCCACCGTGAATTCGCATCCCCACTGCCTCGTGGAAGACCGGTGCCGCGTCGGTTTCGTGGTAGCTCAAAGTGGCGTGGCGTTCCCACTCCATGCCGGTCTGAAAGCAGTTGCGATTCGCGCCCCACACATAGATGCCGCTTTCGGGATCCCAGAGGTTGGCCGGATCCGTCTGCAGGTGAAAGACCGGTACGGTGTGCGCGGACACGTCGAAGGGATACACGGGCGTGGGCTCGGCGGCGACCGTGATGATCTGATCATCGTCGTCGCGGAAGCTGACTGTCTTGGGTGTCTGCCGGTCCCAGGGAAAAACGTAGGTAAAGGTCGTCGGATCGAGCTGCGTGATCTCGGGATCCGGATCGACCAGCACGACGGGGTTGCTGGCGCTGAAGGTCGTCAGGATGCTGCCCTCGGCCAGGGATCCGGGCGGATCCAGGTCGGGAACTCGTCGGTGCGAATAGCTCACCTCGATCACGGTCTCGTCGGCGCGCGCGACCGCCGGCAGCATGACGCCGAATCCGCTGCCGCAGACGGTACCCACCGCGGTGGCGACCACCGTGGCGAACACGGCAGCGAATACCGTGGCGAATACCGTGGCCAACGTGACGAGGAACGCGGTGGCAAGCGCCCGTGCATTGCCGGCCACTCCGCGCTGTTTTCGATACGTCCGGTTCGCGGTGTTCATGGTTCTCGGATCATTTCCCGGACAACCGGTATTCCGTTTTCACAGCACTCCAGGATTTCCGTTCCACAGCCGATCCGGTGCAGCCGACGTCCAGGGCGCCGATCAGATCACACGCCGGATTGGGGGGCGAGAATGCCACACACGGCGAGTTGTCGCGGATCGTGTAGTCGCCGGTCGGCAGATCGCAGAACAGCGGGTCCGCGCCGATATTACCGTCGACGCCGGGCTGTCCGGCGAGGCAGCCGACCCAGTCGCCACCCGTGTTGCCGAAGACGTCGCAGCAGAGCAGCGCCGCCGTGCCGCCGAACTCGCAGCGGATCGCCTCGCTGCCGGTGCCGAAGGCGACGATGCAGTTCTCCAGCGTCAGTGGTGCGTAACCCACGAACAGACCCGCACCCTGGGGCGCGCTGTTGCCGACGAAGGTGAAGTTACGGTACACCGGCGCGTAGCACTCGTCCATGCAGATACCCCCGCCTTTCAGGGCGGCGACGTTGTCGGCGAGCACACAATGCTGCGCATCCGGCGAGGTGTAGATCAGGTACATCCCGCCACCGACGATACCTGCCGAGTTCTCCGCGATCCAGCAGTTCTGCAACGACGGCAGGTCGAAGCACTCCATGAAGAACAGGGCGCCACCCTCGTTGGCGGCGGCGTTGCCCTCGAAACGACAGTCGCTGAAGGCCGGGCTGGCGGTATCGAAATAGGCGCCGCCGCCGGCCAGCGCCGTGTTGCCGACAAAAGAGCACAGGCTGATGACGGCCGAGGAGTACCAGTCGACACCGAAGATGCCGCCGCCGCCGCTGGCGTCGTTGTTCTCGAAGACACAACCGGTGATCACCGGGGCCGAGTCTTCGCGGAAGGCGACGCCGCCGCCCAGGTTACCGTAGTTGTCGACGAAGATACATTCCTCGATGGTGGGCGCGGACTGCTGGTGGATCAGGATGCCGCCGCCGCCCAGGTAATGCGCGATGTGGCCGTTGCGGATCGTGAGCCGCGCCACGGTCGATGCGGGATCTTCACCGCTGTGGAAGACGAAGCCCCGATGCGGAGCGGATTCGCTGCCCTGGCAGTCGATGGTGCAGCTTGCCGCGTCGCCGCTCTGCGAACGAACGACGAGTTGCTTGCCCAGAAAATCGAGATCGCGGTTGCCGGGGCCGAAGAAGGTGCCGTCGGCCAGCTCGATGATGTCCTCGTCGACGGCGGCGTCAAGAGCGTTCTGGATCGTCGCATAGTCCCCGGTGCCGTCGGGCCGGACCAGGTAGGTGCTGGCGGTTACCGCTGTTACCGAGAGCAACATCGCGACCAAGGTACCGATTACCCGCAGCCAGCGGCTGGGCCGTGAAGGTTGCATGGTCCTTCTCCTTTGCGGCCTGTCATGTGATTTCGAAATATGGTGTCGCAATCCAACGGTGAAACGGTAGCGATCATACACCATCCGCCGCGGCACGGGGCGTCGAAATCGCGGTAGTCATTGACTCGGACTCCGCTCGCCGTTGATACTCGTCACCATATCGATACGCGCACCGATCAGTGAGGGAGTTGCCGCATGACACATCGCCCGTGTCCGCTACCGACGTTCCTCACGCTTCACGTTCTGCTGCTTACCCTGGTCGCCGGCGCCGCCCGCGCCGATATCCTCCCCGGCCAGTCGTCGGTCCTGACCACCATGCGGCTTGTCGCCGACCACTGGATCGCCGAGCATGCCGATCCCGGCTACGTGGGCTGGGCGCGCGCGACCTATTTCTTCGGTCACATGGCCACGTACGCCACGTATCCCGACAGCGATTATCTGGCGTACGCGGTTCAGTGGGGTGAGCAGAACGACTGGATTCTCAACGGCGGCCCGCACACGCGCCATGCCGACAATCAAGGGTGCGGCCAGACGTACATCGAGCTGTACCACATCGATCCTGAACCCGAGCGTATCGAGGACATCACCACCAGTGTCCAGGGCATGGTCGACAGTCCGGAGTGCGACGACTGGTGGTGGATCGACGCGTTGTGTATGGCCATGCCGGTCTTCACGCGGCTGGGCGTGCTCTACGACGATACCGACTACTTCGACAAGATGTACTGCCTGTATGCCGACACCAAACACAGCCGCGGGCTCTACAACGCCCAGTGGGGATTGTGGCATCGGGACGCGAGCTATCTGCCGCCGGCCTCCACGCCCGGCGGGCAGCCGATCTTCTGGTCCCGGGGCAACGGCTGGGTGATCGCGGGCCACGTCCGGACCCTGGAGTACCTGCCGCCCGGCGATCCGCACCGCCACGAGTACACCGTGACCCTGCTGGGCATGGCCGCGGCGTTGAAAGACGTCCAGCGCACGGACGGATTCTGGAACGTGAGCCTGGCCGACACCCTGGATTATCCCGGACCGGAGACCAGCGGCACCTCGTTTTTCTGCTACGGCATCGCGTGGGGCATCCTCAACGGTGTCCTCGACGAGGCTACCTACCTGCCGGTCGTGACCCGCGCCTGGAACGGCATGACGGATATCGCCATCCACCCCGACGGAATCGTGGGATACGTGCAGGGTATAGCCGGCTCTCCGGGGGGCGGCCAGCCCGTGACCTACGATTCGACGACGGATTTCGGCGTGGGTGCGTTCCTGCTGGCCGGGAGCCTGGTGTACCGACTCGCGCCCGCCACGGCAGTGCCGCAGCCGGGTGACAATCTCGCGCCGGATACGCTGGACGGCTACTCGTCGGCGACGCCGGGCTATCCGGCGACCCAGGCCGCGGACGACGACTACGCGAGCTGGTGGCACGCCGACGGCTACCCCCAGTGGATCGAAGTCGATCTTGCCACGGTCCGGGATATCGGGCTGGTGGAGGTCGTGCCCCACGACCGGCGCGCCTATCAGTACACGATCGAGAGCAAGACGACGGTGGACGGGGAATACCGGCTGCTCGTCGATCGCAGCGCCAGCACCGAGTCCGGCGCAGTGCTGGCCGACTGGTTTCCGCCCGAGCAGGCGCGGTTCGTGAAGTTGACGATCAGCGGCGCCCACGAATATGCGGGTGGTGACGTGGCCATCCACGAATTCCGTGTATGCGCGCCCCACCCCACCGGTGTCGCGCCCGATCGGTCGGCTGATCGGCCTCCCACCGGACCGCCTGACCGGTCGGCCGAGCAGGTGCGCGACCGTGATCTCGAGCCGGTGCTGGCCCAGAATACGCCCAATCCCTTCAACCCCCGCACGACGATCAACTTCACAGTGCCGACCGGAGTATCCGGTTCCGCTCCCGTCAGGGTGACGATCCACGACGCGGCTGGACGTCTGGTCCGTGTCCTGGTCGCCGGTACCCGGTCGCCGGGCAGGTACACCGTAGCCTGGAATGGTCGCGATGCCGCAGGCCGCCTGTCCGCCAGCGGTGTGTACTACTACCGGCTGGACGTCGCCGGCAGGCAGCAGACGCGACGCATGGTGTTGCTGCGTTGACGTTGCGTCGTCACGGACCGCACGACGTCTTTTCCAGATCCTCGAGCTCCGCGAGCATCTCGATGAAGGTCATGAGTTCGTCGCGGCCGGCCGATCCTTCGAAGCCGTAGTCGGCGCCGGATACCGTCAAGAAACCTTCCACCGGCAATTCGCCGGTGATGGCGGGCAGCTCGGCGTCGGGCTCCATGGTGCCGACCAGGGTCATGATCCAGCCGAAGATGGCCGAGATATCGCCGGCGTAGACGAGCTGGCAATCGTCACCGGCTCCGGCGGCGACCCGCGCGGCCAGGGCGTGGGGTGCGGCGTGCCGGTCGAGCCCGGCGATCATGGCGGCGAGATCATCGTCGGCGCCCAGGGAGGTCGACAACGCCACGTCGTCGATCACGCACATCTGATAGCCGGGAAAAATCGACGTCATCATCTGCTGTAGCGCGGCCAGTTCCTCGGGATCGGGCGTATGCCTGCCCTCGTTCGCCGCCAGCTTCAGCGGATCGAATGCGCAGGCCCAGCGCCTGACGGCGTGCCCGTCGATCTTCGTTTCCGCCAGCGGTTGCACCTCGAAACCCATGTCCAGCGAACCGTACTGCTCCATCATGGTGGTCCAGAGCTCGGCGATCTCGCCGACCTCGTCGTCCTGCATGGCCCAGGTACAGACCATGGCGTCGTCACGAATCGACACCGAGGCGGCCATGGGTGTCGCCGAAGCCGCCAGCACCTTGCGGTAGGTGTCGAGCAAGGCGGCGAAGGTTTCCTGCGCCTCGAGGTCGTAGCCGGCATCCTCCATCATGCCGAGTTCCACGAGCGACGCGTAGAAGTCGACCTGGGGCGTGCAGTCGACGGCCAGGACTTCGACTACCGACGCATCCGCCGGCAACAATCCCGACAGTGCCAGCGCCGCGTCGAAGTCCGGCTGTGCGGTCGGCGCCAGGGCGCTGCCGGGAACCATGCCCCAGCTGCCGCGCACGGCGATCATGTCAGCGTCCAGATCGAAGGCCAGATCCAGGCGGCGCAGGGAAGCCATCACGATGTCCGACAGCTCGGTGAGGCAGCTGACCTGCTCGTTGCTGATGGCAGGCTCAGGTCCTTCATCCTGCCCTTCGGGCGCGGGCGCGCGCATGGCCGCCATGCCCAGAAAAACCGGTACCATCGGTTGCGCGATCTCGGACATGGCTTCGAGGTCGATACTCAACGACAGCAACCCCGGAGCCATGCCGCGCGCCAGCGGTGTGATCGCGGCGCCGGGTTCATAGGTCGGGTCGGTGGAAACGGCCTGATAGGTGCCCCATTTCGCCGTGACCAGCGTGACGTCGGCGGGCAGTGTCGAGGTGTCCAGACCGTCGTCGACCACCGGCACGATCCAGGTGACCGCGGGCGGAACGTCCATCATCACGGCGGATGATACCGTGACCACCATCGCCAGGGGCCGCGAATCGTCCACGTGGGCGGAGAGACCGGGCGCGGCCTCGTCGATCAGGGCCGCGAGGTCGAGTGGATCCTCACCCTCGGGGACAAAGCTGTTCAGCTCCCGCTCGAGCTCGCCGAGCGACGTCACCGCGGCCACGAACTGGGCGTCGGCCGGCAGCAGGGCCTCGAGGTCGTCGGGATATCCCGCCCCGGCGGCGTTCGGGCATGCCGCAACAGCCACGAGCGAGAGGAACACCATGGTGACCAAGAAGTTACGGAGGCTGAACATATCAGACATCCTTTCGTGGGTGAAGATCGAAACGGACAGAGTGTGTTAGCAATGAGACTTTGTCCCCTTCAACTGCAATGAGAAAATGTCCCCTTC
>CAYLIV010000069.1:0-14765 GCA_964384055.1 uncultured Fibrobacteraceae bacterium
TCAAACTTCTCGCGAGCCATCTGCGGCTACCTCCTGAATAGTGGCCAGTAACGGCCAGTAGTGGTCTCGTCTACGACCCCACGTACAGCCGCGTGATTGCCGCGGCGATCTTTTCCGGCACGCGTTCGTACCGGGCCAATTGCATCGTATAGACTCCGCGTCCCTGCGTCAGGGAGCGCAGTTCCGTCGCGTACCCGAACATCTCCTTGAGCGGCACCTGGGCCTTGACGACCCGCTCCTGCCGCACCTGCTCCATGCCGTTGATGCGTCCGCGCTTGGCATTGAGGTGTCCGGTGACATCCCCGAGAAAATCCGCAGGGACGTTGATCTCCACTTCCATGACCGGTTCGAGCAGGACCGGGTCGGCTTCGCGGGCGCCGTCCCAGAGCGCCTGGGTGGCGGCAACCAGGAAAGCCATCTCCGAAGATTCCGACTCGTCGTACGCGCCGCCGACCAGCGCGGTATCGATATCCACGAGGGGATAGCCGGCCAGCACGCCGGTGTCGCAGGCCTGCCGCAGACCGTTTTCCACGGCCGGGATGTACGCGGCGGGAATGACTTCCGGCGGCACCCGGTTGCTGAAGGCGAAACCGGAGCCGTATTCGCCGGGCGAGAGCGCCACATTCACTTTGGCGTAGTTGCCCTTGCCGCCGGTCTCCTTGTTGAACTCGAAGCACTTGGTAACCGCCGCGGTGATGGTCTCGCGGTAGGCGACCTGCGGCCGGCCCACGTTGCAGGCGACGTTGTACTCGCGTTGCATGCGATCGCAGAGGATCTCCAGATGCAGCTCGCCCATGCCCCAGATTATGGTCTGTCCGCTGTCGGGGTCCTTGCGGATGTGGAAGGTCGGATCCTCTTCGCTCAGGCCGTCCAGGGCGCCGGCCAGCTTGTCCTGATCCGCCTTGGTCTTCGGCTCGATGGCCACGAAGATCACCGGCTCGGGAAAATCCATCTCCTCGAGCAAGAGCGGCTTGTTCAGCGCGGTCAGGGTATCGCCGGTCTGGATCGACTTGAGGCCGACCACCGCCACGATATCGCCGCACCGGGCTTCCTTGAGCTCCTCGCGCTTGTCGGCGTGCATGCGCATGAGGCGCTGGACCCGTTCCTTCTTGTTCTTGTTGGCGATCAGCACTGTCTTGCCGGCCTCGAGCACGCCGCTGTAGACACGCACGAAGCTCAGCCGGCCAGCGTGCTTGTCGGTCAGGATCTTGAAGACGATGCCCGCGTACGCTTCGTCGTCGTCCACGGCGCGCGTCTCCTCGCGGTCCGAGTCGGGGCGCCGCCCGCTGACCGCCGGGCGATCCAGCGGCGAGGGCAGAAAATCCACGATGGCGTCGAGCAGCTTCTGGACGCCCTTGTTCTTCAGCGCCGATCCGCAGAGCACCGGCACCAGCCCGCCCTGCAAGGTGCCCACGCGCAGGGCCGCGAGCAGTTGTTCGGCAGAGGGCTGCTCGCCGGCGACGAACAGCTCCATGACCGTCTCGTCGATCTCGGCGAGGTTCTCCACCAGCGCAGCGCGCGCCAGGTCGGCCGCTTCGCGCAGCTCGTCGGGAATCGCCACGGTGTCGAAGGTCGCGCCCAGGTCCTCGTCGTGCATCAGCCGCGCGTTCATCTCGACCAGGTCGACCACGCCGCGGAAGCTGTCCTCGACCCCGATGGGCAACTGGATGGGTAAGGGATTGGCGCCCAGCCGGTCACGCATCGACTGCACCGCGCGCTCGAAATCCGCGCCCAGCCGATCCATCTTGTTGATGAACGCGATACGCGGCACGCCGTACTTGTCGGCTTGCCGCCAGACCGTCTCGGACTGGGGCTCGACCCCGCCGACGCCACAGAAGACCGCGATGGCGCCGTCGAGCACCCGCAGGGAACGCTCGACCTCGGCGGTGAAATCCACGTGTCCCGGAGTGTCGATGATGTTGATCTGGTGGTCGCGCCACTGGCAGGTAGTCGCCGCGGAGGTGATGGTGATACCGCGTTCGCGCTCCTGCTCCATATAGTCCATCTGGGCGGCGCCGTCGTCGACCTCGCCTGGGCGGTGCACACGACCGGTATAATACAGGATGCGCTCGGTCGACGTCGTTTTACCGGCGTCGATGTGCGCCATGATCCCGATATTCCGGACCATTTGCAGTGTGACTGTGCGAGCCACGTGCCTCTCCCGGTGAACCTTCCGGTGTGCCGGTCACCCCTGACCAGCTGACCGAAACCCAGTAACGCGTACAGTATCCGCAGATCTGTACGTCACCCATGCCTCTAGCCCCTTCGGGGAATCCATTCCCGGGGACATATTCAGGCTATTCGAAATGTCTAATCCGTTGCTGAACGCTCGACGTGACGAACGAGAGGGACCCTTACCAACGGCAGTGGGCGAACGCCTTGTTCGCATCAGCCATACGGTGAGTGTCTTCGCGCTTCTTGATAGACGGTCCTTCGTTTTTGCTCGCCATCATCAGCTCGGCGGCCAGACGCTCCGCGAAGGTGTGCTCCGGCCGGCTCCGGGCGAATCCGATCAGCCACCGCATGGCCAGCTGGGTCCGCCGCTCGGGCCTGACCTCCACCGGCACCTGGTAGGTGGCGCCACCGATTCGTCTGGATTTAACTTCAAGACTCGGCTTGACGTTGTTCAACGCGGTCCGGAAGGTGTCGATACCCTCCTGACCGGACTTGTCCTTGATTATGTCGAAGGCGTTATATATCGCCCGTTCGGAAACACTCCGTTTGCCTGCCATCATGCAATAATTGATGAACTTGGTCACCATGACATCGCCGTATCGCGGATCGGCCGGCAAATCACGCTTCTCGGGGGACCTACGTCTCGACATCTTCGCTCCTCAGCGGGTATCCCGCCGGGTTGAACCCTTTTCTTCGTCGAACCGGCTGTGCACAATCGCGCCCGGCTGTGCCCGGGCGAGATGCAGATGTCGGCTACTGTGTCTTCTTCGGGCGCTTGGCGCCGTACTTGGAACGGCCCCGGCGGCGATCGTCGACGCCGGACGCATCCTGGGTACCACGAATGATGTGGTAACGCACACCGGGCAGATCTTTCACACGGCCGCCGCGTACGAGCACGATGCTGTGCTCCTGCAGGTTGTGGCCCTCGCCCGGGATGTAAGCGGTGACCTCGATACCGTTCGTCAGCCGGACACGCGCGATCTTCCGTAGTGCGGAATTCGGTTTCTTGGGCGTCTGGGTGTACACGCGCGTACAGACGCCTTTCCGCTGCGGACACGCCTGCAGCGCAGGGCACTTGCTCTTGTGCTGGATGTCCTTACGGCCCTTGCGAACCAGCTGACTGAGTGTCGGCACCTTCTGATCTCCTGCTCGCTAGCGGCCGGATCGACCGGCCGGAAAATTATCGTATTCCGACGAGAAGACAGACCCGTGGGTCCGCCTTCGCACGAACCGGGAATATTATAGCCGCCTGCCGCGCTTGTCAAGGTCAGGAGGCCTTTTTTTCCCGTATACGGCGATTTACGTCTCGCGGCGGCAATCCTCGCGGAAGCCGATCGCGCGCGGCTGCCGATGGCGTGCGCCGCGTCAGGCACTCACGGGCGCGCTGGCGCTTTCCGAGTTATCCTCCGCGTCGGCGGCGGCCGCAGCCTGGTCCTCCAGCGCCTCGATCGCGTCGATGATGGCGCCTTCCTCGTCGTCCGGATCCTCGACGGCCAGCGATTTGAACGAGGTCAGACCGGTACCCGCCGAGATGAGGTGCCCCATGATCACGTTTTCCTTCAGGCTGCGCAGCTCGTCTCGCTTGCTCCGGGTCGCCGCGTCGGTCAATACCCGCGTGGTTTCCTGGAAGCTGGCGGCGCTGATGAAGCTGTCGGTGGTCAGGCTCGCCTTCGTGATGCCGAGCAACAACGGCTCGAAGGTCGCCGGCTCCAGCTCGGGTTCACCGCGTTCACGCAGCTCGGCGTTCTTGATCCGGATGCTTTCGTTGGCTTCCTCGACCGCGTTCTTGCTGGCCTGTTCCCCTTCGAGGAACTCGGTGTCGCCCGGCGTGAGGATCAGCACCTTCTGCAACATCCGGGACACGATGATCTCGATGTGCTTGTCGTTGATCTTCACACCCTGCAGACGGTAGACCTCCTGGATCGCGTTGACCAGGTAGCTCTGGACCGCGTTGACACCCTTGATGGCCAGGATATCCATGGGATTGATCGGCCCCTCGGTCAGCCGATCGCCGGCCACCACGCGCTCACCCTCGTAGGTCCGCACGTGCTTGCCGTGGGGGATCAGGTATTCCTTCTCGAGTTCATTGTCGCCGCAGATGACGAGCTTGCGCATGCCGCGGGTCGTGCCGCGGAACTCGACCACGCCGTCGATCTCGGTGACCGTGGCGGCCTCACGCGGACGCCGGGCCTCGAAGAGCTCGGCCACGCGGGGCAGACCACCGGTGATGTCGCCGGACTGGGCCACCTCGCGGGGAATCTTGACCAGCGGCGTGCCGACCCGCGTCTGCTGCCCGTCCTGGACCAGCAGGAAGGCGCCCGTGGGAATGATGTACTCGGCGAGCTTGCGGCCGGTCTTGGCGCTGACCACGCGGATGGCCGGATGCATGCTCTTGTCCACCGGTTCGGTGACCATCTGCTGCTTCATGCGGGTTTTCTCGTCGAGCTCGACGCTCAGCGAGACGCCTTCCTTGATGTCCTGGAAGGAGACGATACCCACCTTCTCGCTCAGTACAAAGTCGGAATAGGGATCCCACTCGAACAGCGGATCGCCGGCCTTGACCTTCTGGTTGTTCTTGATCAGCACTTTCGCGGCGTAGGGCAGCGACATCTGGCTCCGGGTGATGCCGGAATCGAGAATCAGGCTGATCTCGCCCTTGCGGCCGACGGAGATGGTTT
Organism: uncultured Fibrobacteraceae bacterium; assembly: GCA_964384055.1. Classification (GTDB taxonomy): domain Bacteria; phylum Krumholzibacteriota; class Krumholzibacteriia; order LZORAL124-64-63; family LZORAL124-64-63; genus CAYLIV01. The sequence continues at coordinate 4,854 of CAYLIV010000069.1, forward strand.
CGCCCTCAGGATTCTTGACGAGCTTGACCTCGCTGTTGAAGACAAGCTTGCCGTCGGCGGCGGCGCCCTTGATGTTCTGCTCGGCGATACGGCTCGCGGTGCCGCCGATATGGAAGGTCCGCAGCGTCAGCTGGGTACCGGGCTCGCCGATGGACTGGGCGGCCATCACGCCGACCGGCTCACCGATGTCGACCAGCTTGCTCTCGGCCAGGTTGAAGCCGTAGCACAGGGCGCACACGCCGCGCTTGCTCTTGCAGGTCAGCACCGATCGGCAGGAGATCGACTGGATGCCCATCTCCTCGATGGTATGAGCCGTCTCCGCGTCGACCAGCTCGCCCGCCGGCAGGATCACATCGCCCTTGCCGTCGAGCACGTCGTCGGCGGTGGCACGGCCCATGATCCGCTCGCTGAGGCTCTCGATGGTCTTTTCGCCCTCCTTCAAGGACGAGATGTCGTTCCCGAGCAGGGTGCCGCAATCGTGGCTGGTGATGACGATGTCCTGCGACACGTCAACCAGACGGCGGGTCAGATACCCCGCATCGGCGGTCTTCAACGCCGTATCGGCCAGACCCTTGCGGGCGCCGTGCGTCGAGATGAAGTACTCGAGCATGGTCAGCCCCTCACGGAAGTTGGCGATGATGGGCTGCTCGATGATCTCGCCGAAACCACCGGTGATCTTCTTCTGCGGCTTGGCCATCAGACCACGCATACCCGCAAGCTGCTTGATCTGATCGGCAGAGCCTCGGGCGCCCGAGGCATTCATCATGTAGACCGGATTGAAGCCCTGGTCGTCGTGCGAGAGGTTCGTGAACATCTTGTCACGAACCAGGTCGGACACCTGGGTCCACTTGTCGATCACCTTGTTGTAGCGCTCGCGGTTGGTGATGATGCCCTTCTTGTGCTGATCGACGATCTTCTCGACCACCTTCTGGGCCTCGGCGATGATGTCGGTCTTCTCCGGCGGGATGATGATATCGTCGATGCCGATGCTGATCCCGCCCTCGGTGGCGTGGTGGAACCCGAGTTCCTTGAGGCGGTCCAGGAAATCCATGCACGGGGTGACGCCGAGCCGCTTGTGGACCTCGCCCACGATGCCGGCCAGGACCTTCTTGTTCAGCGGCCTGTTCACGTATTCCAGTTCCGACGGCAGGATCCGGTTGAACAGGATCCGGCCGATGGTGGTCTCCCGCAACTTCTTTTCGGCGGCGAAGCGCACCTTGATCAGGGCGTGCTTGGCCACGATACCGGCCTCGTAGGCCGCCAGTGCGTCTTCGGGTTCGGCAAAAGCCTTGCCCTCGCCCACATCGCCCTCGCGGCCGAGCGTCAGATAGTAGCAGCCCAGCACCATGTCCTGGCTCGGCGTGGCCACCGGCTCACCGCTGGCGGGGGACAGGATGTTCAGCGGCGAGAGCATCAGCATGCGCGCTTCGAGCTGGGCCTCGTAACCCAGCGGCACGTGCACGGCCATCTGATCGCCGTCGAAGTCGGCGTTGAACGCGGTGCAGACCAGCGGGTGGATCCGGATGGCCTTGCCCTCGATGAGCACGGGCTCGAAAGCCTGGATACCGAGGCGGTGCAAGGTCGGCGCGCGGTTCAGCAGCACCGGGTGGTCCTTGATGATGTCCTCGAGGATGTCCCAGACCTCGGGACGCTCCTGCTCCACGAGCTTCTTGGCGCTCTTGACCGTCTGGACGTAACCCTTCTCCTCCAGCTTGCGGATGATGAAGGGTTTGAACAGCTCCAGGGCCATGCTCTTGGGCAGACCGCACTGGTAGAGTTTCAGTTCCGGACCGATGACGATCACCGAACGGCCCGAATAGTCGACGCGCTTGCCCAGCAGGTTCTGGCGGAAGCGGCCCTTCTTGCCCTTGATCATGTCGCTCAACGATTTCAACGGCCGGTTGCCCTGGCCCTTGACCGCGCGCGAACGGCGGCCGTTGTCGAACAGGGCGTCCACGGCTTCCTGCAGCATCCGCTTCTCGTTGCGCAGGATCACACCGGGCGCCTTGATCTCGATCAGTTTCTTCAACCGGTTGTTGCGGTTGATGACCCGGCGGTACAGATCGTTCAGATCCGAGGTGGCGAAGCGGCCGCCATCGAGGGGCACCAACGGCCGCAGATCGGGCGGCAGCACCGGGACGCAGTCCAGGATCATCCACTCGGCGCGGTTGTTGCTCTGGCGCAGGGCGTCGATGACCTTCAACCGTTTGAGCACGGACTTCTTGCGCTGGACCGAGGTCTCGGTCTTGGCTTGCGCCCGCAGCTCGACGTTCAACTCCTCGAGATTCAGGCCGGCCAGCAGCTTGCGAATGGCCTCGGCCCCCATGTCCATCTCGCACTCCCAGTCGGGGTGCTCTTCCTTCAGGTCCCACCACTCCTCGTCGGCGATCACGTCGCCCACGTTCAGGTCGGTGTTACCGGGTTCGATGATCACGTTCGACTCGTAGTACAGGATCCGTTCGAGATCCTTGACCTTCATGGACAGCAGCTGTCCGATCCGGCTGGGCAGGCCCTTGAAGAACCAGATGTGGGCGATGGGCACGGCCAGCTCGATGTGGCCCAGGCGCTCACGGCGCACCTTGCTCTGGGTCACCTCGACGCCGCACTTGTCGCAGACGATGCCGCGGAAACGGATGCGCTTGTACTTGCCGCAGTTGCACTCCCAGTCCTTCACCGGCCCGAAGATCCGTTCGCAGAACAGACCGTCTTTCTCGGGCTTGAAGGTCCGGTAGTTGATCGTCTCCGGCTTGGTGACCTCACCGTAGCTCCAGGCACGAATCGTATCGGGCGACGCGAGCTGGATGAGGATCGAACTGCAATCCACAGCCGGTCTCGTATCGTCTTTACGGTAATTGTCGAGCATTGAGTATCCTCCTGGCGATCCCGCTTTCCGGAAACGGAACCGGCCGGCAAACTCGCCTAGACGGCTTCCTCGAGACGCACATCCAGGCAGAGGCTCTGGAGCTCTCTCATCAAAACGTTGAAGGACTCGGGAATCCCCGGTTCCGGGGGATTCTCGCCCTTGACGATTGCTTCGTAAATCCGTGAACGTCCGACCACGTCGTCGGACTTGACGGTCAGCATTTCCTGCAGGCAGTTCGCCGCGCCATAGGCTTCGAGCGCCCAGACCTCCATCTCACCGAAGCGCTGGCCACCGAACTGTGCCTTGCCGCCCAAGGGCTGCTGGGTCACGAGACTGTAGGGGCCGATGGAGCGCGCGTGAATCTTCTCCTCGACCAGGTGGTGCAGCTTCAGCATGTAGATCACGCCGACGGTCACCTCCTTGTCGAAGGCTACGCCGTTGCGGCCGTCGTAGAGCACGGCTTTGCCGCTCTCGGGCAGGTCGTTCTTGGTCAGGGCTTCCTTGATCTCGTCGATCTTGGCGCCGTCGAAAACCGGCGTCATGACCTTCACGTTCTGGTGGGCAGCCGCCCAGCCCAGGTGCGTTTCGAGAATCTGACCGAGATTCATACGACTGGGCACGCCGAGGGGATTGAGCACCACGTCGACGGGCGTGCCGTCGTCGAGATAGGGCATGTCTTCCTCGGCCATGATCTTGGAGACGACACCCTTGTTGCCGTGCCGGCCGGCCATCTTGTCGCCGACGCTCAGCTTGCGCCGCCGGGCGACGTAGACCTTGATCAGCTTGACCACGCCGGGCGGCAATTCGTCGCCGCGCAAGGTCCGCTCGCACTGCTTTTCGTACTCGACCTCGATCCGGTCGCGTTCGCGGCTCGCGGCCTCGTAGACCGAACGGATACGTGCATCCTTCTTGTTGTCCTTGACCAGCGGCAATCCCCAGTGCACGCCCGCGAATTCCATGCTTTCGAGCAGTTGCTTGGTGAACTTGCGTCCGGACTTGACCAGCACTTCTCCCGTGTTGGCATCGATGATGTGGTGGGCCGTTTCGCCGGCGAACAGCTCGCGTAGGCGCTCGCCGCACAGCTTGTCGACCTTCTCGCGTTGCCGGTTGCGGCGACGGCGCAAGGCGTCGAGCTGGCGTTTTTCTTCCTTCTTGGAACGCACGGTGCGATCCTGGCGGCTGAAGAGCTTCACGTCGACGACGATGCCGTCCATGCCCGGAGGCGCCTTCAGCGAGGCGTCCTTCACGTCGCCGGCCTTCTCACCGAAGATGGCCCGCAACAGTTTTTCTTCCGGACTGAGCTCGGTCTCGCCCTTGGGAGTGACCTTGCCGACCATGATATCGCCGGAACCGACCCGCGCACCGGTGAAGATGATGCCTTCCTCATCGAGATTCGCCAGCGATTCCTCGCCGACGTTGGGAATCTCGCGGGTGACTTCTTCCACACCGCGCTTGGTGTCGCGAACCTGCAGTTCGAATTCCTCGATGTGCAGCGAGGTGTACACGTCCTCCTTGACCAGCTTCTCGCTGACCAGGATGGCGTCCTCGAAGTTGTAGCCGCCCCAGGGCATGAACGCCACCAGCAGGTTGCGGCCCAGGGCCAGCTCGCCGTTCTGGGTACAGGGGCCGTCGGCCAGCGGTGCGCCGGTCTTGACCCGCTGGCCCGGATGGACCAGGGGCTTCTGGTTATAGCAGGTGTCCTGGTTGCTGCGCCGGAATTTGCGCAGCTTGTATTCGACCAGGCCGCTGGCGTCGAAGAAGCTGTCCGGCTTCACCAGGTCCGCGTTGTCGTAGCGCACGCTGATCGAATCGGCGGTCGCCGATTCCACGACGCCGGGCCCCTCGGCCACGATCACCGCACCGGAGTCGGTGGCGATCTTCTTCTCCATGCCCGTGCCCACGACCGGCGAATCCGCGACCAGCAACGGCACCGCTTGCCGCTGCATGTTGCAGCCCATCAGGGCGCGGTTGGCGTCGTCGTGCTCGAGGAACGGGATCAACGAGGCCGCCGCCGAAACGATCTGCTTCGGCGACACGTCCATGTAGTCGATCTTCACCGGCTTGGTCAGGGGGTACTCGCCCTTGTAGCGGGTCAGGACTTGTTTCTTGACGAACTTGCCCTTGCCATCGAGCACGGCATTGGCCTGCGCGATGGTTACCGAATCCTCCTGATCGGCGGTCAGGTAATCGGTCCGGTCGAGAACCTTGCCCTTCTCCACGCGACGATACGGCGACTCGATGAAGCCGAAGCTGTTGATCCGGGCATGGGTGGCCAGACTGGCGATCAGTCCGATGTTGGGACCTTCCGGCGTCTCGATGGGGCACATCCGGCCGTAGTGGGTGTAGTGCACGTCACGCACCTCGAATCCGGCGCGGTCACGATGCAGACCACCCGGTCCCAGTGCCGACAGACGCCGCTTGTGCGTCATCTCGCTCAGAGGATTTGTCTGATCCATGAACTGACTGAGCTGACTGCTGCCGAAGAAGGACTGGATCACCGCCGAGACAGTACGGGCGTTGACCAGGTCGGCCGGCGCCAGCGGTTTCTCCTTGTCCGAGAGGTTCATCCGTTCCTTGATGATACGGGCCATGCGCGACAGGCCCACCGAGAACTGGTTGGCCAGCAGCTCACCCACCGAACGGATTCGCCGGTTGCCGAAGTGATCGATGTCGTCAATCACGCCGGTCCCCAGGAACAGCAGGATCATCTCGTTGATGATGGACAGGAAATCCGCGGGCGTCAGCGTCGTGGTCTTGGGATCCACGTCGAGGCTGAGCCGGCGGTTCATCTTGTAACGACCGACCTCGGCCAGGTCGTAGCGCTTGTCGTTGAAGAACAGACGCTCGAACAGGGCCTTGGCGACCTCTTCGTTGGGCGGATCGCCCGGTCGCAACAGCTGGTAGAAACGGCGCAGCGCCTCGACCTGGTTGCTGGTCGGATCCTTGCGCAAGGTATTGAGGATCAGGCTCGGTTCGTTGGCCGACCGCTCGGTGACTGCGACCAGCTTGACCTCGGTCTGCCCGGTGGTGAGGATCTCTTCCCGCAACGGCGCGTCGATGACGCTGCCGGCGGTGGCGATGGGGTCCTCTTCCTCGGGCTTGAAAACGTCGGCGGCCAGCACGCGACCTTCGAGCGATTCTTCGAGGGCGGCGTATTTCTTGGTGCCGGCGCGCGGGATCTTCACCTTTTCCACGTCGTGGAACAGTTCGATGATCTCCTCGTTGGTCTGGAAACCGAGGGCGCGCAACAACATCGTCACCGGTTGCTTGCGCTTGCGGTCGATGTGCACATAGAGGATGTCGTTGATGTCGGTGGTGAACTCCACCCAGGAGCCCCGGTAGGGAATGATCCGCGACCGGAACAGCCGCCGGCCGTTGGGATGGATCTCGTCGCTGAAGAACACACCCGGCGAACGATGCAACTGGCTGACGATGACGCGCTCAGCGCCATTGATGATGAAGGTCCCCTTGCTGGTGATCATCGGCAGCTCGCCCAGGTACACTTCCTGTTCCTGGATGTCGCGTATCTGCATCTCGTCGTCCGAGCTGTCCCCCTCCTGGTCCTTGACGACCAGCCGCAGCTTGACCTTCAGCGGCACGCTGAAGGTAAGGCTGCGTTCCTGGCACTCGTCGATACCATACTTGGGCTCGCCGGTATGGTAGCTGATGTACTCCATGATGAGCTGGCCGCGGGTCGCCTCGATTGGGTAGATCGACTGGAAGACCGCTTCCAGTCCGTAGTTCTTGCGTTTTTCCGGAGGCACGCCCACTTGCAGAAAATCGTTGTACGACTCCAGCTGGACCGCCAGCAGGTTGGGCATTTTTTCGTTCTGTTGCAGCTTGGAGTAATTGATGCGCCCGGTGAACCTATCAACTGGGATCTTGTCACTCACAGGACCACTTCCTCACGCGAAGGGGAGAACCGCAAAGCGAATACCACGAATTCGACGCCGCGCCGGCGTCGGACATTCCGTTCCCCGCCTCGCCAGGCGAGGCGGAGACACGGAATGACGTTCCGATCAACTACTTCAGATCGATGATGGCGCCGACTTCTTCGAGCTGAGCCTTGATCTGCTCGGCCTCTGCCTTGGGCAGGCCGTCCTTGATCTCGGTCGGAGCCTTCTCGACCAGATCCTTGGCCTCCTTCAGCCCCAGGCTCGTGATGGCCCGGACGACCTTGATCACCTGGATCTTCTTGTCGCCGATGCCGGTCAGCACGACGGCGAACTCGTCCTTGACCTCTTCGGCAGCCTCGCCGCCACCAGCGCCGGGCATGGCGGCCATCGCCACGGGCGCCGCAGCGCTGACACCGAACTTCTCTTCCATGGCCTTGACCAGATCGGCGGCCTCGAGAACGCTCATGGTCTCGATCATCTCCAGAACTTTCTGGGCGTTTTCACTCAGGCTGATCTCTTCGGACATTGTTCCATTCTCCTCTTTGTCTGAATCAGGGAGCGGTCGCCCTTGCGGGCCTTCCCGGAGGCCGGTCGGCCGACCTGTCTGATGCCGCTCGCTGAAAAATTACCCTCTCGAGAGCCGTGACGAGATGCATCACGCGCTCGTTGCTTCCGCTTTCTGCTTGGCGACGGCGTCGATCGTTCGCGCCAGCGCTCCCATCACACCGTTGATCGTGGACGCCAGTCCACTGAGCGGGGAGTTGATGCTGCCCATCATCTTGGCGATCAACTCGTCCCGACTCGGGACCTTGGACAGAGCCACGACCTGCTTGGCCGAGAGCATCTGGCCGTCGACAACACCGCCCTTGACCTGCAATGCTTCGTTGTCCTTGGCGAAGTCGACCACGATCTTGGCCGGATCGACCTGGCTTTCCGAACCGAAGATGATGGCCGTGGGGCCGGCGAGGTGGTCTTTCACCGCCGACAGCTCGGCATTGTCCGCCGCGATCTTGGCCAGACGGTTCTTCACCACCCGGCAATCGACGTTCTGCGCACGGCAGTTCGCGCGGAACGAGGTCATCTGCTCCACCGTCAGGCCCGTGAAATCGGCCAGCACCATGCTCTGGGCGGCCTGGAACCGTTTGGTGATAGCCTCGACCTCGGCTATTTTTTCTGAACGTGCCATGTGGCACCCTCCTTAAGTCGCATGTATCGCTCCGGCGGCGGGTTGAGGCGTGCCGCCGGGGAGCCTCTTCCCTAGCTCAGCGAGCTGACATCGATGTGGATGGCCGGCGACATCGTCGCGGACAGGAACAACGATCTGACGTAGGTTCCCTTGACCACCGCCGGTCGCACCCGCACCAGCTCCTTGTAGAGAGCGCGGATGTTCTCGGACAGCTGTTCCTTGGAGAACGAACGCTTGCCGACCGGAGCGTGGATGATACCGGCCTTCTCGACGCGGTACTCGATCCGTCCGGCCTTCGCTTCCTTGACCGCTTTGGCGATGTCCATGGTCACCGTTCCCACCTTGGGATTCGGCATCAGGCCGCGGGGACCGAGGATCCGGCCCAGCTTACCGAGTTCACCCATCATGTCCGGCGTGGCGATGATCACGTCCACATCGGTCCAGCCGTCCTTGATCTTGGGGATGTACTCGTCCGCGCCCACCATGTCCGCTCCGGCATCCTGGGCTTCCTGCTCCTTGGGACCACGCGTGATCACCAGGACCCGGACAGACTTGCCGGTTCCGTTGGGCAGGACAACCGTGCCACGGACCATCTGGTCCGCGTGCCGCGGGTTGACGTTCAACCGCACGGCGAGATCGATCGTCTCGTCGAATTTCGCCTTGGGTAGGGCTTCCAGGGTCTCGAGGGCCTCGTCCAAGGGATAGAACTTGGTCCGTTCGAGTTTCGCCCTGGCGTTGCGATAGTTTTTCCCGTGTCTCATCTGAAGTTACTTCCTTTGACTGCGATTGTTCGATCGAGTTCTACCGGCTGCTTCGCCGTTCGCGAACCGCCGGCGCTCTTTCTCCGGTGTCGGCTCACCCGCGGACTCAGGTCCGGGGCCCGACGCCGTGACTTCTCAGTCGTTGCCGTGCCTAGACGACTTCCAGTCCCATGCTTCGCGCCGTACCGGCGATGATGAGCATCGCGGCCTCGGGCGAACCGGCATTGAGATCTTCCATCTTCAGGGTCGCGATCTCCCGTAACTGGGCTCGCGTCACCGTGCCGACGACCTCTTTACCGGGTTCGGAACTGCCGGACGCCAGGCCAGCAGCCTTCTTGAGCAACACGGCAGCGGGGGGGGTCTTGGTTATGAAGCTGAAACTACGGTCCTGGAAGACCGTGATCACAACCGGGATAATCAGACCCACCTGTTCTTTCGTGCGCTCGTTGAAGGCGTTGCAGAATTCCATGATATTCACACCATGCTGGCCGAGGGCGGGGCCCACCGGAGGGGCTGGATTCGCCTTGCCGGCCGGAATCTGCAACTTGATGTTCGTCATGACTTTTTTTGCCATGTGCGATTACTCCTTCAACCGATGATTCGAACGCTGTGTCGGTTTCGGTCCCGCGCAAGAAGAGTCCACATTTCTTCGCGGTGCCGGCGCCTCGACAGCGCCTTCGCTATTGAACGTCCGCCACCGTTCGAGAGGGAACGATAACGGTGACGATCCCCTGGGCCCAGACAAGCCCGGGAATCGCCCGACAAACGGCAGTCTAGACCGGCTTGACCTGCAAGAAGTCCAGCTCCACCGGTGTCTCCGAACCAAATATCGAGATCATGACCTTGAGCTTGCCCTTGTCGCGATTGATCTCGTTGATGATGCCGATCCACTCGGCGAACGGGCCGTCCATGACCTGGACGCTCTCGCCCACCTCATAGGGGATCTCCAGTGTTTCCTTGGCTTCCTCCGGCGTCGACATACGGCCCAGAATACGATCGACCTCGGCCTTGGTGATCGGCTGGGGCTTCAGCGGCGTCCCGCCGATGAAACGGGTCACACCGGGAATCGAGTTGATGAAGTGCTGCGTCTCCTTGTTCATGATCATCTCGACCAGGATGTAGCTGGGGAAGAACTTGCGCTTGACCGGAACGCGCTTGCCGTTCTTCATCTCGGTCACTTCCTGGGTCGCGACCAGCACCTCGCCG
>CAYLIV010000070.1:0-10958 GCA_964384055.1 uncultured Fibrobacteraceae bacterium
TGAGGGGACATAATCTCGTGGCAGTTAAGGGGACATATTGACTTTGCTTAAACACAGGCGCCTGCGGGCGTGTTACGGGCGTATGGCGGACGTGTCGCAGACGTTGTCACCGAGACAACCCGTGTTGTGCCTCGCACACTTCCCCGTTGTGTTCACGGCCGGCTCGCCGCGGCGTGCGGAGCCCTGCCCGCTTCCGGCCGGCCGGCGCTCGAAGCCGGCAATGCTCTCGTGCAGAACGTTTTGGCGAATATCCACAGCTCGGATCGGTTAGGCCAGCGCCGGTGGTACATATTTTGCCGTGATCGGAATGCGTATCCCCATGGACGAACGGCGAGAGGTATCGCGATGAAGCAACGAACCCGCGCACTGTTGATCGTCACGACGACCTTGCTGGTGCTGTCGGTCTTCGCGGTGGTTTCTTTGCATTACGAGTCCCGGCCCGACGCCGAGGATTGCGAACAGCTGGTAGCCGACCTCACGCCGCATCTGGCCACCTTTGAACGCTTTCTACAGGACTTCCAGCGGGCAAACGGCATCCCGGGAATGGCGGCGGGCATCGTCCACGACGGTCGGCTGATCTGTGCCCGCGGCTTCGGTTTCGCGGATCTGGATCGGCAGATCCCGGCGACACCGGAAACGCCCTTCCATCTGGACGCATTGACGCGACCTTTTAGTGCCACACTCGTGCTGCACCTCATGGAACAGGGCCGGATCCAGCTCGACGATCCGCTGGCGAATTACGGCGTCGCGTCCGGTACCGGCGGCGATTGCACGGTCCGCCAGCTCCTCGCGGATATCTGGCAGCGACCGGCGCCGAACGGTGCTGACCGCGCGCAGGATCGATTCGCCACGCTCGGCGCGGTGCTCCGGCAGGCGACCGGCAAACCGTTTCGCGATCTGTTGCTCGAACGCATCATCTTTCCTATCGGTCTCGAGGACAGCTCGCCCGGCAATCAGCGCGACGGAGACGCCGGCGTGCTGTCCCGCCTGGCGCGTCCCTATCGAGTCGGCGACCTGCGGCAGCCGCTCGCGGGCAGTTACGGCGAGTATTTCGGGACCGACAGCGGGCTGGTCTCCTCGGTTCGCGATCTGGCGCGCTTCGACATCGCCTTGACCCAGGGCTCGTTGCTCGACAGCGACTCCCGGGAACTCGCCTTCACGCCCACATCCGCGCCGACGCCCGATCCCGCAGGACAGCCCTCTTTCAGCGGTCTCGGCTGGTTCGTGCAGGACGTGGCCGGTGAGCGTCTGATCTGGCACCATGGTCAGGGAGCGTGCAGCTCTTCGCTGATCCTCAAGATTCCCGCCCGACGGCTGACCTTCATCGTGCTGGCCAATACCCGGCACCTGACCCACACCGCCACCCTCGAACGCGGCGACATCACCCGGTCGCCCGTGGCCATGGCGTTCCTCGAGAACTTCGTGCGCGTGCCTGGCTAGCCCGCGTGGGCATGCCGAGTTGACCCTCTAACGCAGGCGAACTACCTTCCCGGAAACGAGTCCTGCGGTTGCCGTCCCGGTATCGGCCGGCCCTCGGGAAAGACAGGCGCCGCGTGGCGGGTTATATCGGTGGAGGAATCACGATGCTGGATTTGCAGGAGCGTATGGCGCGCCGGGCCCGCGGGAAATCCCCGTCGATCATCCGCGAGCTCTTGAAGTACATGAAGATCGAGGGCATGGTCTCGCTCGGCGGCGGTTACCCGAATCCGGACACCTTCGTGTTCGAGAAGGTCGACGTGCACTTCAAGGACGGCACGAGCACGACCCTCGCGGGAGCGGACCTCGTGGCGGCGTCCCAGTACGGACCGTCGGACGGCCACGGCGGACTGCTGGACGAACTCGTCGCCTGGCAACGGGGCAAAGATGGTGTGACGCTCACACCTGATCAGATCGTCACCCTCAACGGCAGCCAGGAAGGCCTGTTCATCATGGCCTATCTGCTGACCGATCCCGAGGACAGCATCGTCGTGTCGGAGCCTACCTATCCGGGCGCCCTGTCGGCCTTCAAATCGTTCACCGGGAACTTCGTCGGGATTCCACTGGATGCAGACGGAATGGACACCGCCGCGCTCGCACAGACGCTGGACGAGATCGTGCGGCGCGGCGACCGGCTGCCCAAGTTCATCTACATAATTCCCAGTGGGCACAATCCCGGCGGCGTGACCCTTGCGGTCGAACGCCGGCGGCATCTGGTCGAACTGGCGTCGCGTCACGACCTGCTCATCCTCGAGGACGATCCCTATCAGCTCGTGCGCCTGGACGACAGTCCGCCGCCGCCGACGCTGCAGTCCCTCGACAACGAGGGCCGGGTCGTCCGGCTGGATAGTTTTTCGAAGGTGTTCGCGCCCGGCCTGCGCATCGGCTACGCGTCGGGACCGGCGGCCATCATCCGGCAATTCGTGCTTTTCAAGCAGTGCTCGAACCTGCACACGAGCATGTTCGTCCAGGCGCTGCTGCGTGAGTATCTACGCACCGGCGGCCACGACGGCTTCCGCGAGCACATCCGCCGGAACTGCGAGTTCTACCGGCAGAATCGCGAGGCGATGATCGCCGCGGCGAAGGAATTCCTGCCCGCCGAGGTGAGCTACAACATACCCGATGCCGGCATGTTCATCTGGTTCGTGCTGCCCGAGCAGTGTGACGCGCAACGCATGGTCGAGCGTTACAGCGAGACGTTGAAGGTACTGCTGGTTCCGGGTCCGGGTTTCTCGACCCAGGGCGGCCTGCGCAACTGTATGCGGGCGAGTTTCAGCATGGTCTCGCCGGAGCAGATCCGCGAGGGTATGCGATGCTTCGGGCAGATGGTCGCACGAGAACTCGGTTGAAAACGCATCCCCGGCGGAACCATCGCGTATAGGCATGGTATCAGAGCCCGTTGCCCGACACGTTCTCGTTACCGACGGAGTAGCACCATGAACTGGACCCGAAATCCCCGCGTGCGCCGCTTTCTGCGGGAATGGAGCCTGACCCTGGCCATCCCCATCCTGATCGCGACCTCGTTCCGCAGCGCCGTCGCCGACTGGAACGACGTCCCCACCGGTTCGATGATCCCGACCATCCTCGAAGGCGAACGCATCTTCGTCAACAAGCTGGCGTACGACCTGAAAGTACCCTTCACCAAGCTACGGGTGGCCCAGTGGGGCGATCCGCAACGTGGCGATGTGGTCATCTGCTACTCGCCCGTGGACGGTACGCGACTGGTCAAACGGGTGGTCGGCGTGCCGGGCGACGAGCTCGCCATGCGCGGCAACCGGCTGTACGTGAACGGCAGTCCGCTGGATTACGGACCGGCGGACCCGCAGGCCGGGTCCGAGCTCTCGACGACGCAGCAGGCGCGCCACCGGTTCTACACCGAAGATTTGACCGGCACGCGGCACACGGTGATGCTCACGCCCGGGCGGCCGGGCAGGCAGGATTTCGATCCGCTCACCGTTCCCGAGGGTCAGTACTTCATGATGGGGGACAACCGCGACAACAGCGCCGATTCGCGCTATTTTGGTTTTATCGATCGCGAGCAGATCGACGGCCGGGTGCAGGCGGTGGTCGCCTCGCTCGATCCCGACCGGCACTGGCGGCCGCGCTGGAGCCGCTGGTTCACCGCGCTGCGTTGAACGGATCGGGCCGACGCCTTCTGTACTCCGCGATAGCCGGCGCGGTAGGATTACGGCGCAAGGGGACGCGATGGTGACGAGGATCGTACCCGGCGAACACGAGGAGCACCTTGCCGACGCCGTTGCGTCCCTGCTGGCGGCCCGGCGTCCGGTGGCCCTGACCGGAGCCGGCATCTCGGTGGAAAGCGGCATCCCCGACTTTCGCAGCCCGGGCGGCCTGTGGACCGTCTTCCCACCCGACGAATATGCCGGTCTCGATGTCTTCCTCCACAATCCCGAGAAAGCCTGGCGGCTGTATCGCGCCATCGACCGGACCCTGGCCGGCGCGGCGCCCAATCCCGCCCATGAGGCGCTGGCCCGTCTGGAGTGTGCCGGACACCTGGCGGGCATCATCACCCAGAACGTGGATGGGCTGCACCAGCGCGCCGGCAACCGAACGGTGGTCGAGATGCACGGCGACCACCAGCAGCTGCAATGCCTCGACTGCGGCAAGCTGGTTGCGGTGGACGCGTCGGTGCGGAAGGGCGAGCATGTGCCCCGCTGCCGGCAGTGCGATTCGCCGCTGAAACCCAACGTGGTGCTCTTCGGCGAGAATGTCCGCGGTACCCGGCGGATCGACGCGCTGCTCGACGGCTGCGATCTGTTGCTGGTCGTCGGCACCTCGGCCCAGGTGTATCCCGCCGCGAGTCTGCCCGGCCTGGTGAAGGCGAACGATGGGCTGATCCTGGAATTCAATACCGAGACCACCGCGTTGACCCGGGGTGAGAACGGCGGCGGCTTCTTCGGTGCTTTTACGGGTGGATCGAGTGCGGCCTGCGGGTCGGACTACCTGTTCCAGGGGAGGGCCTCGGCGACATTGTCGCTTCTGGCCGACGCCGTCTGTTGAGACCGTCGTTGCGGCCCGGCGCTGCGACGGCGGTAGTAGAAACCGGACGGAAAGCGCGAGCTAACTCTTCTCGGTGGCGAATTCCTTGGCCAGCTTGTTGTCGACCACGTAGATGCACACGGCGCGGGCGCCCGGTTCGGTGTAGCCGAAATTGTCGCACAGGTTGTTGATCAGGAAGGTCACGTCGTCGCGGATGCGCTTGTCGTAGGTGCGGAATTCCTCGGTGCCGAATTCCTTGATGGCACGGCGGAAGTTGGCGTTCTCCAGGAAGGGTTCGAGCACCTTTTCCTTCAGGCTGAAGACGTAGCGGTCGTACAGTTCCCGGTAGAGTTTCGTCTCGGTGATCGGCAGGTTCTCCACGAGGATTTCCTGGGTCAGCGTCCGTGACGTGTACTCCTTCTGCGTCTCCAGGCGGAACAGCAGCCGTTGCCCGCGGTCGGCGTCGCCGCCGATCAGGCGGTTCTCGATGCCGTCGAGATACTCCTCGGTAATATCCAGCTTTTCGCCGGTAAAGGTGCAGACCTCGGTGGTGTCGATCTCGTAGTTCAGGGCGAACAGGTAATTCTGGATGTCCCGGGCGATCTGCTCCTCGTTGTAATAATACAACGATTCCTTCACTTCCTGCAGTATCGAGTAGTTGTACATGCGCTGCAACGATTCGAGGAAACCGTCGGGGATGGAGCCCATCAGGTCCTTGCGTACCTTGGTGAAGAAGTTGACCAACGCGGACATGTTGATCAGGGCGGCGTCCTTGCCGTAAGTCGAGTACAGCTCGCCGAAGATGTTGATCGAATCGCGGCCCGAGAAACCCTTGTCGCCCTCGGTGTCGGCCTCGGCGATGATCTTGCGGCGGAGCTTGGCCGTGAAGCCCTTGCGGTCTTTCTCTTCGAGCCAGGTGGGGATCACGCCGCTGTAAATGCCCATCTTCAACAGCTGCAGGTTCTCGTCACAGTAACGGCTGTACTTGCCCGGCGCGCTGATCCACTCGAGCAATGCCGGCGACTTGGTGTTCAGCCGCGAAGATATGATTACCCGCGCAAAGCACTCGAGGACCCGCGGCAGGAAGGCCTGGTCGATGTGGCGGCCGAACACGTTGCGATAGATCTGCACCTCGGTCTTGGTGTCGAGCACATACGAAATGTTGACGAACTCGATCCGATCGGAGAAGGACTGGAAGCCGCGCAGATTCTTGTTGTCTTCCGGATTCATGACCGCGATGAACAGCGAGTTAACGTTCTCCTCGATATCCTCGACCTTGTGCACGCCGTCGCTGATGATGTTGTGCAGCTCGATCACACGGTCCTTGTTGTGTCCCTTGATGTCCATCAGGGCGTAGATGCCGTTGTTGGTCTTCGCGTAGCGCGAGAACAGGTACTTGACCAGATTGCTGTCGCGCAGCAGCGAGTCGATCCGCTTCTGGATCTGGGGATTGGTCAGCACGTTTTCCCGGGCCGGCCGGTCGCCGGGATTGAAAACGGTGATGCCTTCGCCGAGCCGCCGGTTGAACTGGAAAGGCCGGGCGTAGACCATCTTGAAGATCTCGCCGGCGTCACCGAGTTTCGACAGCAACGACCGGTAGAGCGAACTGCAGATCGTGCATGCGGAGTCGTGGAAGACCCAGTCGTATTCCTTGCCCGTCGAGAGGTTCCACTTGAACTCGTCGTTCTCGAACAGCGCGTCGAAGAAATCGGGGCGCTGGTCCTTGGGCACCATCAGTAGCGGGTTGTCGTGGCTGGGACAGGGCACCTCGATGTAATCGTCGGTGATGCGTACCGAATGTTCGACCGTGGGATCGTGACCCACGTCCATGCCGGGCGCATCGAGCATCTTGGCCAGCTTCTCGATGACCGGTCGCGACTGGATCTCGTTCAAACCGCCCAGCAGTTTGCGGTCGAGCCGCCAGACCACCTCGTGGCGCGTGCCGTCTTCGGAGTTGGCGTACTCCTCGAATCGTTTCAACAGATTGTTCAGGAAGATGCTCTTACCGCAACCCGGCGGGCCGTCGAAGATGTAGATCTTGTTCTGCTGGGCGCCGCCACGGAAGGCCTCGACCAGATTCATCAACCGGTTGGAGAAGATGCGATCGGCGAAGAACGGCTGGTCGCTGCCGTCCACGAACAGCGAGTCGAAGTCGTAGTCGATGAAGTGGATCGACTCGGGATCGTCGGGGTACTCGTCGTAACCGCTGCCCACGTGAGACTTGATCATGTCGTGGAAGGTCTGGAACACGTTGCGGACGAGCAGATCGGGCCGGGCGCGCAGCAGCAGTAGGTATTTCTCGAAGGGCAGCGCCGTGGCATGGTCGAGCTCGTGCTGACGCTGCTCGAGGGTGAACATGGCTTTCTTGACGTTATCCATTGTCCCGTTCCCGCTCTGTTGACGCCCTGGTCGGATGCTCCCGATGCCGGGAAAGCCGCGGCTACCGCTGCCGCGTCGGATTATCCGCCGGGTCAGATTATCCCCTTGGACAGTTTGCGATCCTTCATGGTGTACAGAACCTGCTGCCACTCGATCTCGGGCTCGACGTCGGCGCTCTCGCCGGCCATGCCCGGCAGCGATTGCTGCTGCCCGTCGGGCCGCTTGACCGATTTTATCTCTCTCGTCTCGAGTTTCACGGTGTTGCCCCAAAGATATTCCAGACCCAGCAAGGTGTTGTGGATATATTCCTGCACCAGCGGCTTGCCCTCGAATTCGTGCAGCAGATAGAGACAGCCGTCCTCGCACTTGTCGTGCTCGATCTTCACGTGCGGCGGGTGGTACAGCTGTTCCGACACCATCCGGCGATACTCTTCGGCCTTGCGGCTCTTGACGTAGTACTCCCAGGTCATGCGCTGCTCGTTCAGTCGCTTGCCGGCCACGAACAGGTTGTAGCTGGTCACGAAGTCCTGGTTGAGGAAGTTCTTGATGAACAGGAAATCGCACAGGTTCTCGCGGACCTTGAAGATGTACTCCTGGCCCAGCCCCGTGTGCTGGTCGAATCGGCGCCGCTCTTCCGAGTCGAGCAGGGCGAGGAACTCCTGGCAGTAACGCCCCTGGTTCGCCGACTCTTCGACGAAATGGAACATGCGCAGGCCCAGGGCATAGGGATTCAGGCCGACGCGCGGCATGGAGGTGACCCGGGCGTTGACCCGCGCGAAATCCACCTCGTGACCCTTGATCCGGTCGTCCTTCAGGAAGAGAGCCTCGTGCCAGTAGCTGGCCCAGCCTTCGTTCATGATCTTGGTGCGGATCTGCGGCTGGAAATACAGAGAGGTGTTGCGGACCACGTGCAGCACCGTCTTCATCCAGCGGTTTTCCTCGCGCTCGAGATACTCGGAGTGGTCGAGCACGAACTGCATCAGGTCAGGCCGTGTGTTGCGGTCGTCGGTCTGGCTCTTCTCGTACAGCGCCATGAATTCCGGATGCTTCTGCTTGACCCCGGCAAAGAAGGTGTGTTCGCCCTGGTCGCCGTGCTCCCGCAGGCAGGCGTTGTAACGTTCGATCTCCTTGACGAAGTCGCTGATCCTGCTCTGCAGAACATCCTGCAGGAAAACGTCGAAGTAGAAGTTCACCAGCGAGGATGGGCCGTTTTGCGGATTGCGGTGCAGGTCCGACAGCTCATGGTGATAGCCGACGAGATTGTCCAGCCCGCGGGCGAACTCGATGATGTAATCGACCCAGCGCCCGTGTTCCGAGCGCAACCCGGCGATCGCCCGCTTGTCCGACAGCGCCTGGCTGGTGAAGTCGTAGTCCCAGGTATGGCGGAAGTACAGGTTGTTCTGGAAGAAATCGATGTGGCCCAGAACGTGGTAGAAGATCATCACGTTCAGCCAGTCGGGATTGTTGTCGTTGTAGAAACTGATGGCCGGCCGCGTGTTGATGACGGTCTCGTAGGGGTTGTGGGGATAGAGCTCGTACTTGCCCTTTTCTTTGAGTACCTCGACGTCGTGGACCCAGTAGTCGTACATGGTCGGGATCATGACCTTGGGCGACAGTTCGAGCAGATCGCGGTTGGTGACGACGTACTCGAGGGTCTCGTCCTGGAAGGACAGGCCGGCGTCGCGGGCCCGCTCCTTGCAGCCTTCCATGATCTTCTTGGCGTGTTGTTCGATCAGCTCCATGGTCCACCCGCTGCAGCCCGGATCGTCGACAGACGATCGAGGTCAGGAAATCAGCTTCTTGATGCCTTCGATCAGGCGGGGCTCGTTGGCGTCCTCTTGCATGACGTCGAGCCGGATCAGCTCCGGTTTCTTCTCGAGCAGTTCCGATTTCTCCAGGTACTTCTGCACCTCTGTCTCGCCGGACTTGCCGTAGGCGTTCTCGGCGATGGTGATACCGACCCGGCTGGCGTAGCCGAGCATCTTCTCGATCGCCGGGATCGTTTCCTTGCCCTCGCTGTCCCAGTCGTCGCCGTCGGTGCCGTGGAACACGTAGATGTTGTATTCCCGGGTCAGGTTTTCCTTCTCCACGATCTCGTTGACCAGCTTGAAGGCCGACGCCACCTTCGTGCCCCCGGCGACCTTGCTGTTGTAGTAGGTGTAGAAGTCGGGTACTTCCTTGGCCTCGGTATCGTGCAGGACGAATCGCGTCTCCACCTGGCCGGAATACTGATAGAGGATCCAGCTGTAGATCAGCACGTGTTGCGAGACGACCAGTTCGGTGGGTTTGCCCGACATGGAGCCGGAATAGTCGCGCAGGAAGAAGATCACGGCCTGCGACTCGAAATCCTTCTCGCGGGACAGGATCCGGTAGACCTTGTCGTCCGGCGCGATCAGGAACTGGGACGGATCGATATTGCCGGGGTCCGGTATGCGGCCCAGATTGATGTTGGTCTCGACGATCTGGCGCAAGGTGGCCTTCTTGTCGAGAAACTGGCCGTAACCCCGGTTACGGTCGGTCAGGTCGTAGGTGTACCGGGTCAGCGACCTCTTCTTGCCCTTGTCCTTGAGGTTGGGCAGCTTGAATTTCTCGGTCAGGATCTTGCCCAGATCGTAGGCGCTCGACTCCATCTCGTGGGGGCCGCTCTCGCCTTCGCCGGGACCCGTTCCCTCGCCTTCCTGGGGCCGCACCGGCTGCTCGCCGATCACTTCCCCTTCCTCGCCGTCACCGGTGCCGCCGGCCTCGCCTTCCTCGGTCTGTTCCTTGAAGGACGGATCGTGCAGCAGCTTCTCCTCGACGGTGGTCGGTACGACGACGATCTTGCCCTGCCCGGTCTTGCCCGGCTTGATCAGCTTGCCGACACGGATCTTGCGGGGGAAACCGTCCTCTTCGCGCCGGCGATCGCGTTCGAGCAGTTCATCGAGTGAGTGCAGGCGCGTGGTGTACGATCCCTTGCCGGCGGTCAGGGTCTGGAGCTGGGCCAGGTCGTTGAATCCGTAGAGGTTGGTCGGGACCTCGGTCAGCGTTTCACGGTCGTCGGGCGGGGGAGCGGCCGTTACCGAGGTGGTCGGATCGGATGCACCGGTCGCGGCCGATACTGCGGTTGCATCGATACCCTCGTCTCCTACCACATCGTGCGAGCCGCCGAGGCTCAGTTCCCACAGGATCCTGTCTTCCTGCTCCGGGCTGAGCCCCTGCCGCTTGAGTTCCTGGTAGAGCTGCCGCGATCTCGAATCCATGCTTCACATCCCGCCTGGTCAGTTTTCGTCTTCCTGCGTGCAGAAATACTCTATCGTTTTCTGGGCACAGGTCTGACAGTAGTCGAGCTTGTTCAGCATGGTATCGATCATGCGATCGTAGAGCTTCTGGTTCTCCTCGTTGGTCCGGTTGGCCAGCGCGCCGATCAGGCTGCCGGCGCCGGCGATGTCCGACTTGAGCCGCACGTCGGTCACCGCCTTGACCAGCTCGATGTTGTCCATGAAGTCGTAGTCCGGATCCATTGAGATCTTCTGGCCGTAAATCTTGCGGATCGAGGTGCGGAACGACTCGCGCTGCTCCTCGGTCTTGAGTTCGAGCTGCTCCTCGATGCTCTTGATGAAGCGCTCGTCGATCTTCAGCGCCTTCAGCTCGCCGGACTGCGGATCCTTGTACTTCCACATCTTGTCGGCGCCGAGATGCTCGGCGTCGATGCCGATGATCATGTTGACGTAGTTCATCACGTCCTTGCGGATGGCCTGGGGCTCGTCCATGTAGGCGTTGAACATCTCGGTCATGATCCGTTCGCGGTACAGCCCCCGTGCCGTCTTGAGGTCCTCGAGGTACTTGGCGCGGTCGTTGGCGTCCTGCACGTAGTCGAGAACGATCCGGTCGAAGGCCTTGAAGATGTCGTAGGCGAACATGCAGCGGCCCTCGTTGGTCTCCGAGCTCTCGATCAAAAGCTGGATGGCGCGGCCCAGGTTACGCTGGCCGAGCCCCTTCTGGCCGAAACGCGTGGTGATGTCCGGGTCCTGGCTCAGGGTGTCGATGACCTCGGCCAGGGTCTTGATGCTCTTCTCGCCGGCCACCTCGCCCGCCGCCAGCTTCATGGTCTCGACCGGCGTGAG
>CAYLIV010000070.1:11058-14258 GCA_964384055.1 uncultured Fibrobacteraceae bacterium
TCTTCTCGCCGGCCACCTCGCCCGCCGCCAGCTTCATGGTCTCGACCGGCGTGAGCTTCTCCGAGTGGGGCAGACGGGTCAGGACCGCCGCCACCGACGTCGCGTAGTTGATGTTCGGGTCCTGGTGCAGCTTTTCCTTGTTGAGGGTCATCTTGGTCTCGTTGCCGATGGCGTACTTGGTCAGCTCGTCCTGCAGCAGGTAATTGGTGTTGTGCGAGATGTAGCTGATGCGGCAACGGTCGATGATCGGCGCCTCTTCCTTCTCGGCCAGGAAGCGGTTGAACTCGGAGTTGTTGCTGGTGGCGACGATCAGGGTGTCGATGGGCCACTTGTAGCCGTCGATCTCGATCATCCGGTTCTGGATGACGCCCAGATACACCTGCACCAGATCCTTCTTGTTCTTGTACAGCTCGTCGCTGAAGTGGATGCCGCCGCCGGCCACGCGGGCCAGGGCGCCGCGCCGCAGATCGAAACGGTACGGATTATTGGTGTCCGAGATGTGCAGCAGGCGCTGGATCGATTCCTCACCCAGCAGGTCCACCGCCGACGAGGTGATCTTGTCCTTGGCGGGGTACTTGCCCGTGACCGTACCGAGGCTCTCGGTCAGGGGCACCGGAATGATCTCGACGTGCTTGAGCATGTCGGTGATCTTGCCACCGGTGAAGTTGCGTATATCGTTCCAGATATAGGCGCTGCAGGCCCCGAGCGGCCGGTAATTGCCCTCGCAGGCCTCGAGCTCCTCATCGGAGAAGCCGACCTTGCGTGTGAGGTAGTTACGGCTCTCGTCACGATCGTCGTACAGGTTCATGCCGAGGATCATCGGGTCTTCGTAGGTCTGCGACTCGATGGTCGTTATCTTGCCGTATGTACCGATTTTATCCAGCCCGACGAAGCGGAAGGTGTACTTGCGGTTCTCATCCACGGAGAGGAACTTCCGGTACAACGAGCTGACATACTCGACGAAGAAGGTCTTGCCGTTGCCGGGCTCGCCGACGAGCACGTAAGCCATTTCCGCGGAAGATCCGCCCTCTGCGGCATCGTTGACGAAGGAGACGAAGCTGTTGATCTCCTCGTACATACCGATGATATGTTTAGGTCCGGTGCGGAAAATCTTGAAATCGTAGACCGTTTTGCCGTTGACGATGACTTTTTCGATATCGTCGTCCAGGATCATGCGGCTGATGCCCTGAAACGCATTCTCGAATCGCCGTTCGCCGTTCTTCACCGCCCGCAGGTGGTTCTGCAGCGTGTTCTGCACCGTTCCCGTCTTCGCTCCAGCCATTTTGGACCCCCAGGTATTGCCTACACGAGGACGCCGGGTTCACCTGACATCGAAACCCTGATCCGACATTCTAGTCCCAGCAAAAGATTACGCGGTCACTTTCGCAAACTATGTGCCGAGTCGGCAAGTGAAGTAAAGAAACTTTAAGGGGCTTGGCGGCACAAGTGGGGTGGCGGACGCGGTGCCTGAGTCCTGGCTGTCGATTTGCCGCGCCGCCGGAAGCGCCGGCTGCTCGGGAAGCGACTTTGTGCTTGAGAAATGATCATTTCCGTTATTTGATTCGGAAAGAATTTCCCGTCGTGGCGATTTTTTTTTGCCGGCGCTCATGCTCTCGGAAAGGCTGGAGGCTCTGCCATGCGCTGTATTTTCTCCCCCGTCTGGTTATTGACGTTCCTGTCGTTTTTTCTGGTCGCCGAACTGCCCGCCAGCCCGCTCGCACGGGCGGCACTGGCTACGGAAACCGATCCGCCGGCCTTTAGCATCGAGCGCTTTCTCGAGACCCCCATCCTGTACTCGCCGGTCGTCTCGCCCGACGGCAGTCAGGTAGCCTATCTCTGGACCCGCCGGGATCTCGAAAACGACACGCGGCTGACCCAGCTCTGGCTCGCCGACGTCAAGCAGCGCACGACACGCCGTCTCAGTTTCGCCGACAGCGAGGTCCGCGGCGTGCGCTGGCGGCCCGACGGCGCGCTCAGTTTCATCCGCACCCACGACGACGAGACCCAGGTCTGGATCAATCTCCTGGACGGTTCCGAACCGCGGCCGGTCACCGCGCTGGCCGGCGGCGTCGGCGACTACTGGTGGTCGCCCGACGGCGAGTACCTCGCGGTGCTCGCGGCCGGCGAGGAAGAAGAGGCGGAGGAGACGGTCGAGGAGGAGACGGGCGACGAGACGGAGGACACCGAGGAGACCGCCGGCGAGGAAACGGTTTCCGAATCCGCCGCGGAAACCGAGAGCGACGATACCGACCCCGATCGCGAGGACTGGACCGTCTTCGATCGTCTCGAGCAGTCCGAGGACTATCAGCAGGTGTGGGTGGTCGCCGCGGGTGACGATCTGCCGGACGACGAGAAAATCGGCGACGATGTCGAACCGCGTCAGCTCACCCGCGAGCCGTGGCACCCGTCCCACGTGGCGTGGTCCCCGGATGGTGCGATCTTGGCCGTGACCTACAACGCCCGTTTCTCGGGTCTCGTGGACGAAGACCATCAGGTGGCGCTGATCGACGTGGCCTCGGGCGAGTCGACGCCCATCACCCCCGACGATCGCCACAGCTCGCTGGCTGCGTTCTCGCCCGACGGCAAGCAACTCGCGTATTTCACCGATCGCGAGGCGGACTACCGGGCTTACCTGAACCTGAAAGACCTGGTGGTCAGGGATCTGAAGACCGGTGCTACCCGCGTCGTGACCGCGGGCCATCAGATGGCGCTCGGCGGCTCCGGCTCGATGCCCGGCACCGCGCCCACCTGGTCGTCCGACGGCAAGTACCTCTACTGCAACGCGGCCGCCGGCACCGATCTCGATCTCTACCGGATCGCTACCCGCCAGGCGGACCAGGCAGACATCACGCCGATGACCGACCTGGTCGGTACCCTGGGCGGCTTCAGCATCGACGGTGACGTGTTCGCCTACGTGGAGAGCCGCCTGCACGAACCCGGCACGCTGTACGTGCGGCCGCTGAAAAAGGACAAACCGCGGCAGCTGGCGACCGTCAACGATGCCGTCGCCGAGTACGATCTGTTGCCGGCGAAGAAATTATCACTGCCCGGCCACGACGGTGCGACGGTCGAGGGCTATCTCTTCCTGCCGCCGGGTGCGGGCGAGAACGACCGCCTGCCCACGATCATCGAGATGCACGGCGGTCCGTACTACCGCTACGGCGACGCCTGGACGACACGCTACCTGTGGCAGATCCTGT
>CAYLIV010000071.1:0-14063 GCA_964384055.1 uncultured Fibrobacteraceae bacterium
TAACGTGCACAGGCGCCGTCGTACTGGGAGCTATTCGGTATAGCTCCTGATTTCTAACATCTGAAGTGGTCGACCGCCGATACCGAGTCCGGTCGTCCGCTGTATCTACACTCATTATAACACAGAATCCCTGATGCGTTTTTGTAACGCCGCCATCGTGACCGGCGATAGCATCCGGGAGTCGGCAGCCGGCAATACCCACGCGGCGTGGCCTCTCGCGGTCTCTGGGCATAGTCAGATCGCACTACCTGGTATTCGCAAATATTACGAAACTCGCGACCGTACTTGTTTGTGTAACCGGAATCCGAGACATGGTTTTTCGGTAGCTGGTGTGCGAAAGGGGAGGTAATAGCGATGAATTCCCGTTGGATGAGGACCAGTTGCGCTGTCGTCATGGTCGCGGCGCTTATCTTGACGTTGCCGGATCCAGGTAATGCGAGCACGACATTCGAAGCCGGAACCGTACTGGGTTATCCGGAAAACGTGAGCGGCGGCAACCTGACGAACTCGGTGGGCATGTCTTTCACGTATTCCTGGTCGCGTGGTGATGTCGGGAAGCCCTGCGTGTCATTCCTGCGCAACAGTTTCGCAAATACCGACGACGACGGCAGCACGGCATACACCGCAGTGGTCGGCGAGTATCGGCCGTTCATCCTGAACAGATCGCAGGTGCAGCTCTTCGGTCTCGTCGGTTTCGGTCTCCATGCTCGATCACGATCGTATTCGACCGAGGTGCGGTCGCAGAATCCGCTCATACCGGAGCGAGATATCGATATCTCACCAGGTTTTTCCTTCGGCACCGGTATCGCGTACCGACTGTTAGCCGACAGTTTGCAGGTCGTGTCGACACAGCGGCTCCAGGCGGTGCAAACCGAACCGGGTGCTCAGCATTACTGGCAGGTCACGCTGGGGCTCGGGTGGAGCTGGGAATGACCACGCGCGAGCGTGTGTTCCCGAACCATCCCTTCGCTAGCGAACCAGGACCATCTTGTGTGTCTGCACGACGCCATCCCCCGCCACAGCACAGAGGTACGTACCCGAAGCGAGACTGCGTCCGTCGCTGTCGCGGCCGTTCCAGCGAACGACGTGCGTACCGGCTGGTTGCAGATCCTCGCGTAAGACCGTGACCAGCCGTCCATCGAGGCTGTAGACCATCAGCTTGACCTGCATCTCGCGTCCGAGCTCATAGCGTATCTCCGTTCCCGGATTGAAGGGATTGGGATAATTGCCCAGCGAGACGAGCGGCTGCGGTGCGATATCGACACCGGTGGACAGTTCGAGCTCCAGAGTGAAGTGAGCTTCGGTGGTGTTGCCGCGCCAGTACTCGAAGTTGAACAGTCCTGCGTGCATGAATTCGTAGCCTACCGTCCCATCATACTCGAGACGGACGATGATCACGCTGTTGCACAGCTCATAGTAGTGGGTAATCGCTCCCGTATCGCTAAACGGACAGCGGCCCAAGTAAACCTGTCCGTCAGCATCGGCAAAGAGATCCAGGTCGGGTATGTTATCGAAGTGCTTGCCGTACCAGACGCCAGGCTGTCCAGTCGCCTGATAGACCTGAACCGACGCACCTGCCAGCGGCTCGCCGGAACTGTCGGTAACCGTGAGCACGTTCTCGTCGGCCAGATTCTGCATGAAGGAACCTAGATTGTACGGCGCGTTGTAGTTGCCGGCCAGTGCACGGTGGCCCGCGATACGATTCATCGCGGCGGTGCTGTACTCGTCGACAAACGTATAGGTGGTATGCATCAGGCCAACGTATTCAGACAAGAATACGGCCCCTCCCGTGTTCACATGCGGCATGTAGTCGGTTCCCTCGATAGGTACCCCATCTTCTTCGATGAACACTTGGCCGCCCCAGGTGTCGAATCCGTACGTATCGACGAGATAGCGCGCGTGTCCCAGCTCGTGCATCAGCGAGCCTTCGAAATAGAATTCGTTGAAGTCGTCGATCGTCGTGTGGTCGGTGTACCTGGTGCCGTTGAGTAGCGAAGCCGGGAATCCCCACATGAGATCGACGGTCTTGTCCGAAGTGTCCGGATGGTTGGTGGGATAGTATCCCCAGGCCAGGGGCAGGGCGCCGTCGGGCACGAGGACGACCTTGTCGCAGCGGATACGGTCGAGCACTCCATCGGGGCTGTCGGGATAGATCGCGTCGGCGAACATCTGATTCCAGCGCGCCACGTGACGTTGCCCCCAGTCCTCCCAGGAATTGGAGCCGATACCCAGTTCATGTTGAAACTCATGGAAGTAATCGTATATGGTTTCCTCGACCCAGAAACCGACCGAGATGGCATTGGTGTAGACCATCAGCTCGTTGTTCGATTCGGAGAATTCGGCTATCTCGTCGAGCGGATCGATAATGATGGTCAGCTCATGACGATCGAATGTCCATTCCCAGTCCAGATCGATCGCGGTGTGTTCGCCGGCAGTCAGGGTGGCGACTCCTGACCCGATCGGAACGCCATCGAGCAGCCACTCGTATTCGACATCGGTTTGATCGGTCGCGAACCAGTTCTTGACCACGGCCTGCCAGGTAACGATCTGTCCCGCGGTGGGCCAGCCATCCACGTCGGGTTGCGGGCTGTTCGGTACGTAGTCCAGCTCGGGCAGGCGATGGATCCAGCCAATGTCGAGATCCTCGTCGGTTGTCTGCGCGATGGCCGAGACGGCCAGGAGATTGATTGCCACAATGAGGACGATCGACAGTAATGGGCGCAGCAAATCGTATCGCGTTGTGAACATTGTTCCCCCTCGGTTCTGATCACTCGGTATGCAGATAGCGAGATTCCGGCACGCACACTCGACGTGATCATCCGCGTGATATTGATTCGTTGGTAAGGGCATTTATGGAATTGCGGCTGAGACTCGCAGGTATTGCCACAATTCCTGCCGAATCCGTGCGGCGATATTATCATATTTTCGATCTATTTACAAACACCGTGCAGGTAACAGCCGCCGCGATTCGGCAATCCACACTACCGCACGAGCGAGATCTTCTCCGTCGCCACGCCGTGCTGCGTCAGTAGCCGAACCAGGTACACGCCCGACTGCATCGTGTTGCCGGCGTCGTCACGACCGTCCCAGACGATCTGATGCTGGCCGGCGCTCTGTACCGATCCGTCGAGAAGTTCGCGTACCAGGTGTCCGGCGATATCGTAAATGCCGAGATGAACCGCATCCGGTTGCGTTACGACGAAGCGAATCGACGTCTGGGGGTTGAAGGGATTGGGCTGCGTGGGTTGCAGCACGGTGGTGCCCGGCACTAAGCCGCCGGCCAGGTCCGTACCCGTCCGATCGTCGTTCGCTTCACCCGCCAAACGCTCGGGCTGGAATGCTTCGGTCATCGGGTCGCAGTGCAACGGGAACACGAAGAACCGCATCGAGTCGGCGACATACAGGTAGTCGTTCCGGATCGCGACGCCGTATGTATTGTTTGCGATGCTGCCCACACCCGTCGGCGCGGTCGGATCGCCGACATCGATGATCTGCATGCCGCCGCCGACGGCCGGCACGTATGCGTAGTCGCCGTCCAGGGCGATGTCCCAGGGGAAACCCGGTTCCGGGATGCTGCCCAGCATTTCCATGTGCGCCGGGTCCGCGATGGACCAGATCTGCAGGCCGGGAACATTGGCGGTATAGACGAGGTCACCTTCGAGGGCGACGACCTTGGCCCAGGCGTCGACGCTGTCGACAATCCAGGGATCGGTCGGGTCGGACACGTCCACGGTCAGCAGTTGCAGGTCGTCGGCCACCACGGCGAGGCTGCCGGATACCGCCACATCGGAGGCGGATTCGGGTGTCTCGATATCGCCGACGAACCACGGTGCGGTCGGCTCCGCGATGTTCATGATCGTCACGCCGTGTCCGGTTGCGATGTAGACGAGGTCGCCGGCGACGGCGATGCCCACCGCCAGGCCAGGCGTGGTGGCCGTCGCCGCGACGAAGGGTTCGTCCGGGTTGGAGATGTCCACGACGTACAGGCCGTTGTCGTTGCCCGCTACGTATGCGTGATCACCGTCCACCACCACATCCATGGCATCTTCCAGCACGGGCACCGCGTGGACGTCGGATGGCTGGGAGGGGTCGGTGATATTGGCGATCTTGAGCCCGGAGTAACGGCAGGCGATGTAGGCGTGGGTGTCGGTCACGTCCAGGTGGCTGACCCAGCCGGGCACGTAGACCGAGCCGATCGGTTCCGGCGGGACCGGATTCGAGACATCCACCACGTCGAGCGTGCCGGTCAGGGCGGTGGCGACGTAGACGCGGTCGCCGTTCACGGCCAGACCGCGCGTGCCTTCATGGCTGGTGTTGAGCTTGCTCACCAACCAGGGATCGAAGGGCTTCTGGATGTTCATCACCAGCAGTCCGGGCCAGCCGGCGACGTAGAGATAGTCGCCTGCGATCACGAGACGTCCGCTGCCCGGTCCGTATTCATTGCCCAGGTACTCCGGGGCCAGGGGATCCGAGACGTCGAACAGGATCACGCCGAAGGTCGTGTCGTGGATAAAGGCGTAGTCGCCGCGCACTGCGACCGCGACGTAGCTCGGACCGGGCCGGCCGCCGCTGACCTGTGCCTGCAGCCGGGGGTTGTCCAGATCGAGTATCCAGAGCGAGTTGTAATCGGCGACGAAGGCATAGCCCCTGTCGATCACCACATCATGGGCGTAACCTGGCGTGTCATGGGTGGTGATGAGTTGCGGATCGCCGGGGTCGGTGATGTCCACCACGTGCAGGCCGTCCATCTCGGCCGCGACGTACGCGACGTCACCGTCCAATACCACGTCTTCAACGATATCGCTCAACGGCAAACTGCCCTCGACCCACAGCGCGGCGACGTCCGCGATGTTCACCACGTGCAACCCCGACCAGTCGCAGACGACGTAGGCGTGGTCGCCCGCCACGGCCACGCTCCGCGCGTCGGGAAGCTCGGCGCTGGCGATGGGCGTGGGCTGGTCGGGATTGTCGAGGCCGAACACGTGCAGACCGACCGTGTCGACCACGAAGGCGAAGTCGCCGACCACTGCCACGTCCATGACGTCGCCCGGCAGCTGGACGCCGCCAGACCGGTGGATATAGTCGCCGTAATCGATACAGTCGGCGTTGCTGCCAACGGCAAATGTACTGATGGCCAACAACGTCAATGTCGCGAGTAATACACGGAGTGAAAACGGATTGAGGCCAGTGAACATGAACGATTGCACGCCGCGGCGTGGATTCGTTCGTGTGCTCGGCGCAATGGTGGATCGGATATTCATTGTGTCTCCCTCCCGACCAATTGAATATGCCATCGCCATGTTACCCGGGACATCGGTGAAGCGTCCCGGCTGATTCTCAACCAAGTAAGAAACCACAGTTTCCGAGTGATCCTGTCGTGACCTCGTAAAGAAAAGTATATCACGAATCGCCTGGCCTTGCCTCTCGTATGTCCGGTCGGCCTCCCGCCGTCATCTTCCCTCCGGCTCCTGCAGGAATGTGGTATACTTTATCCGTACCGGAAAGCAGGCAGGCTAGTCCAGGAAGTAGACGGGCCACGAGGAGGGTGTCATGAGCAACGGCAGAAACGTGTCACGGCGAGGGTTCATCGGGGCCGCGGCGGCGGCGATGAGCTTCGTCTATCTTCCCGGTGTCGGCCGGGTGCAAGCACGGCCGCACATGGATATCCGTGCCGACGATTACAGCGGCCGTCTGTGCTACAACGAGAATCCGCTCGGACCCTCGCCGGCGGCGCTGGCCGCCCTGCAGGACGCGGCCACCCTCGCGCATCGCTACGGCGACTGGTACAACAGCGGCATCGAGAGCCAGATCGGCGCCATGCTCGGCCTGTCGGGCTCGAACATCTGTGCGGGCGCCGGCGCCACCGAGGTGATCCGCCTGGTGGCCGACGCCTTCCTGGGACCGGGCGACGAGATGATCACCGCCGACCCGTCCTACACCCAGATGGCCTCCGAGGCGAACGCCAACGGGGCTTCTGTGGTCTACGTGCCGCTCGACGGCGATCACAACATCGACCTGTCGGCGATGATGGCCGCCATCGGACCGTCGACCACCCTGGTGTCGCTGGTCAATCCCAACAATCCCATCGCGAAGGTCTTCGACAAGACGGACATGGAGAATTTCATCGACAACCTGCCCGGCGGTGTCGTCGTGGTCGTGGACGAGGCCTACCACGACTACGTCCACTCTCCCGATTACGAGAGCTGCCTCCGCTACATCGGCGCCGGCGAACCGGTGGTCGTGATCCGGACCCTGTCCAAGGTGTACGGGCTGGCCGGGGCGCGGATCGGCTACGCAGCAGCATCGTCCGAGTACGCCGGCATGATCGGTGGATCGCAGCAGTGGGGCACCATCAGCCGGCCCAGTCAGGCTGCCGCCGAGGCTGCGCTGGGCGACAGCCAGCACGTCACCGATACGGTGGCGCTGAACGACCAGGCCAAGGCCATGCTCGTGGCGGGATTCACCAGCCTGGGGCTCGATTATATCCCGTCGGAGACGAGTTTCATGATGTTCGACACGGGAACCGACGCCAACAGCGTGCGGTCCCAGCTAGGCTCTCTCGGCTACCAGGTACGCACCGGCTGGGGTATGCCCCAGCACATCCGGGTCTCCACCGGAACACTGACCGAGATTCAGGGCTTCCTCGACGCCCTCGAGAGCATCCTGACCGTCGGCGTGCCCGAGACGTCGCCCGTGGTGCCGGCCTTCGCGCTGTATCCGGCCTACCCGAATCCGTTCAACGCCCACTGTCAGCTGAAGGTCGTGCTGCCTGCCGACGAGCCGGCGAGTCTGAGCATTTACGACCTCCAGGGGCGCAAGATCCGCTCCCTGATCAACCGGCCGCTATCCGCCGGCACCCACACGGTCGACTGGGACGGGAAGGATTACGCGGGACGGACCGTGGCCTCGGGTACCTACGTGCTGAATCTCATTCAGGGCGAGTACGCCACGAGTGGACAGGTGTCGTTCGTGAAATAGCGACACCGGAAACGTTCAGCGGACGAGAGTCATGCTCGTCGTTGCGGCGGAATCCCCCGCCGTGAGCCGGCAGAAATACCTACCTGACGGCAACGGCCGGTGGCCTTCGTCGCGACCCGACCAGGCAGCGGCGTGCCTGCCGGCCTCTCGCAGCATTCCCATCTCGACCGTTTTACCAGCCGACCGGTGGCGTCGAAGACGCGAACATAGACACGCGCCGGCTCGCGTAGTTCGTACACGATGATGGTCTCGGGATTGAAGGGATTGGGATACACCTCATGCAGCACGATTCCCGCCGCTGACGGCAGTTGCCCCGGCGCAACCGGCACGGCGTCGCACCCTTCACCAAAAGCGCCCATCAACTCACCGACGTCGTTGTTCTCCGGCAGGCACGGTGAATCGGCGGCAAGCGTGAAGACCCGATTGTCCGGATCGCAAAAGAAAGGATCGGCGCAGATGTTGCCGTTCACGCCGAGCTGATCTGCGATCGAGCCCACCCAGTCGCCATGCTCGTTGCCGAACAGATCGCAGGCGAAAAAGGTGAAGGTGCCGTCGACGGCCGACCCCGGCACGCTGAAGCCGATGATGGTGTTCGAGATCGCAGGTGCGCTGGCGGCGAAACTGGTGATGCCGCCGCCATACCACGCCCACGACGCGTTGCCGGCGAATGTGCAGCCGGCGACGGTGCATACGACGTCGTCACGGACCTCGAGGCCGCCGCCGTAGACCGCGTTGTTGTTGACGAGCAGGCATTCTTCCAGGTTGACCGTGGCGTGTCCATAGCAGCCCACACCGCCGCCGCGGTACGCGCCGTTGTCCAGCAGGCGGCAACGGATCAACGAGCCCCGCGCTAGCTCGCTGCAGACCACGCCGCCGCCCGAACCACCGCCGGGCTGGGTTCCGGCTTGGTTTTCGCGCAGCACGCAGTCGGTGATCGTCACTGTGGCGCCGCCGAGCACGAGAATACCGCCGGCCGTCTCACCGTGACCACCCGTGAACGTGATACCCTCGACGACGGCGTCGCCGCTCGGCCAGTCGCAGATCAGGATGGTCGCGTCGGATTCGCCGTCGATGGTCACGCAATCCGCCAGGCCGGTCGCACTGCGCAGCGTGATCGGTACCGACATGACGATGTCGGATTCGTGATAGCTGCCACAGGCGACCTCGACCGTGTCGCCGACCTCGACGTATTCCATCGCCTGCCGCACCGACGGTAGCTCGGCAGGGACGTGCCAGACGCGAGCCAAGGAAACGTCAGAAATCAAAAGGAGCAGGATCGGTATCGTGATAAAGCGCATCATGTTCGTATCCTCTCATTACAGACAGGAGAGTAGTATACTCTATCACACTTCCGAATCGCACTGGCGGATGCAAAGTCGGCTTGCCCAGGTCGATGGCCCGTGACCGGCTTGAGGGCTTGAGACCACGCATCACGTGTCGTATCCTGCTTGATCGTGGCGTTGTTCCTGGCCGGCGCAGCCCACGGGCGGGCAGTCGACCGGCAACGGGTGAACGCAGACAACAACCGAGGTATCGCCATGGGAGAACACGACAGGCGAGCAGCTACGGACGACAGTGCGGCGGCCGACGGCGACCGACCCGAGGTCCTGCTCGTCTTCGGCACGCGACCCGAAGCCATCAAGATGGCGCCGGTCTATCATCGCCTGCGGCAATCGTGCTCGGTACAGACCTGCCTGACCGCGCAGCACCGCCAGATGCTGGATCAGGTCATGGATCTGTTCGCCATGGACGCGGACTACGACCTCGACATCATGTCGCCGGACCAGAGCCTGACCCAGGTAACGACGCGCGTGCTGGCCGGCCTCGAGCACTGCCTGCAGACAGTCCGTCCCGATTACGTGTTCGTGCACGGCGACACCACCACCACCTTCGCTGCCGCGCTCGCCGCGTTCTACCGGCAAATACCCGTGTGCCACGTCGAGGCGGGATTGCGTACCGGCAAGATGTACAGCCCCTATCCGGAAGAGATGAACCGCCGGTTGGCGGGCGCGCTGACCAGCTACCATTTCGCTCCCACGGCGCGCAGCCGCGAGAATCTCATGCACGAGGGTGTGTCGGCGGACCGGATCTACGTGACCGGCAACACGGCCATCGACGCCCTGCAGATGGCGGTGCGCAAGCTCCGGCCCGGCGAAGCCGAACCTGCGTTTCGGGACGTCAGCCGCAAGATCCTGGTCACAGCGCACCGCCGGGAGAACTTCGGTGCGGGGATGGAACGGATCTGTCGGGCGATTCGCGGCATCGTCGATGCCGGCGACGACACCCATGTCATCATCCCGGTACACTACAATCCCAACGTCAGGTCGACGGTCACGGCAGCGCTCGGAGATTGCGACGCGGTCACCCTGACCGATCCGCTCGACTACCGCGATTTCGTCCAGCTCCTGACGGACGCCGATCTGATCATCACCGATTCCGGCGGCGTGCAGGAAGAGGCGCCCAGCCTCGGTAAACCCGTGCTGGTGATGCGCGAGAGCACCGAGCGCCCGGAGGCGGTCGAGGCCGGCACCGTGTTGCTGGTCGGTACCGACACCGAGCGGATCGTCAGCGAGGCGCTGGCGCTGCTGACCGACCGCGCGCGCTACGAAACCATGGCCCGCGCCATCAATCCCTATGGTGACGGCAAGGCTGCCGACCGTATCGGGACGTTTTTCGAATATGTCGCGGGACGCCGTGAGCGGGACGCCGTACCGGAACCGTTTGGTGGTATCGATTGTTGATCCGTTCTGACCGTGCGCCACGGCGCCAGGCCCGAGAACACAAACCGAGGTTCATGGACATGACGACACGAAAGACAGCGTCGCTTCGCCGAGAGTCCGGGTTGCGCCGTGCGGTGTTATGCGGCCCGCTGCTGGTACTGATGCTGGCCGTCGGCTCGCCGGTCACGCCGCTGCATGCCGACGAGCTACTCGATTCGCCGCTGCTGCGGGTCATCCTGATCTCCAGCGATACCCTCAGCGCCCGACACCTGGCCACACACGGTTACCACCGCGAACTGACCGCGACGCTGGATTCGCTGGCGTCCGAGGGAGTCACCTTCACGCGTTGCCTCACGCCGCAGGGCTGGACCCTGACCGCGCACATGTCCATGTTCACCGGCCTGTCTCCCGGCGCGCTCCGGGTCGGGAAAAACAGCGCCCTCGGCGCCGATGTGCCCATCCTGGCCGAATTGCTGGCTGCGCAGGGGTTTCTCAACGGCGCCTTTCTCGGGGCCAACAACTGGCTGGCACCGGAGTACGGGTTCGAGCGGGGCTTCAGCATCTATCGCTTTCAGACGCTGCAGGAACCCCTCGACCGGTGGGGCTTCGACTGGCTCGACGAGCGATTCCCGTCGGGAGATGCAAGGGCGCTACTGAAGCAATTCTTCCTGTTCTTCCACTTCATGGAGCCGCACAGCCGTCCCGTGGACTTCGAGTATCCCATGCCCTACTGGGCGGTGAATCCCATCTACCACCACTACCTCGGCGCGCCGGATCATCTTCCGACCCAGGCGATCACCGACGGCGGTAAGCAATGGGACATGGCCGCCTACGAGCCGGAGACCCTGAACCTGTTCTACGACGCGTCGATCTACTACTGGGACATGGAGCGTCTGCGCGGTCTGCTCCGGTACCTGACGGACAAGAATCTGCTGCTCGATACGCTGTTGATCGTGACCGCCGATCACGGTGAGGAGATCGCCGAACACGGCGGCTATTTTCACGACTCGCCGCAGGCGGAGGTGCGCGACGTACCACTGGTGATGGTGTGGCCCGGCCACCTGGCGGCCGGATCGGTGGTCGACACGCCGGTCAGCTTGATGGATATCACACCCACCATTCTCGATCTCGCCAACCTGCCGCCGCTCGAACACAGCCAGGGGATATCGTTACGTCCGGTGCTGGAAGATCCGGCGGCCGAATTGCCGCCGCGGGATTTTCTGATCGACGGCCACCGGCAGGATTACGAACACCAGCGGTCGGCCCTGGTTGGCTACGCCGACGGCGCCTGGTGGTCGTTGGTGGCGTCGACCGATACCACCACCTCGTCAGACGGCGGGCGTACCGCCGATGAATATCCGATTCCGCGGGTCGAATCGCCCAGCGGATTGTACTGCCTCGACACCGATCCCTTCGAGCGAACGAATCTGCGCTGGGAACGCCGGCCGCTCGTTCGCGATCTGCGCGACCGCATGCGGCAAGCGCTGGCCCGGGACGCCGCACTGGCCGAGCAGCTCGGTACCGGAAGCGAACCGGCGCTCGAACTGCCGGACAAGATGAAGAAGCAGCTGGAGGCGCTGGGGTACTAGGAGTTCGGTTGGTATAAGTCCGACGAGTCAGGTTCCGGCAGCCGCCGCGATTACCGGTCCTCCGCAGCATCGGCTTGCGCATCGGCGTAGGCAGTGAAAGTGTCCAGAAACCCCACGGCGCCCATCCTGGCCAGGGCGCCGGCCGGCCGGCTGGGGAACTGCGACTGGTAGGTGAAGGCTGCCAGATTGAACGCGCAATGGAAGTCCGGTACGCGGTTCGGGTCGGTGTTGCCGGCGAGATACCCGATGGACAGCGGGCAGACACCGCAACGATCCAGCCACCGACACTCGGCGCAGCGCGCGAACGATGAGTACTTGTTCTCCTTGTTGCGGAAGATGCTGGCGCGACAATTCTTCCCCGCCTGCTCTCGACAGCCCCCCTCGGCACCGCCCACGTCACTGCCGGCGACAGCGTCTGCCCGGAGATCGGCCCGATTAGCGGTGACGTGTCGCTGCCAGCGGTCCTGAAAGTCCGGCGCACACACATCGCCGATGACCAGTCCTGGTAGCTGGTACGTCAGCAAACCCTCCGGCATCCGTTGCATGGTACTGCTCATGGGGGAACACGCAAAGCCGACTCCCCGGTAGTCGACCGCCAGCGAACGGCCGGCGAGAGCGGTGCACATGGGCCGGGTTTTCACACGCCGCGTTTCCGTTTCGCTGTCGTTCTTCAGGAGCGTCACGGGAACCTCGCCGGTGCGCTCGAAATGCTGCCGGCTGGCCCGGTCGATGCGGGCGAACTGCGCCGCGAATGCTTCGCGGAAGTCACCGCCCGCTCCGTCGAACGAATCCAGCACGGGGGAGAGCTTGATCGAACGCACCCGTTTGGTGAGCAGATACTCGATTGAATCGGCAAGCCAGCGCAGATTCCCCGGGTGCACGGTGACCGCCACGGACAGTCGCGTCTTGAAAAAGGCCTCATGTCGGCGCCGCAGCTCGGTGAACAGGCAGTCCAGCCGCGTAAAGGTCCCGGCACCCCGGAATTCCTGGGCCGCCGCCACGCCGTCGCAGCTCAGCTGGATGTCGAAACGATTGTTGTCCAGGTAGGCGATCCGTTCCGGCGACAGGCCGATGCCGTTGGTGAACAGGCAGAACTTGAATTGCTTGCCCGGTGGCTTGTTCTCGCCCACGTACGCTACCGCACGCTGGAGCAGGTCGTATTCGAGCAGTGGCTCGCCGCCGGTGAAGGTGACCCTGACCCGGTGTTCCGTCGACTGCAATGCCAGATCGAGGGCGGCGTACAGGTGCTTGCGCGCGAGCACCCGCGGCCTCTGTGCATGCTCTCGCCGCTGCGCGCAGTAGGCACAATCCAGATTGCACGCAGCGGTCAACGACAGATTGAGGTAGCGCAATCCGCTGACGGCCATGTCACTCCGTGGAATTGTTCCCCGTCAATTCGACGGCCGCATCCTGGATGACAATATCGTCCCGTCCTCCGTAAGCCACGAAGGCCTCGAGAAAGTTCTCGATCCAGACGGCGCCTTGCCGCATCACGGTTACCAGTTCGGATGTCGGTTTTGTGACCGAGTTCACACCGATCAGGTTCACGTCGTCGGCCTCCCAGAAGACGCTGTTCTCGTAGTTGAAGCAGAAGCCGCCATCATGACCCAGGTCTCCACCAAAAGGA
This sequence comes from uncultured Fibrobacteraceae bacterium, assembly GCA_964384055.1. Classification (GTDB taxonomy): domain Bacteria; phylum Krumholzibacteriota; class Krumholzibacteriia; order LZORAL124-64-63; family LZORAL124-64-63; genus CAYLIV01. Next base: position 12,915 of record CAYLIV010000071.1, read on the forward strand.
TACACGGACACGGAATCGTCGTTGACTTCTTTGGCGAGTTCCGCATCCATGTCCGAGTCGGTTTGACTTTCCGCTTCCAGTGCGTCGGCACCATCTTTGAGAATCCTCTGGATCGCCCTTGCGGCCCATTCCAGTTCGGATCCCGTAAAATGTGCATCAGACATACGTATACCTCCTCGTTCGGGTCAGAACGTGCGTTCCTTGGCATCGAGTACCCAGATATTACCTTTCAAAACACGCTGGTTATACACCAGCACCTTGCCGTTTGCCGATATGTCCATATGCACGACGCGCATCAAGGGATCGAATTCGACTGCTGGCGTCAGGACCTCGCCGTGTCCACCCTCGACCGGCACGCTGCGTAGGCTAAAAGCCGTCGTGCCCCATTTGCCGCACACCCATATCTGGTTGTCGACGTGATTCCAGCAGATCCGACTGGCGTTCGAACCGTCGGTGATGCGATGCGGCATTGCGTCTCTAGCCGCCGGTACGACCCAAACCTCACGACGCATGCCTTGCTCGCCGACGAAAGCAAGAGTATCGCCGTCCGGAAACCAGATCGGTGCCCAGGCTGATATCCCTTCACCGGTAACCTGGAAGGGCGAACCAACTCGGGCGCCTTCCTGGACCGGCATGATCCAGATGGCGCCGTGACCGTTCCGTTCCGAACGAAAGGCCAGCATCGACCCATCGGGCGACCAGGCTGGATGGATGTCGGCAGCCGGATGATCGGTGATCTGCTTCGATTGACCGCCAGCTGTCGAAACTATCCAGATATCGCGTTTGGATTCGTGTATCCGGTAGAAGGCGACCCAGCGACCGTTGGGCGATACGGACGGATGAGAAACGGTGCCGGGCAGGTTGGTGAGTCTGCGGGCCGATCCGGTGAGTGTACCGTCGGTCAGTTCTTGCAGCCATAGATCGCGCTTGGTATGCCAGCGGTCCGATACGAATACGACGAAGCTGCCGTCTCGGGCGAGCGACGGCATGTAATTCTCCTGATGGCCCATCATCTTCGAATTTTCACCGGTTTCCAAATCGACGAAGACCAGTCCTCTTTCCCGGTTCTGCGTCGAATACGCCATTCTGGTCCCGTTGGCCAGCGACAATTGGATTTCCCCAGTGACGACAATTAGATTTCCCCACTTT
>CAYLIV010000072.1:0-13883 GCA_964384055.1 uncultured Fibrobacteraceae bacterium
GAAGGGGACATTTTCTCATTGCAGTTGAAGGGGACAAAGTCTCATTGCTAACACAACGCCCGCAGGCGCCTGTTGCACTGGACCGGACCCTGCGCTACACTCGCGCGGCTATAAAACCCATTTCGACGAATGCACTGAACAGAAACCGTCAGGAGGTACTCACATGGCGCTCGGATGGCTACCCAGAGACGACAGCATCAAGGATCACTCCCTTTTCGGAACCGAACACTGGGGCAGCGAACCTCCCTGCACCCGTTACGAGAAACGCCCGGTACTGGACAAGGACGGCAAACCGGTCGACGACCTCTTCACCGCCTGGATCACCCTGGACAACCCCAAGCAGTACAACTCCTACACCACGGAGATGGTCAAGGGTGTGATCGCCGGGTTCCAGGCCGCCTCCCAGGACCGCGGCGTCGTGGCGGCGATCTTCACCGCCGTGGGCGACCGGTCGTTCTGCACCGGCGGCAACACCAAGGAGTACGCCGAATATTACAGCAAGCGACCCAACGAGTACGGCGAGTACATGGACCTGTTCAACGGCATGGTCGACGGCATCCTCGGCTGCAAGAAACCCACGATCTGCCGCGTCAACGGCATGCGCGTGGCCGGCGGCCAGGAGATCGGCATGGCCTGCGACTTCACCCTCTCGTCGGATCTGGCGATCTTCGGCCAGGCAGGCCCCAAACACGGCTCGGCCCCCGACGGCGGTTCGACCGATTTCCTGCCCTGGATGCTGTCCGTTGAAGACGCCATGTGGAACTGCGTCTCCTGCGAGATGTGGAGCTCGTACAAGATGAAACTCAAGGGCTTGATCTCGAAGGCCATCCCGACGCTGAAGGTCGACGGTGAGTTCGTGCGCAATCCGCTCGTGATCACCGATCGTTACGTGGACGGCGGCGAGATCGTCTACGGCGAGATGAAGCGGGGCGACGCGGCGGCCGAGGGCAAGGCGACGCTCAAGAGCGGCACCATCGATTTCACGCAGCTGGACCAGGAAATCGCCCGGATCGTCTGGCGGTTCACCAACCTGTTCCCCGGCTGTCTGATCAAATCCATCGACGGTATCCGCGCCAAGAAGAAATTCTACTGGGACCAGAGCAAGCTCGCCAACCGCCACTGGCTGGCGGCCAACATGGCGGGCGAGGCCTACCTGGGCTTCAACGCGTTCAATGCCAAGAAGCTGACCGGGCGCGACACCATCGATTTCGTGAAGTTCCGTCAGCTCATCGCCCAGGGCGCGCTCATGGACGACGAGGCGTTCGCGGCGGCGCTGGGAGAACCGCTGGAGGGCTAGCAGGCCGGTGGCAACCGCGAATTCGCCAGTGAACTCACGAGTACGACGCTGCTCACGCGGCGTCGTGCTTGTATTGCTGTCGGTTTCCGTGCCGCTTCTGCTGTCGATAGGCGGGTGCAGCGACGGTTCGTCGCGGCAGGACGGTGCCTCGCGACAGGATACACCGTCGCGGCAACAGGTAGTCCTGGCGGATCTGTGTTTCGCGAAGACACCGACCACGCCATGCGCGGATTTTCCCGCCGGCTGGATGTCTCCCGCCCACCGGCTGGCCGGCGGCTGGGCCCGCCGCGGCCCGGAGGGAACCTGGACCCTGGGCGAAGAAGCCACACTGGAATTGTTTCTGCTCGGTACCGGGTTGCAGCTCACGCTGCGCTGCACCACGGCGAGGGAGCTGGCCAGGCAGGGCCAGATGGTCACTCTGATGCTCAACGGCGTCGCGGTGGACTCCCTGGCCTTGACGACCGGCTGGTCGGCGCAGGAACTGCTGGTCGAGCTGCCGAACGACCTGGTGCGGCAAGGCACCAATACATTCACGCTGCGGGCATCCCGACACGGCCTGCAGAACACGGGTGGCGACGAGGCGATCAATGTCGCAGCGCTCCGCATCACCGGCCGGCTCGATGCGCGGCAGCGCCAGCGGTTCTCCGCGTACTTCGGTCGGCACCTGGCCGATTCGGAATACGCTGCCGAACCGGTTACCGGATCGGCGCCGGCGGCCGATCCGCAGTTCGCGGCCGAACGTTTCGACCGCCGGCAGCGGCCGGATCTGCTGCTGATCGTGCTGGATGCGGCGCGACCGGACCACCTGGGCTGCTACGGCTATACGCGACCGACCACCCCGTTCATCGATTCGTTGGCCGCCGCAGGCATCGTCTTCGAGGATGTGACGGCGGCGGCGCCGTACACCCTCTGCTCGACGACCAGCCTGTTGACCGGGCGCAGCTGGCTGGAGCACGGTGTGGAACGGGCCGGCGACGCCCTCGGCGACAGCCTGCCGACCCTGGCCGCCATCCTGGCCGGCGGCGGCTACCACACGGTCGCCTTTTCCGAGAATCCGCAGGTTTCGCCGGCGACCGGACTGCAACGCGGTTTCGACCGGTTTTACCTGACCTGGGTCCGCGGCGCACGGCAGACGACAACCGAGCAGATCGTGTCGGCGATCCCGTCGCTACCGGCGCACCAGCCGGCGTTTCTGTTCGTGCATTTCCTGCCGCCCCACGAGCCCTACGACCCGACGCCGGCGCACGATCTTTTCACCGATCCCGACTACCGGGGTCCGGCCAACGGCGGCTCCGAGTACTTGCGCGGCATCGACACGGGGAAGCTGGACTACACGAACGAGGATCTGCGGCAGCTCATCGGTCTCTATGACGGCAACTTGCACATGGCCGACGCCTGGACGCAGCGCCTGGTGTCGGCGTGGCGCACGGCCCGGTCGACACGTGATTTGATCACCGTCATCGTGTCGGACCACGGCGAAGCCTTCGCCGAACACGGGCGTTTCGGCCACAACTCGACCCTGTACCGCGAAATGCTCCAGGTACCGCTGGTGATCCATCCGCGCCACCTGTGCGAACCGCTCGCCGCCGCCGCGCCCTCGTTTCGTACGCTCGCCGATGTGATGCCGATGCTTCTGGGCGTGCTGGAGATTCCGCTGCCGGCCGGGTCGAGGTGGCCGCGGCACTTCCTCCGTCTCTATACCGGGGATACGACCGACAGGCAGCAGGTGCTGCTGCGCCCCTCCCACGAAGGGTACCTGGGTCTGCGCACCGCCGACCACCTGGCGATACACGGCGGACTCGACCGGCAGGAGCTGTACGCTCTCGGGCACGATCCGCAAAATCTGCACAACGTGCGCCACGCCGAACCCACGCTGTTCGCGCGACTGGCCGGCGGCATGCGCCGGCTACTGGCCGATCGCGCGACGATCCAGGCGCCCACCGACCAGGCCCAGTTCAGCGAGCAGGACAGAGCCCGCCTCGAGTCGCTTGGCTACTAGCGGTGTCGCACATTCGTGCTAGATGTCGTCCTCGATCGCCCGCAACTGCTCGATCAACGACTCGATGTCGTCTTCCTCGAACTGCCGGGCCAATCCGAACAGCGTGCCCAGATCCAGATCGCCGACGACGTTCACGAAAGCCACGCTCTCGTCGTCTTCCACGGCGACCACCATCAGACCGACCAGTTCGCCGTCATGACGTTTGACGTTCACGGTGACCGATTCGTCGCCGTCGCGAACGTAGATCACGCGGCTCCAGTCGTCCTCTTCGAGTTCCCGTTCGATACGCGCGACGGCATCGTCCACTTCCCGGGACAGACCATCGTCCACCGAGAACGCCCGGACCCGGATCGATTTGATCATGGACAGGGCCTGCGCCAGTTCGGTGTCGGCCTCCTCCTCCGCCGCAGCGGCGATGCCCAGCAGCACGAGTCCCAGATCGACGTCCTGGATCTCCTCGGCATCGCCGGGTATCTCGATCCACTCCAGATCGACGTAGCCCGGCAGACTCGTCACGTCCACTTCGCGGGCGGCGTGCGCCGCGATCGCGCTCAGCAACAACAATGCTATCAGTAACAGACTTCTGCGTATCATCCCTGTCCTCCTTCGTAGATCGACGCGGCTTTTTCGAGCGATCCGGTAACGGCTCGCGGAAGTCGCCGGCCGAAGATGTCCGTGACGGTTCGCCGTCCGGTGCGATCCAGAATCTTCGCTGTCAGCGCCAGGCTCCACTTCGCCTCCAGGCGGGCGGTCTCTATCTCGGTGCGGCTCCAGGTGCGACCGGTGCTGTCGACGATCCGGTCCGGCGGCGGCGGCGGCGTCGACGGGAGCAGTACGATCAACAGCACGACGGCAGCCGCCAGTCCCGCGCCGCCCCACAACCAGTGCCTGCCCTCGCCGCGCCCGGCCCGGCGTCCGCGTTCGGTCCGACCGGTTACGACTTGCTCGGGCACCGAGACCTCGACCGGGCAGGACAGCTGCGGCAGCGCGTTCAAGGTCGCCCGCAGCCGCTGTTCGGCGGCCAGCTCGTCGCGACAGGCGGCACACGATTCGAGGTGGCCACTCACACGGGCCACGTCGGCGACCGGCAGGTCTCCGGCGGCGTACTCGGTCAGCAACAACTCGACATCAGCACAGCGTGATTTCATCCTGTCTCCTGCCTCTGCGCGGGCGGATCGTCGACGGCTGCGGTGAGCACGCCGCGCAAGGTCTTGCGCGCCCGGTGGACCCGCACCTTCAGCGAGCTGACGTTCTTGCCCAGCAGCTCGCCGATCTCGCCGAAGGTCATCCCCTCGAAATAGTGCAACAGCAATACGTTGCGCGTTTCCGAGGATAATGTCGCCAGTGCTCTGAGCAGTTCCTGTTGCTGCTGATCCAGTTCCAGGCGCAATGCTGGATCGGTCCGCTGGTCCGTCGTGTCCGGCAGTTCTTCCTGTCGCACGGCGACCGGACGGCCGAGCCTCACCCGCGCGGTCCGGCGCCGCCGCGACAGGTCGACGCACAGGTTGTAGACCACACGCAGCAACCAGGCTCTCACCGCCGCTACGTCCCGGGCGGGACAGCGCCGCCACAGCCGCAGAAACGCTTCCTGCGTCACGTCTTCCGCGTCCTCGCGGGTACGCAGGCTATACAGCGCGTAGCTGTACACGCGGTCGCGTAGCGCCCGAACCATGGTCTCGAAGGTTTCGGTGTCCATGGGCATGTACAGAGAACGGGACACCCGGCGGATGGTTACGTCGTCGGGAAGATATTTTCGCGGCCGCAGCAAATATTCGGCCTCAGCGGCACTGCTTGCCGCCAGCAAACCGGTGGGGTAGATTAAGCGGGCAACGTTCAGTTACCATGGAGCCCTGCGCGCTGCGCACGCATCGCATCGTGTTGGGCAATGCCTTGCGATCCCGCTGACGCATATCCCGAAGGACGGCAGCACGGTGAAATCATCAGGAAAACGTTCCGCCCTCATTGTCGTCGCGATCGTGCTCGTCGTGATCGTGGCAGCAGCGGTGGTGCTGGTGGGACGACTGCCCGCCACCGACACCCGTCCCAACATCGTGCTCATCTCGATCGATACGGTACGCGCCGATCATCTTTCGACCTACGGCTACGATCGGAACACCTCGCCCAACTTGACGGCGCTGCTCGAGCAGGGAGTGCTCTATCGTAATGTGATCTCCCAGGCGCCGTGGACACTGCCGAGCGTCGCCTCGATGATGACCTCCCTGTACCCGTCGGAACACGGCGCCAACTCGGCCCATAACAAGCTGCACGAGACCAGCGAAACCCTCGCCGAGACGCTCGGCCGCGCGGGGTACCACACGATCGGCATCACGACGCACATGTTCGTCAACGCCGCCTACGGATTCGGTCAGGGCTTCGCCGATTTCGACGAGTCGCAGGTGCGCGGCCACGATGCCGTCACCGCCGAGGCGGTTACCGAGATCGCCCTGTCATTGCTGGAGAAACACAGACGGAAGCCGTTCTTCCAGCGCCGGCCGGTCTTCCTCTGGGTGCATTACTTCGACCCGCACTTCACCTACGTACGCCACCCGGAATACGGATTCGCCGCGGGCTACGACGGCAAGCTGCCGTCCAGCATCACGCAAGAACGGCTGGACGAGGCGTTGCACACCACCGACGCCGGTCGCGGCCTGACCCAGCAGGACCTGGATTTCATCGAGGCGGTGTACGACGAGGAAATCGCCTACACCGATCACTGGGTCGGCGAGTTGCGCGCAGGCATCGAAGATCTCGCGCTGGACAGCCCGACGGTCTACGTGGTGACGTCGGATCACGGCGAGTATTTCCTCGAACGCGGCCGCTTTTTTCATGGCAAGGATGTGTACAACGAGCTGATCCGGGTACCGCTGGTCGTCAGCGGCGCCATCGACGAGGTGCATCACGGCCGCCAGGTCGATCGTTACGTCGAGGTCTTGAGCATTCCTCGGACGGTCGTCGAGCTGCTGGGCATCGAGGATCACGGTTTCGCCGGCGAGAATCTGCTTGCACTCGAGAGCGACCCGTCGACGCTCCGTCCGCTCTACGCGGAAGGCAGCTACGCCTGGGGCCGCGACCAGCAGAAGAAAGCCGTCGTCTACGCCGGCTGGAAGCTCATCAACAATCTCGATGACGACCGTTACGAACTCTACAACCTGTTCACCGATTTCGACGAGCGCCAGGATCTATGGCGCCTCGAAGACGACGAAACGGCTGCCGCGCGCGAATACCTGAAATCCCAGCTCGACGATTTTCCTGCGCATCGTGCCACTACCGCTGCCGAGGTCGAACTCAGCGACGAGCAGAAGCGGCACCTGCGGTCGCTCGGTTACGTGCAGTAAACCGACGACAACCGGTCGGCCGATTCGGGCACCTGCTGCCAGTGTCTCGTTCTCGATCGACGCATCGCGCAATCAACAGCTCCCGTCGGCCCGGCCTGCACCGACTTTCCTGACTACCGTCGTTGACACACTCGCCGAACCGACAACGGCGATTGACGCCGCAACGAATCGACGCTCGGGGCGCGAAGGCCGGCGGCGACCTCCGGTCGCGGCGGCAGTGGCAAGCCACAGCGTTCCCTGCGGCCGGCACGCTGCTTGCGAGCGCACCGCTTCCGATAGCGGCGCGAATGGACTCGCGCCTGGCGATTCCCACATGGAGGAGGGCATATGAACGAACGAAAATCCCGTCGTGTCGACGATACGTTGGCGCAACTCGGTATCCGGGAACTCGAACAGCGGCTGGAGGTCAGTCCGCTCCTGGCCGCCACCGCCACCGCGGAGCCCGTTGAACTGGGAGATTGTTGCACCTGCAAGATAGTGCCGAGTCCGACCAATCCGACCGAGAATCCGGATCCGGGTGGTGATGGCGGCGGCGGCAACGATCCGTAGACCGTAAGCAACGCGGTCCGGAGTCGGCAACGGCTGCGGACCGCTGTGCTATTTGATGTAGCCGAGTGAGCGGAGCCGCTGTATCTCCTGATCGCTCAGAGCCGGCGCATCGCCGGTCCGTCGTGATCGGGTCAGAGATTCGAGCATACCGCCGTGGTCATCGGCCATCTTCTGCAGACGGTCACGCGCGGTCGGCGCCAGGTTCCGCTGCTCGTCAGGGTCCGTTCGGACGTCATACAGCAGGTCATATATCTGTCCCGAGGGCCCGGCCTGCCGGATGAGCTTGAATCCACCGTTGCGCCAGGCCGATCCGGGCGGTCCCCACATGTTGCCCTGGCTGAGCACCGGCCGGTCCGGCTCGTTCGCGCCCTGCAGGAGCGGCAGCAGGCTCTCACCGGCGAAACTCGACTCGGTCGGCAGCCCGAGCAGGTCGCACAAGGTGGGCAGCACATCGATATGCCGTACCGTCACCGGCGAATCCACTGGTGTCGCCGTTGCAGCGGATGCGGTCCGAGCCGTGCTCGGCAGACGTACCAGCAGCGGCACGCGCAGGAGTTCATCATACAACGTATGGCCGTGTTCGAAACCACCGTGGTCCAGGAACTCTTCACCGTGGTCGGCCGTCAGCACGACCACGGTGTTCTCGTCCAGCCCGAGCCGCGAGAGGCCGGTCAGGAGCCGGCCTACCTCCTGGTCGAGATAGGCGATCTCACCGTATTGCAGTCTCGCCAGCCGGGGCACGAGCGCCGGATCCAGAACCGGCGCGCCGTAACGGAAGTCGATTATCTGTTGCGTGGTCCCGAACAGATAGTCGTTCCCTTCGGCATCCAGAGAATCAGCGAACTGGCGTCGAAACGGCTGGGGCGGATCGTAGGTCAGGTGGGGATCGAAGTAGTGTACGAAAAGGAAGAACGGTTCGGTCGGCCTATCGCGATTGTGCTCTTCCAACCAACCTAGCGCCACGTCGGTAGTCGGCCCGGCACGCCGGGTGACTTCGTTGTCGTTGCCATGGTTCGCACTGACCGTATCGAAGCCCTGGGTCATGCCGAACCTGTCGGTCAGCAGCAGGACGTTGGTGATCGCGCCGGTTCGCAGGCCGCCTTGGCGAAAAATCTCGGCCATGGTCAGGGACCGGTTGTCAAGGACGGTGAACGAGCCGAGACGCCCGCCGGCGCCGTGCTGGACGGGATATTGCGAGGTGAACAGCGACGCCACGGACGGCAATGTCCAGGGAGCGTGTGCGTACGCGTTCGCGAAACGTACAGCCTGCTGCGCGAAGGTATCGATATGCGGCGTGGCACCTTCGCGGTTTGCGTAGCATCCGAGCCGGTCGGCCCGAACCGAATCCAGAACGATCACGACCGCATTGCGGGCCAGAGGCGCAGCCGCATCCCGGCCCTGGAAGAACCAGACGCCGGCGCCAGCCACCGCGGCGACGAACACGAGCAGTGCCGACAGTGCTCGACCGCGACCGGTACGTTTTCGCCGGGCAACGCCAGACGGTCCGTCGTTAGCGGCTGCACTGGTCTTCTTCCGGCTCATACGGACAGTCCCTCCCCGAAAAACGGACGTTCAGGCGATCCTTGCGCCCACCAAGCATAGATAGTCGTCCTGTTTTCGCCAGTCAAGATACGCCAGGTACCGGCGAGCGGCGTCGCCGTATCGATAGCACGAGCTCAGCTTACTGAAGGGAGGGAACTCGGGAATGAACCGGGATGCGGCCTGAGGCCCGAAGCCCGAACAATTAATGGCAGCCCGCTAGCGCACCGTCTCGGGATCGACGTCGATACGGTCGGCAATGCATACACGATTGCGTCCGGCTTCCTTGGCCGCATAGAGGTATTCGTCCGCCAGTTTGACGAGGTCGCCCGGTGTGTTCACGCCTTGCGCACTGCTCGCGACGCCGATGCTGATGGTCACTCGTCCCTGGTAGTGACCGTGTTCGATGGTATTGTCGGCGACTTCAGTACGAATGCGGTCGCCCAGCGCCTTGCCCTCTTCCAGATCGGCCGCGGGACAGATCGCCAGGAATTCCTCGCCGCCGAAGCGGCAGACCACGTCGCTCATCCGCAGGTTCTTCTGAATGGTCAGGCCGGTTGAGCGCAGCACGACATCGCCGACGTCGTGACCGTAGTTGTCGTTGACACGCTTGAAGCGGTCGATATCGATCAGCATGCACAGCAGGGGAACACCGGTGCGTCGTGCACGGTCCCATTCCTGATCCAGACGGTCCAGGGCGTAGCGCCGATTCGGTAGCGTTGTCAGCTGGTCATAGTGCGCCATATGCTCGAGTTTGCGGTTGGCGACGCTGAGCTGAGCCAGGGCGTGGCGGATATCGTTGCGGTCGTCCTCGACGATCTCCTGAAGGGCGATCACCCGTTGCGCGGCTCCGAGTCGGGCCAGCAACACACGCGTATCGACCGGCTTGGCCAGGTAGTCGTCGGCACCCGCGGCAAACGCCTCGAGCAAGTTGTCCGGCTCCGTCTTGGCTGTCAGCACGATCACGTATGTCTTGCGCAACAGATCTGACCGGCGCACGGCGCGGCACAGATCGAGACCGTCCATCTCCGGCATCATCCAGTCGGTGATCACGACCGGTGGGCAATGCTGGACAATGGCCTTCAGTCCTTCCTTGCCGCTGGTGGCGGTTGTGACCGTGTGCCCCTGTGCAGAAAGCACCTTCGTGATCAGATGACGGACGATCGGATCGTCGTCGATCACCAGCACGTGGAGTTTGTCGACGGAAATATCCGTCGCCGATCCGGGGACATCATCCGGTGTCGACGTCGGCGCGGTACGAAGCGGTCGTGTGGTCTGCCGGGTCGTCGGCTGCGGACCGACAGTCGGCACCTCGAGCACCTGGCCGAGATCGAACCATTCCTCGATCACGCGTTCGGCAATTGCCGGCAGACGTTGCTGATTCAGCCCGACACGTCTCGCGGCGGCCTGCAGCGCGTCGACGACGGCATCACGATCGCCATGCGCGGCGAAACAGACTGCACCGAGCGTTCCGGCGATATTCAACAATCGCGACAGCTGGCAGCCCACGTTTGGTCTCTCGCTACTCCAGTCGGGATCGCGTCGGTAGAGAATCGCGTCGCGGTAGTATTCGGGCAATCCCCAATCTTCGAACAGGGCAACCGACACCCGATCATGGTCGATGGAGAGCGTTTCCACCTCCAGCTCCAGTAGCTGATCCGCGTCACCCTGGTTCCAGCGTTCCAGGATGAGGGAGTATTCGTCGTTGTGTACGCTGGCCAGGCAGAGACGACCGATCTGGTGCAGCAAGCCGCAGGTGAAGGCTTCGCCGCTCGGGACTCGAACCATGTCCTCGGCGAGCGCTTGCGAACAGACGGCGGTTGCCAGCGAACCGGCCCAGAACTCGTCGTAATCGAAACGTTCACACGGGCCGCGCCGCGCGTTGGACAGCAACGAGAATCCGAGCGCCAGACTTCTCACGGTCGTCATGCCCAGCCGAACGATGGCGTCGGCCAGCGTGGCGACGGTGAGCCGGCCGCCTATCCGGGCCGAATTCGCATACTTGAGAATCTGACCTGACAGGGCCGGATCAGCCGACAGGGTTCGCTCGAGCTCGTTGGCCGACGCCATATCGTCGCGCGTCTGCTCCAGTACCTTGAGCGCAACTCCTGACGGTGACGGCAGTTTTTCGGAGGTGAGCAACTCGTCGAGTCGGACTCTTTCCCTTACGTGCAATTCACGCCCTCCGGGTCGTTCTACCACGGCTGCTGGTGTTGCCTGCTCCGTCACGATCAACGCAATCGACTGATCACCGATACGCACGACTGCCTGCCGCGTCGCCTGTGGTGGATCGTCGAAGGTCCTGCTTCATCTTGACGTTGACCTTACATCGGCACGAAACACATTGTGGTTAGGTATTTTTACGCGTCCGGGCGAGGCGCCATTCCTCGTTGCGACACCGGTCTTGGACCGCTAATATCGGTTTTCAACGGCGAGATCGCTGCGTGGGGCCCATCAACGGCACATCCGGAGTCGTCTTTCATGCTGCTGCTTGACTCGAAGCGAAGGGTGACAGTGACATCCGCCCTGGCGCTGATCCTGCCGTTGCTGGTCTATCTCGCCACATTGGCGCGGGAAATCACCTTCGTCGACAGCGGGGAACTGGCCGCCGTTGCGGCACGGCTCGGTATTGCACATCCGTCGGGATATCCGCTCTTCACCCTGTTGGCACATCTGGCAACCTGGCTTCCGATCGGTACGGTAGCCTTCCGGGTCGGGCTGCTCAGCGCGCTGGCAGCTTCTTTCGCGACGCTGGTCGTGTACCGGACGGGCCGCCGTCTGTTACGCCTCGCGCGTTGCCCCGACACGATCGCTACCGACTGGGCACCGCTGTCCGGCGCCCTGATGCTGGCGTTCAGCCGCACCTTCTGGTCGCAGGCGGTGATTGTCGAGGTGTATACGCTCCAGGCGCTATTGCTGGCCTGTGTCCTGGCGGCGAGCATGCGCACGCTGCGCGGACGCGGCCTCGTGCCGCACCGGCTACCGCTGGTGCTGCTGTGCGGCTCGTTCGCGGTGACGAATCATCTGACCGGATTCCTGGTCGCGCCGGCGCTGCTCTTTTTGTTAGCGGCCGGCGCGGTCGATCGCGCCGGCCGGCCCGAAAAAGAATCGTGGCCGGTATTGCGGATCGTGGCCGCGGCGATCGCCCCGTTGTTGCTCTACATCTACCTGCCGCTTCGATCGTACCTGGGTGCGGTACCCCGCTGGGACGAGCTGGAGACCTGGCACCGTTTCTGGGTACACGTGACGGCCCGGCAATACCACGACCTGCTCGGCTCGCGCGGGCTGAACGACGAAGAGTTGCGGCGCTTCTTCGGCGAGCAGTTGCCGGCGGAAGCCTCCTGGATGTTGATCGTTCTGGCCGTGGTCGGCTTCGGCGTGTTGCTGTGGCGCGTCAAGCGAGCCGCCGTCTTCACCGTGCTGATCGCCGGCGCGTCGCTGCTCTACAACCTCGCGTATCCCATCCACGATATTGCCGTGTACTACATTCCGGTGCTGGTCGTCTGCGGTCTCTGGGCGGCGGTGGGCGGGAGCGCGCTGGTCTGGGTGACGCAGTGGTTGGCGCGTTTGCTGGCGGAATGGCTGGTCGGACGGCGGCGCGGCCGCGGCGCCCGGCTGCCCGGAGTGGCCGTCGTCGCGGCGGGCCTGCTGACCACGCTGTTGTGCGTCGCCAGTCTCATCCCGCTGCGCGACAACCGACGCGCCAACGACCAGAGTCGGTTCCAGCTCCTGCGCCGCTACGTGTCGGACGCGCTGAACAACACGGCGCCGGACGCGATCGTCTTTTCCGGCGACTGGGACAGCTTCAGTTCGCCGGCGCTTTACTACCAGCTCGTGGAGAATATCCGGTCCGATGTGACGGTGCTGGACTATGGTCGGCTGGCCGGCGCCCGGCTGGCGCATCATCTGGCCCGGGTCAGGCCCAAAATCGCCGAGGCATGCGGCGCCGAGCTGGCGAAAGCGGCCGAGCTGGCTCTGCTCGCCGAACGGGGCCGGGATCTCGATCTGCCTGCCGCGCGCGCCGACTACCAGGGCATGCGGCGCTGCCTGGCGCGGGCCGCGGTACGCTCGGCGCCGACCTACATCACGAGCGAACTGCGGGAAAGCAACATGTTCGCGGGGTTCCACATGCACCCGGAAGGGCTGCTGCTCCGCCTGACCGAAAGCGCTGCCTTCCAACCCTGTGCGCTACCGACCCTGCGCGGCCCCGGGCTGGACCGGCTGCTGGCGCGTGATCGACGTGAACTGACGATCATCGCCGCCTACAGCGAGCGAATCGGTGCGCGGGTACGCTATCTCACGGTGCATGGTCGCGCGGAGGAAGCGGCTGCCTGGGCGGTCTTGCTGGATCAGCTGCACTCGGTGCCCGCGTCGCCACACATTCAAGATAAACGCTAAGGAACCCGGGTTCAGCCCCGGGTCCCTTCGCATCAGGCGGAATGTCTCCTCGTTACCGGTACAAGGACTTGATCTGGCCCCACGTGCTGTTCGTGTCGGCGGTGACGTACCCACCCACGGTCACGCTCGCAAGGAACCAACCGGGATAGGTGACACTGCTGTCGGTGCCGATGGTGAACTCGAGCTGGATTTCCTGACCGGCAAAGGCGCTGATGTCCCAGCAGGTCGTGGTGAAATCGGTCAGCAGATCATCGGTGAATCCAGGTTCCAGATCCACGCAGTAGGCGTAGTAGCCGGTGCTGGTGGACAGCTCCGGGACATCGTAGCCATCGGTCGGTTCGACGACCTGGCCGTTGATCTCGAGGTTGCAGCCGTCGTAGTTGTTCTCGAAATCGTAGAAGTGATAGACCTCGACCAGATTCGTCGACCCGTCGACGACGAACGGCGGCGAGACCAGCGCTTCACCCGTATTGTTCTGGTAATCGCCAAGCAAGGCCGTGACCCAGAGATTGATGCCCGGAAATTCGGTCGCAACACCATATTCCCAGGGAGCCGCCACGCCGCCGGCCTCACAGACGTAGGGCGAGAAGCCATGATCCCCATCATTGAAGTCCCAAACCCACTCGATGTTGGCAAAGGCGCAGGCTTCTCGACTCGCCGGTTCAACCGGTTCCGCAGGTGGTTTCTTGGCAAATCCGCTGGTTGCCAGTGCTAGTGCTCCGTCAAGATTAAGAATTAGGGTAAAGTGACTTCAGTTTGAGCCGAG
>CAYLIV010000073.1:0-13183 GCA_964384055.1 uncultured Fibrobacteraceae bacterium
CGGCCATCCCATCGCCGTTGATAGCGGCCTGGTTCCTGGTTTTCCCGGGTCAGAGTGCAAATCTTCTCGCCCTTGAGGTTGTAGACGATCAGGGATATCGGGCTCGTCTCGGCGACCGTGTACTCGACGGTCGTGCTGGGATTGAAGGGATTGGGGTAGTTCTGCTGGAGCTCGTTCTCGAACACTTCCGGCACGAGCACATCTGTCAGATACGACGTGTAGACACCCCAGAATCCGGCGTAGAGTGTCACTCCGCTCGGGCTCGTACCGATGCCGATAGGCGTCGACTGCCCCAGGGTACACTGGGTTTTGAAGCTCGGACTCGTACCACGTAGGCCAGCAGAACTGAGCACCGACGACAGCAGATGGACTTCCAGCCTTGCGTCATCCTTGTCGATCGGATTCTGTTCTCCGGAATCGACCGCGAGGACGGGCAAGCAGAGCAGTATCACCATGACCATGGATAGAAACTTCGGTTTCGACATTTTATCCACCTCCTTCCATTACAAAGAGAGCCTCGCTCGGCGGCGAGGCCCGTTCTATTGATTGAAACAGCTGGATTCTTGGTTGTTGTTGGTGTGTGTTCGTACAGGCGTTTCCGTCTCTGGGATGATTACACGACAGTACTTTTTGCACCTGCGTGTGCATATGTACACCACATCTGATCAGTACGTATATTAATCGACTGCGGAGTGAGTATATCAGGTAGACAGGCGAGCTGTGGGCCAGATGCGTTCCCCGATTCGCATCCTACAAGAGTTGAGGCTTTGTGTCCAGTTAATAGCGACCAGCGAAGATCGGAATCCGGAATCAACCAGGGTTTCTATCGTACCAGAACCATAGGCCGCACTTCCCTGAAACTATCTGCCTCGAGTTGGTAGAGAAAGACTCCCGCCGCAACCGGACGGCCCATTCCGTCACACCCGTCCCAACCGATCTCGTGCTGTCCGGCATCTTGCAGGTCGCCGTCCACCATTGTACGAACAAGCCGCCCCGCCGCATCGAAGATCTGCAGGACAACGCGGGACGCCTGGGGGAGTTCATACCGGATCGTCGTAGCGGGATTAAAAGGATTGGGGTGATTCTGACGTAGGGCATATGTGCCGACGGATTGCCGGATTGTCTCATCCTCATCTGCACTCACCGTAAAATCGCCCCGTAGCACAAAAAGCCCGCCATAATCGTCCAGCACCAGTATGTACTCGCCATAGACGGCGATCTGACCGGTACTGTGCGGCGTGATGTAATATCCCACTTCGAAGGGAAACGCGGGATTACCGACATCGACAACGCGTAGGCCGCCCGAGTAGTCGGCGACGTAGGCATAGTCGCCATCGACGGCCAGTGCGAAGGCGAAACTCGGCGTGTCATGGGTACAGACCAGCGTCGGTGCTGCCGGATCGCTGACGTCGACGATGGTCAGGCCGGCGCCGCTGTTCGCTATGTAGGCCAGGTCGTCGCATACCTCGATGCCGAAAGCGTAACCAGGTGTAGCAAACTGGCCGATGATCTGCGGCTCGGCAGGATTGCTGATGTCGATCACGTACAAGCCTGCGTAATAATCGATGGCATAGAGAAGTTTGCCGTTGGTCGCAACGTCATACACTTCTTCTGGAGTGTCGACATGACCAATCTCCACCGGGTGGTTCACATCGCTCACGTCGATGATGCGTATGCCGTTTTCCAGACAGGCCACGTACGCGTGATTTCCGATCACCGCCACCTCTATCGCAGCGCCCGGTGGTACGATCGATCCCACCGGCGTGGGCGCCGCAAGATTGCTCACGTCGATGATCCAGAAGCCGCCGTAGTGATCGGTGACATACGCGTAGTCGCCGACCACGTCCAGGCCATGGGCCAGGGTGCTCGTATTGCCGAGTCCGAGCAAGCGCGGGAAGGCTGGATCGTCGAGGGCGAGGGTGAACACACCGGTTCTGGCCTGCGGTCGTTGCGGATCGTTGCACTCGGCCGGTGTTCGGGTCTTACCCGGCGTACTTCCCTCATCGACTTCGCCGTAGCCCCCGGTGACAAAAACGCGAGACCCGTCCACGAGCACGTCGTTGGCATAGCCCAGCAGTCCGTAGTGACTCAGCAGTACGGTCGAATTGGGTACGGTGGCGTCGATGATGTACAGGCCGCCAAAACAGGCAGCTGCGTAGACGATACCGCCTTGCACATCGAGTCCAAACGAGTAACCGTAGGTCTCGTGGAATCCCGCGAAGGCCGGCGCGATAGGATCGCTGACGTCGATGATGCACACGCCATCGCCGAGGTGTGACACGTACGCGTAGCTGCCCTCGAGCTCGATATCCTGGCTGCTGTCCCAGCTTGCGTGCTCGTAGAAACCGACCTGTACGGGCAAGGCGGGATTCGAGACGTCCACTACATACAGATCGCTGCTGCACGGTACGTAGGCATAGCCGTCGGCAACCGCGACATCCTTGCTGCCGCACACCCGGTCGAAGACGGCGATTTCCACCGGATTGTTCAGATCGCTGGCGTCGATGATGCGCACGCCACCGAAATACGCGGCGAGGTACACGATATCGCCTTCCACATCGAGACCTTCATAGGTTGCGTAGGGGTCGCAGGTGCCCAGATGTACCGGCGCGGCCGGATCGCTCACGTCGACGATGCGCAGGCCCGTATCGTGATCGACCAGGTAGGCGATGCCGTCGTGCACCTGGACGTCGAGCACCTGATCGGGCGTGTTGATGTAACTCACCTCGAACGGTGCGCTCGGATCCTGCACATCGACGATGCGCAGGCCGGCGTCCTCATCGCACACGTAAGCGTACTGTCCGGTCACGAACACGTTGCTTGCGTAGTCGGGCAAGGGGAAGAAGCCGAGCTGCCGCGGGACGGCGCCATCGGCGACATCGAGGATCATCAGGCCGCTGCCGGCCGCGCAGTAGGCGAGATCGCCCACGACCTGCACCTCGTTGACCACGCCCGGCAAACAGCCGATGAACTCGATATTCTGGCTTTCGAGCGCCCCCACGGCTCCGGCTGCGATCAGAATCAGTAATAAACATTGCCAGCCCACGCGGCCGGCGGACGCAATATCCGTACATCGTCGCATCGTGTACCCTCCTTCACGAGTCGATCGATACTGTAGGCTTCGAGTATAGCACATTCACAAGGGCTGCCAGCGGAGTATGTCGTGGTGGGAGCGAGGTAGTGCGGCGAATACGAGTCGTTCAGACCTGCTTCCACGCTGATCGAAAGTGTGCTATCCTGAGCAGACAAGACAGGGCGGTACCGCAGTGTAAGACCGCTGCCGCGGCGATCCCGTAACCGAAATAAGGAGCACGATGGCTAGCAACGCGAACAGCCGAGTGAAGGACATCATGGCGCGGGATGTGATCACCGCGCAACCCGACGATCCGTTGAGCGAGGCCGTGGCGCTCATGTTTGAGAACCAGGTCTCGGCCATGCCGGTCGTCGATAATCGGGGGCGCTGCAAAGGCATTCTCTCGACCACGGATCTGGTGGCCGTTTTTCGCAAGCAGGCCACGGGGCAGGTGGAACCCGAGGAACTGGACCAGTTCGCCGAGGATCTAGCCAACGCCAGCCAGCGCGGTTCGCGTCTGGGCAACCGCAAGGTCGCCGAGGTCATGACCGCTGACGTGGTTACCGTGTCGCTGGAGAATACGGTACTCGAGGCGACGCGGGAGATGCTGCGCAACCGGGTGCACCGTTTGGTAGTGGTCGACGTGCAGGAACGGGTGATCGGTATCCTGTCGACCATGGATCTGCTCGAGGCCTTTTCCGCCGAGGCCTGAAACGCCTTAGACAACGATACCGATCGTGCTATAGTTCGCGGTTGTCTGCATCAATGGTCGTGACCTTGTGTGAGGCTCGACAGCGCTCCCAGATCAGACACCACCACTGGTTCACGCGTTTCGCAGGACGGACGATGTTGGTTTCCGTTCGTCGTGCAGGCTAACAGGGCTGGGTTGTGGCAGCCATGCATCACCCTCTCTACAAGAGTTCGATAGCCCGGATCAGCGCTGCGGTCTTCGCGTTGGTTCTGCTGCCTTATTTCGTACCGTTGCTCAGCGATACGGAGATGTCGTGGTACGGTGACCTCTACGCCGACATGCCGCTGATCCTGGTCATCTGTCTGGTATGCTTGATCCGGCGACGCGTCGATGAGCCGCCGCAGGCCCGTCGTTTCTGGCGCTGGATCGGCCTTGGGTTCGGCGCCTGGTTCCTCGCCAGGATCGTGTACCTGACCTTTCCCGGTTCCGATCTTGCGTCGAATCTCGTGTCGGATTTCTCCTACTGGCTTCTATACCTCTCGCTACTAGTAGCCATCGAATCGTTCCCCGGTGATGTCGAACTCTCACCGTGCGACCGTGCGCTGTGTCGTCTCACCTTGGCTGGCGGCATCGTCATGCTCGCGGCGGCCTATCTGTATCTCGCCCTCACACCGGCCGTGTTCCTGCAAGAGCAGTATATCAATACTTGGCTACCGAGTAGCCTGCTCTCGCTGGGACTCGATTCCTACATATGCCTGCGTTTCATCGGACTGCGTAAACGAACAACCAACCCGTACTGGCGCAATGGATTAGCCTGGTTAGCCGGAGCGTTCGCCTGGTGGGTCCTGGTCGAAGTCTTCGCAATCACCCACGACATGTGGGGTGTTCCGGATTGGGAGGTCGGGAGCCTATTCGACGCGATCTGGCTGGCGCCTTTCGCGGTCGCCCTGATCGGCGTGGCGTGGGGTAGTATGTCGGGAGCCATCGGACCGCGTCGACCGATGGAACAGAAGACCGACGAAGCCGATCCCTCTACCATCACTGTGTGGACCAGCCCTCTGATCGCCTACGCCTTCGCCCTGCCGGCGACGCATCTCGCCCTGTATGCTCCGGGATTACTCGACGCCGAACTGCGCCGTCCGCGCGAGATCCTCGTGCTGGTAACGATCGTGGTGCTCGCGGCGCTGATCGTCCGGTTCCAACGGTTGGTACTCGAGGAGAATCAGCGACTCGAACAGCAGCGCGAGGAAACCGCCGACTCCTTGCGCGAATTGAATCTGGTGCTCGAGGATCGGGTGCGGAAGCGCACCGCGGAGCTCGAAGCACTCAATCGGCGTCTCGAGCAGGACATCGACCGGCGCGAGCAGATCGAGCTCCAGCTGCGCGCGGCGGAAGTTCGTAACCGCGCGCTGATCCGGGCCATTCCCGACACCCTGTTTCGCGTGGATCGGCTCGGCGTCGTTCAGGAGGTGAAGCCGCACGCCGGCGGTGACGCCGCCGCGAGCGACGGCGCGGACCATGACCAGGACGACGCTGCAAGTCCCGTCGGTGCCACTTTCCTCGGACTGCTGCCTGCGTCGATCGTCGAGGTGGCGCAGACCGCCCTGCGGCGCGTCCAGCTGAGCGGCAAGGAAGAAGCCTTCGCCTACAGCGAGCGAGGCTCCGGTGGAGACGAACGCCAAATCGAGATGCGGATCGTTGCCAGCGGTGTCTCGGAGGTCCTCGCCATGAAACGCGACGTCACCGAGGCCAAGCAGGTCGAGATGGCCATGCAACGAGCCCAGAAAATCGAAAGTCTCGGCGTTCTGGCCGGAGGTATCGCGCACGATTTCAATAATTTGCTGGTGGGAATTCTCGGCGAGGCGCAGCTGGCGTTGAGCAGGAGCGACATCAATGACGAGGCAGTCGCTGCGCTGACCGCCATCGAGTCCAGCGGCAAGCGGGCGGCGCTCTTGACGGACAAGATGCTTGCCTACGCAGGCCGGGTGAAGACCGAGCCGGTCGCACTCGATTTCGTGCGGCTCCTCGATGAGCTCCGGCCCCTGCTCCTGGCCGCCATCGACAAGAAGACGGAGCTGATATTCGAGACGGCGTCCGACCTGCCCGCGATCGCCGGTGATGAAGCCCAGCTCACGCAGGTGGTGCTCAACCTGGTGCTCAATGCCGCCGAGGCGATCGGCAGCGGCGGCGGGAGGATCATGTTGAAAGTCGACACGGTGACGGTCGAGACCGACGATCTTCCGTTTCCCTATCTGGGCGAGTCGCCGGCGCCCGGTCGCTACCTGAACTTGCGCGTCGAAGACGAAGGTTGCGGAATTGATCCGACCATTCAGGGACGGGTCTTCGAACCGTTCTTCTCGACCAAGGACTCCGGACACGGTCTCGGGTTGGCGGCGGTACTGGGCATCATCAAGGGACACGAGGGAGCAATCTATCTCGATTCGGCACCAGGAACGGGTACGCGAGTTTCCGTCTTGTTACCGGTATGCAGTGTTTCGGTCACCGGTGACGTCGACGCAGAAATCGATCTGGTTAACTGGATGAGTTCGGGTACGATACTCATCGCCGACGACGAGTCGATCGTCTCCGAACTGATGGCGACATACCTCGAGCGACACGGTTTCGATGTTCTCGTGACCGAAAACGGGAAAGATGCCGTGGCGTGCTTCCGTGAAAACAACCACGAAATCGTGGCGGTGATGCTGGATCTGTCGATGCCGGTAATGAACGGTATCGAGGCGTTCACCGCAATCCGCGAACTGAACGAGGATACGCCTGTGTTTCTGCTCAGCGGCTACGGCGAGAAAGCGGCGCTGGCCGATCTGGACGACAGTTCCCTCGCGGGCTTCATCAGCAAGCCGTTCGAGCTGAATGTGCTGGCGCGGGCGCTGCTCGAACACGTGCCGGCGAGGACCATGTCAGTAGCCCACGGAGCGGCTTCACCGCAACCGGCGGCGGCGTCCCACCCGGGTCACGCCGATCGGCGATCCTGATCCACCACATCGATCACCACGAGCGCCTCGATTAATATTCGCGCTGGGAAAAATCTCCGGTGTTGGTATAATAAAGATCATAACACTCCTGTATCTTGCATCATGTGCTACACACCGGTCAGTTGCTATTCGACCACGCTTGGCAGAAGGAATCCGACCATGAGTGACCAGGACGCCAGTACTTTCAAATTGCCGGGCGACAGTGAAGCGACCCGGCAGATCGGCCCCTATCGCTTGCTCGCGCCCCTCGGCGAGGGCGGCATGGGCATGGTTTACCTCGCCGAACAACAGCAGCCCGTGCAACGCAAGGTGGCGCTGAAGATCATCAAACCCGGCATGGATTCACGGGAGGTCATCGGGCGTTTCGAGACCGAGCGCCAGGCGCTGGCCGTGATGAACCATCCGCACATCGCCAAGGTCTTCGACGCGGGCACCACGGACGGCGGCCGCCCCTACTTCGTCATGGAACACGTACCCGGGCTGCCCATCACCGACTACTGCGACCGGCACCGCCTGACCACGCGGGCCCGGCTGGAGTTGTTCATCTCCGTGTGCCACGCCGTGCACCACGCCCACCAGAAGGGCATCATCCATCGCGACCTGAAACCCTCGAACGTTCTGGTGGCGGTGCAGGACGGCAAGCCCGTGGCCAAGGTGATCGACTTCGGCGTGGCGAAAGCCACCGAGACACGGTTGACCGAGTCGACGGTGTTCACCGAGCAGGGACAGCTGATCGGCACCCCTGAATACATGAGCCCCGAGCAGGCGGAGATGACGGGGCTGAACATCGACACCACGACCGATGTCTACTCCCTCGGCGTGCTGCTCTACCGCCTGCTGACCGGCAAGCTGCCATTCCAGCGCCGCGAGTTGATCCGGGCGGGGCTGGCGGCGATCCAGCGCGTCATCCGCGAGGTGGACCCGCCACGGCCCAGCACCAAGATCAGCAGTCTCGGCCAGGACGAAGCCACCGCGGCCGCCGAACGCCGGCGGATGGCGCCACGCAATTGGTTGAAGCAGATCCGTGGCGAGCTGGACTGGATCACCATGCGCGCCATGGAGAAGGACCGGACCCGGCGCTACCAGTCGGCTTCGGAATTCGCCGCGGACATCAACCGCTACCTGGCGCAGCAGCCGGTGCTGGCACGCCGGCCGAGCGCGACCTATCAGCTACGCAAACTGGTGGCGCGACACAAGGTCCGCTTCGGGTTGACCGTGTCGCTGGCGGTGATGGTGATCGGCTTCGCCGTCACCATGTCAGTACAGGCGGGCCGGATCGCCCGCGAGCGCGACCGGGCCAACCGCGAGGCGACCACGGCGCTGCAGGTGTCGGATTTCGTGGTGGGCCTGTTCGAGGTTTCCGATCCGAGCGAGGCGCGGGGCAACAGCGTCACGGCGCGGGAAATCCTGGACGCCGGCGCCGACCATATCGCGCAGGATCTCGCCGACCAGCCGCTGGTGCAGGCGCGACTCATGGACACCATGGGCAATGTCTACACGAGCCTCGGTCTGTACGGGCAGGCGCAGCCGCTTTTCGAACAGGCACTCCAGTCGCGGCAGGAACGTCTCGACGACGAGCATCTGGATATTGCGGAGAGCCAGAACAACCTCGCCAACCTGCTGCGGCGCACGGGCGACTACGAGCAGGCGAGCCGGTTGTACGATAGCTCCCGGGCGCTCTACGAACAGGCGCTCGGCGGCGGGCATCCCCTGGTGGCCATGAGCCTGCACAACCTCGCCATCCTGCACAAGCTGACCGGCGAGTTCGAACTGGCGCGACAGCACTTCGAGCGCGCCCTGGCCATCCGCGAGCGCACGCTGGGACCGGATGATCCCACGGTGGCGTCGAGCTGCAACAGCCTTGCCAACGTGTTGCGCCGCATGGGCGAGCACGACCTGGCGCGCCGGCACTACGAGCGCGCCCTGGCGATCCGCGAGGCGACCCATGGATCCGAACATCCCGAGGTTTCCGTGGTGCTGGGCAATTTCGCGACTCTGCTCGCCGATACGGGCGATTTCGAGGGTGCCCGCGCGCTCTACGAGCGGTCCATCGCGATCAGGGAAAAGACCCTCGGTCCCGACCATCCGGAGTTGGCCAGCGATCTGGACAATCTCGCCGCGCTGTATCACGACCAGCGGGATTTCGCCAGCGCGCTGCCGCTCTCCAAACGCGCGCTGGCCATTCGCGAGAAGGCCTTCGGGCCCAACAGCCCGATCCTCGCGACGAGTCTGCACAACTACGCCAATCTGGTCAGTCGCAGCGGCGACAACGCAGAAGCGCGCCGCATCCATGAGCGCGTCCGGGATTTGCGGGAACGCGTGCTGGGGCCCGATCATCCCGACCTGGGCCGAACATACGGTTGCCTGGCGAACATCGCCCTCAGAGAGGACGACTATGACGCGGCCCGGCCGTTGTACGAGCGATCGCTGGCCATCATGGAAAAGTCGCTGGGTCCTGATCACCGCAGTGTTGCGCACACGCTCAGCAACTTCGCCATCCTGCTGGTCGAGATCGGCGACCTCGCCGGCGCCCGTCAGTGCTACGCGCGGGCTCTGGCCATTCGCGAGCAGGTGCTCGGTCCTAACCATCGCGTCGTGACGGCCAACCTGTACGACCTGGCCTGCTTGGCCGCGCTTGCGGGCGAACGCGATACGGCGATCGCCTATCTGCGCCAGGCTGTCGATCGGGGTTACGAGGACCAGAACCTGTGGATCGCCCGGGATGGCGACCTCGCGGTGCTGCACGGTGATGCGGAGTTCGAGGCCATTGTCGCCGAACTGGCTGCCGGCCAGCAATAATGCGGAATACGTTTACGGCGCCGACACGGCGCGCCATCAGCAGCAGGAACCTGTGCTTTCCTCGGGACCACCGCCGCAGTCGCAGACCGGATCGGTGCCGCGCACCATGCCCGCGATGACGCCGGCCGCACAACCCACGCCGCTGTTCACGGTCAACGCCCCGGCCTCGCAGTTCAGCGCACACGCGCCACACTCCATGCAGGCATTGCGGTCGTCGAGTACGGCCTTGCCGTCGGCCATGACGAACACGGCATGGGGGCAGACCTTGACGCACATGCGGCAGCCGTTGCACTTGTCCGCGTCCAGTTCGAGGGAAACGACGTCATCCAGATAGCGTAGCATCATTCCTGTCCTCTGTTCCTGCGTCGGGTATCGCGACCCGGCTATTCCACCTGCCGGCTCAGATAAACAATCCCGTCACCCACAAACCCAGGCCGGCCGCAGCGAAGCCGATCTGCAGCGGCACGGCGATGCGCATCTCCTTGAGTACGCCCGATAGTGACGTGTAGGTGGTCGAGCCGGTGAAGTTCATGCCCAGAAAGCTCGTGACGGCCGGAAACGCCAGCGACCAGGCGGCGATCATCGCCCAGTTGGGCAGGATCTGCGGCTGGATCGTGGCGAACCAGCCGGTGGCGACGATGAAGGGCAGGCCCGCCCAGATGCCTTTCACGGCAAAGGCCCGGCCCGGCAGCCAGGGCAGGAGCACCGGCATCAGCACGGCGCCGGAAAACAGCGCGCCGGTCAGGAAGACGGCGCTGCTCAGACCGGTGATCCGGATGCGCTCGAAAGCGTAGCCGTCACTGCCGAAGCCCGACAGCAGCACCAGCAATACCGTGGCCAGCAGCCAGTACTTGGCGGCCATGACCAGTTCCACGGGAATGAGCACCAGCCGGTCGCGTAACGGGAAGCGCACCTGCCGCATTGCCGGCGTCGAGCGCTGTCCGTTGTCCAGGTAGGCCGGCAGATCGCTGGCCAGCACCGGCCCGAAGACGACCCGGAAGCCGCTACGGCGCTCGACCTCGTGGGCGGCCACGCCGGTGGCGCCGAGCTGGGGCACGATCAACTTCCGGTGAGAGACGACATCGCCCAGGCCGACCGCGGTCAGACGTGCGATCAGCTCGTCGGTGCCGAACGTCCCCTTGCCGGCGGCGCACCAGACGTTTATCCCGCGGGTATCCAGCACCAGAATCCACAGGCTGCGTCCGGCAAGCTGCGAACGCAGCGCGTCGAAGCTCAGCTTGTAGTTCGCCGAGACCAGCACCGGCGACTGCGCCGCGGGTTCGCCGACCGCGTAGAGACCGGGCGCCACGGTGTAGCGCATGCGACCCAGGCCCCAGCGCGCTTTCCAGCCGCCCAGGCGGTCGCGGAAGCTCAGCGTCGTGTCGACGGTGGTGATGGAAGTTGTACCCGTTACCAGCTCGGTTATCGGTTCGGTTGTTGCCGGCGAGCAGCACGAGGTCGCGTCACAGCCGCAACCGCTCTGCGGTTCAACCAGCGGGAAGTCGGTCGGTGTTTGCTGCTGCTTGTCGTTCACCAGTTCAGCTCCTCGCGCGATCCCTGGACGGAAGTTGCAGGGCGGGATCGACCTCGCCGGCGCAACAACGGGTAAAGAAGTTCGACAGACTCTCCAGCACAGCCGCGGGAATCCAGCACTCGACGCGTTGTCCCGAACGTTCCATCCGGATCAGGCCCGCTTGTTTGAGCTCCTTGACGTGGTGCGAAACTGTCGACGGCGCGAGCTCGAGATCAGCGCCCAGCTCGCCGACGCAGGCACGCAGATTGGGCTCCACCCGGCAGGTTGCACTCGGGCCGCAACACGAGACAAGCCGCAGGAAAATACGCAGCCGATGGGGATTCGCCAGGGCCTTGAGCCAGTCGGCGAGCTGCTGGATGTCTGTGTTTCGATAGTTCGACATAATTCGAATAATAGATGCCGGGAGCCGA
The DNA here is from genome assembly GCA_964384055.1 of uncultured Fibrobacteraceae bacterium. GTDB lineage: Bacteria > Krumholzibacteriota > Krumholzibacteriia > LZORAL124-64-63 > LZORAL124-64-63 > CAYLIV01. Next base: position 11,501 of record CAYLIV010000073.1, read on the forward strand.
TCGCGCAAGGGCGGTGCTGTTTTTTTTTCCGCCCGCAGCGCGGAATGAGTACGCTGCGTGCAGCTTGCTTCGTCGCGACGGATCCCATACTATCGCCATTCATCAGGCGGATGCCGCCGTAGGTCATTGTGTCGCGTCGCTTTGGGGAGACATGAACCGGATGCTGGAAATCTGTGTCGGCCTGCTGCTCATGGCGGGATTGGCAGTCTACGGGTGCGGCGACGCGCCGCGTGAGGGGCACATGCCCGGCGAACAGTCGCTGGGAGGACAGTCGCCCGGCGAACAGTCGCCTCGCGTCGATACACCCGGACGCGCCGATTCCACCACCACGGACTACGGACCGCCGCCGTTGCCGGTGCACATGCCGGCCGAGTTCGAGCGTCAGGCCGGTCTGCTGGTCGGCTGCTCGGAGATGATCGCCTCGTATCCCTCGGTATTGACAGGTATCGTTTCCGCCGTTCACGAGCAAGCGCGGGTCATCGGTCTGATCGGCAACAGCGAGCAGAAACTCGGCCTGGCCCAGCTTCTTTTCGACGCCCGGATTCCCGAGGGCGCCGTGGGTTACATGAAGTTTCCCGTCGTCTCCATGTGGGCACGCGACTACGGACCGTTTTTTGTCGAGCGGGCGGATGGGCAGCCGGTCGTGATCGACGCCGTCTTCCGCGAGCGGCGCGGCAACACGACCGACAACGGCGTGCCGGCGTACATCGCCGGGCTGCTGCGCTTGCCCCGCTATGCCGTGCCGCTGCTGCTCGAGGGCGGCGACCTGCTCAGCAACGGCCGTGGGTTGTGCCTGAGCTCGACGCGGATCATCCAGCGCAACCAGTACTATCGGCAGTACGACGCGCAGCGGATCAGCACCTTGCTGCGCGACTACTTCGGCTTTCGGGAGTGGATACCGCTGCCGCACCTCGAAGGCGAGCCCACCGGCCACATCGACATGTACCTGACTCTCGTGGCGCCGTACGTCGTGGTCGTCGGCCGCCTCGATCCACAGGTCGACGCGATCAACGCCGAACTGCTCGACGGGATCGCCGCCGATCTGGCGGCGGCCCAGATCAGCGGCGGACCTTTGCAGGTGGAGCGGATTCCCATGCCGCCCCACGACGACGGTCTCTGGCGCACCTACACCAACGTGGTCTTCGTCAACGGCACCTTGCTCGTGCCGGTCTATCCCGAGTTCTGTCCCCAACTGGACCGCCGCGCGGTGGCCGTGTACGAGCGCCTGTTGCCCGACTGGCAGATCGTGACCATCGACGCCTCGTCGCTGATCGAGATGTACGGCGCATTACGTTGCGTGACCAAGAATATTCCCGATTTCGAAGGGCGCATCGAGCTGGCGCCCGCGGAGTGAGTTGATCGTGACAACCAGAACGCGACTGCTGGAGGTTAGCTACCGCGCGAGCCGGCTCGACCATGCCCTGGTCGCCGGCCTGACGGTCCTCGCCATCGCCGTGCGGCTGCCCAATCTGGACTGGGGTCTGCCTCATATCGAGGAAGAGGCCTTCCCGCTGAAGAAGGCCTTCGCAATGTGGGGCTGGGCCGACGGACGCGTCCAGCTCGACCCCGAGACCGCTGGCTGGCCGTCACTGTCGTTCTATGTCCATCTGCTGATGCAACAAGCACATTTCTGGCTCTCCTGGTAACATTGTGGGTCACGGCAACGCCGGAGACAGCATGATC
>CAYLIV010000074.1:0-12926 GCA_964384055.1 uncultured Fibrobacteraceae bacterium
GCGAGAACGGCGCCGGCAAGAGCACCCTGATCAAGGTGCTCACCGGCGCCCACCGACCGGACCGCGGCCGGATCCACCTGGCCGGCCGCGAGCTGACCGGCTGCGATCCGGTCACGGCCGCGCGCGCCGGTATCGCCTGCATCTATCAGGAACTGAACCTCGTGCCCCAGTTGTCGGTACGGGAGAACCTCTTCCTGGGTCGCGAAGGTTCACGAGGCGGCGTCGTCGATACCGGCGATGAGACGCGTCGCGCCCGGGCGGTTTTCGAGCGACTGCGTGCAGATATCGATCCTGGGACGCGGGCCGGCAGTCTCGACGTGGCGCGCCAGCAACTGGTGGAAATCGCCCGGGCGCTGCTCGCCGATGCCCGGCTGCTGATCATGGACGAACCCACCGCCGCGCTCACCCCGCGCGAGGTGGCCCGGCTCTTCGCTGTGCTCGACGAACTGCGCGAGACGGGCCTGGGCATCCTGTTCATCAGCCATCGTCTCGACGAGGTCTTCGCGCTCGCCGACCGGATCACGGTGATGCGCGACGGCGCCACGCTGGGCTGCTGGAACCGGGACCAGTTACGGCGCGACGAACTGATCGAGCTGATGGTGGGCCGGCCGCTCGATCAGGAGTTTCCGAAGCAGGCCGCGAAGATCGGCGCGCCCGTGCTCCAGGTACGCGGCCTGAGCGGCGCCACGGTGAGCAACGCCTCCTTCGACCTGCGCCGGGGCGAGGTGCTCGGCGTTGCCGGACTGGTCGGGGCGGGTCGCACGGAACTGGCGCGCCTGATCTTCGGCGCCGATCGGCGCCGGGGCGGCGAGGTTCTGCTGGACGGATCGCCGGTGCGGATCACGTCGCCTGGCGACGCCATCGCACGCGGGATCTGTCTGCTGACCGAAGATCGCAAGGCGCAAGGCCTGGTGCTCGGCCTGTCGGCGCGGGACAACTTCGCCCTGGGCAATCTGAGCCACTGGTCGCGCGGCGGCTGGATCGAGCAGGGCCGTGAGGCCGCTGCCTTCGATCGCTACGTTGCGAGTCTCGGTATCAGGCTGGCCGGCCCGCGGCAACCCGCCGGACAGCTCTCGGGCGGTAACCAGCAGAAGCTGCTCGTGGCGCGCTGGCTCGAGAACGACGCGCGGGTAGTGATCTTCGACGAACCGACCCGCGGTATCGATGTCGGCGCCAAGCACGAGCTCTACCTGTTGATCAACGATCTGGTCGCCCGCGACAAGGCGGTGATGATGATCTCGTCGGAGTTGCCCGAGATCCTGGGCATGAGCGATCGGGTGCTGGTCATGCACGAGGGGCGGCTGATGGGTGAGGTGACGGACGTGGCAGCGGCGACGCAGGAGTCGCTGCTGGCGCTGGCCGTCCAGTAAGCTGCGCAGTGCGCAGCGTCAGGCGAGGGGAACGATGCAAACAGACTCGACGACCAGAACCCGATTCGCGCCGCTGACCCTGGCGGCCGCCGCCGGCGCACGCCTGCAACGTTACGGTATGCTCGGCGTGCTGCTGCTGCTGTGCGCTCTGTTCTCGGTGTTGACCCTGCGGCCGCAGCATCCGTCGGGCAAGGCGGCCGCACAACAACTTGCCGATCAGGTCACACAGATCGTCCGCCCCGGCTGCGAGGTGGTGATCGTCGCCCGCGGCGGCGCCGAGGACGAACGGTTCCTGATCGAGATGCAGCGTTTGCTCGACGCGCAGAACATCGTCGTCGCCGGAGCGGTCGCCGGTGATCCCGCCGCCATCAGGCAAGTGGTCACGCGGGCCGGTGAGATCGGCGGCCAGCGATTGATCGTGGCTTCGCTGGCAGTCAGCGAACCGGTGGTGCATTCGGTGCTGGCTTCGTTGCCGTCGCTCGCCGAGGTGCCGGTCCTGACCCCGCAACCGCGCCGCTGGCCCACCTTTCTGCTCCGGGAAAACCTGCTCAACATTGCCAACCAGATCGCGGTGATCGCCATCCTGGCCATCGGCATGACCATGGTGATCATCACTGCCGGCATCGATCTGTCGGTTGGCAGCCTGATCGCCCTCGCCGCGGTGGTGGCCGCCGGCGTGATCGGTCTGCTGGGCGGTGCCGAAGCCTCGCTGGGCGGCATGCTGGCCGGCGGCGCGGCGGCGGTCCTGCTGTGTGGTCTGCTGGGCGCGTTTTCCGGCCTGATGGTCACGCGCTGCACGGTGCCGCCGTTCATCGCAACCCTCGGCATGATGCAGGTGGCCAGCGGCATCGCCTACATCATCTCGCGCGGCAAGCCCATTTACCAGTTGCCTGACGGATTCATCGCGCTGGGCCGGCAGGCCGATCCACTGTTCGGACTGCCCTACGCGGTGATCCTGATGCTGGTGCTCTACCTGGCGGCGCACCTGCTCATGAGCCGTACCGTGCTCGGTCGGTACATCTACGCTGTGGGCGGCAATGCGGAAGCCGCCCGCCTGGCCGGCGTGCGGGTGAAGCGTGTGCTGATGTTCGTCTACACCACCTGCGCCATGCTCGCCGGCCTGGGCGGCGTGGTCATGGCGTCACAGCTCAAGAGCGGCGCGCCGACCTATGGACTGATGTACGAACTGTATGTCATCGCCGCGGTGGTCGTGGGCGGCACGAGTTTGAGCGGCGGTGAGGGGCGCATCTTCGGCACCCTGATCGGTGCGTTCATCATCGCCGTGATCCAGAACGGCATGAACCTGACCAACGTGGAGAGCTACACCCAGAAAGTGGTGCTGGGCCTGGTCATCCTGGGCGCGGTACTTCTCGATCGACTCAAGCGGAGGTAGGACGAATATGAGCGAAGCGATGCGAAAACGTGTTTCAGCGCTGCTGGGTCTCTGGATCGGAGCGCTGGTGTTGACGAGCGGCACGGCGGTAGCGGCAACCGATTCGCAGCCCGGCTATGCGGGCGAGTTGCACGTGGTCGCCACCGCCCATCTCGACACCCAGTGGCGCTGGACCATCCAGACGACCATCGACGAGTACCTGCGGGCCACGCTGCGCGACAATTTCGCGTTGCTCGAAAAGTACCCCGACTATGTCTTCAGTTTCGAGGGAGCGTTTCGTTATCAGCTGATGAAGGAGTACTACCCTGCAGAGTACGAACGACTGAAGCAATACATCGCGGCGGGCCGCTGGCATGTGGCCGGCAGCTGGCTCGATGCGGTGGACGTCAACGTGCCGTCGCCCGAAGCGCTGATCCGCAACGCGCTGTACGGCAACGGCTATTTCCAGAGCGAGTTCGGCGTCAAGAGCCGCGACATCTTTCTGCCCGATTGTTTCGGTTTCGGTTTCGCCCTGCCGTCAGTGGCCGCGCACAGCGGTCTGCTCGGATTCTCGACCCAGAAGCTGACCTGGGGATCGTCGGTCGGCATTCCCTTCGACATCGGCCTGTGGGAAGGGGTCGACGGCTCGACCGTGATCGCCGCGGTCAATCCGGGCGCTTACGTCAGTCGTATCGAGAGCGATCTGAGCGTCGATTCCACCTGGACCGCGACCGTGTTGAAACAGGGCGAGCAGTCGGGCGTCTACGCCGGCTACAAGTACTACGGTACCGGCGATGTAGGCGGCGCGCCGACCGACGATTCGGTGGCCTGGCTCACCAGGAGCATGGCCCCCGAGGGGAATCTGCGGGTGCGCGCCGTGGCGTCGGATCAGCTCATGCGTGAACTGACACCGGAGCAGCAGGCCGGATTGCCCCGCTATCGTGGCGAGATGCTCATGACCAGGCACGGCGTGGGCTGTTACACCTCGCAGGCAGCCATGAAACGCTGGAACCGGCAGAACGAGGTGCTTGCCGATGCCGCCGAGCGCGCCGCCGTGGTCGCCGACTGGTTCGGCGCCGCGGACTATCCCCGCGCCAGGCTCACGACCGCCTGGTCGCGCTTTCTCTGGCACGGCTTTCACGACGATCTGACCGGCACGAGTATCCCGGAGGCCTACGTCTTCTCGTGGAACGACGAACTGCTGTCGCTGAACGAATTCGCCGCGATGGCCACGAACGCGGTCGGCGGCGTCAGCCGCGCCCTCGATACGCGCGCCGATGGGGTGCCGCTGGTCGTGTACAATCCGCTGTCGATCGCCCGCGAGGATCTGGTCGAGGCGGTCGTGCGGTTCCCCGACGGCGAGCCCGAGCACGTGCGGGTGTTCGGCCCCGACGGTGCGGAGGTTCCGGCCCAGTTCGCCGGCGAGTCCACCGCCGCGGGCAAGCGGCCGGTCGTGTTTCTGGCTCGTGTGCCGGCGGTCGGCTTCGCGGTCTATGATGTACGACCGAGCGACACACCCTGCGCGCTGGCGACCGGACTGTCCGCCGGGACGGCAGCGACGACGTTACAAACGGCCGCGTCACGCTGCGTCCTGGAGAATCCCCGCTATCGGGTGTCTTTCGACCAGCAGGGATTCCTGGCCTCGGTGCACGACAAGCAGCTGGACAAAGAACTGCTCGCCGCGCCGCTGCACCTGCAACTGCTCGACGACACGCCGCAGAACTGGCCCGCCTGGGAGATCGATTACGATGATCTGACGGCCGCGCCGCGCGCGACCGCGGCAACGCTCGCGGAGCGGTTCCACCGGGAGACGGGGCCGGCGCGCGTGTCCGTGACCTCGTCCGTGCCCTGCGAATCGTCGACGATCACGCAGCGGGTCAGCCTGGGTGCCGGCGGCGCGCAGGACCGGGTGGAGATCGCGATGACCATCGAGTGGCGCACGCCGGCCACCTTGCTCAAGGCCGCCGTGCCCCTGAACGTGGCCAACGAGCACGCCACCTATGATCTGGGACTCGGCACCATCGAGCGCCCGACCAACACGCCGACCCTCTACGAGGTGCCGGCCCAGCGCTGGGCCGATCTGACTGCGACGAGCGGCGACCACGGCGTGGCCGTGCTCAGCAACTGCCGCTACGGCTGGGACAAGCCCGACGACCATACCCTGCGCCTGTCACTGGTGCACACGCCGGCCGTGAACTCGGGCTGGCGCTGGGTCGCGGACGAGCGGTCGCAGGATCTGGGTTTGCACCACCTGAATTTCGGGCTCTATGGTCACGCGGGAGACTGGCGCAACGGCGTGGCCTGGCAGGCCGACCGTCTGACCCAACCGCTGCTGGCGTTTCAGGTACCGGCGCACGATGGGCCGCTGGGTCGGCAATTCGCCTTGCTGACCATCGAACCCGCTGCGGCTGCCGGAGCGGGAAACCACGAACGACCGCCTGCGGTCGCGATCCGGGCCCTGAAACACGCGGAACAGAGCGATGAGATCGTGGTGCGTCTGCAGGAGATCAACGGCCGGGCGACCGGCAAGCACCGTCTCGCCTTCGCCCGGCCAATCGTCGCGGCCCGCGAGATCAACGGTGCCGAGGAGCCCGTCGGCGAGGCGATACTCGATGGCGGGTGTCTGCTGACCGAACTGAACCCCTATCAACCCCGCAGTTTCGCACTGCGGCTGGCCGAGGCGCCGACCCGCCTCGACGGACCGTTTGCCGTGCCGGTGCAACTGCCCTACGACATCGACGGCGTCAGCCGCGACGACCGGCCGACCGATGGCGACTTCAGCGGCGCCGGCCACACCCTGGCCGGCGAACTGCTACCGGCGTCGCTGGTCCGCGACGGCATCCCGTTCCGGACCGGACCACAGGACGCTGGTCGGGCGAACGTGCTGGCCTGTCGTGGACAACGGATCGAACTGCCCGCGGGGGATTTCAGCCACCTCTACGTGCTGGCCGCGGCGATCGGTGGCGGCCGCCTAGCGTCGTTCGACTGCGCCGGGAAAAGCACCGAGTTGTGGATTCAGGACTACGCGGCGCCCATCGGCGCCTGGAACAACCGCATCGTCGACGGCTTCGTCCATCACGAACCCGAGCAGATCACCGCCGCCTACATCAATCGCGCGCGCGTCGGCTGGGTCGGCACCCATCGCCACGGGCCGGACGGCGAAAACGAACCGTACGTCTTCACCCACTTCTTCACCTACCGGATCGAACTGCCGCCGGGTGCGCGCAGTGTTCGTTTTCCCGATGACGAAAGCGTTCGCGTGCTGGCCGCCACCGCGGCCCGCAACGAGAACGACGTCGCCGAGGCCGCGACCGATCTCTACGACCGTTACGATTTCACTTCGGTGGAGATCCTGACCGGGCGCCGGGAGTTTCTCGATAGCATCGAGGTCGTCCTGCGTTCACCCAATCCGCAGGCGGTGATCCGCTACACCCTCGATGGCAGCGAACCGGCCGAAAACTCTCCGCTGTACGATGGCGTTTTAACCGTGACCGAGGCGACGACGGTCAAGGCGCGGGCCTACGCGCCGGACCTGCGTCCTTCGGCGCCGGCGGTGGCTGAACTGACCGAGCTGACCGCCCGGTCCCCGGCAGCCGAGCGGCCAACCCACGACGGCCTGGTGTGCGATTATTACGAGGGAGCCTGGAACGAGCTGCCGGATTTCCGCGCGCTCACGCCGCTACGCACGGATATCGCGCAGCAGGTCGAGGTACCGCCCCACGCCGCCGCCGAGGACATCGGGCTGGTGTTGACCGGTTATCTGCGCGTACCGCGCCGCGGTGTTTACCGCTTGCACCTGTGGTCCGATGACGGTAGCGCGCTGTATCTCGGCGACGAGCGACTCATCGACAACGACGGTCTGCACGGGCGGGTGGACATGGCGGCCAGCGTGGCGCTCGACCCGGGTCTGCATCCGATCCGCGTCGAGTTCTTCCAGCATCTGGGCGGTGTCGATCTGGAGCTGGGCTGGGAGGGACCGGACCTGCCCCTGCAGCCGGTGCCGGTCACGGCCCTGCAGCGCGACGCCACCCGCTAGCGCGGCGAGCACAAGAATAAGGCGAGCAAAAGAAGAACCGGCCGGCAGTAGGGAAACTGCCGGCCGGTTCACGTGGGGCACTTCCGGGGTTACGGGCGAAGGGACCGGAAGGATTTTTGGGGAGACAATTCAGGCGAGTCGGGCGAGTTGAGAACCATGATGTCTAACGTGTTGTAGCGTCAGGTTCTACTCAGAACTGCCTCCCCGGGCAACCTGTGGGTGCCATGTTCTGGTCGACCCACGCCCATGAATACAGCAACCGTCGTGCCCGGTCTGAATCCGAGGTGCCCGCCGGTGGGGAAAATCGTGGCGGCTTGTGAAGAGTCTGGAAACAAAGAGCATAACACGTTGCATGACAACAAGATAAGGATATCCTTATCGGTGGTACAGGTTTTCCTGATGGGTAATTTCTTGACTCCCTGGCGAACTTCCTGCCGTATCGTCGCCGTTAGGCGCGACGATTCCGCACCTGCAGCACCTGTACCGAGAAAGGGCGCACGGTGACAGACCGCCGCGTACAGGTGGGCGCCGAGGCGAGTTCGGAAGTATCCCCGGGCGCGGGCGCCGCCGTATCGAGTACCCGTTTCCACTCCAGATTGGCGGCGATGGTCGGTATGGCGAAGGTCTGATCCTCGTCCGAGGCATTCAGCATGACGTGAATCTGCTCGTCGTCGCCCGGTTGTCCCAGGCTGTAGGCGAGGCATCGCGATCGGGGACGCCAGTCGGGACAACCCAGTTCGCGACCGTGCCAGCTGATCTCACCGCCACGCTGGGGGTTGGTGACCGTCCAGAAGCGATCCAGCTGCAGCAGCGGCAAGCGCCGGCGCAACCGGATCAGTCGCCGCACGAAACGCAGCAGGCCCTGCTGTTCGTCGATAGATCGCCAATCGAACCAGTTCAGTTCGTTTTCCTGGCAATAGGTGTTGTTGTTCCCCTGCTGCGTACGTCGCACCTCGTCGCCCATGAGCAACATGGGCGTACCGTGGGACAGCAGCAGGATGGTCAGGAAATTTCTCAGCTGGCGTTCGCGGAGCTGCTCGACCGCCGGCGACGTGCTCGGACCTTCCTCACCGCAGTTCCAGCTCAGGTTGTCGTCGGTCCCGTCACGGTTGGCTTCGCCGTTGGCCTCGTTGTGTTTCCGGTTGTAGGAGACCAGATCGTTGAGCGTGAAACCGTCGTGACAGGTAACGAAGTTGATGCTCTTGCTCGGCCGGCTCCGCCGTTCGTTGAACAGGTCGGCGCTGCCGACGATACGGGCCATCAACGCCTCGATGGCGTCCTGGTCGCCCTTGACGAAACGCCGGACGTCGTCGCGGTAGGGTCCGTTCCATTCGGCGAAGCGCCCGCCGAAAGAACCCACCTGATAGAGACCGCCGGCGTCCCATGCTTCCGCGATGAGCCGCGTGCCGGCGAGTACCGGATCGGCATCGATGTCCTGGAGAATCGGCGACCGCGGCACGGGCTCGCCGGTCTCGTCGCGGGACAGGACCGATGCCAGATCGAAGCGGAAGCCGTCCACGTGCATTTCCTGCACCCAGTAGCGCAGCGAATCGAGGATCATGCGGCGGGCGACGGGGTGGTTCGCGTTGACGGTGTTTCCGCACCCGGTGTAGTCGGCGAAGCCGTCCCGCTGCGTATCGAGGAGGTAGTAGGCGGGATTGTCCAGACCGCGCCAGGACAGGATCGGACCTTCGGCGCCGCCTTCGGCGGTGTGGTTGTAGACCACGTCGAGATACACCTCGAGACCGGCCTTGTGCAGCGCCTTCACCAGGTCGCGGAATTCGTTGACCGGGCCCAGCGGACTGCCGTCGCTGCTGTAGGCGGCGTGGGGTGCGAAGAAGGCGATTGTACTGTAGCCCCAGTAGTTCCGGCGGCCGGCCGGGGCGTCCTGACGGTCGTATTCGTGCACCGGCAGCAACTCGACGGCGGTGACGCCCAGTTCCTGCAGGTAGGGGATCTTCTCGATCAGACCGGCATAGGTTCCGCGTTTCTCCGGGGCGACGCCGGACTCGGGATGGGCCGTGAATGCGCCGACGTGCATCTCGTAGATCACCGATTGTGCGGGCGGTGTCGGCGGCGGCGTATCATTTTCCCAGTCGTACCCGTGGGGATCGACGACCACCGCGCGCAGGGCCGTGGCGCAGTTGTCGATGCCACCGTCGTCGATGCTGCCGGCGCGCGCCCGATCGCGGTCGTAGCGCCGCTGCCCGCAGATCGCCCTGGCGTACGGATCGAGCAACACCCGACCCGACGCGAAATACAGACCTTCGTCGGGGTCGTAGGGGCCCTGCGCCCGGTAGGCGTAGACCTGTCCCGGCCCGACACGCGGCACGAACACATGCCAGTAGTTCGCGGTCCGATTTACGGTCGGATCGAGTTCGATCGCGCGCTCCGGTTGCGCGGCATCCGGAGCGCCGAAAAGCAGCAGCGTCATGCCGGTGGCGTGCTGGGAGTAGACACAGAAATTAACACCGCCGGACTCGACGGTCGCGCCGAGCGGATAGCTGCTGCCATGCGCGGCGTTTGCGCCGGTCGCACCCGGACGCCTGCCGTTATTTCCCATCGAGCAGAATACCTCCTGGGGCAAGCGTGACGAGCAATTCACCTTGCCTGACGCCTACCATAGCGGTCGACGCGCGGCAGGTCACTGACAAATCGTGATCCACGATGCGTAAGCGCAAAAATCGTTCAAGGTTACGGTAAAGACCGCGTGCCATACGTCGATAATGCGAAGAGATCGACAAAACGCAACTCTCAACCGTGTAAGTGCTATGCTCAAGGAAACCATCGGAGCACTTGTCAAGGCATGTCACCATGCCGTGGTCAGCGGTTGCTGGCTGGAGGTTACCGGTCAGCGCGTTGTACAGGTGCCGGAGCGCGAATTCTCGTTTGCTGCCTGCGCCCTGTTGCGTGGGGAGAATGCGCCGGTCTACGATGTCCATCTGGGTTGCGATGAACGCCTGCTCCGGTTTCTGAAGGACAACTCGTCGCCCGATCAAGGTTTTTCCCTGTGCGCAGACATCTTTCGTGAGCATCTGGCCGGCCAGTTGCGTCAGATCTTTCCCCAGGCCCGTGTGGCTCCGGCGGTTGTTGACGAGGGTGACTGGCACGCACGCGGTATCAGGAGTTTCCTGCTCGAGATGTGCACTCCCGAGGGAAGTCTCTTCGTGGTGGCCGATCTCCCTTCGCGCCTGGAACTGGCCACGAGCCGGGGGAGCGGCTTCGAGAACAGCGTCATCAATGCCCATCTGCGATTCGACTACCTGACCGTGTCTGAATTGAAGGATCGCCAGTCTATCGATTCGCTGCTGCTCGTACTCGGTAAGCTCGAGACCGATCTGGAAGTGACAGTGACGGCGGACGGCGAGGTTTTGGGTGCGTTCACCGGCATCCTTCTCGAACAGGGCACGCAGGACAACCAGCCGATCATCCGCATGACCTGGGATTGGCCCGTCTGCCAAGATTTTCCTTTTACGGCCGGTAATGGAATCTCCCTCAGCTTCGGGCTCCACGGTCGCCTCTTCTGTTGCGAAACCGTCATCACCGGTTTCGAGTTGTGTGAGCTGGATCAGTCCGCGTCGATCCCCTGCGCCACGATGACTCTACCGGAACGCGTGTACACGCGGCAACGGCGCCAATCGTTTCGGCTCCGACCGTTGCAGCAGATGAACGTGACGCTCAGGTCGCTGTCGGCGGACGGCATTGCGCCGGCGGCGGCTCGCGACGGCGGCACCGGCGATGCGACCGGGATCACCCAGGCGGCGATCGGTGATATCAGTTTCGAGGGATTCAGGTTGGTGGCGGCGCGGGGGCAGCTGACGGAACATTTCGCGCCGGGTGAATCGGTGCACTGCCGGTTCGATTCCCTGGGTGCCGGCCGTGCGCACGAGATCCAGGGGACGATACGCCGCGTACGCGCCGTGCTCGGCCGCCACGGCAAGTGGATCGACGAGCTGGCAGTCGAGTTCCTGGCGGTCGGGCAGTCGGGACAGGCGACGCTGGATGCCGTTCGACAGTTCATTCTCGCCGAGCAACGCAGTACACTGGCCAAGCGAGTCCAGCTCGATGCCACGGAATCGATTCGCGGGTGACGATCAGGCCGACGCCGGCGCCACCGGGCCGCCCCGGGCGCTCCCGCCGCCGCGCGTTGCGAATAGAACGCCGTTCGAGAAAGATATCGCTAAAGTGATCTCGGCCGGCGACGAAAATATCCTCGATTGATCTCTCGCCCTGATCATCGCCTCCGAACCGCGGCGCGGTTCCGATCAAGATCACTGGTTTGACCACGTCGATAGGTTCTGGAAGCGCTGGTGATTATGTCACCCCGGGCAATGAGAGTATGGACATTTTGATTCTTTTCTGAATTTCCATCGAAAAAAATAGCCAGCGCTTCCGGATTTCCCAATAGACAACCCACCCCATTTCCGCCGACGGCAAGGCGCAGAGAACCTCGTGCGCTAAATCGCGTATTGCATTCGGGTTGTTCCGAATCCATAATCGCCGTACCGTAGTTACCTGCTGCAGCGGGAGAGGTCCATGCTCGACGTATCGAAACTCAATGACCATTCGCGGGAATTCGCCCAGCGGCTTTTCACGGAGTTTCCGGACTGGCTGAAATTCGCCCGTTTCGACCCGTACGAGGATTTCGAGAAGGAAGCCCTGCTCGTCGAGGTTCCCGGGCCCGCCGGGAATGCCGCGCTCGGCTTGTTCATCACGACCTCGGAATGGGAGGTGTCGATCGGATTCGGGGAGAATTTCCACACGCGCTTCGGCGCCTCCGATGATCCCCAGGCGGGCAACTTCTACGACGACGCCATACAGTTCCTCCACGATTTCGTGAACGAGAAGGTGATCCTGGCCACTGCCTGGCAAGGCAAGGAGTGGCTGGGAGCGTGGAAAATCTATCCTGACCGTCAGCCCATCGACGCGATCGATCGGGAAGAGGGTGTTGTTGTCGTACTCCGCTCGTGGCGCGGGACCTACAACCAGGAAATCGGCTGAAAGACAGTGAGCGGCCCGCGACCCGTAGCCGGCTGACCGAGCGAGTGGTCATCTTCCCGGGAGACACGGTACGTCCCGATGCGATCAGCAAATGGATTCCAGAACGCGTTGGTGATTGTCAATCCGGTTTCCGGACAGGCTCGCGGTGCGCGGATGGGCAAGCGTGTTCAGGCCGGTTTGCTCGCGCGCGGCGTAGCGTGTTCGTTGCGTACGACGGCGGGTCCGGGCGAGGCGACGGCCTGGGCGCGGTCGGCCGCCGTGGAGGGTTTCGATCTCATCGTCGGTGTCGGGGGCGACGGTACGATCCAGGAAATCGTCGCCGGCCAGGCACGGGCGCCGCAGAAGGTGCCCGTGGCCATCGCGCCGGTGGGAACCGCCAATGTCGTGGCCATCGCCCTGAGCCTGCCCTGGTTGGCGGGGCCGGTGGTCGACACGATGCTGACCGGAGAGGTCGTGCCCTTCGACGTGGGCTACCTTCCCGTACACGATCGCTTCTTCTTTCTCATGGCCGCCATCGGTTTCCCGGCGCGCCTGATCGAGGATTCGCCGCGGCGCTTGAAGAATCTGTTCGGTGCCTTCACCTATGTGGCAGCGGGTATCCGGGCTGCGTTGCGTCCCGACCACGCACGGATCAGTATCACTTTCTCCGCCGAGCAGACAGCGCCGCCACCCGGCTCGCCGGTTCCGGACAGCGTCGAGCAGACACGACGCTTCGTGGCCAATACCGTCCTGGTGACCAACATCGGCCGGATCGGCGATATCAACCTCAAGGTGACGCCCGATACCAGTCCTCATGACGGTATCTTCGATATTTCCGTCATCAGCAGTCGAACGCTCTGGGACGTGCTCAAGATCGTTTTTCGTATGCTGACCTGGCGCCGGAGAACGACGCCTCGCCTGCAGCATATCACGGCGGCGCGAGTCGAGATCCAGGCCGAACCCGCGGTACCGGTGCAGATAGACGGTGAAGCACTCGGCACGACGCCTGTGGTCGCCGAGGTGGTGAAAAGCGGCGTGGAAATGATTGTCGGCAAGCGGTATCGGCGACACTGATCGACAGGGCGCCACACGGGTCAGGGCGCCCGCCGCGGCGGTGTTTAAGCAAAGTCAATATGTCCCCTTAACTGCCACGAGATTATGTCCCCTC
>CAYLIV010000075.1:0-12909 GCA_964384055.1 uncultured Fibrobacteraceae bacterium
TCGTATGGGGAATTCTAATTGTCGCTGAGGGGAATTGTAGTTGACGCCGGGGAGTGCATGCTGTACCTTGATTTACTCCATATGATCATCATCAGCAGGTACGATATCCCCGATTCCGTAAGGAGGCCATCATGAAAGTTTTCTCGCTCTTCGTCGTATTGTGTCTTGTGTTTCCCGTGCTGCTCGCCACGCCGGCGGGCGCACAACCCTCCATGGCGAACTCCTGGTCCACGACCGCCAGCCATCCGCAGTGGGTGTCCGTCTACAACTATCCCGACGGAATGGGCCTGCCGCTGACGAGTGCTTACCTCTTTGGCGCCACGCCGACGAACGCCCGCATCCGGCTCACCATGCTCGACGCCGCCGGCATGCCGATGCCGGGCATCCCACCGGCCGACATGTGGCTCGAGTCGTCTCTCGGCGGGCTGGCTCTCTGCCCCTACACATTCCCGCCCGGAATCTGGCCGGGCTACGTGTCCATCGCGGACGGCCCGACCAATGCCGCCGGCGTGACTTGGTTCTCCAATACGATCTTCGGCGGCGGATGTTCGTGGCAACCCGGCGTGCTCGAGCACTGCGTCGTCATGACCCCCTGGGGCAAGGTCAACGGCACGGGTCCGGGCGGACCGCTGAACAGCGACATGTTTATCCATTTCAACAGCCCGGACATGGACGGAAACGGTGTCGTCAATCTTGCGGATCTGGTTCTGTTCGTGCCCTGCTACCTCGGCGGCGGCGCGCCTTATTGTTGCGACTTCTACTGGGACGGTCTGATCAATCTGTCCGACCTGGTGATCTTCGCGATGGGCTACGGCACCGCCTGTCCGTGAACATCGATAGTCCTCCAGGGTCGCCAGCGGATGATGCCGCACGACCAGCGGTCCTGGAGGACTAATCGCCGAATTCCGGACTAAACGAACCGCTCCCGCTTCTGCAGATTCAACACCCCGTACATCACCGCCAGCACCGTACCCACGCCCAGGAAGATCCGGTTCTTCAACACGATACCCGCCCAGACCGCGTCGCTGATCTCGCGCGGGGCGCCGAAGGGATTCAGGAAGATGTTCCACTTGCTGTGTTCCAGGATCCCGGCGCCGATCCAGAAGGCGATGCCGATGGCGACCATCACCACCGCGACGCCGTTGCCGTTGCGGATCAGGGTCGAGAACATGAACGACAGCGCGCCGATGAAGAAGATGGGAAACATGATCTGGTAGACCATGGACAGGATGGGTACGTAGGCGATCAGCACGTAGCTCAACAGAGCCAGCACGGTCATCATCGCGAACACGATGACCCAGGTCAGCGCCAGCCGAGCGAGCCACACCTTGTACGAGTAGTCGGGGATGCCGAACAGGGTCTCGATCATGCTCGTGTCCATGTCGTTCTGGATGCCGAACACCGTGGGGTAGAACACCAGCAGGATGCCCGGAAACAGCAGCTGGTAGTAAACCGTGCCGACGCTCGGACTCACGTCGCTGTCGAAATAGGTGATCGTGACCACGAGCAGGAAGAACAGCAGCGAGGCCAGTACGAAGTAGACGAACTTGTTGGCGAACACGATCTTCAGGTTGTAGCGCGAGAGCTGGACGGCCAGGCCCAGCAGTGCCGGGAGTTTCCTCATGATTCCTCGTTTCCGCCACGTCCCAGCAGCCAGAGATACGCGTCTTCGAGCGTGGGCTGCACCGATTCCGCCGCGGGGTGGGGCTGGCGCTCGGCCAGGCAACGAACCCGGATCCGGTCGCCGTCGCGCATGTGGTGGACCACCTGCAAATGCTTGCGGGCGGTCTCGAATTCGTCGGGCGAGAGATGGAACAGCCAGGCGTGCCCCTCGGCCTGCGAGGTCATCTTCACCGGCTCGTCGAGGTACAGCAACTCGCCCTTGTCGAGTACCGCCACCTGCTTGCAGGAGCTGTAGATGTCCTCGATGATGTGGGTCGAGAAGATCACGACCCGGTCGCGGCTCAGCTCCACGAGCAGATTGCGAAAGCGGATCCGCTCGCGCGGGTCCAGGCCGGCGGTCGGCTCGTCCACGACCAGGATGCGCGGCAAGGCCAGCAGGATCTGCGCGATACCGACGCGCTGCTTCATGCCGCCGGAAAAATCGCCGATCTTGCGGTCGCGGTGCTGTTCGATGTTCACCGACGTGAGCACATACAGCACCATCTTCTCGCGTCGGCGCCGATCGGTCAGTCCTTTCAGGATCGCCTGGTAGTTGAGGAACTCCCAGGCAGTCATGTTCTCGTAGGTGCCGAATTCCTGTGGCAGGTAGCCGATCAGCCCTTGCAGCTCTTCGCGCTTGTCCGCCGTATCGATCCCGTTGATGTACACCTTGCCGTAACTCTGTTGCAGCACGCCGCAGATGATCCGCATCAGGGTCGTCTTGCCGGCGCCGTTGGGCCCGAGCAGGCCGAGCATCCCGCTGCCGATTTCCAGCGACACGCCGGCCAGTGCTTCGAAGGGCTGCTTCTTGCGGCCGATGATCGGGATGATCCGGACCAGCCGGTAAAAAGCCTTACGCAGGCCGGCGAAGCGGCCGGTGATCCGGGCGATCTTGATCTGTTGCCGATGAAGCCGGTTGGCCGCGCTGTAGATGATCAGCGCGGCGTACCACAGCAGTCCGATGAACGCCACGCCACCGGGAGCGCGGCCGCGGGAGAGGAAGAGCAGCAGGTTGCAGGCGGGAAAACCCCACACGAACAGCCGGCCGCCGATGGTCGCCAGCCGCTGCCAGCGCGCCTGTCCGGTCGTTTGCGCCCGCCGGACGAGCCCGCGTCCGACCGGGCCGAGGACGAGCAACACCAGAAAATAGACCACGTGGGCGAGCGCGAACATCCAGAAGTAGCTGTGGACGTAGCTGTAGACGAAGTAGACCGCGAAACCCAGCAAGGGCGCCTGCCAGATCCACGATTCGAAATCGCGCCAGCGACTGTCGTGGCGTGTGTCGCCGGCTGCTTGGTCAGACAGGGCAGTTCGCTCGCCATCCTGGATGCGGCGCCGCAGTTTCTCCCGCGCCACGTTCCCTTTGTTCCACTCCCGCAGGAACCGCGACCGCTGGTCGTAGATCTTGCGCACATTGCGCACCTCGATGCGGATGGGCTCGTCCGGCGGGACGATCTGCGCGTCGGCCCGGCGCAGGCTCGTCCGGGTGAACCAGGTCAGGCCCGGGATCGTCAGCAGCAGCGCCGCGTACCACACGCCTTGCCAGAGCAGGCTGTCCACGCGGGTGCGCACGAGCCAGACGCCGCCGATCAGGGCGACCAGCATGGCGGCCTTGATCCACCATTCGAGACGTTTGTGCCAGGCACGGGTCGATTGCAGGCCGTGGAAGACCACCGGGATGAAGATCAAGGTGAACAAGGTACCCACGGCCAGCCCGCCGATGACCGTGATCGCGAAGGGTGCGCCGATGATCGTCGCTTCCTCGGTCTTGCCCAAAGCCAGCGGAATCATGGCGACAATGGTGGTGATGGCCGTGATCAGGATGGGACGCACGCGCGCACGGCCGGCGATCATCAGTGCGCGCACACTGCTGTAGCCGCGTCGGCGCAGCACAAGGCAGTAGTCGATCAGGATGATGCCGTTGTTCACCACCACGCCCAGCAGGATCAGCAAGCCGGTCAGGGTGTAGGCGTTCATCAGCGGCGTGCGGGTCAGGATCAGGATCCAGAACGCGCCGATGCCGGCCAGCGGGACGGTGAACATCATCACCAGCGGCGTGGTTACCGATTCGAAAACGGCGGCGAGGATCATGAAGATCAGCAGGAAGGCCAGGCCGATCAGGAATTTGAACTCGCCGAGTTCGTTCTCGTCGTGCACGAGCTCCACCGCGACGCCGGGTGGGATGGTCATGGCGCCGAGCAGCTGTTCGACCTCCAGCCGCGCGGCGTCCCGGGTGCTGCGCGACTCGTTGATCGCCGGCCAGAACTCGAAGCGAACCTCGATCTGCTTCTCCTGATTGACCCGGTTTATGTCCGGATTGCCATGTGAATAGACGATCCGGCTGAGCCGGCGCAGGGCCACGGTGCCGCCGCGGCTCGAGGGAATGCGCAGCTCGCGCAGGTCGTCGATGGTCTTGCCGCGCTCTCGCTCTCGTTGCGGCCGCCGTGGTTCGTCCGCCTGAGCGGCCGGCTGTATTCTACCGACCAGGGCCGTCGTATCGAGTGCCGCCGCGACCAACGTATCCACTGCCGTCTCGTCCGCGATGCGCGCCGCCACCGTGTCCGGACGGTCGACCGCCACGGCAATCGAGTCCGCCGGCACCACGGCTTCCGCGAGCGGCCGGCGCTGCCGGATCACGATCTCGTACTCATCGCCGCCCTGTTTGAAGTCGACCCGCGACGAGAATTCCGGGGGGAAACTGCGCAACTCCGACGCGATCGCGGCGAGCGACGCTCCGCTGTAGCTCAGCAACAGGGGATTGAACTGCAGATGGATCTCGGGCCGCTCGCTGCTGATGCCCGGACGGCTCGTCGAGACCGACGCCAGGTCGTCGAGCTGGTAGTCGATATCCTTGGCGACCCGCTCCATGCGTTCGAAGTCGTTACCCTTGATCACGACCCGCTCCCGCTGCGCGCCGACGCCGAACATCTGAGCGATACCACCGCCGCCACCGCCACCGCCGCGGAAACGGCCGCCGGCGCCGACCCGCTCGGTGGTGATGCTGCCGGCCCGGAATTCACCCGTGCGGTTCATCGCGTCCTGCTTGATGGCGGCGAAGTCACGGTTCCGAATCTTGACGTAATCCTCCCGCAGGGCGATGTTCAAGACCGCGCTGCCCTCGCGGATCCGGCTGGTCAGGTCCTCCTTCTCGGGCAGCGATCCGAGCAGCTTCTCCAGCTCGACGACCGCCTGTTCGGTGGTCTCCAGCGTGGCGCCCCCACGCATGGTCAGGTACAGGTCGAAGTTGTCCGCCTCGGCTTCTTGCGTCACGTTCACCGTCACGCTCACGCAGATGATGATACTCACGAAGAACACGACGACGGTGCCGATGATGGTCCGTGCGGGATGCCGCAGGCAGCTCTTCAGCAGCACCGTGTAGATCTCGATCGTCCGGTTGTCGCCCGACAGGAACTGAAAGCGCGCCGAATCCCGGCGCCGGCGGTGCGACAGAAAAACGTAGGTGACCATCGGTACCAGCAGCAGCGCGATCGCCAGTGACACCAGCAGGGTCGCGATGATCGACACGCCGATGTGCTTGCCCATGATCCGGGTGAAGAAATCGTTGGAGAATATGAAGGGCAGGAAAACCGAGATCGTCGTCAAGGTGGCCGCGGTCACCGAGCGCCAGATCTCGCCGACGCCCTGGCGCACGGCGGTCAAGGTGTCCACGCCACGCGCCACGAGCCGGTAGATGTTCTCCAGCACGACGATGCTGTTGTCCAGCAACATGCCCACCGCCAGGGCGATACCCACCAGGGTGAGGGTGTTGACGGAGATGCCGGCGACGTAGAAGAAGTTGAACGCGGCGTAGATGGAGATGGGGATCGCCAGGGTGATGATCAGCACCAGCCGGAGGTTGCGCAGGAACAACCACAGGATCACGACCGCCAGCGCGCCGCCGATCAGGGCCAGGCGGATGATCAGGTCGATGTTCTTTTCCATCAGCTCGGCCGCGTCGTGCTCGACGACGATCTCGATGTCGTGGGGTGCCAGGTCCTCGTTCAGCCGCGCGACGGCCCGCCGGCAGGCATGGGACAGCTCGATCAGATTGACCTGCGCCTCGCGCAGTAGCTCGATCGACACGATGTCCTTGCCGTTGACCCGGCTGATGGTCGTCTGCTCCTTGACGCCGAAGTTGATCTCGGCCACGTCACGCAGGCGGACCGGCCCGTCCGGTCGCACGACGATGTCCTCCAGGTCGCGGATGTCCGTGTACTCGCTGACCACGTCGACGAAGTAGCGGCGTCCGTCAGCGAAGACACGTCCCGCGAAGGTGTTGCTCGCGCCGTTGCGGCGAATCAGCGAGGCGACATTGCCCGGGGTGAGTTCGTAGGCCTGGCAGCTCTGCTCATCCAGCACGATTTCCACGGACTTCTGTCGTCCGCCGTACACCTGGACGCTGGCCACACCGTCGACGGCTTCGAGCCGCCGCGTGATATCCCGGTCGACTATGTGGCGTACCCGATCGAGTCCGCCGCCGCCGCGCACCTGCAGGTTCATGAACTGGTTGGTGAAATCCTCGGTATCGAACTGAACGACCTGCACGCGATAATACTCGGGGAGCGACGCCTGCACGGCGGCGATCTTCTCACGCAGTTTCAAAAACGCGTATTTGACCCGCGTGCGCTGGTTATAGAAAACGGTGATGACGCCGTGCCGGCGCGAGATCCGCGACTCGATGCGGTCGATGCCTTCGAGGGTGCCGATGGCGCCTTCGAGAGGCACGATCGCCTCGCTTTCGAGATAGGCGGGATCGGTGGCCTGCACGGTGTTGACCTGAACGATGAGAAACGGCAGCTCGGCGCTGGGTAACAGTTCCACCGGCAGCCGACGATAGGACAGTACTCCCAGCATGGACAGCCCCAGAAACACCATGCTGATCATCATTTTCCGGTTGGTGATCAGTTGCGTCATCGTGTGCCGACCCGGTCCAGGAGCGAGTAGACGCAGGGGATGACCAGCAGCGTCAGGAGCGTGGAGGTGACCAGCCCTCCGATCACTGCCAGGGCCATGGGTGAACGCAGCGCGGCGCCTTCGCCGAAGCCGAGGGTCAGGGGCAGGAGCGCCAGGATCGTCGTGGCGCTCGTCATCACGATGGGACGCACGCGGCGCCGGCCGGCCTCGACGATCGCCAGTCGCCGCGCCAGACCGCGCGCCTTGAGCCGGCCGATGGTGTCGACCAGCAGAATCGAGTCGTTCACCGCGATACCCACGAGCAGGATGATGCCGATATAGGCCATCACGCTCAGGGGCCGGCCGATGAAGAAGAACAGCAGCACGGCGCCCACCGCGGCCAGGGGAATGGTCAGCAGGATCGAGAAGGGATGGATCAGCGAACCGAACTGGGACGCGAGCACCATGTAGACGAGGATGATCGACAGGATCAAGGCGAAACGCAGATCGCGCAGCTCGGTTTGCCGGCGCTCCTCCTCGCCGGTGATTTTCAGCGTGTAGTCCAGCGGCAGGTCGATCGCCGCCAACCGGTCGCGCACCTCGGCGATGGCATGATCGAATGGTCGTTCGCCGCGCAGGTGGGCCGTTACCACACCCGTTCGCACCTGATCGCGGCGATGGATCTCACGCGGCGCGCGGCTCAGGCGCAGGTCAGCCACCTCGGCCAGACGGATACGACGGCTGCCCTTGACGAGCTGAAAATTCTCCAGATCGCCCAGGCTCACGTCCGGTAGCCGGATGGTGATGTCCTTCTTCTCGCCGCCGGTCTCCCAGAAGCCCGCTTCCTTGCCCATCAGCAGTGCCCGCAACTGCGTACCGATCTCCGCGACGCCGATCTCGTGACGGCCGGCACGCAGGCGGTCGACCACGATCTCCACCTCGGGGCGGCCTTCCTCGAGACTCGTCTCCACGTTGAACAGGTCGTCGATGGATCGGAGTACGGTCTTGGCCTGCGCCGTCAGCTCGCCCAGGATGTCCAGGTCGTCGCCGCGGATCTCCACAACCACCGGCGCCGATTCGGTGCCCAGGGTCGCCTGCAGCGCCGTCTGATCCTGAATGAAACGGGCATCCAGGTCGGGAATCTGCGCCAAGGTGCGGCTCAGCTCGGCAATGATACGCCCGCTCGAACGCCGGTGTCCGTCGCGTAGAACGATCCGGATCGACGCGGAGTTCTCGTCCTGAAAAACGGCGTCCCGGCCCGCGCCCATGCCGGTCACCGGACCGACGCGCGAGAACACACGCCCCACATCACCGCCAAACAGCTCGGCGATGGTCTGTTCGATGGCGATCACCGTGCCCTCGGTGTGGCGCAGATCCGTGCCCTCGGGCAGGCTGAGCTGT
Organism: uncultured Fibrobacteraceae bacterium; assembly: GCA_964384055.1. Taxonomy (GTDB): domain Bacteria; phylum Krumholzibacteriota; class Krumholzibacteriia; order LZORAL124-64-63; family LZORAL124-64-63; genus CAYLIV01. The sequence continues at coordinate 7,957 of CAYLIV010000075.1, forward strand.
ACCGAGAATACGTCCAGGCCGGTCCGCGGCAGAAATTCGCTGCCGACCACCGGGATCAGCAGTATCGCCACCACCACCAGCAGGGCTGCGCCGCCGACGATCCACCAGCGTCGCGCCAGGGCGCCTTCGAGCAAGTGTGGGTACCAGTCGAAACGCGACCTGGTGGTGGCTCCGTTGCCGGTCGCCTCAGCGATTTCTACGGTGCCATCGTTGTCGACGGCCTCGTGTTCCCGCAGGAAACGTTTGCTGAGCATGGGAATGACCAGCAGCGCCACCGCCAATGACGACAGCAGCGAGAAGGCCACGGTCCAGGCCTGCTCCTTGAACAGCTCGCCCGCCGCGCCGTGCAGGTAAACGATGGGCAGAAAGACGACGATGGTCGTGAGGGTCGAGGCGGTGATGGCGCCGCCGACCTGCGCCGTGCCGTGAATCGCCGCCTCGCGCACCTTGCGGCCCGACTCCAGGTTGCGGATGATGTTCTCCATCACCACGATGGCGTTGTCCACGAGCATGCCGGCCCCGAGCGCAAGGCCGCCGAGCGTCATCATGTTCAGCGATAAGCCGTTGAAATACATCAAGTTGAACGTTGCGACGACGGAGATCGGGATCGCGATGCTCACGATGGCCGTCGTTCCGATGCGCCGCAGGAAGACGAACAGCACGATCACCGCGAGCACGATCCCCAGCAGCGCGGTCTGCTTGACCTCGTCGATGGCGCCGGTGATGAACTTGCCCTGATCGCTGACCACGGTCAGCTCGTAGCCCGGCAGCGCCTTGCCGATCCGAAGGAGGGCTTCGTGCAGGTTGGCCGACGCCTGGACCGTGTTGAACTTCATCTCCTTGTAGATGGCCAGACCGAGCCCACGCCGGCCGTCCAGCCGCACGATGCTCACGGGATCCGCATTGCGGTAATCGATGGAGGCGACGTCCTTCAGGAAGACCGGCACGTCGGTTGCACCGCCCGCGGCGGCGCCGCCGCCGGAGCCGAGGTTGCCCGCACCGCCATCGCCCGAATTGCCCGCCGCGCCGCCCGCCGCACTGCCGATGCCGCCGCCGGTTGTCGCCTGCCCGCCGCCGGCCGTTGCCGCGGCGCCCGCGCTGCGCCAGGTCACGACGATGTTCTCGATATCGGCGAGCGTCGCAAACGCGCTGACGCCCTTCACCAGGTACCGCCGTCCCATCTCGACGATGGAGCCGCCCGCGGCATTCTGGTTGTAGCTCTGAATCCGACCGGCGATGGTCTGCGGATCGAGACCGTAGGCCTCCAGCAGGTACGGATCGGTCTCGACGACCACTTCCTTCTGCTGTTCACCGGCGATTTCCACCGCGGCGATGCCCTCGAGACGGATCAGCTCGTTACGGATGTAGTGCTCGGCCACCTTGCGTAGCTCGTCCATGTCCTGGATCTCGGGGTGGACCAGGGCGAGGTTCAGGATCGGCTCGGTGTTGGGGTCGTGCTGGGAGATGGTGATCTCGTCCAGCTCGCTGTTCTGCTGGAAGTCGACGATGCCCTTCTGCAGGTTCAGGAAGGCCTGGTCCATGTCCGTTTCCCAGGCGTTTTCCACGGTGGTCTGCGCCGACCCGACCCGGATCAGCGACGAAACTCCGACCACGCCCTTCTGCCGGCTCGCCAGCGACTCGATGCCCTCGACGAATCGCTGTTCGATCTCCTCGGGCGGCCGCTCGCCGGCCTTCAACTCGACGAACAGCCGCGGATTGTTCAGGTCCGGAAAGAGGTCGATGCCCAGCCGCTGGAACGAGATCCAGCCCAGCAGCAACACGCCGAGCACCAGCATGAGTACCGCGACGGGATGGTCGACGGAAAAACCGGCTATTCTTTTCATCGTCCTCTTCTTTTCCTGATCCCGGCGCCGCCGCCGTGATTGCCCGCGCTAGCGAACGACCTTCACCTTCGCGCCATTGCGCAAGGTCTCGAATCCCGAGGTGACCAGCCGCTCGTTCTCATCGAGTCCGGCGAGTATCTCGATCTGCTCCGGGTTCTCCAGTCCGGTGGTGACGACCCGTTCGTCGACCGCGCCCTTCTCCACCACGAAGATGGTCTTGCCCCGGCGCTTGGCGAGCAGGATGTCCTTGGGAATCACCACGGTGCTGTCGCGGCGCGCGGTGATGATCTCCGCCTTGACGAACATGCCCGGCCGCAGGAGCAGGTCGGGATTGGCCACGGCGACGGTGGCCCGGAAGGAGCGCGACTGGGGATCCAGCGCGGGGCTGACCTGGCTGACCTCGCCGTCGAGCACGTCGTCGGGCAGCGTGTAGTTGGAGATCCTGACCGTCTGGCCCGGCCGCACCGCGCCGAGGTCCTTGCCGGGCAGGTTCACGTCCAGGTACAGCGCCGCGTAGTCCATGATCTGGGCGATGGGCTTGCCGCTGTCGACCAGCGTCGCCGGCGTGTAGTAGGGCAGTTCGGTCAGGATGCCCGCAAACGGTGCCTTTACCGCGAGCTTCGCCAGGCGGAAACGGGCGTTGTCCACATCGTAACGGGCGTCGATGTAGGCGCGCTCGGCGTCCTTGAGCTCGCGCCAGGTCACGCCGCCCTTCTCGTGCAACGACCGCTGTTTTTCGAACTCGAGCCGCGCCGTCTCCAGATGCAGCTGCTTCGAATCGATCCGGATGTTGTTCTCTTCCTCGGGGTTGTCCAGCCGGACGAGAATCTGCCCCGCCGTGATCCGGTCGCCGAGGGCAAAGGGCTTGCCGGTCTCGGGATTCGACTGCAGCAGGTAGCCGCCCCGGCTCTCGGCCCGCAGATTCACTTCCTTGGCCGAGCTGACCGTGCCGGTGGCGATGATGAACTGCTCGATCGAGGCGAGCTTGACCTCCTCGACCGAAACTGGCGCGGCGATCTCGGTGTCGAAATCCGGCTCGCTCTTGTCGCAGGCGCCAAACGAAACCACGACCAGCAGCAACACCAGTAACTGTAAAACCTTCTTCACGTCGGTCTCCTTCATTCGTCCAACAATTTCACTCGTCCAACGTTTTCAATCGCCCAGCACGGGCCGGTCGTGCTCGAAATCCCACAGAGAGCGGATCTTCATGTCCTGCAGCGCGAGCTTGTACTGGATCAGCGCCGCCACCTCGCCCAGCCGCGTCTGCGAGAGCTGGTTCTGGTAGTAGTCGAGGTCCTTGGCGGTCAGATCGCCGTTCTCGTATTTCTCGAGGTTGATCTCGTAGGTGCGCTGGGAGTTGCGCAGATTCTGGCGCGCGATCTCGATCTGGCTGACCTGGTTCTGCAGGCTCCGGTAGGCCTCGCGCACGCCGAGCTCGATGTTCAGCTTCTCGTCCTCGTACGACAGCACCGTGGTTTCGAACGACGCCTGCGCCGCCTGCATCTGGTACGACTTGGCTCCCCAGTCCCAGAGGGGAATCTCGAAGGCGATCGCGAATTGCCGGTCCTTGTCGGGTGATTCGTAGATGTCGCGGAACACCTCGTTGGTGCCGATGGTGCCGTAGGCCAGGTTGATGTTGCCCTTGAACTCGTTCTGGGCGCCGGTGCGCACGAGATCGTCCGCCGCGCGGTTCAGGGCGATCTGCAGCTCGCGCAGTTCCATCCGGTTTTGCAGGGCGTGGGCGATGGCCTGTTCCAGGTCGACGGGCACGTACTTGTAGGCGACGTCCTCGTCGACGGTGATCACGGCGTCGAGGGGCAGGCCGAGCTGTTGCTTCAGCCGGTCGAGCCCGTTGGCCAGCGAGACTTCCCGGTTCTGCACCGCGGAGCGGGCGTTGGCCATGTTCAGTTCGGCCTGGTAGAGGTCGTCGAGCCGCTCGAGTCCGGCCTCGACCTTGTTCTTCATGATCTCGTAGCCGGCCGAGGTGTTGGCCAGCTCCTCGCGCGCGATCTCGACGCGTTTCTTGCGCTGGTACACGTCGAAGAACGACTGCATCACACGTTGCTCGAGGGACAGCAGCTGTAGCGCATAGGCGAGCTGGCTGCGCTCCAGGTCCAGCTCCAGGCTCCTGATCTCCAACTGCGTCCGGTTGTAGGTGAAGATGGGCTGGCTGAAGGCGATGAACAGGTTGTTCTGGTAGGTCTTGCTCGTCTGGTCGCCGTACTCGCTGTACGAATCGCGCCAGGAGAAGCGGTTGGTCAGCGACAGCGTGCCGTCGGTCCACTTCAGCGGCTGATCGATGCGCAACGAACCGTAGGAGCGGGTCGTCTCCTGGGTGTACCAGGTCGAGAACAGCTCGTCGAACTGGCTGGTGTTCGTGTAGTCCAGCGGCGTGATCGAGAGGCTGAAGCGGGATTTCAACCGGGCCCGCGCGGCCTGGAGCGAGTTGTCGCTGCCTTCCAGATTCAGGCGGTACCGCAGCAGGGACGGGCTCGATTCCATGGCGATATGCAGGGCGCTGGTGTAGGAGAGCACCCGCTCGGCCGGTACCGTGTCCGCTGCAGCCGGCGGCACCGGCCCTACCGCCGGTTGCACGACAATCACTACCGCGGCCAGCACCGCCAGCAGCATCGCCGGCGGAGACGCCGCCGCTTTCGTCACTCTCACGATGGTCTTGTTCGCCGATCCGTTCATCAGCCGTCCCTTCCTCTGGCTTCGTTTGCGCTTCAACGCTTGATCCACTTGACCGCATCGGCCACCACGAAATTCTGCCGCGTCTCGTTGGAGATCGCCACCCGCGAATCGCCGGCGGCGAGATAGTACGATCCCAGGTAGTTCCAGCCGTTTTCGGCGTTTTCGAGATCCAGATCGACCTCCTCGACGCCGTCCTCGTGCTGGATGCGGAAGTGGTTCTCGCCGAGGCGGTCGTCGCCGCCGTGCCACCAGAACTTGCGCTTGTAGACGTGGCAGTAGATGTCGTAATAACCGGACAGGGGAATCTCGGTCGTCCAGCTGGCGTAACGCTTGCCGTTGGTCTCGTTGGTGTAGTGCGCCGACTTGATGTACTTGCCGTAGAAGTGCGGGTTGATGGTCGGCAGCCAGGAGTTCA
>CAYLIV010000076.1:0-12817 GCA_964384055.1 uncultured Fibrobacteraceae bacterium
TGCCCATGGGCACGTGCGGATTGTCGTACGATTCGTTGTACGCCTCGAATCGATCGTTGGCGGGCAGATCGTCGCCGGCGAGCATGGTCGTGGCGGCGACCGTGTACAGATGGCCCGTCTCGACCGTGAAGGACGGGAAGCTGACGTTGGTGGAAGCGCCCGGGGCCAGACTCGCCACCGACTGGGTCTCGCTGTAGACCGGCGTACCCGAGGCCAGGATTTCCATTTCCACGTCGAAGGACTCGGTGTGCTGCCCGTTGTTGAGCACCGTGGCGCCCGGCACGAACGATTCGCCGTCGTCGTAGTGCTGCCCGTTGGGCGTGACCGACTGGGTCAGCACGTCGTGTCCCGGTCCGGTAGCATTGAGGACCACATCGTCGATCAACCACAGATCGTGGTTCGTGCTGTCGGCCGTATAACGGAAGGCGATGTAGACCGTCGAATTACCGGCGAAGGCGTTCAGGTTCACCGTCGTCGGCGGACCTCCCCAGCCGGGCACCGTGTGATTGCCGGGCGTCATGTCGGCGGCAACCTCGAAGGTCGCGGGGTCGGTCTGGCTTGTCGTGCTGACCATGATGTAGTGATGGTGGCCGGCCGTGGCGAAATCATCGGCCCGCTCGTACCACTCCAGATTCACTTCGGCATACTGACTCAGGTCGATGGCACGGGTGACCAGGTACTCGTCGTAGTTATCACCGGTGGACCGCCCGGCGGCGGCGCTGTTGTTGCCGGTGTGCGAATCCTGCTGGTACTGAGTCCACTGCCAGCTCGTGCCTTCATGGATGAGGGCCCAGTCCGACGGCGGCCAGAACCAGTCCTCGAAGCCCTCGACCAGCAGGTCGATTCGGCTGTCGGTCTCGATTTCCGCCGGTGCAGAGTCGGCGGCCATCGCACTGAGCGGTGAACACAGCACTACGAGGGCCAGCAGCAGCCCCAGGTGGTTTCGGGAAGCAGTAGCAAACGCGACGAAGTTCATGGTTGATCCCCCCATGAGTCCCTCGGAAACCGCACAAACTCCGCCAAATCGCGTGAATCGCGCGAATTCCGAAAACAGTTGGCCTAATACCTCAGAAGTCGAGATATCATTATATCACACCTGCAGGTCTTCAAACAGTGCCTTCTCGGAAACAGAGCCTTCTAAACTGGACCGCGATGAACGCGAACCCGCCGAGCAGAGCGAGCAAGCAAATCGATCATGGAGCTACCTGGATAACGACAGTTGTCGTCAATAGCCTTGCTCGATAGCTCGGCGGACCGCGGCCTCGTCCCAGTCCGCGGAAGCCCGCAGGTTTTCGAAGTACTTGCTGGCCAGGAACTGCTCAGGATCGCCCATTCCGTGTTCGAGGCAGGTGTTCACCCACTGGGCGGCCTTGGCCGTCTGCCCGTCCATGCTGAAACACACGGCCGCGAAGTAGGCGGCGCCGGGCAAGGTGGGATCGAGTTCGTAGACCTGGGCGAAGGCTTCGGCCCCATCGCCATACCGTTCGAGGCGCGCCAGCGTGGTCGCCAGGTTGGCGGCGAACTTGGCCGACTGGGGATCGATCTCCACGGTCTGGCGATGGTACTCGAGCGCCTCGACGTAGTCGCCGCGCTCGCCCAGGATCACCCCGAGCTGCGAGATGCCGCGCGCTTCGCCCGGATTGTCGGCGACATACTGGCGCGCCGCGGCGAGGGCCTCGTCCAGCCGGCCCAGCCTGCGCAGCGCCTGCAGCCGGGTATACCGCAGATTGGCATTGGTCGGTTCGATGGCCAGCGCGCGGTCCAGGAGCGCCAGCGCGTCGGCTGCCCGGCCGGCGTCCAGAGCGCGAAGGGCACGGTCGTGCAATGCGGTCGGGTCCTGCAACGTGGCCGGATCGATATCCGCGTCACGGCTGCGGGTCTGCTCGATCATCTCCACCAGCCGGACGAGACGCTCGTCATCGGGGTTGTGTTCGAGACCGGCGCGCAGTTCGTCGTAACCGGTCTCGACACGGTCCGCGCCGCCGCCCGATCCATAGCCGAGCAGAAACTTCCGGGACGAGATACGGAAACGATCGAATCGCTCGGCGTCGTACGATCCGCCGACGGCAAGACCGTTATCGTCCCACAGTCCGTTCACGAGCAAGAAATTGTCGTCCTCGTGATTGGCCGCGGACTTGAGCCGGTACTTGCGCACAACGCTGAACTCGAGGTTCGGCCGCAGCCAGGTGTTGGTGCGGCCGGCGCCCAGCAAGGTCAACAACCGCTCGCGCCCGGCCACGCGATTGCCCGCCACCACGTAGGGATCGTCCAGCATCTGCTCTCGCAGATCGGACGCCACGTCTTCTTCCGCCAGCAAGCTCGCCGCCCGATCGAAGACCAGCGACACCGGGCGGCGCGCCCCCACGAGGATCAGATTGTTCGGATCGATCCAGAAGAGCTCCACCTCGGCGAACGCCTCGCAGAAACTGCGGATCACCGTGCGTGTCTCGACGGTGGGAAAATGCATGGCCAGCCACTGGACCATGACGCCATCGTCGTTCAGATGATCGCGACACAGTTCGTAGTAGTCACGGGACAGGATGACCGAGTTGCCGGCGTATTCGGGATTGAGCTTGGAGTCGCTGCTGATGATGTCGAAGGTCTCGGTTGTCGTCAGCAGATACTGGATGCCGTCGCCGGTGACGATATCGACACGCGGATCGCGCAAGACATTGTTGTTGTACGACGCGAACCTGCGTGCGCCTTCGACCACGCTGGGTACGATCTCGACACAGACCAGGCGCTGGATCTCGTCGTAAATCGCTAACGTACCTAGAGTTATACCACTGCCCAGCCCCACCGACAGGGTCGATCGGGCCCCGGGTACGAGCATCATCGGCAGATGCGCGAGGATCTTCTCCTTGCGCGTGATGTTGGCCTCGGTGCCCCCGATGTGGTGGCCGTCGACGCTCATGTGCATCTCGCCGTTCGCCTTGCGGTACACCCGGGTATGGGCGGTCGGGTCCTCGCGATCGAGCAGCACGGTGTCGCCGGGATCCTGCGTATCGCTCAGCAGAACCCGCGCGTGATTGGACAGCGGCACGGCGATCAGGACGAGAAGTATCAGCGCCGCCAGCGCGGGTACCGGATCACTCGCGCGACGACGACGGTTCTTCACCAGCACCGCCAGGCCGATCGCGGCGCTCAGACAGGCCGTTCCCAGCAGGCCGTTGCGCGCGCCGAGCAGCGGCAACAGCACGAAACCGGCCACCAGCGAACCGACGATCGATCCCGCCGTATTCGTGAAGTAGAAGCGGCCGACGTCGCGGCCCAGCCCTTTCAGGCTGGCGATACCGATACGGTTGACCAGCGGGAAGGACATGCCCGACAAGACCGTCGGCACGGCCATGACCGCAAAGGAGATGAGGAAGCGGCGCCACAGGTACATCGACCAGGGCTGGTACTTCGCCGCCAGAAAGGCCGAGTCTTCCAGCGAAGGCAGCCAGTTCCAGATCAGCGGCACCGTCGCCGCCACCGACAATGCCACTCCCACCTGCACCTGCCCCAGCAGCCGCGCCGGCGAATCGACCCGGTCGGCGAGGCGTCCGCCGATCCAGCTGCCGGCGGCCAGACCGCACAGGAAGGTGGTCAGCATGGCGCTGAAGGCGTAGGTGGAGTTGCCCAGGAAGTGGTGCAGGGCGCGGGTCCAGTAGAGCTCGAAGCCCAGCGCCGCGAAACCGGTCAGGGCGAAGATCCAGGCGAGCTGGACGAAGGTGAGTTCGGGCTCGGGTGCGGACCTGGGTTTCGGTACCTTCTTGGCTTTTTTTCTGGGTTCGGCGGCGGCAACGGCCTTCGTTTCGCTGGGCTTCGTTTCAACTCGCTTCGTCTCGGGCGCCGGCAATGACTTCGTGCCCCGCCACAACAGCAGCGCGAGTCCGCCGGCGACCAGGTTGCCCGCCACTGCAGCCGCGGTGCTGCCGATCAGCCCCAGCGCCGGGATCAGCACGAAGCCGGACAGAAAAGCGCCCAGCACCGCGCCCAGGGTGTTGACGGCGTAGAGCAGGCCGAGGCCGCGGCCGAGCTGATCGGCGCGACGCACGAGAAAACGGCTCAGCACGGGCAGGGTCCCGCCCATGAGAATGGTCGGGGGCAACAGCAGCAGGATCACCACCACCACTCGCAGCACGACCAGCGCCGGCTCGGGCAGCACGTGCGCGGCGGCGACATACGCCGGTTGCAGCACGTGGATCAACGCCGGCACCACCGCGCCGCCCACCGCGATGCCCAGTTCCAGGAGCGCGTACAGCCGCAACGGCTGCGGATCGCTGTCCACCCGGCGCCCGAAGTAGAAACTGCCCAGCGCCAGTCCGCCCATGAAGGCGGCCAGCACCGTGCTGATGGCAAACGTGGTCCCGCCCAGCAGATGGCTCAGGAGCCGGATCCAGACCAGCTCGTACACGAGACCGCAGATTCCCGAAAGCGCGAAGAGACAGATGACGGCGGCGGTGATTCTTTTCATGGGCTGTCCGTGGTTGGAGGACTGCGGCCAACGACTCGTAAAACGAAGACCTGTAAACGCACAGATCAACGCCTCCGCGAGGTTATGAGCGCGAAAGATAGCACAAATCGCTGGAGGCAACATTTCAAAAAAGGGCCGCTGTGATCTCGAATCCGTGACCATGCCGGCCGCTGCATTAATTGCTATTGGTTCGTGCGCTGTGGAGGTACTATACCGTCAGTGCCGTGATTTCGAGATGCGTTCCGGCCCGACACCTCCGGTACTGCCGCGTATTCGGACCTCGATTCGTTGAAGGAGTATGCTACATGAGCCTGGTCCAAGAACTACATCGGCGCCGCGTGCCATACATCGCCGGTGGCTATATCACGGCCGGAATGTGCGTCCAGCAGATACTCATCCACTTCGAGGAACGGATGGTGTTGTCGCCCCATCTGGTGGACCTCGTCCTGCTGTGCCTGGTCCTGTTGCTGCCGTCGGTAATGTTGCTGGCCTGGGTATACGGCGCACCGGGGAAAGACCATCCGGGGCTGATGCCGAAGATAGTAGTTCCTGCCAATCTCGTGGCCTGCGCGCTCCTGCTCGGATTCCTGTTCCACGATCGCGAACTGGGTGCGGTCACGGAAACCGTCAAGGTCGAGGACGAGCACGGTGTCGTCAGTGAACGCCTGGTACCCAAGAGTGAATTCCGTCACCGGGTGTACCTCTTCTATCCCGAGAACACCGGCCTTCCCGACGACGACTGGACCCGCGAGGCCATCACCTTTCTGCTGTCCATCGACATGAGCCAGGATATCTTCGTCAGCACCTGGATGCCCACGAGTCTGGTCGCCTCCTTGCAGGAAGTCGGCTCTGACGACGGACACGGCCTGACGCGGGCGCTCCAGCGGAAAATCGCGCGCGACCACCATATTCCGCACTTCCTGACCGGAACCATCAGCCGCCGAGGCGATGTCTGGACCTTCACGACCCAGCTGAACGAAAGCGAGTCGGGCAAGGCGTCGGCAGACAGGTCGTTCGAGGCGGCGGACCTCTATACCCTGGCCGACCTCGCTTCCCGCCAGCTACGTGAGGACCTCGGGATTCCCTCGTCACATATCGAGGAGAGCAAGGACCTTCCCGTCGCCGATCTGATGAGCGCCGATCTGGAAGCCGTCCAGAGCTACGTCAAGGGACAGCTCACTGTGTCCCATCACAACGACTGGGCTGGCGCCGTGCCGATGTTCGAGGACGCCGTCGCGCGCGATCCTCGTTTCGCCCTGGCCCAGTTCGGGTTGTACCGGGTCTATCACAACCTCGGGCGGACGCAGGAAGCGACGGCCGCCATCACCGCGGCCGTGGAGAATCTGCATCAACTCCCGGAACGCCGGGGTTTCGCTATCAAGACGACGTACTTCTACAGCGAGAAACAGGATCCGGACATGGCGCTGGCGGTTTTGAAACACTGGAACACGGTCTATCCCACCGATATCGGCGCCCTGAACCGACTGGCCACCTACACGTACCTCCGGCAGGATCTACCCGGCGCCATTGCCGCCTACGAGAAGATCCTCGAAATCGACCCGTCCCGCGTCCAGTACCTGGCGCAGATCGCGAACATGTACTTCCAGCTCGGCGACTACGACGAGTCCGAGCGATACTTTCGACGCTACGCCGAGCTCTTTCCGAATCGGTCCGAAGGCCACATGAACCTATCTCAGTTCTACAGCGCGACGGGTGATTTCGAGCGAGCGCGAACGTCGCTCGAACATGCCCAGATGCTCGATCCCGAAGAGCTGGATCTGGCGCTGACCCTGGTCATCCTGAATCTCAAGACGGGGCGCTACGACGAATCCCGCCGCATCATCGAATCCAGGTTGAGCAACGCGAAAACCCCGGTGGATCGGACAAAGATTCTCGCGAACAAGCTGGTCCTCACGGTCCTGATCGGGCAAACCGATATCCTGATCGAAACGCTCGATCTGCTGTATGCGGCCATGTCCGAAATCATGGCGCCGAATGTTCGCGACGTGCAATTCACCATGAGCCTGATGGTGCTTTGGGAGCGCGGCCGGCCCCAGGAATTCCTGCGGCGGGTCGAGGAGTTCTCGTCTCTACTCGCACCGCCGGACAACAAGATGGTCAGTTTCTGCAAGGGCATCGCCCTGGCGGAACTCGGGCGCATCGAGGATGCGAGAAAGGCGCTCGCCGAAACAGTCGAATATGTCGACACCTTCAAGGTGGAGCTGCTGCGCCCGTTGCTCGTGTACACCGATGGCTATATCGCCGAGGCCGCCGGCGACCTGGACAGCGCCGTGGCGGGCTATCGTTCGCTGGTGGAGTCGCAGATGTTCCAGAAGGAAGCCGGCGGCTGGTTCATGCTGGCCCGCGCCCTGCGGAAGCTCGACCGCCATGACGAGGCGCTCGAGGCCATCGCCGTGGTATTCGATCTGTGGCCGGAATACCCGCTCGGACATCTCGAGATGGCGCGCATCCTGAACGCACAGGGCGACACCGACCGGGCGCGCGAGCATCTGCAGAAGGCGCAGAACGCGTGGGCGGATGCGGATGCGGATTTTCCGCCGGCGGTGGTGGCGAGGGAGTTGGCGGCGGTGTTTCCGTGAGTCGGGAGCGCGGTAATTTTTTCGCGACTTTGGTGATCGGGTGCACCCGGGCGCACTACGCGGCGAGCGACTGACTCACTAGCGAAGCAGCATTATTTTTCTGTCTGATAGAAGTCTTCACAATGCAAACGGACGAAGTAGGTTCCGGACGGAAGCGCTCGGTTGTCGTCGTCGCGCCCGTTCCACTCTACCGTGTGTTCTCCCCGTAGTAGAGCGAGCCAACTGTCTTTTCCGTTCCCATTTCTTCACACCACCGGTAGGATGGCGCCGGTCGACCGATGACGAGCGAAACCCCACGAGGCACAATCCTATGAAACAACCCGAACACGTCCCCAACAACCCCATCTTCCGCCTCCTCATCCCCCCCGAGCCCCGCTACTACCTGGGCCAGCGCTGGGTCAAGATGATCGCCCGCGCCGCCCACGTCGTCCTGGCCGGAGTCTATCTCGGCGCCCTGGTCTTTCAGGTCGAGCCGGCGATCCGCTGGCCCTGGTTTCGGGCCGCGATGCTTTCGGGGCTACTGATGGTCTGCCTGGATCTGTACGAGAGCGGCGGTTTCCTGCTGCAGCTACGCGGGCTGGTGACCGGTGTGAAGCTGGTCCTGCTCGCCTTTGTCCCTTCGCTGGGGGCGGCGGGCGTGTGGGTTGTGGCCTTCGTCGCCTTGTGTTCCGTTGTTTCCAGCCACGCCTCGTCGGGCTTCCGCTACTTCCTGATCTGGGGCCGGGGCCGGATCAAAGCGGCGGAGACACAAGGATGATCGATCCGAGCGGCGCGCGGGTACCGCGAGGCGGAACGGCGCCCCGAACGACCTCGCCAGGGCTCAAAAAACTGCGAATTCAAGGTCAAAAACCCGCTTCTTCTTTCTTGACATCTTCACCGGGATTGCCTAGTCTCCAAATGTCCGTTTTCGAACGGACGTTCGAACGGAAAAGGGACCGCTCGAGCGTACACAACACGCACGCAGAAACGACCGTCCGTCACTAGATCGTGCTGTGGCCGACGACGAGGGAAACCAATGCGATACGCAGAGATAGGGTACAATCTGGAAGTCGATCTGACCCGCGGCAACATCGAGCGGGTCGCCACCGATCCCGAGCTCGCCAAGCAGCATCTCGGGGGTCTGGGCACCAACGCCAAGCTGTTCTGGGAGCGCGTGCCGCCGGACGTGCAGCATTTCGACCCGGAGAACCTGCTCATATTCGGCGCCGGCCTCTTGGTGGGAACACCGGCTCCGAGCTGCAACCGCACCATCGTCTCCTCCATCTCGCCGCAGACCAGGTTGTTCGGTTTCGCGATGATGGGCGGTTTCTTCGGTCCCGAGCTCAAGCGCGCCGGGTACGACAAGATCATCATCAGCGGCAAATCGCCCGAACCGGTCTACCTGTGGATCCACGACGACAAGATCGAGCTGCTCGACGCGAAACACATGAAGGGCCTGGGCACCCTCGAGAGCGCCGAGGTCATCCGCCAGGAACTGAACCAGCCGACCGCCGCGGTCGCCTCGATCGGGCTGGCCGGCGAGAACCGGGTCTTCTTCGCGTCGATCGAGCAGGGCCGCTCCAGCGCCAGCCGGCTCGGCCTGGGCGCCGTGATGGGCGACAAGAATCTCAAGGCGATCGCGGTGCTCGGTTCCGGCGACATTCACATCGCCGACCCGGTCACCTATCTCAAGCACTGCAACGAATCGCTCGACTTCATCAAGGAGCGCAACGAGAATCCGCTGAAGAACGTGATGCCCATCATGTCGGGCCTGGGCTCGCCCCAGGAGATGGCCATCCACGACGAGCAGTGGCACACCGAGAACTTCGCCTGGGGCAACGCGCGGACCAGACGAAAGGGCTTCTGGACCGAAGAGGTCGCCGGCGCCTGGACCAACACCATGGAGACCATGCGCACGCGGCTCTTGAGCTGCTACAACTGCCCCATGAAATGCGGCGCGGCCATCTCGGTCGACACGCGCATGTGCTCGTACATGATGAAGTGTTTCTCCAAGCTCACCTACACCATGGCCGCGTTCTCGGATCTGGATTTCGGCCTGCGCATCGCCCAGAAAGCCACCGAGCACGGCATCGACGCCTTCTCGGGTCCGCAGACCATGGCCTACGCTCTCGAGCTGCTGGAAGCGGGCATCCTGACCGACGAGGATTTCCCCGGCATGCCCATGGACAGCGAGGGCCGCTTCTACTGGCTGCTGGATCATATCGTCCGGCGCGAAGGCATCGGCGACGTGCTGGCCGACGGCACCTACTGGGCCTCCGAACGCATCGGCAAGGGCGCTCACGAGTATGCGCACAACAATATCAAGAAGACCGAGCAGCTGCCGCTGAAGCTGGGCATGCTCAACCAGATGTACTTCCTCATGTACTGCACCGGCGAGAAGGCCAACATCACCCAGATCGAGGGCAACTTCCCCCAGGCTCCCTTCCCGACCATTGAAGAGCGCAAGGACTTCACCGATAACTGGCCGCAGGTACCGGACGACCGCTTCAAGGAGTGGTTCGAGGCCTGGGAATTCCGCGGCGATTTCTCCATCCCCAACTACCCGAGCGCCGAGGCGAGCTGCGAGATCGTGCACTGGCAGGAGGAGATGCACTACATCGACGACAGCACGGGCATGTGTGCCGGGCTGTCGTCCTTCCCCTACAAGCCGCCCTTCCACATCCACAACCTGCCCGAGATCATCTCGGCCGGCGCCGGGCTCGATCTGGATGAAGCGGCGCTGAAGCACATCACCCGCCGCAACCGCATCCTTGTGCGGTGCAACAATATACGCCGCGGCTTACGGCGCGCGGACGAGGCGCCCCCAGACGATCACTGGAAGCGGCGCTTCCCCGAACTCGAAGAGAAGCTACTGGACACGTATTACACCTACAAAGGCTGGAATCTCGAAGGGATTCCCACGCTGAAGACACTGCACGAGCTGGATCTGGATTACGTGGCCGAGGAATTCCTCAAGATGGGAATCCTCGATGAGAGCGAAGAAGTGGCAACCCAAACGACCTCGAGCGATGGAAGTGAATCGTGAACGATCCGAACAAGAAGAAGAAGACGAAGATCGTCAAGAGGATCAAGATCGATGTGGACAAGTGCAACGGCTGCCGGGGCTGCGAGGTGATCTGCTCCGCCTTCCATGCACAACCACGGTACAGCAGCAACAATCCCGCGCGGTCGCGGATCCGCGTGATTCGCGAGCCCCTGTCCGACATCTACGTGCCGGTGTACGCCGGTGAGTACACGGCGGCCGAATGCGCGGGCCGGGACAAGTACGTCATCGACGGCAAGGAATACGAGGAGTGCGCCTTCTGCCGGGCCTCGTGCCCGTCGCGCGACTTCTTCAAGGAGCCGGATTCCGGCCTGCCGCTCAAGTGCGACATGTGCGAGTCCGACCCGACCCTCGAAGAGCCCATGTGCGTGCAGTGGTGTCTGGCGGACGCGCTGGTTTACGAGGAAGAGGAAGTGGAAGTGGATGAAGAAGGCGAGACCGTCGAGGCGCTGGACGAAGGGTTGACCGCCCTGGCCAACACCCACGGTATGGAGAAGGTGCGCGACGCCCTCGAGCGCATGAAGAAGAGTTCCTAGCACCCGTTGCCGGCACACGACCCACTGGAAGATTGGTGAGCACCTTGGAGACAGTCAGCCCCATTGCGGAGATCATCGAGGAGATCAAGAAGGCCGGTGGCGATTCCTACAAGTACTGCTACCAGTGCGGCAAGTGTGATGTCGTCTGTCCCTGGAACCGGGTGACGGACTTCAGCATCCGCAAGATCGTGCGCCAGGCCGCCCTCGGTTTGCCGGACATCGAGCTGGACGACATGTGGCGCTGCACGACCTGCGGCACCTGCCCGGAGGCCTGCCCCCGGGGCGTCGGGCAGATCGAGGTGGGTGTGGCCATGCGCCGGATCGCCGCGGCTTACGGCGTGTACTCCGGCGCCGCCAAGACGGTGCCCGGCGCCGCCTCGAGCCTCGCCACCGACGGTAATCCCCTGGGCGAGGCGCGGGCCGATCGCACCGCCTGGGCTGACGGTCTGGAAGTGCCCGTCAAGCCCTATGCCGAAGGCATGGAGATCCTCTACTTCGTGGGCTGCTACTACAGCTACGATCCGCGCAACATGAAGGTGGCCGCCGCCACCGCCACGCTGCTGAACCAGGCGGGCGTGGAGTTCGGCACCCTGGGCACCAAGGAGAACTGCTGCGGCGAGGCGATCCGAAAAGCGGGCGACGAGGAGAAGTTCAAGACGCTGGCCCGCGAGAACATCAAGAACTTCATCGACAACGGCGTCACCCGGATCCTCGTGTCCTCCCCGCACTGCTATCACACCTTCGTCAACGAATACGCCGAGTTCATGGTGAAGCTCGAGGTGGTGCACATCTCCCAGTACCTGCAGGAACTTATCGCTCAGGGCCGGCTCGATATCCCCGCATCGAACGGGCAAAGCAGCCGGCGCATCGCCTACCACGACCCGTGTTACCTGGGGCGGCACAACAAGATATTCGACGCGCCCCGGGAGGTGATCGCGGCGTTGCCAGGCGTGGAGCTGGTCGAACTGCCCGACTCGCGCCAGAACAGCCTCTGCTGCGGCGGCGGCGGTGGCCGTATCTGGATGCACACGGATCTGGAAGAGCGCTTCGGTAATATCCGGCTGGCGCAGGTGCAGGAAGTCGGCGCGGACATGCTCGTCACCTCGTGCCCGTATTGCATCAGCAACTTCGAGGAGAGCAAGCTCTCCCTGTTGAACGACGGCACCCTGCCCGACGAGGACGCCCTGCCCATCAAGGATTTGACCGAGGTCGTCCTGGAGTCGTTGGCGGCGGCGGCAGCGGACCGGGAAGCGGCGGATCAGAAAACGCCCGACGTGGAATCAGAAGCCGGAAGCGGAGAGACAGCATGAGCAGCGTACAGAACGATTTTGCCGACGTGATGGTCGTCGGCGGCGGGATCAGCGGCATCCAGGCCGCCCTCGATCTCGCCTCCTCGGGATACCGGGTCTACCTGGTCGACAAATCGCCGACCATCGGCGGCAAGATGGCCCAGCTCGACAAGACCTTCCCGACGAACGACTGCTCCATGTGCATCGAATCGCCCAAGTTCATCGAGTGCGACCGGCACCCCAACATCGAGATCCTGACCTATACCGAGGTCGACACCGTCGAGGGCGAGGCAGGCGACTTCGAGGTCACCTTGACCCGCAAGGCGCGCTACGTGAAAGAGGACCTGTGCACCGGCTGCACGGTATGCGCCGAGTACTGCCCGATACCGGTTCCCGATCCCTTCAACCAGGAACTGTCGGACAACAAGGCCGTCCACATCTACTTCTCCCAGGCCGTGCCCCTGGTTCCCTACATCGACGACCGCTGCCGTTTTCTCGAGGACGAACGCTGCACCATCTGCGAGAGCGTCTGCAAGAACGACGCGATCGATCTGCACCAGAAACCCTCGAAACAGGTGGTCAAGGTGGGCGCCATCGTCCTTTCGCCGGGATACGGGGTGTTCGATCCCAAGCTGCGCGGCGACTACGGCTACGGGAAATACCAGAACGTGGTGACGAGCCTCGACTTCGAACGGCTCCTGTGCGCCACCGGGCCCCACGAGGGCGAGATCCTGCGTCCGTCGGACAAGCAGCATCCGCACAAGATCGCCTGGATCCACTGCGTCGGCTCGCGGCAGGTGCTCGAGGGCGGTCACAGCTATTGCTCGTCGGTGTGCTGCTCGTACATCCAGAAGCAGGTGATCCTGACCAAGGACCACGACGCCGACGCC
>CAYLIV010000077.1:0-12455 GCA_964384055.1 uncultured Fibrobacteraceae bacterium
CAGATTCAACTCGTTCTGGAAATCGAAGTGGTAGAACAGCACCGTGGCGGCGGCGCCGGGGTTGACGGCCAGGTCGTCGGCCAACCACTGCAACTGCGGGGCGGTGAAGCTCTCCGCGCCGTAGAATTCCTCGCGCCACAGGTCGTAGTTGTCGTAGGACTCCAGGGCGATGAAGTGCACCGGGCCGTAGTCGAAGCTGTAGTTCTGGGTGCGCCAGGGCGCGCCGGGCGGCGGGTTGTCGAGACGCGACCAGCCGAAGAAGCGCCACCAGTCGCGGCGGGCGGTCCCGTCGGGCGGCGGCGTGTCGATCCAGCCGCCGATGTCGTGGTTGCCGGCGATCAGATAGACCGGTACGGCCGACTCGGTCAGCAGGCGCTGCCCCCGCGTGTAGACCCGGCGGCCCAGGTAATCTTCCAGCTCGCCTTCGTTGACGAAGTCGCCGGTCAGCAGGATGAACTCGGGGTTGATGACGGCCACGTCGGCGAGCACCTCGCGCATGTCGACCACCTCGCTGGTGTCGGTATCCGCGCCCGGCTGGTCGACGTACAGTTTCGTCGGCAGGTGGGTGTCGGTGAAGTGGACGAAGTAGAAGTCCTGGCGGCGCTCACCGATGACGCGCACGGCGTTGCGGGTCGCATCGAAGAGCGGCGCGTCGGGTCCGCCGCTTGCGGCGACCTGCAGGTTGTACAGCTCGTACACGGGTACCGTAGGCAGTACCGCCGACAGCCGCCACCACGCCGCTGCGGGATCGTAGGCGGTGTCGACCAGCGATAACGGCAGCACGAGGTCGCCGAAACCCAAGGCGGCGCTCCAACCCGACGTCGCCGGATCGGCCGCGCACTCGATGACGAGCGTATCGCCCGGCGTGACGATGGCCGGGATGTTCAAGAGCGGCCGCTGGATGACCGTCAGCGTGTCGCCGATGGCCGGGATGGTCATACCGTCGCCGGGCAGGGCCAGGGCGAAGGTCGTGCTGTCACCCTCGCTGACGGTGATCCACACCTCGTCGGCGAGATGCAGCGGCGCCGAGGCGCGCAGGCGCCAGTCGCCGGGCGGCACCGAACACGACGCCTGGCCGAGCGCGTCGGTCACCAGGTTCACGTACACGTTGTCGGCCGCGTCGAAGGCCAGGATCGACGCGCCCGGCAGCGGCTCCAGGGTGTCGGCGTCGATCACCTCGCCCGCGGCCCAGCCGACCGCCATGCCCAGGGCTTCGTGCAGCACCGAGGCGACGGCGGCCACGTCGCCGCCGGCCACCGTCAGAAAACGCTGGTAGTCGGCCGAGCCGCCCGCGGGAATCGTCACCGTGGTCACGTTGACGTCGGACCAGCTACCGCCGTGCGGCCCCCAGCAATCGCCGTAGACGCCGGCATATCCATAGCTGACACCGCCGGCGGTGCCGGCGAGCCAGGGTTGGTTCGTGGTGCCGTCGACCTGGAATCCGTAGCCGGGGGCAAAGGTGTTGCACGTGCCCCAGGCGAAGGCGTCGCCCACTTCGAACTGGTGCAGCGTGCCGCCACCGGTCCGGGTCAGGGTGGAGGTGATGACCACATGGGCGGCGTCGGCGGCGAGGGAGTACTCGGTGGCGACCGCCAGCGACGGATCGTAGGAATCGACGCCGCTGACCCGCACGATCGCCGGGCCGCCGCCACTGCCGTCGTCCACGATCGCGAGAGTCGTGTACACCGCTTGCCGCGGCCACTCGTCGTCGAAGTAGGTGTAAAAAACGGCCAGGGCGTCGATCCGCTGGATGGCCGAGCCGGCGTCGATGATGTTGCCGCCGCTTTCGGCATAGTAGTGCGCGTGGCCGATGGCGCTGATCACCACCGCGATCCGGTCGTTCTGGAGCAGGTAGTCGCCGACCTGACCGTCGGCGTAGGAGCCGGATAGCAATTGCTCCGGCGAGCTGATCTGCGTCGCGCTGACGGTTTCGGCGCGGGCGTCGCCGACGCAACAGAACCAGCAGGCGGCCACCAGCAGCCAGACCAGTTCCTGAACCGGAAAGCGATAACGAAGCATGGTCGCCCCCGGTTTCCAGGCGAATATCACCACACGATTACTTGATCAACATCAGCTTGCCCACGACGGTATCGTGGGGCGCGCGGACCTCGTAGAAATATGCGCCGGCGGCGACGATCTGCGCGCGTCGGTCGGTGCCGTCCCAGACAACTGTCCCGGTGCCCGCGGCCACCTGTTCGTCGAGTACCGTTTGCACGAGCCCGCCCCGCAGGTCGTAGATCCGGATCTGCAGTTCGCCCGCTTGGGGCATGGCGTATTCGATCGTGGTGCGCGGGTTGAACGGGTTCGGATACGCCGTTGCCTGCAGGTGCGCCGGTACGGCCGGCACATCGACCGGATCGATGGTCGTCTGCCCGAAGTAGTTCAGGATTTCCGCGAGCATTACATGGCGCGCCGGGACCACCGTCGCCTTGTCGCCCACGGGCGCGCCGAGCCCGTGCACGGCGGCCAGATCGTAGGGCAGGGTGATGATGTCCGAGTTGTAACCCGTGAGGGGACCGAGCAGCGCCGCGGTATACGGATAGGCGCCGCCCAGGTCGTTCGGGTCGCCGAACTCGGCCAGGGTGACGCCCAGGCCGATGGGCGTCATGGCGTCGAAACGCCGCGGATGCGGGCAACTCCCGGCCAGCTTCCAGGTCGCCGGGAAGGAGAACACCGGGTTGCCGTCGAGGCTCAGCACGGTCGGACTGATCTGGTCGTCGATCAGATCGGTGACGTGATCACCGACGACCGACGCGCGGATCCACGACAGGAGGAAGAAGGTGCCCAGCGAACCGGAGTTCTGCAACGAGGTCAGCAGGTTGTCGCCGGACAGCAACAAGCCCTTGTCACCGCGGACCAGCCAGGTTTCCAGCAATATGATGTCGTTGCTGGCTTCGGCACCGAAGTCGCCGTTGCCCAGGGTGTACCTGTCCAGATCGCCGCAGCGGTACAGGATCACCTCGTATTCCTTGATCTGGGTCACGGTGGCGCGCCCGGCCAGCCCGTTGCCGACACCCGCGTCCGGGCCGTTGGTGACGTACATGTCGTAGTCGGCACCCAGCGTGTTCTGCAGCGCGAAATACCACTCGTTGCGTTCCTCCGGTGTGCCGTCGTCCCAGAACAGCACCTTGGGATGATCACCCTGGGTCGCCGTCTGCAGCGACGGCAGGGCGCGCATGGTGAACGCCGCCGGATAGATGAGCCAGTTGTCGAAGCCGCTGAAGCCCGTGGTGTCCGCCGGCAGCATGGTGGTGCCGATCGTTTCGCCGTCGAAATCGGTCGCCTGGAAGAAATAGTGCAGCCGGTCGCCCGGGAAGAGGAAACCCACGTCGGGCAGATCGAAGGACCACCGGGTGCCGTCGGGATTGCCGGGGCCGACGGGAATCTGCAGGCCGTTGACCGAACCCTCGTCGGGCACGCCGAGCCGGTAGTCGTCGAACAGCGGATTGGGCTGCAGCTTGTAGTGCAGCTGCGGTGCCGTCTGGATCACCGAGCCGGGACGGATGGGCACCACGTCGATCACGACCGAGTCGCCGGGTACGATCTGCGCCTGCAAGGGAGCGGCGATGTTGCGCGCCATGTCGAAACGGACGCTGTTGTTGCCCAGATCCTGGTAATCGATGCTGCCGCCGTCGGGGAAATTGTCCTGGGCCAGATCGACATCTTCCGCCGTCACCGCCGGGCCGGTGATCTGGAAGGCCCGGAGCGCGACATTGTCGAAATAGGGCGCCGGTGTGGCGTCGTGGTCGAGCCAGCCGTGGGGACCGCCGAGATCGGTCACGCCGAGGGCGATCTGCACGAAGGTCACGCCCGGTTCCAGATCACTGGTGATGTCCCAGGTGACCCGTTGATAGTTCGGTGCGCCGCCGGTGTAGAGCAGATCGTTCTGCCACTCGGACCAGCCGGTCTCGCCGGCGGGATCGGTGGTCGAACGCACGTTCCACTTGTAGTAGATGAACGGGTACTCGTCGGCGGTATGTGTGTAGATGTCGAAAGACAGCAATGCCCCATCGTAGTCGCTGCCGGGCCAGGCGATGGGCGGCGACCAGATCTCGTTGTCCACACCGTAGGGCCGGCCGAGCAAGCCGCCGCGGGTGTTGACCACATAGCCACCGGGACCGTAACACCAGGTCTCGCAGTCGGAGCCGCCGGTTCCCGGCACGATCTCGCCGTCGTCGATGAATCCGAACTGCGGCGTGCCGTTGCCGAGACACTCCACGATGTCGTCGAGCTCGAGCCAGACCTGGGAAAAGTCGCCCACGCCGATACCGCCCTCCAGGGGAACCCACTGCACATCGTCGCCGGGCTCGCAGGTCTCCACGGTGCCGATCTGCTCCCAGCCCTGACCCTGGTTGAAGCGCACGGTCAGCAGGTCGATCTGGGCGGCGCCCGCGGTCCACCACCAGCAGTCCTCGTCCGACCAGGCATGGTCCGACACGAAGCGCCAGCGGACCTCGATCTGATCCAGATTCTGGCCCGTGAAGTCGTACGGATTCACCGAGAAGTATTCGTTTACGGCCACGCCTGCGTCATCGCCGTCGAAGGACAGCAAGGTCGTGGGACCCGATGCGCCGAAGTAGACCAGCTCGAGGAAATCGTAGCCGTCTTCGGTATCGTAGTTGAGCATGCCCGACACGTGTACGGTGACGCCGTCGCTCGGATCGGGAACGGTGCCCGACCAGGCGAGAGTCTCGTAGTAGTCGTTGCCGTACCCGCCGTCCACGTCGTCGGGGTTACAGGCAGGCAGATCCTCGCCGCACCACCAGGCGTGGTTGT
Source organism: uncultured Fibrobacteraceae bacterium (assembly GCA_964384055.1). Classification (GTDB taxonomy): domain Bacteria; phylum Krumholzibacteriota; class Krumholzibacteriia; order LZORAL124-64-63; family LZORAL124-64-63; genus CAYLIV01. Next base: position 4,777 of record CAYLIV010000077.1, read on the forward strand.
CCGGGGTCTGGGTGTCCAGGTTCGCGCAGTTGTACTGGGAGATGTTCCAGTTGGGATCGACCACCGGCAGGACGGTCAGATCGACGCCGGTCCAGTCCTGGCGGTCGGGCTCGTTCAACTCGGTTTCGAACTTGCCCTCCAGCACACCGGGACCGCCGTAGGCGATGATGGTGTCGCGGTAAGACCTGCCTTCGAGCGGATCGCCGCCGACCAGGCGGGCGCCACTCAGGTTGCCGAGCGCGCGCGCCTGGGGCCTGACCGGCTCCCCGCGCGCAAACGTCGCCGCCGCCGACGACACCAGGATGAGGCAACAGACCAGGGAAAGTACCAGGCCCGGTGCCCGGTATGATATCGCGGAGTTCCGGAAGCCGCGTTCGTGACGCCTTGTGGACGATAGACTACGATTCACGCCCAAACCTGCCTTTCGATGGGCATGGAGAGCACATCTATTTTTGATGTATCCCGTGATTTTCCAGACGTTTATTATACCACATTCCGGATGGAACTGCCAACCGGCCAGGTGCCAACTGGCCGGCTGCCAAACGGCCGGCTGCCAAACGGCCGGCGAACACACGCCGGCTTCCGGTCACGAGCGTACCCGTTCCGCCGGCGATCAATCATCGTAGAGCCCCGGATCGTCGTAGGCGGAACCCAAGGTGCGCCACAACGCGGTGAAACAACCCTGCGGCAAGTCGGCGGCGTGGAATCCGCGCTCGGCCAGACACTCGCGTAGGGACCGGCGGCTGCGCTGGAGGATGACGTCCACGTTGCCCGGCGTGAGGTCTACATCGGGGTGCCGGGCGATATCCTTGCTTGCGAGTTCGTAGAAGGTGCGAAAGAACCAGATCCGCCGCGCTCGTTCCTGCAGACGATCGGCGCAGAGCCGCACCGCGGCAACGAACTGGCGGCGTTCCACATTCGTTTCCGGCGCCGCAGCGGCATATCGGCCGCCGCCGTCCGGCCGGCTCGCCGACGGCGTGAACCCGGCGTCGGTTTCCCACGCATCGACGCCGTCCCGGTCCTGTTCGACGTGTCGTCCCTGGCGACGCAGCAAGTCGACCAGGCCGTTGCGCGCGACCGTGGCCAGGAAGCGAACGATTTCCGCGGCCGAACGTCCTGACAGATCCCAGCGACCGTCCTCGCACCGACGCAGCAGTGCGAGCGCTTTCTCGGCGGCGACATCCTCGCGATCCTGCGCGGCGAGATGACCGTGACGGGCTTCCTGGAGGCGCAGCTGATTGGCCAGGACCGCATTGAGCAGGAGCCAGGCTTCGCTCGCCAGCGTCTCGCGACGGGCGGCCGACGGCGATTGCTGCAACTCGGCGCAGACGGACTGGAGCCGCCGGGGCCAGTGTGGCGTGTCCAGATCGGGTAGGTCGCCACTCATGATTGCTGCAGCTTCACGGCGGACGCGACCAGCTGATGCCGTTTGTTGAACAGGCGCCGGTAGGTCAGCAGCGCCATGCAGATGCAGCCGCTGCTGGTGGCGCCCGAGATCATGAACATGATCACGATCTGGTATTTCACGGCGTCCAGCGGATCGGCGCCGGCGAGTATCTGGCCCGTCATCATGCCGGGCAGCGAGACCAGACCGACCACCATCATGGAGTTGATGATGGGGATCATGCCCTTGCGCACGGCTTCGCGTAGCGGGGTGCGCGCCGCCTCCCAGCGGGATGCGCCCAGCGAGAGATCGGTTTCCACCTCGGCGCGCCGCGCCGAGAGCGATTCGAGCAGCGCATCGATACAGAGGGAGATACCGGTCAGACCGTTGCCGAGCACCATGCCCAGCAGCGGAATGAAATAGCGCGGCTGGTACCAGGGCTCCACGCGCACAACCAGACCGGTGACGGTCAAGGTGGTCAGCAGGCCGCAGAGAAAAAGCGTGAAAAACGCTCGCGGAATGGCGCCGCCGTAAGTCCGGCTCGAGCGCTTGATCGCCGTGCGACCGGCGATGAGAATCATCACCACGGCCATGGCCAGTACCGCGGGCAGATTGCCCAGGCCGAAGACCGTCTTCAACACGTAACCCACCAGCAAGAGCTGGACGATGGTGCGGACGGCGGCCAGGGCCAGGCGCTTCTCGAGACCGAGCCGCAGTACCATGCTGACGATGCCCGCCACCAGAACCAGCGCCGCGGCCACCGTCAGGTCGACGGCGGACAGATCGATGGCGCCGGCGGCGGTCGTACTGCTCGTGGGCATCAGGCGGCACCTCGGCGGTCTGCGGGTTCGAGATACGGCGTCAGATCGAGCATCCTGTCGCACCAGTCGGCCGCGCGATCGCCCGCATGGGTGACCACGATGGCCGCCAGGTTCCGCCGCCGCGCTTCGTCGGCGATGAGTTCTTCCACCTGCGCGGCCGAGGTGACATCGAGGGCGCTGGTGGGTTCGTCGAGCAGGACGACGCTCGGTTCGGTCAGCAAGGCTCGGATCAGACAGACGCGTTGCCGCTGGCCCACCGACAGGGCCAGCGCGTCGTCAGCCAGGCGCACCGCGTCCAGGCCCACGCGATCGAACATGCGCCGCGCCCGTCGTCCGGGCAGCTCGCCGCCCGCAGTGTGGAAGCGGAAGGGACGGATCAGATTCGCTTCGATCGATCCGGTAAACAGGACCGGCTGCTGATCGACGAGCATCACCTCTCGGCGATATGCCGGCCAGCCCATCTGCGCCGGTGAATCACCGCGCAGCCGCACGGTGCCCGCCGCGGCGTCGAGCAGCCCGTTCAGGGTGCGCAGGAGCGTCGATTTACCGCAGCCGGACGGTCCGGAAACCGCGATCAATTGTGCCGGTTCGAGACACAGATTCAGACCCGACAGCAATACCCGATCACCGGCGGTGACCGCAAGATCGTCTATCTGCAGCAAGGACGAGGCCATGTGTCACCAGTGGTCGATATCACCAGGATCCGGTTGATCGTCGTAGGGAGTGTTTGCGCTTGGTGGGGACTATAGCGGAAGAACCAAAGAGTGTCTGCTTCAAATCAGCGATGACGGCTCGGGAGTACCCCTTGGTACCCGGGATCGGCGGGGCGCTTGCGGACAACCAGCGGTCGAACGCCTCGTCGGTTGCCCAGTTGTTTTTGTGCTTCTCCATCCCTGCTCCGGAATCGTCTCTTTGAACAACCGGCTCGGCGCCGCTACGAGCTGGATATCTTCCTCGGCCTGTTCGAGTAACATGGCGCGCAGTTTTTCGCGCTCACGTTTCAGCTTGGACTTGATCGTTCCTTCGCTCGAATCGAGAACCGCCGCGATCTCACCGGTGGTCAATCCTTCCCAGTAGTGAAGGATGAACACGTCCTGGTTGATCTCGTCCAGGCGCAGCAGACACTCGTACAGGCGTCGGTGATCCTCCGACAGTATCGTCAGCGCCAGGCAGCTCAGACGCGGGTCCGGGGGATCCACCTCGTGGTCGCCGGCGGTTTGCCACGCCAGCTGCGCTTCCTTGAGGAAGTGCTTCTTGATCTCGTTACGGGCGATCTGATAGAGCCAGGAGGAGAAGCGAACGCCTCGCCACCGGAATTGCCAGATTTTTTCGAGAGCGGCGGTAAAAGTATTTGCTGTCAGGTCTTCAGCGACTTCCTGATCGAGTGTCTTTCGATACACGAAGCTGAAGATCGAACGGTTGTACTTTTTGTAGAAGAAGTCGAAAAACTTCGGATCCATCTTGGCCAGTTCCAGAAACTGGCGCTCGACTTCCAACTCACTCCGCGCCTCGGCGTCGCCACTGCGATCGGGTCCAGCGATTCGTTCGGGCACGCCATGCCGGGGGGAACCGGTATCGCGGTCGATCCCGTCGAATCGTTCGGGCGACTCGAGACGGTCAATCCGTGACGTCTGCGTAACGGTATAATCGGGATTCTTCAAAACGGTTGCATTCTCCTTAACGCAGCCATTGTGAAACGGGCGGTGCTCGTCGGATCCTACGCAACCCTCTGCGCTTCCGGCACAGGGACGGACGAGTAACCGGGGCCATCCTAGCGCAACGCTAAGCGTATGTCACGCTCGGAATTACCCTGGGTTTTTTGTTGAATCGAGAGGTGGTGACGAGCCGGTCATTGCTGGGCTGCCGCCCGGGTTTTGCGCCGTGCGGCCTGGTTTTGGCGTTCCAGCGCCGCCAGCAGCGCCCGGGCCTTGTGGAGGGTTTCCTCGTACTCGGCGGCGGGGTCCGAGTCGTGGACGACGGCCCCGCCGACGCCGCAATACGCCCGCCCGTCGGTGCAGACGATGGTCCGGATGACGATGCTCAGATCCAGGGCGCCCGAATGATCGAAATAGCCGATGGCGCCGGCATAGACACCGCGCTTCACCGGTTCGATGCTGTCGATGATCTTCATGGCCTCGATCTTGGGCGCCCCGGTCATGGAACCGCCGGGGAAGCAGGCCCGCACCAGGTCGAGGCCGTCATGGCCGGCGGCGAGTTCGGCGCGGATGGTCGACACGAGCTGGAAGACCGTGGCGTAGGGTTCGATGATCTGCAGTTCCGGAACCGTCACCGTGCCGATCTTCGCCACCCGGCCCAGATCGTTGCGCACCAGATCGACGATCATCAGGTTCTCGGCCCGGTCCTTCTCGGAGGTGGCCAGCTCATGGCGTAGCCCGGCGTCGGCTTCCGGAGTGGCGCCGCGGGGCCGGGTGCCCTTGATGGGGCGGCTCTCGGCGACACCGTCCGCGTCCAGCCGCAAGAAACGTTCGGGCGAAGCGGACACGATCTTGAAGTCGGGAAACTCGAGATAGGCGGCGAAGGGCGCCGGGTTGATCCGGCGTAACTGCCGGTACAGATCCCAGGGGCGGCCGCGCAGGGGAGCATCCAGACGATGGGTCAGGCACGCCTCGAAGACATCGCCCGCACGGATATGCTCGCGAATGCGCTCGACGGCCCGGCAGTAGGCGGCACGGTCGAAATGGGTGTTGACGGTAGAGGTGTCGACGGCCACGGGGGCGCCGGGCAGATCGTCGACAGCCGGGCCGCTGGTGTGGCCGTCCTTGTCGTCCGTATCGTCCGGCTCGCCGTGAAACGTATCGACGCGATGGCGCCAGCGGTCGAGTGTGCGCATGGCGTTCGTCTGCGCCGCGTGCTCATCAGGACCACGTCCGGTCACCGCCAGCCAGCAACGGCCGGTCCGGTGGCAGTGGGCCAGTACGGTGTCCACCAGCAGGAAACGCATGTCCGGCAGTTGCAGGTCGTCGATCCCGCGGTCGGGAAGCGCCTCGCAACAGTAACCGGTCTCGTAGCCGAAGAAGCCGACCGCGCCGCCGAGAAACGGCGCCGGACAGTCGGGGGGCGGATCCGTCGCCGGCCGGAAGTCGGCCAGGGCTGCCCGCAGCGCCACCAGGGGATCGGACGTGGTCCGGGTCTCCCGCGGCTGCGCCAGCAGCGAGCCGTCGTCGTCGCGCAGCCGCTTGAGCGTGATGTCAGCGCTCGCGACGCCCGAGCCGTCCCGGCGACGCCGGGCGCTGAAGACGAGCGTGGGTTCACCGCCGAGAAAGGAGTAGCGGCCCAGCTTGTCCGGGTCCATGGCGCTGTCGAGCAGAAACCGGTACCCATCCTGCGCGAAGAGCTCGGCATAGCGCCAGAACGGGTGGGGCAGTTCCAGTTCCACCAGCAAGCGGTGAGCGCAGCGTGGCGCCGACCCGCGTGCTCCCGCGGTCGGCGTGCCGGCTGACGTCCCGGCCGACTTCTCGGTTATTCTTCGTTCGTTCATGAACCGACGATCGTTTCGACGTTCTTTCTGATGGCGGCGATGCGCGCGCGCAGCGCCGTCACGTGGGTGCCTTCCCAGTAGAGCTGGTCGCAGACGCGACAAATATAGTACGTATCGAGCCAGCGTGCAGTGCGCGGCGGGATGCGGTCCGCCACGTCCTGCTTGGCGACGGTCCGCAACGCACCGTTGCAGCGGCCGCAACGGCCGAACAGGTCGATCCGATTCAACAGATCGAAGCGGACGAGCACCTCGACGACCTGTTCGTCGACCAGCGGCGAGCGGATCAACTGGCCCCGGGGAATCGCCCGGCGCTTGAGCAGCGACCGGCTACCGGTGAGGATGGCACGCCGTTCGGCCGTGGCGTGCCGTGCGATCCGGGCCTCGCCCCAGGTGTCGTCGTAGGTGGTGTCGAAGCCCAGCAGGCGCAGCATCCTGGCAAGCTTGCCCAGATGCCGGTCGCAGATGAATCCCGACTCCTGCAAGGGCTGCGGCCGGGCCGGCTCGACGCGGATCCGGTCGCCGTCGCGGACCTGGTAACTCCAGTCCACGCGTTGCGTGCCTGCGGTGACGCTCCCGATCTCGCAATGCGGCACGCCGAGCGCCTCGACCGCGTCCTTGACGCTCGTGGACCCCGATAGCCGACGTGTCACGCGAGACGGACCGCGGCCGCGCAACAGGTCCGGCAGATCGCCCCGCAGTTCGATGGTGACGGCAATCACGACTAGAGCCTCTCGGTCTGGTGTACACCTGCGAGTATGCCGCTTTCTGCGGCGTTCGACAAGGTGGCTTGCCGCGCGCCTGCTCCGGCTGAACCCCCCGAACCACTAGCGATTTACTAGCGTTTTATGGTATCCTCGTACGAGCCGACTCATTGTTCGCGCGCTCTCGTGGGAGCGCTGGTCTGGAGGGATACCGATGTCGAACCGGAGAAGGTACCGGTCGTACGCACGCTGGATTTCCCTGGTGCGGAGAATACGTTTGTTTTTGATACCGGCGATCGCGTTGCTGCTCGCGGGCGCCGCGGCGCACGAGGCGTCCGCCTACACGCTCGGCCCGGAGATCGTGGTGCAGGCCGCCGGTGCTGATCTGTCTGTCACCGGCTATTCGGTGCCATCGCTGTTCGATTGGAACAACGACGAGCTGCCCGATCTGATCGTGGGTGAGGGCGGCGGCGGACATCCGGCCGGCCTGGTGCGGATCTACCTGAATGTGGGATCGCCGGGCGCGCCTCAGTTCGACGACTATTTCCTGGCCCAGGCCGGCGGTATCGATCTGTACGAGTCCGCCTCGGGCTGTCTCGGTTGTGCGCCGCGCTGCGTGTACTGGGATGTCGACGGTCGCAAGGATCTGATCGTGGGCACCGCGCAGGGCGGGGTCCGTCTCTATCTGAATGTCGCCACCGACGAGAGTCCGGCCTTCGATCAGGGGACGGATCTCTACTACCTGCTCGACGGCGTGCCGACCCCGATCGGTGTCGGCGCGCGCGCCGTACCGGCAGTTGTCGACTGGAACAGCGACGGCAAGAAGGACCTGCTGGTCGGTGCGCTGGGCGGCCGGATCCACATCTTCATCAACGAGGGCACCGATTCCGCGCCGGTGTTCAACGGGGAGAACTTCGCCCAGGAAGACGGCGCGGACCTGTACGTGCCCAGCAACCGGTCGAGTCCGGTGGCCGTCGATGTCGACGGCGACGGCAACAAGGACCTGCTGGCCGGCAACACCAACGGTGAGACGCTGCTGTACAGCAATGTGGGCAGCGACGAGGTCCCGGCGTTTTCCGGGTACGTCGTGCTGGAGGGCGGGGGCGTGCCAATCGACCTGCCCGGCGCCGCGCGCTCACGCGTTGCCATCGGCGACTGGCACGGCGACGAGGGTAACGATGTGCTGATCGGTGGCGGCGACGGCCTGGTGCGCCTGCATCTCGAGGTCGATCCCGACAGCGTGCCGCAGATCCCGGTTCCCCGGGTGCAACTGG
>CAYLIV010000078.1:0-12434 GCA_964384055.1 uncultured Fibrobacteraceae bacterium
GAAACCCGATCTGATCACGCTGGACATCTCCATGCCCGGCATGTCGGGCGAGCAGGTGTTCGAGGCCTTCCGCAAGGACGACGAGTTGAAGGACGTCCCGGTTTGCATCGTGACGGGGCGGCCGGAGTTGCGTAAGCTGATCTACGAAAGGTCGGTTGTACCGCCCGAGGGTTTCATCGACAAACCCATCACCGAGGAGAGCTTCCTGCTCAATCTGCGCAAGACGCTCATGACGGTGCACTAGAGCACGAGAGACGGCGCCCCGGTTGCCTGGAGAAATGCTGCCAGCGTTCACCGCGACCGGGGCCCGGCCGCTGCCGGGAAGAGGTTCTCATGACCGCCGATATCTACCATCAATACTTCGATTCCATGCCCTGTTACCTGACCGTGCAGGACCGGGACCTGAAGATAATCGATGCCAACGAGCGGTTCATCAAGAACTTCGGTGACCACGAGGGTCGCTACTGCTACCAGGTGTACAAACGGCGCCCCGAGATCTGCGAGGACTGCCCCGTGGTGCGCACCTTCGACGACGGCCGGCGGCACCGTTCGGAGCAGCTCGTCACCACCCTCGACGGCCGGGAAGTGTCGGTGCTGGTCTACACCACGCCCATTCGCGACAAGAACGGCGAGATCACCAGCGTCATGGAGATGTCGACCAACATCACGCGGATCAAGCGGCTGCAGCAACAACTCGAGGACAGCCAGGTCAAGTATCAGCAGCTGTTCGAAGAGGTGCCGTGTTACATCTCGATCCAGGATCCCGAGCTGAACATCGTGGGCGCCAACCGGATCAACCGGGAGGCTTTCGGCACCCACTACGGCCGCAAGTGCTTCGAGGTGTACAAGAACCGCAAGCAGGAATGCCGCCCGTGCATGGTGCGCCAGACCTTCGACGACGGCGGCGTCCACCACCACGAGGAGGTCGTCACCGATCAGCGCGGCAAGCAGCTCAACGTCATGGTCACCACGGCGCCGGTCCACAACGCCGAGGGCGTCATCGACAACGTGATCGAGGTCAGCGCCGACATCACGGAGATCCGCGAGCTGCAGTCGAAACTGTCGTCGGTGGGCATGGTGATCAGCTCCATCTCGCACGATCTGAAGGGCCTGCTCAACGGCATGGACGGCGGGATCTACCTGGTGGACACCGGGCTGAAGAAAAACAAGCAGGACCGGGTGACGCGCGGCTGGGAGATGGTGCAGCGGAACGTGGATCGGATCCGCAGCACGGTGCTGGATATTCTGTACTACGCCAAGGACCGGGAACCGGACTGGGAACAGATCGATGCCTCGGATGTGATACGTGAAGTCGAGGATATCCTGCGGCCGAAGGCGGAGTCGCACGGGATCGAGTTCGCGGTGGAAACGGTCAACGGGGCGGTCAACGAAGCGGGCCGGTTCGAGGCGGACGCCTCGGCGCTGCGCTCGATGCTGATCAACATCATCGACAACTCCTTCGACGCCTGCCGGCTGGATCGCGACAAGGAGGAGCACCGGGTCCAGGTCACGGTGGAGAGCGACGACGAGGAGATCCGTTTCCGCGTCACCGACAACGGTATCGGCATGGAGGAGGAGGCGAAGGACCGGGCGTTCACCTTGTTCTTCTCCTCGAAGGGATCGGGCGGCACGGGGCTCGGTTTATTTATTGCGAACAAGATCGTGCAGGCGCACGGAGGGCGGATCGAGCTGGACTCCGAATTCGGCGTGGGGACGAGTTTCTCGGTGCATCTGCCGCGGCGACGGCCGGCTGCCGCGGCCGCGCATGACGACGACGGGCGTGACCAGCACGAGTGTTCGAATTGATGGACTTGCCGTGGGCCGGTTGCTTCATTGTCCGGTGATACGGCAACGTCTCGTTATCTAACCGCTTCTCCCCAGAGAACACGGTACACGCTGCTGTTCTCGCTCTCGAGCACGCGCTCGAAACGAGGATCCCGGTCGAAGTGTGCCCGCGTGTACGGTGTGTCGGTCTGCCTGAGGAACTGGCCATCCAGGGTGTCGCTCACATACAGATGTGTCACGCCCCGATCGTGTAGCGCTCTGGTCTCGACCGGCCAGACGGCTTCGGTGAAGCCCAGCGTCGCCTGCTGGCGGTTCGCCTCGTCGCCGGCGTGAAAGTACCAGGTACAGGGCTGCAGAAACAGCAGCCCGCTCAGGTGCCAGGCCCACCGGCTACCGTCGCGCCTGATGTTGGCCACGTGCGCGTCGGCGGGCAGTACCTCGCTCAGACGTACCGCATGCCGAGCGTCGGTCACGCCGAAGGCGGGATTCTGTACCACCTGGGATGTCAGATGCACGTTGCGCTTGATGCCGTGCAGCACGACCGCCGACAACAGCAGCACCGACACCAGTTCAGTCGCGTGGATCTGCATCATGGCGACCAGCATGCACCCGACGGCCAGGCCGCCACGCCAGCTGCCGGCGCTGGCGACCGATCGTATCAGGACCACCACGACGGGAACGAGAAACCAGCCGATCGGATGGCCGAAGCCGCCCCAGCCCAGCACGCCGGTCGGGAAACGAGCGTTGACCAGCAGCAACCACGCCGCCAGGCAACAAACCGCCGGTCGCAACCCTATCGTCCGCCACAGCAGGTAAGCGGACGCCGGCAACAGACAGAGGTTCAGCAGCGGCAGCAACCAGACCGCCATATAGGCCGGCAGCTGGCCGACCTGCGCGATCTGAGCGGCAACGGCATGCCAACCCATGAGATACACGAAATCCGGCTTGCCGTGCGGTGCGGCGAAAACGTTCCGACCGAGCACCGAGCCCGTTTCCGCGATACGACGCGCCATGAACGCATGGTTGGCGCCGTCGCCGCGCGGAACCACGACGTCGGCGTAGGCGGTCAACAGAAGCAGCGCCATCGCCAGGCAGGCGGCGCCGACGAGAACGAGTGGCCAGATCTGCTGCCGCGATTCATCGTCGGTCGCAGCCGAGGTGATTTCGACGGTCGACGCGAGCAGCGATCGCCACCAGCTGAGTTTGCCGAGCACCCAGCTCAGCGCCACGACCACCGGCAGGTAGAACCAGGGTCGCCACCCCGGTCCGAGCAGGGACAGCGCCGGTGCCAGCAGGGGCGCGACGAGCAGGCCGCAACCGGCCGACAGAATAAACACCAGGAGCCGGCGTTCTCCGCCGGTCGGACCCGAGCCTTGAACGTGTCGACCCGCCAGCAGATACCCCGGCGCCAGGACAACGACGCACCAGGCAATCACCATGCGCAACCAGATCCCGTGATCGACCACGGGATAGGACATCTCCGTCATCGTAACGCTCCGTTGCTGACGGAATCGTTAACGTGAACTGAAGGACGATTCAATACCGTGGATGCAGTATGCTCGCGCGGTTGCCGGAGGGCAAGGCGATAGCGGTGCCGGTGATCTCCGGTGTAGTTGTCGTCATTAATTGCGCTGGACGGGAAGCGCGGTTTATGACGGCTTGGCTATGGCGTTCCGAATCGTTTCCAGAAGCGTCTCGGCCGCGATCGGCTTCTGTAGACAGCCCGCGATTCCAGCATCGCGGAATCGATCGACGACTTCCTGCTCACTGAAACCACTCATCAACACAATCGGCACATCATTCCGAATCGCGTGCATGGCCTGTTGTGTTTCTTCGCCGTCGAGCTTGGGCATGCTGAAATCCAGCAGCACGCAGTCGATGGAATCGTGATGCTCGGCAAAGACGTCCACGGCCTCTTGCCCATCGGCCGCCTCGAGAATCTCGAAGCCCGAGTGTTTCAGTTTTCGGGAGAGAATGGCGCGGAGAGCACGTTCGTCGTCAGCAACCAGGATGCACTTGCGCCCCAGGTCAGGGGCGGATGACGCAGTTTCATTCTCGGCGTATTGACCGTGCTTCACCGTCGGCAGCACCACGGCGAAGGTCGTCCCCTTCTCGGGCTCGCTATCGATCTGGATCAGCCCGCCGTGCCCGTTGATGATGCCTTTCACCGCCGACAGCCCGAGACCGTTGCCTGTTACCTTGGTCGTGTAGAAGGGATCGAAGATGCGCGCCACTGTTTCCGCGTCCATGCCGGATCCGGTGTCGCTCACGCTCAGATGTACGTATTCTCCCGGTGAAAGCTCGGCTTGTGGATCGAGACGGCGCAGCTTGTTCTCGTCGTAGCAGGCCAGCTCCGATCTCACCACGATTCGTCCCGGGTTGTCGCCGATTGCTTCGGCGGCATTGGTCACGAGATTCATGATCACCTGCAGCAGCTGATTCTCGTCGCCTTCCACGAAGATCGGCTGCTCGAGGAGCGCATACTCGAGCGTTGTCTTCTTGGATACAGCGGCCTGCACGAGATTCTTGAGCTCGGGGATCAGCGATCCGATCTCGATTTGCGAACTCTCGATCGATCCCCGGCCGGCGTAGGCGAGCATCTGCTGGCAGAACTGTCCGGCACGCTTGCTGGCCTCGACGATGTCGACCAGCATTTCCTGGACCTCCGAGTCCTCCGGGAGGAGCTCGCTGCCGAACTCGGCATTGGCGAGGATGGTCGTCAGGACATTGTTGAAATCGTGGGCGATGCCACCGGCGAGCACGCCCAGTGCTTCCATCTTGGCTGCCTGCCTGAGCTGCTCCTCCAGTTCCAGCTCGCGCTCACGTTGTGTGCGCAAGGACTCTTCGGCACGACCACGTTCAACCGCCAGGCCGGTCATACGAGCCGCCGCCCTGAGACGTCCCAGCTGCTCCTGGGTCGGTGCTCGCGGCACCGGCGAATAGAGCGCCAAGGCCCCGAGCACATTCCCCGTCTTGTTGGCGAACGGATGTGACCAGCACGCCGCCACCCCTGCTTTCTGTGCCAGCTCGGCAAAAGGAGCCCACAGGGGATCGGTCTGGATGTCCTCGACGATGACCGGGACGTTCCAGTAGATCGCCGTGCCGCAGGAACCGACTACCGGCCCAATGGCGAATCCGTCGATGGCGGCATTGTAATCTTCGGGCAGGCTCGGGCCCGCGCCGCGCACGAATCGCCCGTCAGCGACCAGCAGGATGGAACACTTGTAGCCGGGATTCTGCTCCTCGACAATCCGCGCGATCGTATGCAGGGCACCGATGACCGTGGCCTCATCGTCGGAATCCTCGGGGCCCTCGATCTCCTCCATATCTTCCACCCAACGAGCGAGGACGAACGCTTCGCCGTCGTCGTCGACCACCCGGATTTCGAGGGGCAGATGTTCGCCGTCGCACGTCCGGTGCTCGACCCGGCAACTGGCTTGCCTCCCCTCGAGGGTCGCCGTCGCGACTTCGCTTGCGGCCGGATCGATCCAGTGGAGAAACGATTCGCCGGCAAGCTCCGCTGCGCTGAATCCCACCTTGGCCTGAAAAGAGGCGTTCGCGCGGCAGAAACCGCCGGCCGCGACCGTTCGCACCAACATCGGGGGATCCGCGAAATCCTTGCAGGTTTCCGGGCCAGTCACGCAGGTTTCATGGACAGCCACGATAGTCTCCTTCGCTAATTCGAATATAACGCATCATATTAGGATTTTTATCGATCAGATTGCATTGGTTCTTGAGGTTTTTTATCTCCAAGCGCCGCAGGCGGAGACCGTCCCAGATCACCAAGGAAGCCGATTCGGCCCGGAATGAAACCCAGCTATGGCAACTCGGCCGCGGTGCCTGCAGGAGCTGTCGTCGAAAAGGTGACCGGCATGCGTTCCGCCGACTGGCACCGTTATCGCCGATTCTTTTGCAGCGGGGGTGGGAAACGGGTATACTGATCGCCTCGCTCGACATCCTTCTCTTGTCAGCCTGGGGGAAGCTCATGATTCGCCATCCATTCGTATTGCTGTTGCTGCTCGTTGTGTGTGCCAGTCCGGTTGGCGCCAAGCAATTCCGCAGCTTGCTGATCCACGAGGATTCCGGCGCGTATCTCGCGAGGGAGACGCAGACCGTCGACAACGATGTCGCGCCGCAGGCCGTCGTGCCGCTGCGTGACGAGATCCTCTGGCACCGTTACCAGGCGACCATCATCTACAGCACGAGTATCTCGCTGGAGGCGGCGGTTTTCACCGGCGCCTGGGATGGCCTCGCCATGCACGAGCTCGCGGGCGACGGGACGCCGCTTTGGACCGTGGCCGACGACCTGTCCACCACCGCGGCGGCGACCGACGCGGATGTGTTCGGCTCGGCGACCGAGAATGCGGGCATCAACGGGACGACGATCCGTGCCTGGGAGATGGGCGACAACCGTCCCCTGTGGTCATCGAACATTCCGAATTGCGCGGTCCCGGACGGAGCGGTCAAGGTGGCGCGAGACGGCTCGATCCTGACCGCAGCCATCATCACCGCCGGCAACTTCGTCAAGCTGTGCAATTACGATGTGGCAACGGGCGACAAGATCTCCACCTACGATTGTGCGGCGCCGAGCACGCCGCGGGCCGTGGCGATCAGCGACGACGGGTCGCTGGTGGCGGTGCGCGCCTCGACGACGCTGTACGTCGTGGAAACGGCGACCGGCGCCTTGCGCTGGTCGGCGGGAATCGGAGCGTCGGCCGATCCGCTGGCGATGTCGGGTGACGGCAACGTCATCGCCTCAGGGTGGACCACGCTGCGTGTCTACGTGTGGAACGGCAGCACGTACCAGCTCGAGTGGACCAACGACGGCGGCGGCTCGAGCCGGTATCTGCGCTGCTGTTCCCTGTCCGCCGACGGCAGCGTCCTGGTTGCCGGCTGGTACAATATCAGCTACAACCAGAACCGGCTGCAGTGGTACGACGTGGCCAGTTCCACACCGCGCTGGACCTACGATGCGCCGCAAGCGGGCGGCGGCTACCAGGAGTTGCCCAGCCGCGTCGCGGTGGATCGCACGGGGCAATACGCCGTGCTGGGTGCCTGGGGCGACGAGCACAACACGAACCCCGAGGTCCTGGTGTTCGAGGAGCGCAGCCCGGCGCCCATCTTCTCGATCGACACGCCGGGTTCGGTGTTCGACGTGGCGATCTGCGCCGGCACGGGCGGCGGCGTGTATATCAGTTCCTGCGGCAAGAACGTGCATGCCAACGAGATGGGCAGCGGCGGCGATGTGTATGCAGCGGAAGTGGATATCGTCACGGCGGTCCCGGACGAGCGTCTCGCCTCGCGGCCGGCGGTCGACGTGTATCCGAATCCGTTCAATCCCCGGACCACGATCCGCTGCGCGTTGTCGGTGGCGGGCGACATGCGGCTGGACATCTACAGCGCCGACGGCCGTCTGGTGCGCAAGCTGGTCGAGGGATCGTATGGGGCCGGACCGCACGATTTCAACTGGGCCGGGCTCGATGACGCGGGCAGACCGCTGGCCAGCGGCGTGTACCTGGCGAGACTGCGGACGTCCTCTTCGCGGTCCATGGAGCGAATGGTGCTGCTGCGCTAATGTGCTGCAGTTCGTGACAATCCGGGTCAAGTCCTCGCGTTGACCGTCGATACTATCCGTACCAAGCGAATACGCGGAAACGCGCAGCGGGTCTGCCGTGACGAATGCTCGCGGGCGTTCGCTTGCTGCGTGGCTTCTGCTGCGGTTACCGCCGGCGGTGGTCGCGCAAAGATCGTTCGAGCGGGGCACCAGGATAGCGAGAGGATCAAGAACATGTTCTCATCCGTACTGCAGTCACTCTGTCAGGCTGTTTCCACCGCGCTCGAGCGCACTGCCGGCTGGCGGTTCAGCGCGGGCGAGGTTACGCAGATCGGCAAGGAAAGCCTCCAGTTCGACGCCGTCGCGGCGTTGCACTACTGGGAAGGACCGGTGCGGCGCCTGATCGTCGGTTGCGACCGATCGGTCGTGCAGCAACTGGCGGCGGCGCAGGAGAATCGGGATGCCGATTCCGTCGACGAACTGCCCGCCGATGAGCTGAGTCGTATCGGCCTGGGCGCTTTCTGCTCGACGTTCCAGGAGCTGCTGGCCGCCGAGGTCGACTGGGAGAAGCGAGACCGCGAGTTCCTGGTACATGACGCCGACAAGTTCCAGGTCCGCTCGGCGGGAGCGCACAACTACTGGTTGCGCCTCGACACGCCCGCCGGAACCATGCACGTGGTGCTCGACATGGCATCGCGGGAAGCGATCTGCAACCTGTTCCAGATGGATCGCGACGACGACTCGCAACCCCGTACTATCGCCCAGGACCAGATCGACATCCACGATCCGGACGAGATCCAGGAGGTGATGAACTATCTGGCCGAACACGAGTCGGGAATCGAGGTCAAGAACACGACCGACGACGGCCGGGTCGACCTTTTCCACGCGACCGTGGTTCGCAGCAGCTTCGACGCCGAGCAACGCACGCTGGGACTGACCTGCGCCGGCATCGGTCAGAAGACCGAGCAGGAGCTGGTCGGGCAGCAGGTGTTCGTCATCTTCGCCCATCAGGATCGCCTGCTGGGATTCAACTCGACCATCGAGCGCTATGATCGCCTGTCCCTGGACTCCGAACTGTACGTACCGGTGATCCGGGTCGCCTTCCCGGAGCAGATCACCTTCGGGCAGCGGCGCGGCGCCACGCGTGTCGAGCCGGACATGCAGCTGCTCGGCACGCTCCAGCGATCGGAGGATCTCACCGACAGCGAAACGCCGTCGCTGCTCAACGGTGTGCCCTTCCGGGTCGTCGACATCAGCGCGACGGGTGTGAAGCTCGCCGTCAGCGCCGGCATGCGGCTGTCGGGCTACAAGTGGGGCACGCGTGTGGTGAGCGAGATCGATCTGCCGCATCCGTTCGGTACCATCGCCTTCGAGGCCGAGGTGCGACGGCTGACCATGCTCACCGCCGGCGCCACCCAGCGCGGCGTGCACCTGAGCCTCGAGTACACGCGACCGCTCGATGACGAGCAGAAGAGTCTGGAGTCGTTGCGGGAGTTCATCCGGTCCTGTCTCGGGGCTGAAGAGGATGGATATCTCGGTATGGAACTCAAGTTGCGATAGCTCATTTGGTGCGTCGCCTGGCGACGGCATAGTGGTCGCCGTGCTCCATTCGCCTTCGGCTCGAGTCCGCGCGGTGACCACTATGCCACCGCCAGGCGAGGGCCAACCGAGATCGCAGCCCGACGTGGGGCCGGCTAGTCCTCCCGAGCCGTCTTGCCGCCAATCGTTAATGCTGCCAGTTTGCTGACCTGGGTTGTGGATTCGTGGTAGAATTATTCCGTGAAACAGCTTGAAACCTCCAGCGAGGAGTTTGCCATGTCCGGTTTGCGGCGATGGATTGGTCGGCTTGCCAGTGTACGCGGCGGGGTCGTGACGGGGTGTCTGGTCGGCCTGGTTTTTGTGGGCCTGCGCTGGGGCTTGCCGGACGATGGCCGGGAAGTGGGGCCGCTTGGGGTCTACAGTGAGTGCCGGCATCACGTGTCGCAGCAGAAGGGGGACGGGCTGCCGCCGCGGGCGCCGAATCCCTGGTTCCATGTCCAGCGCGCGTATCCGCAGGGCACAATCCCGCTCGATCGCTGGCGGGAAGCGCAGCTGATGGCGCAGGAGATGCGTACACAGGCGCAGCGCAGTCGCGGCGGACAGGCCAAGACCGACTGGGTGTCGCGCGGGCCCACCAATGTGGGCGGCCGGATAACCGATCTGGCCGTGGATCCCACCGACGGCTATACGGTCTACGCGGCGGCGGCCGACGGCGGGGTGTTGCGCACCGAAAACGGTGGCGCGTCCTGGACGCCGCTCTTCGACGAGCAGGCGGCGCTGGCGGTCGGCGCGGTGGCCATCGATCCCCAGAATCCGCAGGTGATCTACGCGGGCACCGGCGAGGTAAATCCGGGCGGCGGCAGCACGGCGTACGGCGGCGTGGGCATCTTGCGTTCGAGCGACGGCGGCGACACCTGGCAACCGCTGGGGCTCGAGAACTCGGGTTCCATCGGACGCATCGTTGTCGATCCCCTCGACGGGCAGCGACTCTTCGTCGCGGTGATGGGCCACCTGTGGGAGGGCGGACCTGACCGGGGCGTCTACCGCACGACCGACGGCGGCGCGACCTGGGAGCGGGTGCTCTATGTGGACGCGACCACCGGCTGCGTCGATCTGATCCAGCGGCCGGACAATCCCGACGTGGTGCTGGCCGCCATGTGGCAACGCATCCGTCAACCGGAGTACTACGACTACGGCGGCCCCGGCTGCGCCGTGTACCGCACCGTCGACGGCGGCGACAGCTGGTCGGTCGTGGGCGGCGGCCTGCCCGCGCCCTCGGCGGACGGCGGGCGGATCGGCCTGAGCCTGTGCCGCACCCAGCCGGCGGTGATGCACGTGGTCTACGCCGATCGCGTCGGTTATTTCGACGGCCTGTACCGCTCGACCGACGGCGGTCTGAGCTGGACCCAAACCAATGACGGCTCGCTGGTCAATGCCTTCGCGTCGTACGGCTGGTGGTTCGGCAACGTGCGCACCCATTCAACCAATGCCAACTACATCTACCTGCTGGGCCTGGAATTCTATCGCAGCACCAACGGCGGCGCCTCGTACCAGAACGTGTCCGACATCATGCACGTGGATCATCACGGCATGGACTTCGGGCCGGGACTCGATCCGCTGATCTACAACGGCAACGACGGCGGCGTGTACCGCAGCCAGAACGGCGGCAGCTTGTGGACCAAGCTGTACGACCTGCCCATTACCCAGGTCTACCGGGTGGGCTACGATCCCAGCAACCCCGCGGCGCTCTACGGCGGCACGCAGGACAACAGCACGGTGCGGACCCTGAGCGGCGATGTGGACGACTGGGACGTGATCTACGGCGGCGACGGCTTCCAGCCGATCGTGCATCCGGCCAGCTCGAACCGGATCTGGGCCCAGTACCAGTACGGCGTCATCGGCTACAGCAGCAACGGCGGCGCGAGCTTCGGCAATGCTACGAGCGGGATCAGCTACAGCGACCGCAAGAACTGGAACGCGCCGCACGTGATGGATCCGGTCGATCCGAATACCCGCTACACCGGCACCCAGCGCGTGTACCGCAACACGAGCAACACTTCGTGGACGTCGATCAGCGGCGATCTGACCGGTGGGCCGCATCAGGGCAACTCGGGGCAGGTCGACGGCACGTTGACCACGCTCGCCGTCTCCCCGGTGGACAACGGCGTGCTCTGGTCGGGCAGCGACGACGGCAAGGTTCACGTGTTTGACGGCGTGAGCTGGCTCGACGTCTCGGACGGTCTGCCGCAGCGGTGGATCACGGCGGTCAGGTGCGATCCCCATGACCGCAACACCGCGTTCGTGACGGTGTCCGGTTTCCGCTGGGCCGAGCCGCTGGCTCATGTGTTCAAGACAACCGATCTGGGCGCCAACTGGACGCCCATCGCGGGAAACCTGCCCGATGTACCGGTCAACGACGTGGTGATCGATCCGGAGGTGGCGGATACGTATTACGTCGGCACCGACGTGGGGGTGTTTGCCACCGGCGACGGTGGCGCTTCGTGGTATGCGCTCGGCGGCAACTTGCCGCGGGTCGTGGTGACGTCTCTGGTGCTGCCGCCGGGTAGTCGCGTGTTGATCGCGGGAACGTATGGACGCAGTTTCTTCTCGTACGATCTGGGGGATCCGACGCCGGTGGGCGAGGATGATCGTCTGGCCGGCCTCGCGCTAGGTCGAGTGTTGCCGCCGTATCCCAATCCGACCGGGGGCGGTACGAGTATTCGCTGGCAGGCGAATCAGGATCAGGCGGTGACGGTGGAGGTGTTCACCGTATCGGGGCGGCGGATTTGGCGGCATGGGCCGGTGGTGGGGCAGACGGCGAGCGATGCCGCGAGCCAGGCCGCTCCGGCCAGCTTGTTCTGGGACGGCACGGACAGCGGTGGCCGCCCGGTGCCCTCGGGCGTGTACCTGGTGCGCGTGTCGACGAGCGGGCGGAGCATCGGCGCCAAGACGGTTGTTGTGCGGCGGTAGGGAGGCCGGGCCGGTTGCCTGGACCGAATCTCGTGCGCTACGGTATGGATCATGCGCCGCTGGTTGGTTCGCTCTGCTGGCGTGAATTACGTTCCTTGGCGGAACGGCAGGCGGTAACATCGATGACACGGCGGCACGATGTCCCTCCGGGGGGCAGTCGTTCTCGTGCTTCATGACGGCACCATCCGCACGAATCGATGGTGCAGCGAGCAGTGAAGGATGCCGCGCGCGCAGCCGAACTCGTCAAGCGAGCTACCTGCAGGACACCGAGACGTTCGGTAGCGACGCATCTACTCGAGACCGGATACGACATCCAAACGATTCAAGAACTATTGGGACAAAAAAAAGTGAGCACAACCGTGATCTACACCCATGTGTTGAATGGGTGTGGGCGGGACGTGAAGATCCCTTCGGACGTATGAAATTGACATGCCAGATCACGACGTGGTAGGTTTCGGTGACGATATTTTCCTGCAGCGTATCTGATATCGCAGCATGTGCGAGATGTTGATTCCAGGGAAGAAATGTGTGATCGACGGCGTCAACTGTTGTTGGCGCGTTTGATATCAGACTCGGTTCGCAGTTG
>CAYLIV010000079.1:0-12254 GCA_964384055.1 uncultured Fibrobacteraceae bacterium
GGGGGATCATGCTGTCTCCGGCGTTGCCGTGACCCACAATGTTACCAGGAGAGCCCATTTTTTTAGCAATGCGTATACGGATTTCCCTCGTACCGGCTCAATACACCCTCATAATGCGGTTGGCCCAACGCCTCGAGAAAGACAGGCGACCTTCGCGGCCGCAGGGTCGACAGTGGTTTCGGGCGGCGTTTTCGGGCCCGAAGCGAGCATCGGCGCTACGATCGCTACCGTCCTCGTGCTCGTGGTGCTTCTTGTCTACTTCCGGCGCCAAGGGATAACGGACATCCCTCTGCCAACGAGCATCTCGCCGGGTAAGCGAGCGATTCAGCGCTAACACTGTTATTATCATCGACTGGAAACCGAATTCGCCGTCGGTTGACACGACGGGAATTCAGCGCTACAGTGCGCTCCTTCTCCCCGATTCCCTTTGGCCGCGCTGATCTGTACCACAGACGGAGGTTCACCAGATGTCCGGCGAGCTGATCACCAGAATTCTCGAGCGGGAAGATTACGACCGTGGCTTCCTGACCACGCTGGAGTCCCTGACCGAGGTGGGAACGATCAGCCGGGCGGATTTCGAGCGGACCTTCACGACCCTGCAAGCCGACCCGAACCACTTCGTCTTCGTGGCCGAACTCGATGGCAAGGTGGTCGGTTCGATCACGCTGCTGGTCGAGCAGAAGTTCATCCACGCTTGCGGGCGCGTCGGGCACATCGAGGATGTGGTCGCCGACGCCTCGGTTCAGGGCAAGGGTATCGGTTCGAAACTCGTGCAGAAGGCGCTGGATCAGGCTCGCGAGGCGGGCTGTTACAAGGTGATACTCGATTGTTCCGAGGCGAACACCCACTTCTACTCGCGCTTCGGTTTCGAGGTGCGCGAGCTGGAAATGCGGTGCGATCTGGACCGTGACGACGGCTGAACCGAGGCGACACCTGACCGGAGATGCTACCCGACAAAGGACGATAGCCGACCGTGAAAAATTCACCACCCCTCCCCGCCGACATCAAACATCGCCTGCACGGCCTAGCCAATCTCGTGGGCAACACGCCGCTGCTCGCCATCCGCTACCGGTACCGCGGCAACGAACGGTTGATCCACGCCAAGGCCGAGAACCTGAACATGACCGGCAGCATCAAGGACCGCATGGCGCTGCACATCCTGCGCCACGCCTACGAGTCGGGCGAGCTGACGCCCGGCATGCCCATCTTCGAGGCCACCAGCGGCAACACCGGCATCTCCATCGCGGCGCTGGGCAGGGCGCTGGGGCATCCCGTGTCGATCTTCATGCCCGACTGGATGAGCCGCGAGCGCATCGAGCTGATCCAGTCGCTCGGCGCCCGGATCGAACTGGTGAGCAAGGCCGACGGCGGTTTTCTGGGCAGTATCGAGCGCGCCGAAGCGGCAGCCGAGACGGCGGGCGGCTTTCTCCCGCGCCAGTTTTCCAACGAGGACAACATCGCCGCCCACGAGCAGACGACCGGCCCGGAGATCTGGTGGCAGCTCGTGTTCAACAGGCTACAGCCCCAGGCCCTGGTCGCGGGCGTCGGCACCGGCGGCACGGTCATGGGCGCCGGCCGCTATCTACGCAGCCGTCTGTCCGACATCAAGCTGTACCCGCTGGAGCCGGCCAACTCACCGACGCTCTCCACCGGCCACAAGGTGGGCAAGCACCGCATCCAGGGCATATCGGACGAGTTCATCCCCTCCATCGTGGACCTGGAGCAGCTCGACGAGGTCGTCGCCGTAGACGACGGCGACGCCATCGTGCTGGCGCAGCGCCTGGCCGGCGAGCTGGGCATCGGCGTGGGCATCTCGTCGGGGGCCAATTTCCTGGGCGCGGTCCAGGTCCAGGACCAGCTGGGCGGCGACGCGGTCGTGGCCACCGTCTTCCCGGACGACAACAAGAAATACCTGAGCACGGATCTGTTGCGCGAGGAGCCGGTGCACGACGACTTCCTGGGTCCGCAGATCAAGCTGCTCGGCTTCGACAGCTTCAAGCGCGTGTGCTTCACCTGCTGCGAACCGGACGAGTGCAAGGAGGTGGCGCCGCTTTCCCTGGTCGAAGGGGAACGGTTGCCGCCGTGTCCGCATCGACGGGATCGCTGACTCCCGGCGCCCGGATTTTCCGAGATGGCGACAGACGCACGGTGTTGCCCCGGTGCAACAACCCCCACCAGCTGGACGACGATGTGACGGGCTGGCTGGTTGACGACACGACCAGCCAGCCCGCATTATCTGCCGGTCCCGCACTCGTCGCCAACCGAGGAGATATCCCGGCCATGAAGAACGCTCTGCATTACACGATACTCGTTATCTTTTGCGCGCTTTCCGTTCCCGAATTCACGCCCGGCCCGGCGGCGGCCCAGTCTGACACCCTCGTGGTCCAGACCTTCACCTTCGCCGACATCGAGACTCGCCGCGCCACCTTCGAGTTTCCCACCGCGGACCGTAGCTGGCAGCGTATCCTCATGCACTACACCCTGAAGTGCGACGACGCCACCGTCGGCGATCCCTATCCCTGCGGCGAGTGGGACGTGACCACCCAGACCATGGTCCACGTCCACACCGGGCAGATGGACTCCACGCTGCTCAGTCATCCCTATTTCACGGTGGAAGGGGAATCGCCCGAGACCTTCTCGTACAGCGAGGAGCCCCGGTATCATTACTTCACTGCCTGGTCGGATCCTGATCCTCTTCACGATGAGGGGCGCGACCACTACCTCCGCTTCGCCGGCACCGACTGCATCACCGTGCCGCCGGCCGCCCTGGCGACCGTCGACTCGAGCCTGACGATCAGCTTCTGGATGCGGGGCGACGCGAGCCAGCCGCACAACGATCATATCGTGGAGGCGGGCGAACGCGGCGGGCGCGTGATCAACATCCACCTGCCCTGGGGCACCGGCACCGTGTACTGGGACGCCGGCGGCCGGCTGGGCGGCAACAACAACCGGCTGAGCAAGCAGGCCGACCCGGGCGCGTTCAAGGGACGCTGGAACCACTGGGCCTTCACCAAGGATGCGCGCACCGGCGAGATGGCCATCTACCTCAACGGCGAGCTGTGGCACCGAGCCGGCAGCATGGTCAAGGACATCCAGCCCATCGACGCCTTCACCATCGGCGCCAACCTCTATCGCAGCGGCGGCTGGTACGCCGGCGACCTGGACGAGGTGCGCGTCTGGGACCTGGCGCTTGATGGGGAGACCATCGCGGACTGGCGGCAGCGTCCGATATCCGCGGAGCATCCGGACTATGCGCACCTGCTCGTGGAGTATCGGTTTGATGATGTCGGTGGTTTCGACGGCGCGGATTCTGCCGAGGAAAAGAATCTCGTCCTCGATTCCTCCCCCCACGCCCACCACGGCACCTGCTTCGGCCAGCCCCAGCGCCGCCCCCACGGCCTGCGCGGCCGCGCCGACACCAAGCCCGGCGCACGGGCCGTCCTGCACACCGACAGCATCCCGGCACCGCGCATCAGTGTGCAATTATTCGAGAACGAGGACGAGCCCGAGACCGTCACCCGGGTACTCGATGTCTGGCCGGCCCACGACTCCTGGTTCGACAGCGACGGCAACTTGCTGTCCGAAAAACCCATCGACGAACCGACCGTGCTCGAGCAGAAGACCTGGACCTGGTACGGCGAGCCCTTCGAGAAGATCGAGACCTACGAGCTAGCCCGTTTCATCACGCCCTACGGCAAGCGTCTCGATCTGGGCGAAACGGGTTTCACCTGGATCGACGACGTGACCGACTACGCGCCGCTGTTGCGGGGCACCGTGGACCTGCAGGCGGGCAACACTCTCGAGCTGCTCGATCTGAAGTTCGTCTTCGTCGCCGGCACGCCGCCGCGCGAGGTGCAGCGGGTGGAAAACCTGTGGCCGGTGGGTAACCACAGCTACCGCGACCTGGCCGACGATGTAAAGCTGCAACCGGTTGTGTTGCAGGCGGATGCGGATGCAGCGGGGTTCCGCGTCCGTTCGCGCATCTCGGGCCATGGCCACGCCGGCCCGCACAACTGCTGCGAGTGGGACGCCAAGGACCACCTGCTGCTGGTCGGCGGCATCGAACGCTTCCGCTGGAACGTGTGGCGCGACTGCGGCATGAACCCGGTCCATCCCCAGGGCGGCACCTGGCAGTTCGACCGCGCGGGCTGGTGTCCAGGCACCTTCGTCGACACCTACGACCACGAATTGACACCCTGGCTGGCTCCCGGCGAGCAGGTGGCCCTCGACTACGCACCGGAGCCGTACGATCCGGACAACGGCGAGGCCGACGGCTACTTCGTGGTCGCCCACCAGCTCTTCACCTACGGACCGCCCAGCTTCGAGCGCGACGCGGCGGTGGTGGACGTGATCGCGCCTTCCGCGCACGGCGAGTACCGCCGGCTGAATCCGGTGTCGGGCGAGGCTTCAGTACGCATTCGAAATCTAGGCGCCGAGACGTTGCGTTCGCTGCGGATCGAGTACGGGCTGGATGCCCCCCGGGGGGACGGCGCGGAAGAGGACGGCGAGAACACCGGGCGAGGCAGCTTCGACTGGTCCGGCGAGCTGGCATTCCTTGCTACCGAGACGATCACCCTCCCGCCTCCCGACTGGTCGGGCATGGACGCCGACTCACGTTTCACCGTCACCCTCAGTAAACCCAACGGCAAGGACGACCAGCAACGCAGCAACGATCGGTTGACCGTACCGGTGGCCGCACCGCATCTGCTGCCGGCCGAATTTCTCATCGAGGTCAAGATGCCCGGCTTCGGCCGCGCCGCCGACAACAGTTACACCATAACCGATCGCGGCGGCCGCGTGGTCGCCTCGCGCGACCAGTTCGATGACAACGCGACCTACCGCGACCGCATCCGGCTCGAACCGGGCGCGTATGTTTTCGAGTTTCTCGACACCGAAGAAGACGGCCTGATCCGGCACTGGTGGCTACGCGGTTCGGAGCCGGAGAAGATGGGCGAGAACGGCGCCCTGAAGATCCTCGACGCCGAGGGCGAGGTGCTGCTCGATCTGGGCTACGATTTCGCCGAAAAACGGGCGCTGCGGTTTTTTGTGGGGGAGGTACGGTAAACAACGCCCCGGTTTTGACTTTGCGCCTTCGTATATGATAGTCTTGGCTTCCAACCGATTTCAGCGGTTAGACGACCCGGTCCTCGGACCGCAATATCGTAACGAAACGGAATTCGAATATCCCAACGGCCGTCCCTCGGTGCCCGGATGCACCCCGGACCGTATCGAGAATATCGGGAGGTTCCCCATGTCGATTTCCATCGTGCACCGGAATTCCCTGCGAGCCGCCGCGGTCCCGCTCCTTCTCTGGGTTCTGGCCACCTTCGCCATGCCGGCTGTCGTCGACGCCCAAGGTGATGTATACGCGAACTTCGGTACCGCGGTCACTTCGGTCGTCGAGGATGATATCGTTCTGCAGGTGCCGGTGGTCCTCTCCGAGGAGCCCGCCGATGCTGTCGGTGTCATTGTCTGGGCGGTGCCGGTTTCGGCGGACGGGGATGATTTCGCACACGGCTGGGTCCTGGTGCCCTTCGATATCGGCGGTCCCCAGATTGGCTACGCCGAGATCCCGATTTACGACGATGTCGAGTTCGAGGGTATCGAGACCTTCGAAATGTACATCGCGGACGGGGAACCGGGATACATTCCCGGCAGCAACTCGCATATCACGGTCACCATCTTCGACGACGATTCCGACGTGGGTCTGGCGGCCCACTTCGAGACGGAGGACAGCATCCCGTTGGATCTGTTCGGCCGACTGGCGTTGTTGGCGGAACCAGACGAAGTATTCTCCATCGATGTGGTGATGGATGTTCTGCCGCCGGGCGGCGGGCCGGTCCACATCGTCTCCAGCACGCCGCCATATTACCATACCGTCCAGTTCACCGACTCGCCTCGGGAGACCTTCACTATCGACACCGTCGATGTACCCGAGGATCAGGAATACGCTGTCCTCTATCTCCAGATTCCCTTCTCCGACCTCAGGCATAAGTCCCGATCCGAACAGGCTGTCGTTGTTGGTTATCGCTCATCCCCCAATGTTTGTATGTCGTGCTTCGTCAACTTCATTTACTGGGTTTTAAAAGGCGTGTGCACTGAAAGTCTGCTGTGCGGTAATGAATGTCCCGACGACGAAGCCGCTGCTCCCACCGGTTCCCCGATTCCCTCGCCGCCCAAGATCGACTCGGACGCCGACCTGGAAACCTTGACCCGCTACCGGGACGAAGTCCTGCAGGGCACGGAGGTAGGCGACTTCTTGATCCAGGTCTACGAAGAGCAGTCGCAAGCGGCCGTAGACGCCATTCTGCAGGACTACACCCTGATCTATCGTCTCGTCGAAACCTGGGGTCTGTGGCTGCCCGCCATCGCCGCCATCGTCGACGGCGAGGGCGAGAATTTCACCGTCACCGCCGAGATGCAGGACAGCCTGCTCGGAGTCCTGGCCGAGTTCGAGCAGCTCGGCACGCCGGAGCTGGGCCGATGGGTCGACAAGTTCCGGACGGAACTCGAACTCGAGACCATCGCCGGTGAAACGGCGGCGGAAATGCAGGACGCGATGGAGAACGACGTTCATGGCGTCAAGAACATGTCGTGGGGCGAGGTGAAGAGCCTTTATCGATAGTGTGAGGGGCCCAGCCGTTCTGGAGACGCCAACCGTTGCCCAGACACGGTAAATGACGATGATAAGATAGTCCCCATCGCTCATGTCCACCGAGTTGCTCCGGGGCAGCAGTTGCGCCAGAGCAACAAGCACCCTTCGTTACGAGCCCGCCGCGGCGTTTCTTGACAGCCGGTCAGCCGGTCCGATATACCTGCTCCTGAACGTTTCCTCGCCGGGGTTTCCAGTCGCGAAGATCTGAAAGCAGGAGAACACGTGGCGACACAGTATCTGGTCGAACGCGCCGATCTGGAGCGTGACCGCGACGCGATCATCGAGCTGTGGGACCGGAACGAGGTGAACGCACCCGACCCGGCGGCTCACTTCGACTGGGCCTACCTCGAGAATCCCGCGGGCCCGGGTTGTCTGTGGCTGCTGATGCATGAATCCGATCGGCGAATCATCGGATCGGTCGGTCTCATTCCGCGCCGCATGAAGATCGCCGGCGCGGTCTCCGTGGTGGGACGGGCTGGTGGTCTGGCCATCGACAAGCAGCACCGCTCCCTCGGTCCGGCGCTCCAGCTCCAGAAGACGATGCTTGTCGAGTGTGGCGCGGCCGGTGTGTCCCACGTCTACACGGTGGCGCCGCCCCAGGCGAGCCCGGTTTTCAAGCGCTTGAAATTCGGCAGCCTCGGTCAGATGCAGACCCGCAGAAAGCTGATCCGGTCGGCGAGCACCGTGCACGGCCGCCTGTCGTTTTTGCCGGGCTTCGTGTGTACGCCCCTGGCCGCGATCCTGGATTTAGTGAGCTTGAATGTGGCTGGTGGACCCGGCTCTCGAACGGGCGGCGAGGCATTGACCCGGCTCGAGGTGTTCGATGCCCGCTTCGACGATCTGTGGCGCCGGGCCGAACCGCATAACGCACTGGCGACGGAGCGATCGGCGGCCTTCCTGCGCTGGCGCTTCTCCGCACACCCCAGGTGCGACGATTTTTTCTGCGACGCCCTGCAGGCCGGTGACGGATCGCTACGTGGCTACGTCGTCTATCGCATCCACGAACAGACAGCGTACATCATCGATCTGTTCGCCGCAGCGCCGGGAAACACGGAGACCGCCCTGATCGCCGCCCTGGTCCGGCGACTGCGCAGCGAGGGCGTTGCTTCGCTGACCCTGCGGTCGTTCGGTTCGGCACGCTTTTTCAAGTCGTTGAAACGTATGGGCTTCTGGTTCCATGATCCGTCTCCGGTGGAACACACGTTGCACCTGGCCGGGTCGGGCAGCGGCGGTTCGCCAGCGGTTGCGGATGACACCGCCTGGCGTTTTCTGCAGGCTGACGATTTCATGAACGGTCCCTGGTGAGGTCCTGTCCGGCCCCACCCCTTGCGACGCACCTTTTCCGCAAATGAAAGCTAATTCTCCCGCGATCCGCGCCGAACTTGATAGAGCATACGCGTGCACTTGCGCGAGGCATAAGTGGGAAGGAACTGCGGGTGACAACGAGTCCGCTGGTCAGCATCGTCATACCAACGTACAACGGTGGCGAACTGCTCGTCGAGGCCTTGAAATCGGCGTTGGCTCAGGACTACGCCAATACCGAGATCATCGTGGTCGACGATGGCTCTTCGCGCAACACCATGAACCTGTTGCAGCCGTTTGCCGACCGGATCACCGTGGTCACGCAGGAAAACAAGGGTCCGGGCGCGGCGCGCAACCGGGGCGTCATGGAAAGCACCGGCGAGTACATCACCTTTCTGGACCACGACGACCTGTGGGCGGCGAACAAGGTCTCCGTCCAGACAGCCATCCTGAACGAGAATCCCGACTACGGACTGGTCTACGGCTACCCGCAGGTGATCGACGGTGACGGCAACGCGCTGCGCACCTCCCGGCCGTCGCAGTTCCCCGAAGGGGACGTGTTCGAAGATTTTCTGCTGCGGAACCGGATCACGACCTTCTCGGCGACGATGATCCGGCGCGCGGCGTTTCTGGCCGTCGGCGGGATCGACGAATCGCTGGAGATCGTCACCTGCGACGATTACGACCTGTGGCTGCGATTGGCCGCCCGGTATCGCGTGGCCTTCTCGCCGGGGGACCTCGTCTGCTACCGGAAGCACGCGGGGAACCTCGTCAAGAACCGGCTGCTCAACCTGGACGCTCACATACGGGTCATGGAAAAATGCCGCCGTTTCATCCACAGCGAGATGCCCGCGACGAGACGGCGCGAACTGGACAAGGTGATCAACAAGAACCTGCACCGGATCCACCGGATGTTCGGCATCGACTTTTACTACGATTTTCCGGCCGGCAACCTGCTGGCGCGCCAGGTGCTCGCGCGGGTCCGGCGCCTGTCGCCGGGAGATATCGTGAGCCTGGCGTACTATCTGTTCACGTTTCCGCCGTTTTTTCAGCTACGGCAGTTCAAGCGCTGGTTGCTGGGCGCCGGCGCGACCGCTTCGGCGCCGTCGTCGCGCGACGACGTAAGGGATTTGCCGCGGCGCATCGACGAGCGAATCCGCCTGGCCGCGGTTCACGAAGCGCTGCCGGGTCACATGCAATCGGTCGGGGAAGAGAACGAGCCGGGTCTGGCGGGTGGCTGGCTTCCCGCGCCGACGCTGGATCTCCGTCCGACTGCCGATCCCGCCACCGACGCGCTCCAGCTGATTGCGGAAATCCGCGCCTGGGACCGGCGAACCAAGGACGGCCGCAAGATATGGTCGTGACCACGGATGCGGACGGGGGTTGAGGTCATGACGGGGATTGAAAGTAATATGAAAAAGGAATCTGGAACCCGACTGCTCGAGGGGAACGAGATGTTCGATCGCGACGTCCTGAACATCGATCTGGAAAAGGAAGCCGGCGAGATCTGTGACCTGTTCAAGACCGCCGTGGTCGGCACGCTCAAGCGACGCGGCGTGGTCGTCGCCATCAGCGGCGGCATCGACAGCAGCGTCACCTGCGGTCTGGCCGTACGGACCTTCGGCAAAGGACGGGTGTTCGGCCTGCTCTTGCCGGAACGGCACTCGGGTAGCGCCAGCGTCGAGCTGGGGCGGCAGCTGGCCGAACATCTCGGCATCGACTACGTCATCGAGGACATCGAGCCCACGCTGGCGGCCATCGGTTGTTACGAACGCTACGACAGGGCCATCGTCTCGGTCTTCCCGGAATACGGCGACGGCTGGAAGAGCAAGATCGTCCTGTCCGGCGACCTGCTCGACAGCGACCGCATGAACTTCTTCCGTCTCGTGGTGCAGAATCCCGATGGCGAGACCTTCACCAGGCGGTTGCCCCTGCAGGCGTATCTGGAAATCGTCGCGGCCACCAACTTCAAGCAGCGTATCCGCAAGACCCTCGAATATTACCACGCGGACCGTCTGAACTACGCCGTGGCGGGCACCCCCAACCGTCTCGAGTACGATCAAGGGTTCTTCGTGAAGAACGGCGACGGCGCCGCCGACGTGAAACCCATCGCGCATCTGTACAAGACGCAGGTCTATGCCCTGGCCCGGCACCTCGGCCTGCCCGACACGATCTGCAGCTCGATCCCCACGACGGACACCTACAGTCTCGAACAGGGTCAGGACGAGTTCTACTTCGTGTTGCCGTATGACAAGATGGACCTGTTGCTGTGGGCGCGGAACCACGACGTTTCCGCCGCGGAAGCAGCCGGCGTGCTCGGTCTCGGCGCCGACCAGGTCGAGCGGGTCTACCGGGACATCGAACAGAAGCGGGCCACGACACTGCCCCTCCATCTCGGGCCGGTACTGCTGAAGGACGTGGCGGAGATCCGGAAGTAGGCGGGCCGGAAGCAGTCCGGCGGGAAGTCGACCGGCACGCTATCGCGTACGCTGCAGCCGGCTCTTCACGATCTTACCAGCGGCACTCCGGGGCAGGGTATCGCGAAACCACACCTTGGCGGGCACCTTGAACAGCGCCAGGTTGTCGCGGCAGTGGGCCAGGATCGTCTTCTCGTCGAGGGCACAGCCGGGTCTGGCGATCACGAAGGCTTCGATCGCCTCACCCAGCAACTCGTCCGGCACACCGATCACACACACTTCCGCAACGCCGGTCACCTCGGCGATGGTCTCCTCGATTTCCTTGGCGCTGACCCGATTGGCCCCGGCCTTGATCATGTTCTTGATGCGATCGACGATGAAGATATATCCGTCCGCGTCGCGACGGGCGAGGTCGCCGGTGTGCAGGCGCCGGGTACCCCGGCCGTCGTCGCCCAGGACCAGCGCCGTTTCGGCGGCATCCTGCCAGTAGCCGGCCATGATGTTGTCGCCGCCGGCCACGATCTCGCCCACCTCATCGACCTCGCACTCGCCGCCGTCGGGCCGACACACCGTGAGCGACACACCGGGTATGCCGATACCGATCGAGCCTATCTTCTCGGCCAGTCGGTCGGGCGGCACGTAGGCGAGCCGCGCCGAGGCCTCGGTCTGTCCGTACATGACATACAGGCGAACCGATGGCGGCAACACCTCGTGGAGCCGGCGGGTGAGCGCCGGCGACATGGCGCCGCCGGCCTGGGTCAGATACCGGAGCGACGGCACCTGCTCGCGCAGAAATCCGGGCTCCAGGAAACGTGTTTTCGCCTCCAGGATGGCGTAGGTCGACGGCACTCCCGAAAAACCGGTCACCTGCTCGTCGCCCATGGTGTCGATGACCTTCTGCGGATAGGCAAACCGGTTGTCGATGACGACGCGGCCGCCGACCTGAAAGTGGGTCAACAGCAGGGAATTACCGAAGCTGTAGTGAAAGGGCAGCACGACCAGCACGCTGTCGTCGGCGGTCAAGGGCAGATAGTCGAGGATCTGCTGCGTGTTGGCCATCAGGTTGCGATGGGTCAGGGTCACGCCGCGCGGCCGGCCGGTCGAGCCGCTGGTATAGAAGATCGCGCAGAGGGCTTCGGCGGCCGGCGCCTCGGACGTCGATGCGGCCGGCGCACGGTCGGCGGCATAACCGGCGATGATGTCGGGAGTGATGAGCTCGCAACCGGCAGGCAGTTCCCAGGCCGGATTGCAGCGATCCAGGCACACGAAGCGCAACGTGTCGTTGTCCGCCAGCAGCTCCGGCAGCCCGCGGCGCACCTGTTGGGCGCGGGTAACCAGACCGACGGCGCCGCTGTCGGCCAGCAGCGTCCGGTTCGTGCGGTTGCGGTTGGCGCTGTTCATGGCCACGACGCAGCCGCCGGCCTTCAGGATGCCGAAGAAACCGACCACGTACTCCAGGCCGTTGTCCGCCAGCAGGCCGATCCGGTCGCCGGCGGCGACACCTCTGGCGCGCAGGCAGGCCGCCAGCCGGTTGGCCGCCGCGTCGATCTGGGCATAGGTCGCACGTATCTCGCCGTGAACGAGAGCGACAGCAGCAGGCGTGCGGTCGGCGCTCTGTTCCAGCAGGTGGTGAACCCGGTCGATGGTACTCACGGTTGCTGTTTCCGGGCGATGAAGTTCACGAGGTTGTCGATGGTGTCGAGGTTCTCGGGAATCAGATCCTCGTCGTCGACGCTCAGGCCGAGGTCGCCTTCCAGATGCGCCACGAGTTCAAGCACGCCGACGGAATCGATGATCCCGGTATCGAGCAGCGATATGCTGTCGCTCGACAGGGGCTCGGCGTCTCCGAAAAGAAAATTCTCGACGATGAAGGCTCGAAT
>CAYLIV010000080.1:0-7533 GCA_964384055.1 uncultured Fibrobacteraceae bacterium
AAGCAGATCATCGTGAAGGTGAGCGATTTCCGCTCGGCGGCGATCCAGGGCAAGCTGCTGGCCCGGCTGGGTCTGTGGGTGTCCGAATTCCGCATCGAGTCGGGGCTGAACTGCGGCGGTCACGCCTTCGCCACACAGGGCCACCTGCTGGGTCCCGTGCTCGAGGAGTTCCGCAGTCGCCGCCGAACTCTCGCCGCGCAACTTTTCACGACCTACCGCGGCGCGCTCAGCAAGACCGGTCACGCCGAATGCGACGAACCACCGGAGCAACGGGTCACCGTACAGGGCGGTATCGGGACGCACGAGGAGCAGGACCTGCTCCTGCGCCGTTTCGAGGTCGACGGTACCGGCTGGGGCACGCCCTTTCTGCTGGTGCCCGACGCGGTCAACATCGACACCGAGCACCTCGAAAAGCTGGCCACCGCCAAGCAGGAAGATGTGATCCTGAGCGATGCTTCCCCGCTGGGCATCCCGTTCTGGAACCTGAAGAACTCGGCCAGCGAAGAAGGTCGGCGCCAGCGTATACGCGAAGAACACCCGGGCAGCGCCTGCCCCAAGCGCTATCTGGCCACCGACACCGAATTCTCGGATCAGGGCCTGTGTCCGGCATCGCGCGCCTACCAGAAGCGCAAGCTGGCCAGCACGCCTGACGACACGCTCAGCGAACCGCAGCGCACGGCGCTGTACGATTCGATTCTGGCCAAGTCCTGCATCTGCCACGAACTGTCCGGTTGTGTGTCCGAGATTGCCGATGAACAGGACGATACGGCAACGGCCGTCTGCTGTGGCCCCAACATCGTGAATTTCGACCGTTCGGTGTCACTGGACGAGATGGTCGGGCACATCTACGGCGATCGTTCCCTCTTCGATGAAGATCAGCGCCCGCACATGTTCCTCAGCGAGCTCGCGCTTTACGTCGATTTCCTGCGCCGTGAGCTGGACAATCGTCGGGTGGGGCTGGGCTCCGCCATCAAGTCGCTGCAGCAATACCGGGACAATCTGCTGGCAGGCATCGAGTTCTACCGGCGCCTGGCGCGGGAGAAGACATTCGGACGGCGGGAGGGATTCCTGGCCGGTCTGTCGGATCTGGCCCGGGAGATCGAGGTTCTCGTGCCGCGGGAAAATCCGTAGCCGCTCGTCGTCTCAGAGATACTGCAGCGCCAGCGAACCATACCCGATGACGCCGTAACTGAGCCACGCGGGATGATCCTTGCCCAGCTCATCACGACAGGCCAGCGCCGTTGCGCGCAAGGCCGCGCCCGTGCACAGTCCGTCCGCCAGGAAATCGTAGAAGCGGGCAACGAAGCGGCGGGCGGGTCGGCTGAACAGCGGAGCCACCGGTCCCACAAATGACGACACGCCGGCTGACAGGAAGCGGTTGCCCAGCTCGGGCACGCTGCAGTAGCTGTTGGAAAAGACCAGCGGCGGGACACCACCACCGCAGCCGAGGCTTTCTGGATGTACCGGACCGTCGTCGAGCAGCCAGCCCGGACCGCCCTTGGCGGTTGTTCCCGTGACGTCGGCGACGGCCGCAGCATCGGCGCCGGCGGCAACCGGCACGGTGTCGGGCGCAGCCTGGCGGTCCCCGGCTCCGCGCCAATCGGCCTCCTGGTTTTCGAACTTCTCGACGACCGAGTCCAGCAACGCGGTTATCGGATCGATACCGACGAGATCGGCCTCGAGACCGACCATTTCCTCGACCGCCACGTCGGACAGTTCCCAGTCGCCTTTCAGCAGACCGTCGACCCACTGGGCGGTGTCGGTGGCGGCGATGTCGAGGGGCAACGAGGTCGGCCCGGCGAAGTGGATTGCCTGGTAGGTCAGCCCCTCGTCGATGAGCGAGCGGGGCGTGGTCGCCCGATCGGGTAAGGTGAGCGTGGCCGGCGGCTGTTGACGGCTCTTCGCCGACAACGCGTCGTCGATCCGCGCCGCCTCACGGAACATCAACGACCGCACCTGCTCGTCGCAGTGGCCGGGAATGAACAGGATTTCCGGGGGTGTCGATCCGGCGGGCTGCAGTTGCGGCAACAGCTGCGCCAACGGCGTATCCGGTTCGTGAAACAGGACGTTCGCGTACCGTTCCATCCAGGATCGCGGCGGATCGAAGGCCGGCACGTGAGCGCCGTGCACCGATGCGCAAATCGGGGATTTCTCCAGCAGGAAACGCAGCCCGTTGTTGAGCCAGGTCCAGGGCAAACCCACATGTTGCGGCGAGACGACGAGGTGGTACCCCACGAGACGGTCATGTTCCGGCACGCCGAGTCGGGGTACGGTTACCGGTTGCCGGTCGTTTTCCGGATTGAACGCTTCCGGTTCGACGCCAATCACCGCCTGGAATAGACATCGACCCACCGCCGCCATGCGTTCGACGACGGCGATGTTGTCGAGACCGTGTTGCTTGCCGATGGCGGGTATTTCACCAGCGAGCAGCCGGGCACTGGCGAGCTTGCTGTCAAATACCTGGTCGGCGCCCGCTCGGGGGAGGTCGATATCGATCCAGCGCATGATACCTCCGCTGGTACGTGAATGGCGCTAATTTCGAGTCGAATAACGGCTTACTCGTGTTTTCGGCCGATCCCGGCGAAACTGAAGGGCCGGTCGATCAACGCGACGCACGAGAATTGCAGGAAATGTGCCTGGTATGTATTGACGCGGGGAACTCATCGGGGTGGCGCGCCGTTCACGGCTTGACCGGTGGCGAAAAAAAAACCTTCCCCGGGGGGAAGGGCTTTTTATGGTGCCCGGGGGGAGACTCGAACTCCCACGAGGTTACCCTCACTACGACCTGAACGTAGCGCGTCTACCAATTCCACCACCCGGGCACTCGAAATCGTCGGTCTGCGTGGTGGTTTACCGTTCGCCCTCGGGCGACGGGCGAGAAATCTAGTCTGCGGGAGCGCCGCTGTCAACCCCGGGTTTGGCCGGGAGCAACCCTGTTGCTTGTGCCCGCGCTGGCGAGGTGCTAGTGTTCCCGCGTTCAGGGCGTGCCGGGACACGTAATTCTCGGCAACTCCCGCTATTGCAGGTCCCTCCCGGAGATGGCCCGTGGTCCGGAAATCCGACAACGACGGCATCAAGATCGTCGCGAGCAACCGCAAGGCGCGGCACGAATATCACATCCTGCAAACGTGGGAGGCGGGACTCGTGCTGCAGGGGACCGAGGTGAAATCGTTGCGCGCCGGACGGGTGAGTCTCGGCGACGCCTATGGCGAGATCCGCCGGGGCGAGGCGTGGCTGTGCAAGATGCACATCGGCCCGTACGAGCAGGGCAACCGCGAGAACCACGAACCGTTTCGCCGACGGAAATTGTTGCTCAATCGGCGAGAGATCCGCAAGATAGTGCCGCGGATCGAGGAGCGGGGACAGACCCTGATACCGCTGAAGGTCTATTTCAAGCACGGGCTCGCCAAGGTGGAGATGGCGCTGGCCAAGGGCAAGAGGCTGCACGACAAGCGCGACGCCAAGGCCAAGCGCGACGTCGACCGGCGCATGGCGCGCGAGCTGGGGCGACGAAACCGCGAGGGAGACTGATGAGCAGCGCAGCCGCATCCAGAGGCAGACCGACGATCCGGCGCGGATTTGCGCCGGCGTTGCTGCTGCCGATCGTGATCGTCGCGGCCGGAATCGCCGTTGGCGGCGCGCTGATCGGCTGCCCCGGTACGGCGTGGGCGCAGGCCGGCGCCGCCGGCGACACCTACAGCGATCCGCTGGCTTTTTTCCGCCTCGACCCCGAGGCCCGGAATCTGCCGCTGACGGTGGATTACCGCGGCGAAGGCGATAGCCGCCTCGTCTCGTGCCGGATGCTGCTCATGGGCAGCGAAGAGATCTACGTACGGTCGGCCACGGTGGCGACCATCTTCAAGGCGAGCCGTTTCTGGCAGGGAACCCTGCGTCGATTGACCCTGCAGATCCAGGAACGAACCTTCCGGCTCACCGCCAACAGCCGGCTCGTTTCCGACGGACAGAACGAGACCCTGCTGCCGACGCCGGTACTGGCCATCGACGGCGATCTGTGGCTGCCCATGTCCTTTCTCGTTCGAGTAGTCGGTCCGGCCGTGCGCCAGGTCGTGCTCTGGGACCGCGAAGGGCGGCGGCTGGCCATCGGCAGCGTGGAATACAGTGTCACCAGGTTACGTGTCGAGCGACTGACCCGCGCCACGGCGGTTCACATCTTCTGTACCCAGCCGTTGAGTTTTCGCGCCGACAGTCCCGAGCCGGGATACGTGCAACTGAAGATCTACAACGGCGAGGTCGATCCGGTGGCGGTGGGAAGATCCGGTCGGTCGGGTCTGGTCGAGAGCGTGCGCAGCCGGCAATTCAACGACCACGCGATGATCTACCTGCGGACCGACGATCTGGTCGGTAGTTTCCGGACCTACACGCGGCAGGAAGGCCGTGAGATCGTCCTGGTGCTCGAGGAGGAGCAGATCGCCGCCCTGCCCGAGCCGGTACCGCGCGGCCGCGCGAACCTGATGGTGGACCTCGGTCCCATGGACGTGACGCGGAGCATCGACGTACGGACCGTGGTCGTCGATCCGGGCCACGGCGGCAGCGACGTGGGCACCGTGGGCCACAACAGGACCTACGAGAAGAACGTGAACCTGGAGGTGGCCAAGCGGCTGAAGCGCCTGCTCGAGCGCCAGGGCTTCGGCGTGGTGATGACGCGCGACGACGATCGCCACGTGGCGCTGGCCGAGCGGGCGGAAATCGCCAACAATGCCGGTGGTGATTGCTTCATCTCGCTGCACTGCAACGCCTGGTACAACGACGGCGCCAAGGGTGTCGAGACCTACTTCCTGTCCCCGGCCAAGAGCGACTGGAGCCAGAGCGTCGAGGCGACCGAGAACCAGGCCGGCGCGCAGACCGACGATGTTGACTTCATCGTCTGGGAGCTGGTCCAGAATCGGTTCATCAGCAGCAGTTCGGATCTGGCCGAGGTGGTGCAACGGAGCGTCAGCGAGCGCCTGGACGTCACCGATCGCGGTGTGCGGCAGGCCGGTTTCCGCGTGCTCGTCGGTGCCTTCATGCCGGCGGTGCTGGTGGAAATGGGTTTTCTGTCCAATCCCGGCGAGGAACGCAGACTCGGCCGTTCGTCCTATCAGCAGGATATCGCCGAGGCGATCGCCGAAGCCGTCGTCGAGTTCCGCGACCGGTACAACCGTGCTGTCGCCGCCGACGACGCCGACGGCGCGCGTACGCCGGACAGCCGGCCGGACAACGACTACGAATACGATGAAGGAGGTCGGTAGACGTGCGTGACGACCGTCCATCACGAACCGTCCGACCTCTCGGTAGCGGCGGCGGCGGCCGCAAGCCCAGGCCCGATGATCCCCGACCGGATCGTCCCCGGCCCAGGCGTCCCCGCTCTGCCCGCCGGGGATCGAAGACCGCTTCGGCGCTGTTCTGGATCGGCGCCGCCGCCATCATCGCCGCCGGGGTCTGGCTCCTGTTCTTCTACC
This sequence comes from uncultured Fibrobacteraceae bacterium, assembly GCA_964384055.1. Lineage (GTDB taxonomy): Bacteria > Krumholzibacteriota > Krumholzibacteriia > LZORAL124-64-63 > LZORAL124-64-63 > CAYLIV01. Next base: position 5,460 of record CAYLIV010000080.1, read on the forward strand.
GTGCCGGTGAACGGAACGACCTGACGGATCTCGATCCGGTGACCGGCGAAGAAGCCGGGCCGATCGCCGGCGACCGGGCCATCGTCCTGATCTTCCCGGAATGGGACGCCATGGGTTACATCTTCGAGGAGCGGCAGATCCCGAGTCGCAACCGCGCTGGGGAGGATCTGCTCGCCATCATGACCGCCCTGTGCGACGGGCCGACCATCAGCGGCGCGGTCAGCGCGCTGCCCCGGGGAACACGGGCGCTCGCGGCGTTCTACAACAGCGAGGATCGTAGCGTCGTGCTCGATTTCAGCGTCGAGCTCGTGACCAGACACCCGGGCGGCAGCGTGGCCGAGGTGGCGACGTTGACCTCAATCCTGCGTACGGTGGCGCTGAATTTCCCCGGTACCGAGGGCTGCACGATTCTGGTCGACGGTGCCCAGGTGGAAACCCTGGCGGGCCACGTGATGCTCGATCGCCCCTTCGATCCGCGACGGTGGCTCTAGCATGACACGCGATGTAGGGCCCATTGGTGTCTTCGATTCGGGCATGGGCGGGCTGACGGTGCTGCGTGCGTTGCACGAGCGTTTGCCTGCCGAGGACCTGGTCTACTTCGGCGACACGGCCCGGGTCCCGTACGGCACGAAGGGGGCGCGGACCGTGCGCTCGTTCGCCCGGCAGGACGCGGGATTTCTCGTCTCGCTCGGCGTGAAGCTCGTGGTCGTGGCCTGCAACACCGCGAGCGCCTTCGCCCTGGATTACCTGCGCGATACGAGTCCGGTACCCGTGCTCGGCGTGATCGAGCCCGGCGTGGCGACGGCCTTGCAGGTCACGCGCGGCGGCGGGGTCGGGGTCATCGGCACGAGCGGCACGATCCGCAGCGATCGCTACCAGAAGGGACTGGGCGTAGCGATTCGGCCCGAGAGGATCATTGCTCGCGAATGTCCGCTGTTCGTGCCCCTGGTCGAGGAGGGGTTGACCGATCATCCGATAACCGAGCTGACCGTGGCCGAATACCTGATGCCCCTGCGGGAAGCGCGGATCGATACGCTCATTCTCGGCTGCACCCACTATCCGGTGCTCAAGCCGATCATCGGCCGTTTCATGGGGCCGCAGGTGGCGCTAGTCGATTCCGCGGACGCCCTGGCCGACGCGGCGGCACAGCAACTGGCGGCCGACGGCCTGCTGCGCGAGAACGGTGTGACCGAGGGTAGTCTGCGCTATTACCTGAGCGACATCCCGTGGAAGTTCACCGAAGTGGGCGAGCGGTTCCTGGGCCGGCCCATCGACGGCGTGACGCAGGTGAATCTCGACGAGGTGGAACGCGACGGCCACCTGTTCGACAACGAACCGATTCAGCGAAAGGAAGGCCCGTGACTGAACGAGCCAACGGCAGAGGACAGAACCAGCTCCGACCGACGACCATCACCCGCGATTATTTGCCCCACGCGGAAGGATCGGCGCTGATCCAGATGGGCAACACTCACGTGGTGTGCACCGCGAGCATCGCCAACGGCGTGCCGCGCTGGCTGAAAGGCGGTGGGCAGGGTTGGATCACCGCGGAGTACGGCATGCTCCCGCGCAGCACCAGCGAGCGCATGCGCCGCGAGGCGGCAGCCGGCGGGCAGGGTGGCCGGACCATGGAGATCCAGCGTCTGATCGGCCGCAGCCTGCGGGCGGTCACGGATATGCACGCCCTGGGCGAGCTGACCATCACCGTTGATTGCGACGTGATCAGGGCCGACGGCGGCACCCGCTGCGCCTCGATCAACGGCGCCGCGGTGGCCCTGTACGACGCCCTGAGCCGCTTGCGCCTGAAACGCCACCCGATGCAGAAGCTCGTCGCCGCCATCAGTCTCGGCATCTTCGCCCACGACATCCTGATGGATCTGGACTACCACGAGGATTCCAATGCCGAGACCGACATGAACGTGGTGATGACCGAAGGCGGCGGCCTGGTCGAGGTGCAGGGCACCGCCGAGCGTACCCCGTTCAATCGCGAAGAGATGGACCAGATGCTCGATCTGGCCCAGGCGGCCATCGGCAAGATCAACGAACTGCAGCACAAGGTGCTCGAGGGTTGAGGAGC
>CAYLIV010000080.1:7633-11144 GCA_964384055.1 uncultured Fibrobacteraceae bacterium
CACGGAGGTACACGGTCATGACGGCGGAGAAGCGCACGATCGTGCTGGCGAGTCGGAACCGGGACAAGATACGCGAGATGAGCGAGCTCTGCGCGGGCTTGCCCTTTGACGTGAAATCGACCGCGGACTATCCCGGGCTGCCCGACGTGATCGAGGACGGCACGACGGCCGTGGGCAACGCGAGCCGCAAGGCGATCGTCACGGCGGCCTTTACCGGCGAGATCGCCGTGGCCGACGACACCACTTTCCAGATACGGGCACTGAACGCCCTGCCGGATATCTTCGCGGCGCGTTTTGCCGGCCCGGACGCCACCTACGCGGACAATGCCGCGCTGGCGGTCGAGATGTTGCGCGACGTGCCCGACGACCAGCGGCAAGCCCGCTTCGAGACGGCGATGGTCTGGGTCGACCCGTGTCCCGGCGGTCCGGCGAGCGCCGATCGGCAGGCGCCGCGTCCGGCGACCCAGCGCTGGCTGGTCAATCCCTTCGCCCGCGCAATCCACGTGTACGACCAGGCGCAGGAAGCGGGTTTCTGGAACCGCCTCAGCGACCATCAGGAGGTATGGCGGCAATACCGCACGGCACGTGAAGCCATGCCCGCGGTGCCGGGAGTCGATCTTCGGAAATCGCGCGAGATTCTCGACCGGCTGCTGGCACCCGTCGAGTCGGGCGAAGCGGCAGCGGTTGGCGAAGGCATGATGCAGCTTCCCGACCCGCGCATCTGGGCTGTGTCGGGGCCGCACGAAACCGAGGCCGCGACCCTCGTCACACCGGCTGGCCTGCCGGCCGACGCACCGGGCCGTGCCGTCAACGAGCCGGTATGGTACGAGATCGCCGCCGAGGGCCGTCTGCTCGGCGAGCTGACTCGGCAGCCGCTGGGCACCAAGGGCTTCGGTTACGATCCGGTCTTTCGTGTGGCCGACGATCATCGCACCCTCGCCGAGTACGAACCGCACGAGAAGAACGCCATCAGCCACCGCGGCAGAGCCATGCGGCGCCTGATGCGCGCGGTGTGTGCGGCGTACGGGCTGTGAGGGTGAGCGGCGCCCGGTATGGCCGGCGATCCCCGGTTTTATGAGCGACGCGGGTTGACAGGCGGGCGGCTTCTGCCTACACATTGGGGCTGCTTTCGCCGGCCTGTCCAGTTGGCTTGTTGATATGGGTTGATGTGAATACCGATTCTCGAGTCGGGGCGTGGCGCAGCCCGGTAGCGCACCTGCTTTGGGAGCAGGGAGTCGCAGGTTCAAATCCTGTCGCCCCGACCATCGACCGTCAACCGCCAACCACCAACTACCAACAATCATCCACCGACCAACGGCGAAAACAGCGACCGGAACACCACCCGATTACCCATTTGTTCGCTAGCAATACGCCGCCGCACCCGGAACAGGGCCGGCGACAGGGCACGCTTGTCCGTCAACCTCGTGCGACACAAACGATTGGCAATGTCAGGCGGTGGATGCGGGCGGTCGGCGACGCGATATCGTCCAGCAAGGTCGCTTGACCCCGCTGGCGTCCGGGCGGTTGCGCGATTTACGTGTCGGCGGGCCCATTTGTCGGCATTCGCATTGTTTTTGCATCCGGCTCGGCGGACCTCAGGGGGCAGTGCGTCACCCGCCCGCCCGATCGCCCGGGCAATGGCTTGCCGCGCTTGACAATGGCCCCGGTTGAGTCCATTATTCGCGTCCGCCCGCATGGGATCCGTTTCGAGACTGCATCGGTGCGGCGAGTACTGCGGGACAGAAACCAAGATAGAACGTGCGCCCGTAGCTCAGCTGGACAGAGCAGCGGATTTCTAATCCGCAGGCCGCAGGTTCGAGTCCTGCCGGGCGTGCCATAAAACGCGATACTGGTGGTGGATGTAGCTCAGTCGGCAGAGCCCCTGGTTGTGGTCCAGGTGGTCGTGGGTTCGAATCCCATCATCCACCCCATTTCTTTCTCCCCCTGTTGCTCGCGCCGCGGGCTGTTGTTGAACTGTTGTTGAGCTGGACAGACCGGTTCTGGTACTGTGGCCTCCTGGAAAACAACCTCACGGCAGCCGGAAACAACGCGAGTCAATCACACAGGCGCGTGACGCGCCGCGGCGGCTCGGCTGCTCCAGTGTGCGGTCGGTGCCGCGGGAAACTCAGAGGAGGTCCACATGGCTGGTGTGAACAAGGTCATCATCATCGGCAACCTGGGGCGCGATCCCGAGATCAAGTACACCCAGGGCAACGTTCCGGTGGCGAACTTCAGCGTGGCGACGACCGAGAGCTGGAAGGACAAGCAGAGCGGCGAGTGGAACGAGAAGACGGAATGGCACCGCGTCGTGGCCTGGCGCTTTCTCGCCGAACGGGCCGAGCGTTTCCTGCGCAAGGGCAAGCAGGTGTACGTGGAGGGCCGGCTCGAGACCCGCAAGTGGGAAGACCGGGACGGCAACACCCGCTACACGACCGAGATCATCGCCCGGGAGATGCAGCTTCTCGGACGCCGTGACGAGGACGGCGGTGAGCCCGGCGGCCGTCGCGAAGCGGCCGGCAACGCCCCGGGTTCCGGTGGCGGCTTCGAGGCGCCGCCAGGACCGGAGCAGGGCGGCGGCGTGGACGACGACGACGACCTGCCGTTCTGATCCAGCCAACCTCCGCAGCTGGGAACTCTTACCCAGCGTCCGCTAACATCAAGCCGCCCGCTCGCGCAATCGAGCGGGCGACTTTTTTTACGTGAACATCCGATCCGACGGGACTGACCCCCGGGGGGGAAACGCCTGACGAATTCGTTACCGGTAGAGAAAGTTGGCGGGGATTCGGTCGACACGGTCTCGTTACGAGGCCGTCACGGTAGCTACAAGTGCTTCAGGATCTCCGTTTCGATCCGGGTCAGATCACTGTCGGCCACCGGTATCTGTTGCCACAAGCGTCGCGCAGCTTCACCAATGGCGCGTATCTGCACAATGTAGTTGCGGCAGTTGTGGCACATCATCAGGTGAATTCTGAGCTGTAGACGCCGCATCAGGCCAAGATTTTCGTCCTGACTCGTGGCTACCAGGTGCGTCACTTCTTTGCACGTCATCATGATGTGCTCACCTCCTTCATGTCGCCGGCTAACAAGGTTCTCAATTCTGTCCTTTTCTTTCCAGACATTCCCGTAATCGGTTGCGGGCTCGGAAGAGGAGAACTCCCAGGTTAGTGCGACTCACCTCGAGACTGTTACAGATCTCGTCGCTGCGAAATCCTTCCACCTCACGCAGGACGAAGGCCATGCGCTGCTGCTGGGGAACCTCGTCCATGCACTCGGCGATGTGCTGGCGGATTTCCGCATCGATGGTGTCGCGATCGGCCGTACGCGGCGGACGGCTCCACATGCCGCGCTCGTCGAAACGGCTCTCCATGACGTCGTGGATGTCGTCGACCTGATCGAATTTCTGCTCGCGCCGCCGGTTCTCGTGAATCTTGCGGTACATGATGCCGAACAGCCAGGTGCGCACGTGGGACCGGCCCTCGAATCGCTCGGCCGACTCGATGAAGGTCTTGAA
>CAYLIV010000081.1:0-7515 GCA_964384055.1 uncultured Fibrobacteraceae bacterium
TCGCTACAAATCGGAACCAGTCGCTGTCACGCAACTCTGTGCCGCCGGTCGTGTGACCTGCAGCGTGCCGGCGAGGATCTCGGCGTCCTCGCGCCAGCCGGCGGCGACCGGTCGCCTGGCCACGGCGCGCCAGCCTGCGCACAGCGGGGCGGTGACGTCGATGGCATATGGCGGCGCGCCGTCGCGCAGTTCGTCCGGCGGCGCTTGCCGGGCCATCTCGCCCTCGTGCAGCACGATCTGCCGACCGGTATCGGCGACCAGCAGCAGCCGGTCGGTGGGCTTCAGGACCGGGCCTCGCCAGTTCGCCCAGTGCTCGCGCAGGTGGACGGCGGCGGCGGGATCATCGAGGTCGACGGCGAGCGTGTCGTTCACCGCGGCAACCCAGTCCTGCAGATCCCGCCCGAGCATCTCGCGCTGGATGGCCAGGTGCTCGCGCGCGCGCCGCACCCCGGCGCCGAGTGCACCGTCGATCTGGGGATTGAGCCCGATATCGAGACTCTGTTCGATCAGCTGTCGGGTGATCCAGCCCGCCGAGAGCGCCGGCAGCATGGTCAGCAACACCATCAACAGCGATAGGCGCCAGCTCAGTCTCATGGCCGCTCCTCCAGGTCCCGTCGTCGGAAGAAAGGCCCGACGGTCCGGGTTGGCGCCTGTTCGGCGCTGCCCTTGCCCAGCAACTGGCCGAACAGGGCGCCGAGGTCCAGCGCCAGCTCCTCGCGGTTGCGCCCGCTGTTGCTGCTGACGTAACGCGACAGCCGGGCCCGGTCTTCGGGCGCCAGCGGTTGCACCGCGATCTGGACCTGCACCCGATAGCGCCGGTCCGGGCCGAGTCGGTCGACCAGACACAGATCGACCCCGGGCAGGTGCGACCAGGCCGAGTCGGCGGCCGCCAGGGAAGTGAAAGACACCTGGCCCGTCGGGCCGTCGAGCAGGTACTCGTTCTCCCACAGATCGAAGCGCAGGCTCAGGTCGAGGTACCGCTCGGCCACGAGCACCTGCTGGTCATCCTCGATCCGGATGTGGTAGACGCAGGTGCCGGGCAGCCCGCTGTCGATGGTGCTGGCGGTGCGTGCATCGAGCAGATCGGTAGCCAGGACCTCGACGAACAACCGTCCCTGATGACGGAACGGGCGCAGGTGTTCCACGGTCCCGGCTCCGTGAACGACAGAGGTGATCACGATCGCCGACACGACCAGGAAAAGTCGCCAAGTTGACACGCGCGGTCCGGCCATTGCCTAGAAGGACCTCCCGAGCGTCATGTGCAGCACGACGGAATCGTCGGTGGGGTTATCGGTAAGGGGGAAAGCGACTTCGGCGTTCAGAGTCTGGATCCAGGGTATCCGGATGAGCATGCCGTAGCCGACGCTGGCCGATAATCCGGCCAGATCGTGGCCGTCGGTCCAGTGCTCGCCCAGGTCCAGAAACAGGGTGGTGATGACGTCCGGATTGTGCTTGTGACGCCCCAGCACCGGTTCGCGCCACTCGAGGCTGCCCTGCACGAGACCACGAGCGCCCAGCGGCCCGCTCAGACTCCCGGTCTCGAATCCACGCAACGCGCCCACGCCGCCGCCGATCGGCCGCAGGTGATACGGGGTGTGGTAGCTGGCGTACGCCGATCGCAGGCGCATGGCCAGTCCACTGATCTGCCCGACCGGCAACGCAAGGTGCGCGTCGGCCTCGACGCCCCAGAAAGCGCGACCGTCGATGAGGCTGCTCGCCTCGAACTGTAGTCCCGTCCACCAGCCGCGACGCCAGGCCGCGGTCGCGTCCCGCCGGTCCCAGCTCATACCCACACGCAGGTCGAGGTAGTGGTGCTTGCCGTCGTCTTCCGGCACCAGCCTGCCCACCGGCTCGTCTTCGAAGATATCGCCGGTGTCACTCATCGTACCGGAAGGGTCGGCCCACGAGTAACCCGCCCACACGGTGACCAGCGCCTGCTCCCGCGACCAGCGACGCAAGCCGAAGTGCACCCGCGTCCTGGTGATGTTCTGGTGCCAGGTCACGTCGGGTTCGGTTATCGGCCAGGTTTCCGTTTCGTGATCGATCTCCATCAGCAGATCGTAGTTCTTGCCCAGCAGTCGCGGGTACTCGGCATCGATGTAAGTACCGGCATGACGGTACGCCGTGTGCATGCCGAGCCGGATATACCCGCCGCGCCGGAACGGGCTGGCGTAGCGGGCGCCGATCATGTTCAGGTACCAGCCCTGCATCAGCTCGCGCCCCAGTCCGGTTTCCAGATGGAAGCCGCGCGAGAGCTCGGCCTCGACGTGCAGGATCACCGTACCGGGCGCATCGCCCCGCTCGGTGTACAGCTCGACACGCTCGAAGACGTCGCTCGCCTCGAGCTGTTGCCGTGTGTCGATCAGTACCTGCGGGTCGATGGGAGCGCCGGGCCGCAGCGGGATCATCCGCACGACCGCTTTCGCTGTCTCCCCCGGTGGCATGACGCGTACTTCCTGCAACCGTAGCCGACGCTCGGGCGCGCCGGCGGTTGGCGAGAACGTGCCGGTTTGCGGTTCAGCCCGTGGGGTCACGACCGAATCGGATGCCGCCGTGCTCGTGTGGGTTGCTGCGGCAAGGGGCGGCCACGCAACCGCCAGCACGACGATCGGCAGGAGATGCAACAAGACACGTAACGGGACACGTCGCGGGTAGGTCTGGTAGCTACGCATGGCTCTTCTCATGATGGCGCATCATACAGCAGCGCCGGGAAAATACAATTATGAGCTCGACGCTCCGTATCTTCTCGAGGTCGAGGTCTCGGGCACGCAGTTTGAGGGGATAAGGGCAAGGGCTGTGCCAGGCGGATGGTGCGTTTGCTCCGTGTAAGCGTCCATGTGTACCCGGGTGCACCGGTTGCGAAGCGCGTTCCAGTCGAGCCGTTTGCCGGCCGTTTGCGAAATGTGTTTCAATGTGATACGATGGCGTCAACTATGATGGAACGGTACGACGAGTTTTACCGGGTTGATTTTCTACCGCCGCGAATTCTCGAAAGGGTGTGAAATGAGCCTCGATATTTCGAGCTATCGCCGGCTACTTCTCGTCCTGCTATTGCTATCTACCCTATCGTGCTCCGAAGACCCTGTCGGACCGGCCGACCCGACACCGACAACAACGTTCTCACCGCTCGACGCGACTCGCCCGCTCCCGAACGCCAAAACCCATATCGATTGCATCGACCACGACGGCGACGGATTCTGCGTCAACTACTTCCCTGAAGACTGCAACGACGATGAGTACTTCTATCGGCCGTTCGAAGGCTACTGTCTGGAATACGATGACCTGATTCTGTCCGCGCACGACAACTGGCCGTGCGCCGATTTCGCATTGTATCAGGATGCCGAAACGATGCACATCTACTACACGAAAGGCCACCAGTGGTACGCGCAACCGGAGACCGACGCCAAGTCTTTCGGGCACGAGACATCGTACGACATGCTCGCGTGGGAGTATCTTCGCGATATACTTCCCGTGGCGGACGGGGCTGACTGGGAAGACGAGTTCATCTGGGCGCCGAGTGTGGTGCGGAATCGGTACGACGGCCTGTACTACATGTTCTACACCGGCGTGACCGACGGCATGGTCTACCCACCCGAACACAAGGAACGGATCGGCGTGGCGACGTCTTCCGACCTCGAAACCTGGACTCGTCTGCCGTACGAATCGAAAAAGACGGTCGCTGGCGATGTAGGTCCCACCGTCGATAACAGCGCTGACAGAAGTCGCGGCGGCTGGATCTGGGACTGTGACCTCGAGTGGACTTCGTGGGACGAGGATTGTAACTGGTGCTCTCAGTGTCGGGACGCACACGTCTTCAGGGATGAAGCGGAGAATTGCTGGTACATGGTATACACGACCTCGCTCGCGGCGCCCGATCATGACGGCGTGGTTGGCCTGGCCAGATCTGAAAACCTCCTCGACTGGCAAGACCTCGGGCCGCTTGAAGTCTCGGTGGGTTGGAAAGCGGAATCCCCCCACGTCTACTGGCTGGATGGTGTATATTACCTCTTCTGGACCTTCGGTATAGATGGCGGCGTCAAATATGCATCGGCCGACGACTTGACCGGCGGCATCTGGTCGAGTCCGCTGGTCGTTCCCGGGTCCGAACATTCGCGAATGATCGCTTCGGAACTGCTCTATGTGAACGGCTATCACGTTTTTGCCTGGGTGCGCGACTTTGATTACCGGCAGGTTCACTTCGAGACCCTCCGTTTCCATGCCGATCGTACCGTGAGCCGACACGGCATTCCCGAGCTCGGTTGTCTGTTCGTGGACGCCGCTCATGTGCATCCGGGAGCCGTGGACTTCGACAATGGACTCGATGACAACTGCAACGGTATCGTCGACGAAGGCGACGGCGAATGCGCCGACGACGACGGCGACTTCTACGGCGACCCCACATCGATTTTCTGTTCGTTCTTCGGTGACGATTGCGACGACAGGAACAGCGAAGTCCACCCCGCCGCTCGGGAACGGTGCGACAATGACCTCGACGACAACTGCAACGGGATCGTGAACGATCGCGCGATATGCGGATTCAGTGAGATCGCCAGGCAGAGATTCCACTAGAAGACACGATACGCTACGATCTGCCGGCAGCATCCCCCGTCACCCTCCGCGTCTTCGATCTTGCCGGGCGGCTGGTGGATGTTCTGATACAGGGCGAAACGGCGCCGGCAGGCAGCCACACGGCAATCTGGAGGGGTACCGATTCGTACGGCAGAACCATGCCGTCCGGCACCTACTTTTGTCGTGTGGACACCGGAGGGCAGACGGAAACGAAACAGATGACCTTGGCGCGTTAAAGCGAGAATTTCGACCTCGATCGCTACCGAGCCGGCCAGAACGCTATCAGCATATCATCCAGCAACGCCCGCCAGTTGCCCCACGAATGGCCTTCATTCACCACGAGGTGCCGGTAGTCGTAGCCCTTGTCGTCGAGCACAGCCGTGAACCGCTCGGTGGCCGGACCGAAGTCGTTGAAGGTGCCCCAGGTCAGGAAGATATCGATATCGAGACGCGGCGACTCGCGGAACCGGTCGATGATCCTGCCGTCACCGACGTGGAAGGCAGGTGACTGGATGGCGATACAGCGGAAAACCTCGGGCGCCCGGCAGGCGAACCAGGCCGAGTTCAGTCCGCCCAGGGAAGTGCCCAGGATGCCGCGATCCTGCCGGTCCGGGCTGGTGTTGAAGCTCGCGTCGATGGCCGGCACCAGCTCCCGGGCCACGAACTCGACGAACCGGGAATTCAGGACGTATTGCTCGTGGCGCCGGTTCTCCCCGTTCACCCGCGGATCGATGAACACCGCCATCATCGGCCGGATCAGGCCCTCGGTGATGAGGTTGTCCATCACGATCACCATGCTGCCCATGGCGTCGTCGGCGTATTCGTGGCCGTCGGTGACGTACATCACCGGCAGGTCGGACAGCTCCTCGTAGCCGAACGGCGTGTAGACCTGGAAGTCCACCGGATAGCCCAGCGCCTTGCTGTCGAAGTTGGCGGGAGTCAGCGTCCCGGCCGGTACGCCTGCGCGGCGCACGACGTGAGGCGAAGGCACGTAGCCGGGCATGGCCAGCTCCGAGTTGTCGCCGAAGCCACCGCGCTGCAGGCGGGCATTGGCCGGATCGAGCAGCCACCGGTCGTCGACCACGATCTTGTAGTCGATGCGGGCGTCGCCCGGCAAGGATTCCTCGCGCCACCAGATGTCGCTCCGACCCAGCCGCTGCGCGGAGGCCAGGGACGGATCCCAGCCGTTGTGATCGCCGGGAAAACTGACGGAGTCGGCTTTACCGCGGTAAAGAAAGGCAACGGAATCGCCGCCAGCGAAGGGGATCCGGCCATTCTTCTGCAGCCACTCCCAGTTACTGTCCAACGCGGCCTCACGCTCGGCACCGTCGGCGATCTCCACGATCCACAGCAGGTGCTGCCTCATGGAGGAGTATGATCCGCTGGGCATCGGGTCCTCGGTCGGCCATTCGCCGGAACCGGTGCGCTGGGAAGCACCACATCCGGCAACGACGATCAGGCAGCAAGTGGCGACGAACTGCGCACGCATGCAGTACCTTCCGGATTAATTGGTCACTAGGCGATGATGGCACGTATCATAACGAACGGGAACTCGTTTCGAAACCAGATCGACAATCGGCGTGTCCCGCGCAAGCAAGGAGCCAGGAGCTTGCCCGGCTCCCGGACTCGACCCAATTCCCTTGTCGCAAACCCAGCGAATGGTATGATGGCGTGCGACGCGGGTGATTGCGACACGGTGGCAGTGATCGCCTGATCACCATTTCCGAGAGGGACGTTCCCATGAACCCCTCCGACCTGCTCCGCTTCTCCTTCGGCGGACTGCGCGGGCACCGCCTGCGCACCGTCTTCTCCCTGTGCGGTGTGGCCATCGGCGTGGCCTCGGTGATCCTGCTGACGAGCCTCGGCGAGGGCGCGCGCCTGTACGTGACCGGCGAGTTCTCGTCGCTGGGCACCAATCTGCTCATCGTCATCCCCGGCAAGACCGAGACCTTCGGCGCCACGCCCTTCGTGAACACGGCGCCCAATGATCTGACCGTCGCCGACGCCACCGCGCTGGCGCGCGAGATCCCCCAGCTCGAGAAGGTGGCGCCGGTGGCCATGGGCACGGCGCCGGCCCAGTTCGGCGAGCGCAGCCGCGACGTGACCGTGTTCGGCACCACCCACGACGTGCTCGAGATCCGCAGCCTGAAGATGGGCGTGGGCCGTTTTTTACCGCCCGACGAGCTGGACGCGCCGGTCTGCGTGCTGGGTGCCAAGGTGCAGCGCGAGCTGTTCGGCAACCGCAATCCGCTGGGCGAGATGATCCGGCTGGGTGAGATGCGCTTCCGGGTGATCGGCGTGCTGGCCCCCCGGGGGACCTCCATCGGCCTGGACCTGGACGAGGTGGTGGACATCCCGGTCGACGCCGCCCTGCGGCTGTTCAACCGGACGAGCCTGTTCCGCATTCTGGCCCAGGTCCGTTCGCACCGGGACATGGATCTGACGCGCGACGCGGTGGTCGCGCTGTTGACCGAACGGCACGATGGTGAGGAAGACGTGACCGTGCTCACCCAGGATGCGGTGCTGTCCACCTTCGACCAGATCTTCCACGCGCTGACCGCGGCCCTGGCCGGTATCGCCGCCGTTTCGCTGAGCGTCGCCGGCATCGGGATCATGAACGTGATGCTGGTCTCGGTGTCGGAGCGCACGCGCGAGGTGGGCTTGCTCAAGGCGCTGGGCGTGACCCGGCGGCAGATCGTGGGCGTGTTCCTGATCGAGGCGGCGCTCATCTCCACCGCGGGCGGATTGCTGGGACTGGCGACCGGGCTTGGAGCGGGACGACTGTTGCGTTACCTCATCGAGGGTTTCCCGGCCGAGCCGCCGGCGTGGGCGGTGGCGGCGGCGCTGGTGGTGTCGGTCACGGTGGGCCTGCTGTTCGGCAGCCTGCCGGCGCGGCGGGCCGCGGCCCTCGATCCGGTGGAGGCCTTGATGAGGCGGCGCGCATGA
>CAYLIV010000081.1:7615-11136 GCA_964384055.1 uncultured Fibrobacteraceae bacterium
CATGACCCTGGAAGAAGTGCTCCAGCACGCCGCGCGCGCGATCCTCGGGCATCGCCAGCGCTCGGCTCTGACCATGCTCGGCATCCTGATCGGCATCGCCTCGGTCATCCTGCTCACGTCCATCGGCGAGGGCACGCGCCTGTACATCATGTCCGAGTTCACCCAGTTCGGCACCAACCTCGTGGCCATCAATCCGGGCAAGGTGGAGACCAGCGGCCTGCCGGGCGCCATCGGCGGCACGCTGCACAAGCTGACCCTGGGCGACACCGAGGCGATCCAGCGAATACGCGGCGTGGAGAAGACCGTACCGGTGACCATGGGCACGGCGGCGGTGGAGTATGGCCGCCGGGAGCGCAACGTCTTCGTCTACGGTGTGACCCACGAGGTGCCGGAGGTCTGGCACATGGGCGTGCGCGTGGGCCGCTTCCTGCCGGCGACCGATCCGCGCCACGGCGCGCCGCTGGTCGTCCTGGGCCCGACGCTGAAACGGGAGCTGTTCGGCGAGCAGAACGCCCTGGGCCGGCACGTGCGCATCGCCGGTCAGCGCTTCCTGGTGATCGGCATCATGGAGCCGCAGGGCCAGTTCCTGGGCTTCGACATCGACGATTCGGCCTACATTCCCATCGCCCAGGCCATGCCCCTGTTCAATCGCGACGACCTGCAGGAAATCGACGTGCTACTGGCCAACTCCTCTGTGGTGGACTCGGTGGAGGAGAGGATCACACGGGTGCTGACCGCACGCCACGACGGCGAGGAAGACTTCACCATCACCACCCAGACCGGCATGCTCGACACCCTGGGGCGGGTGATCCGGATCATCAGCCTGGCCGTCGGCGGTATCGGCGCCATCAGCCTGCTCGTGGGCGCCATCGGCATCTTGACCATGATGTGGATCTCGGTGAACGAGCGCACGGCGGAAATCGGCCTGGCCAAGGCCATCGGCGCCACCCCGCGACAGATCCTGTGGCTGTTTCTGAGCGAGGCGGCGGTCATCTCGCTGTGCGGCGGGGTACTCGGTCTGGTGACCGGGATCGGACTCTCGTGGCTCATTCACGCGGTGGCGCCGGGCCTGCCGGTACACACGCCGGTGGAATACGTGGTGCTGGCGCTGGCGGTGAGCCTCGGCGTGGGACTGCTCAGCGGGATCCTGCCGGCGCGGCGGGCGGCACGGATGGATCCGGTGGAGGCGCTGGGGACGGAGTAGGGAGCGAAACCGGTATGGTCAGACCAGCGATCTGAATGCCGACAGATTATCGAGCAGAAGATCCGCGCCCGCAGCTTTCAGTTCCGCAGCCGTACCGATGCCGTAGGTCACCGCACAGGTCCGCACGCCGGCAGCCTTGCCCGCCTCGATGTCGTACACCGTGTCACCGACCAGCCAGCTCTGCTCGGGCTTCTTGTCCAGCGCGTCGAGCACCTGATGAATCAAGGTCGGATCCGGTTTGTGGGGTATGTCATCGGTGCCGTGCACCAGGTCGAAGTACCGATTCAACCCGATCTGATCGGCCACACGCCTGGCCATCGCGGTCACCTTGGTCGTGGCGATGGCGGTCGGCACGTCGTGCAACGATTCGAGACACTCGATTACGCCGTCGTAGATGCGGCTGTGCTCGATGCAGTGCTCGTGGTAGTAGGTGCGGTAGAGGTCGATGGCCCGGTCGATACAGCGTTTGCGAGCGGTCAGCGCGTCCGGCAACAGTTCATCGAACATGACGCTCAACGGCTTGCCGATCAGGGGAAAGATGTCCTGCTCGGCCAGGCGAAAACCGGCGACGCCGGCAAGCCCTTCGTTGATACCGGCAGCGATGTCGCGGCGGCTGTCGATGAGGGTGCCGTCGAGGTCGAAGATGACCAGGGCGGTGGCCGGTTTCCGGCTGTTCGCCATTACGGAAAAATCCCCATCTGCATGTACGACACCGCGATCTTGTCGATGGCGTTGACGAACGCCGCCGTACGCAGGTCCTTGACCCGGTCTTTCGTCACGTAGATCTCGCGGATCGCGTCGTAGGCCGTGTACATGGTCTCTTCGAGTCCGGAGTTGACCAGGTCGATCTCGTCGGCGCCGCGGATGATGGCGGCGCGTTCCTCGTGGCTAAGCGCCTTGCCGGACACCTTCTCCATGGCGTCGAGCATGGCCGTGTGCGAGCTCTCCTCGAATCGCTTGCTCATGCGGCCGAACTTGACGTGGCTCAGGTTCTTCAGCCACTCGAAATAACTGACGGTCACACCGCCGGCGTTGGCGAAGGCGTCGGGCAGGATCATCACGCCCTTTTCCAGCAGTATCTCCTCGGCCTTGGAGGTGACCGGTCCGTTGGCCGCCTCGGCGACGATCTTGGCGTTGATGCGGCCGGCGTTCTCGCCGGTGATCTGCCCTTCGAGCGCCGCGGGAATCAGGATGTCGCACGCGTATTCGAGGGCGTCGGCGCTGCGCTCGAAATTCTTGCCGCCGGGGAAATCCAGGATCGTGCCCGTTTCCCGGCGATGCTGCTGTACCTGCTCGATGTCCAGGCCGTCGTCGTTGTAGATGGCGCCGTCGTACTCGGCCAGCGCGACCAGGATGCCGCCCGCTTCCTGGATGATCTTCGCCGCCCAGTGCCCCACGTTGCCGAGCCCCTGGATGACCACCTTCTTGCCGGCGATCCCCGTGCCCAGGTCCAGCTTCTTCATGTCCTCGGCGTAGGAAACCGCGCGTACGATTCCGTAGAACACCCCGCGGCCGGTGGCCTCGGCCCGACCGTGGATGCCGCCCTGCTCGATGGGTTTGCCGGTCACGCAGGCCTGGGCGTCGATCTGGCCGGGATTGAGCGCGGTGTAGGTGTCGGTCATCCAGGCCATCTCGCGGGCGCCGGTGCCGTAATCGGGCGCGGGCACGTCCACGCCCGGGCCGATGAACTGCTTCTTCACCAGTTCCGCCGTATAGCGCCGGGTGATGCGCTCGAGCTGCGCCTCGGTGTAGTTGCGCGGCTCGATCTTCACGCCGCCCTTGGCGCCGCCGAAGGGCACGTCCACGATGGCGCACTTGTAGGTCATCAGGGCCGCCAGGGCCTTGACCTCGTCGGCGTTGACCATCTCGCTGTAGCGGATACCGCCCTTGACCGGCAGCTCGTGATGGCTGTGCTCCACCCGGAAGGCCTGGATGATCTCGATCGAGCCGTCATCGTGCTTGAGGGGGAATTTGAACTCGTAGATCGAGTTGCAGTACTTGATCTGATCCAGCAACCCCTTCGGATGCCCGGTGATCGCCGCCGCCTTGTCGAAGAAGGCCATGACGGTTTCGAAGAAGGATAGGCCTGCTTGTGCCATGTCTGCGTTCTCCTGTTCGGTCTCGCTTGCACGATGTCCGCTTCGGCTGGAACCAGCCGATCGACGACCACTGCGGCACGCCTAACCGCACCATAGCGATGCATTTGACGAATTTGCGATAATACGTCACGGCTTGATCCGGAGCAAGGGAATAGCGGCGAGATGTGTTAGCAATGAGACTTTGTCCCCTTCAACTGCAATGAGAAAATGTCCCCTTC
>CAYLIV010000082.1:0-11103 GCA_964384055.1 uncultured Fibrobacteraceae bacterium
CGGGCACGTCGGTGAACTGGCCGATGTGGCGGCACAGCTCGGTCATGAAGCTCTGCGTGAAGCGCATGACCTCGAGATCACTCTTGCCCTTGGGATCGAAGTCGGAACCACCCTTGCCACCGCCCATGGGCAGGGTCGTCAAAGCGTTCTTGAAAACCTGCTCGAAGGCCAGGAACTTCAGGATGCCCAGGTTGACGCTGGGGTGGAAACGCAGGCCGCCCTTGTAGGGTCCGATGGCGCTGTTCATCTCGACGCGGAAACCGCGGTTGACCTGGACCTCACCCTTGTCATCGACCCAGGGTACACGGAACATGATCACGCGCTCGGGCTCGCAGATGCGTTCCATGATCTTGTGCTTGCGATACTCCGGACGCTTCTCCAGCACCGGCCACAGGGACTCGACGACTTCTTCGACTGCCTGGTGGAACTCGGCCTCGGCAGGGTTCTTGGCAATCACATTTTCCATGAAAGCA
This sequence comes from uncultured Fibrobacteraceae bacterium, assembly GCA_964384055.1. Taxonomy (GTDB): domain Bacteria; phylum Krumholzibacteriota; class Krumholzibacteriia; order LZORAL124-64-63; family LZORAL124-64-63; genus CAYLIV01. Next base: position 474 of record CAYLIV010000082.1, read on the forward strand.
GCTACGTTCTCAGCCATTGTATTCTCCCTCTTCAGGGTCAAGAGACAGACAAGCCCCGGCGATACGCCGGACTCCAATTGTGGCCCAAACATAGGAAGCCATAAGGGGGATGCAAGGAAATTCGGCCGCGGATGGCGAGGTTGTCCGTGCGCCATTACCGCCTGTTTTCATCGTGTATTTCACGGGCGGTCCGGCGGTCGGGTTTGTGCCCGTTACAAAAGGCAATTCCCGCTTCGCGCCGGGGATGTGAAACGGCTTAGCCGAGCTCCGTCGTCACTTCGACGCCGGGCTTGCAGACCACTCCCTGACCGCTACGGCCATCGACGAGAATGAGCAGCGGCTCGTCGAAGTGCAGGTGCCGCAGATATTCCGTCTCGGCGACCGCCGGTTGCTGGTCGAGCCAGTCCCAGTCGAGGTGACTCTTGCCCTCAGCTTGATTCACCGTCAGGTAGGCGATCTGGAAACTCGTCAGGTTCTGGAAGAAATGCGAACCCTGGCTGGGCGTGACCTTGAAGTCCTCGAGGTCGGTCTCGACAATGACCTGAGCGCCGCTGATCTGGTCCCAGCGCACGGGAATACCCAGCCAGCGATCGGCCGAACCCCAGCGACCGGGTCCGATCAACAGGTACGGGATTTCCCGCTCGCGCAGCTGTCGATCGAGCGCCGCGACCTGATCGGCGATGACCATGGTCTTGCCGCGGTCGAAACGATCGCGTGGCACGTAGACCACGTCCCGGATCCCGTCCACGCGACCGTTACCCAGCGCCACCGAGGTGGCGATCAGCGACGCACTGCTGTCCAGCAACTCGGGCTGGATGTCGGGAGCGCCAAAGCCGGCGACCAGCGGCCTGATCTGCAGAAAGCCGAAGCGGTGCGGATGCAGGGCGGTATCGCTCAGGGCGACCGCGAACTCGATTTCCACCGGCGCGCTCATGCAGCGCTGGCCGAGTTCGAGCAGCAGCTTCAAGATCGCCGCCAGGGGGAAAATGTCCGACTTCAGTACGTGGGCGAAGCTGACCAGACGGGCGCCAGGCCGGTGGATGCCGTCGTAGATGACGTTGTTCTCGTGCGAATAGACCGATCCGATCGGTTCGAGGGTGCCGTGGCGTTCGGCGTCGCTCAGTTCGAGCACCGCGATGTTGAAATCCGTATCGGGTTCGGGATAGGCGTCGGGATTGCCGACGTTTACGGCCTTGAAGATCCGCTGGCTGTTCTTGAGCATGTCGTCAATGGTCTCGAAGCCGGGCGTTACCTGCGGATTGCCCGGACTGAAGCGCAGGCACTTGCCACCCTCCACCACCGTACAGCCCAGCCCCAGGGCCACGCAGGCCACGCCGTCCTCCGGCTCCAGCCCAGCCGCCGGGTAGAAGTTGGTCGACAGGCCGACGCCGGCAAAATCAGGATAGTCGAAGTTGTCGTGCCGCCGGCCAACGACCTGTTGCACGATAACGGCCATCTTCTCCTCCTCCACGCGGTTGCCGGTCGCTTCGATATACGACTTGGCACTCCGGGTGAAGGTCGAGGCGTAGACGAGTTTGATCGCATCGCACAGCTGATCCAGCCGGACGCGTAGATCGTCGTGGGAATTGCCCAGCATATAGGTGCTGTAGACGCCGGCAAACGGCTGGTACTGGCTGTCCTCGAGCATGCTCGACGAGCGGACCGCCAGCGGATACCGCACCTGCTCGAGAAAGGTCTCCAGGTCGGCGTAGATGGCGGGCGGCAACTTGGCGTTGAGAATGAGGCTGACGATCTCCTGGTCATCGAGGGGGCTGAGCACCAGCTCGCGCAGATTCTGCTGGCCGATGAACTCGTCGAAAACGTCGGTACCGATCACGGCCGTGCGCGGCACCTCGATGATCACGTCCGGAAAACGATCGCGTACTTGATAGCGATTGAGCACCGAGTTCATGAAGGCCAGGCCCCGGCCCTTGCCGCCGAGCGAACCGCCGCCGATGCGCACGAAGTCCGAACTGCTGTCGAACAGGTTGGGGGAAAAATCCGCCACGATACCGCGCTGCGATTCGGCCCGGAAGCGGTTGATGGTCGCGATGAGAAACTCCCTGATCTGTTCGATGTCGGCAAATTCCGACGTCTTGCGCGGTCGCAACAGCCGGGCGAGGGCAAACTCGGCGCGCGCGCGTAGCCAGTTCGAGAAATGGTCGTGCTGTGCGTGATGGGCGATCGATTCCTGTGGCACAACCGCAAGTTGTTCGGCCAGCGTGCGCAGATCCGAAGCCCGCCCCACCTCGTCGCCCGTGGGCATGCGGAAGACGAAGTCGCCGAAACCGAAATTGTCGAGCATGAAATTCCGCAGTTCGCGCAACAGCCGCGGCGAGTTCTTGTGGATGAAACCGGCATCGAGCTGTTGCGCCTTCGGCGCCAGTTCGAGCGACGACGACTGCAGCACCGCCGGCATGTGCGGATCGACCTCTTTCGCGCGCCAGACGAATTCCACACCGGCGTCGTCACGTTTCTGCCCGTTCCAGGGAAAGCGGCCGTCACAGATCACGCCCAGCATGTGGCTCTTGTGGGCTTCGTAGATGGTCCAGGCAGCTTCGAACGTTGAGGCGAGCAAGATCTTCGGACGCGCTCGCATGCGCAGAAGCCGGTGGCTCAGATTCCAGCCTTCATCCATCAGGGAGAGAGTCTGCTTGAGCACCTCGACATAGAGCAGCGGCAGGTACGACGAGTAGAACCGGATCGAATCCTCGATCAGCAGGATGACGCGCACGTCGCCGAGCTTCGTGTCGTGGCCGGCGTTGCGCTGGTCCTCGTGATGCTTGATGATCGCGAGCAGTAGACGTACGTCGCCCGACCACAGGAAGATCCGGTCGAAAGCCTGTCCCTGATTGGTGCGTTCGAGCTGTTGCAGTTCTCGTGGATTGAAGGCGAGGGCGTAGACCGGCAGATCCGCGTGGATATCCTTGACGCTCCGCGCCAGTTTCGCGGCTTCCATGTCACCGAGCCGGGTCATGGTCAGTACGAGGTCGAAACGCCGGGAATGCAGCAGCTGGAGTGCTTCCTCGCCGGTCGATACGCGGGAGATGTGCGGCGCGAAGCTGAGATTCAGCTCCCGGTATTCGCTGAGCAGCAGCTCGGTGAGACGGCCGCCTTCCTCGAGGGTGAAGGCGTCGTACATGCTCGAGACCAGCAGGATTTCCTGCACCCGAAAGGGCATCAGGTGGTCGAAGCCACGGAACCGCTCGGCGGTTTCGGAACCGAACGCGCTCCAGAATACGTCATCCATGATCGGCCCTTCCCCACGACGTCCACGTACCGAAAAAAGAGGCTCCGCCGGTGCACCGGCAGAGCCTCAGCCTACCGCGAATCCAGATGAAACGCCAGTCTGGCTTCACAGGTCGCGATGTTGCCCAGCCGGCAGTGCCGGACTAGGCCTTGAACTCCACTCCCTGGGCCAGATGAACCTCACCGCCCCAGTTTATCGTGTTTGTCTGCCGGCGCATGTACGCCTTCCAGGAATCGGATCCGGACTCGCGGCCACCGCCGGTCTCCTTCTCGCCGCCGAAGGCGCCGCCGATCTCGGCGCCCGAAGTGCCGATGTTCACGTTGGCGATGCCACAGTCGGATCCCTTGTAGCTGAGGAAGGTCTCCGCCTCGGCCACGCTGTCGGAATAGATCGCCGACGACAGACCCTGCGGTACGTCGTTGTGCATCTTGATCGCCTGCTCGAGCTTCCGGTACTTCATCACGTACACGATGGGAGCAAAGGTCTCGGCCTGAACGATCTTGGCCTTGTTCTCGATGGCCACGATGGTCGGCTGCACGAAGGTCGGCGTACCGAAGGGATTGAGCACCCGGCCGCCGTAGAGCACCTTGCCGCCCTGCTTCTTGACCGCCTTCAGCGCGTCCTCGTAGTCGGCCACGGCGCCCTCGTCGATCAACGGGCCCATCAACGTCTTGGGATCGAGCGGATCGCCGATGGCCACCTTCTTGTAGTTGGCAATCAGCTTCTTGACGAAGGTGTCGTAGATCTTCTCGTGGATGATCAGCCGGCGCGTCGAGGTGCAGCGCTGGCCGGCGGTACCCACGGCGCCGAAGAACGCGCTGGCCAGGGCGCCGGTCAGATCGGCCTTGTCCGAGATGATCAGCGCATTGTTGCCGCCCAGTTCGAGGATGGTCCGGCCCAGACGCTTGCCGACGACTTCACCGATCCGGATACCCATGCGGGTCGAACCCGTGGCCGAGATCAGCGGCAAGCGGCGATCGGCGATCAGTTTCTCGCCGATGACCGAGCCGCGACCCACGACGACACACGACACGCCCTCGGGAAGCCCGTTACGCTTGAAGACCTCGTTGACGATGTTCTGGCAGGCGATGCCGCACAGCGGGGTCTTGCTCGACGGCTTCCAGATCACCGGATCGCCGCAGGCCCAGGCCAGGGCCGAGTTCCAGGCCCAGACCGCCACCGGGAAGTTGAAGGCGCTGATGACGCCGATGGGACCGACGGGATGCCACTGCTCCATCATCCGGTGCATGGGCCGCTCGCTCTGCAGGGTCGGACCGCTGAAGTTACGGCTCTGGCCCACGGCGAAGTCGCAGATGTCGATCATCTCCTGCACCTCGCCCAGCCCCTCGGTCAGGATCTTGCCCATCTCCAGGCTGACCAGCGCGCCCAGTGCGTCCTTCTTCTCGCGCAGGGCTTCGCCCACTTGCCGTACGATTTCACCCCGCTTGGGTGCCGGAATGGTGCGCCAGGTCTCGAACGACTTGACGGCCTGCTTCATCATCTGCTCGTAATCCTTGGCGCTCGCCTGCTCGACCTTGGCCAGCAGGGCGCCGTCGGTCGGATTACGGGACTCGATGAAGTCCTTGCTGGTGGCGAACCACTCGCCGCCGATGTTGCAGCCCTTCATCTTCGACTTCAAGCCGAGCGAGCGGAAGATTTTGTTCTTGGTCATCTTGGCCATGTTCGGTTTGCCTCCGGATCTAGTAGGTCTCGGTGTTTTCCTTGCACTCGATGCCCAGGTTCGCCAGTTCGTCGAGCACGGGGTTGTAGATATTGGCTGTGACCGGACGCAGCACGCCGGTCTCGGTGATCTTTCCCTGCAGGATCATGTGCACGCCGATGGCCGCCGGCAGCGACACGGTGCGCGACATGGACGAATCGCCGTCCTTGATGCCGAAGTCGATCAGCCGCGAGGTGATCCGCTCCTTCTTGCCGTCGGGATACTCGGCGGTGAAATCGTGGTAGAGCACGATCAGATCGCGCTCGCCGGGCGCAAAGGCCAGCTTCTCGAACATGAGATCGCCCATGGCATCGAGCGGACTTATCTTCTCGACGGTGAAGGCGCGATCCGAGAACATGCCCAGCCACTGGAGATTCCAGGCCGGCAGCGCGTCGGCGGGCACGCCCATCTTCCGGGCGACCGCCGGCCGCAGCTCCTCGTCCGCGCCGATGTCGAGGTACTCGCGCACGAACTCGGCGTAGGTCTTGCCCTTGACGTCCACCTCGTCGAGCTCGAGCAGGCCGACCTTGCGGAAGTTGTATATGCAGTCACACCAGCCCATGTTGCGCAACGTGCCCCGGAAGAGGGTCGGTATGTCCTGCAATCCGTAGACGTCCCGGTAGCTGACCGAGTCACGGTTGGGATAGGCCTCGAAGTCGCCGAAATCCTCGACCTGCAGCACGTGCATGTCGCGGAACAGGCGTTCGGGTTCCACGACGACCCGGCGGCCGTTTTCCAGATACTCGGCACCGTTGCGGCTGGCCAGCAGCACGCCGCGCGGCGCCCAGGAAAACTTGTAGCCGAAGGGATTGTCGTTGTCCTCGGGCGCTGGCAGGCCACCGCAGTAGGATTTGAAGGCGACGATCTTGCCACCCTTGGCGTGTACGTCATCGATGATGCGCATGGCCGACATGTGGTCGATGCCGGGATCGACACCGATCTCGTTCAATACGGTGAGGCCGGCGTCCTTGGCCGGCCCGTCGAGGGCCTGCATCTCCGGCGAGACATAGCTGGTCGTGACCATGGGTTTCTTCTGCTCGATGCAGAGCCGGGCGACCAGCGTGTGGAAGGCCGGCGGAACGAGACTGACCGCCAGATCGGTATCCTTGATGAACTCGATCAGCCTGGTCTCGTCCTTCAGGTTCAACTCGAAGAATTTGCCGTGGGGATGCCCGTCGACCAGCTTCTCGGCCTTGGCGACGGTGCGGCTGGCGCAGGTGACTTCGTAGTCCTTGTCAAGCAGGTAGCGGACCAGCGGCTTGGCCACCAGACCGGCTCCCAACACCAACACTTTCTTCATCTGTCTCTCCCATCGCATCGCCGCCCGCCGGGTGGCTGTTCACTGTTGTGCTCACCTCTCCGTCGTGCTCGTCCCGGACCGCGACCGGCTAGGAATCCAGGGATTCCTGCAGGTACTCGTAGGCCGGGGTCAACTGGCCCTTGTAGACGATCACCGCTTTCTTCAGATGCGCCGGCAGTTCGAGCCGGGCGAAGTCTCCCTGCCAGTCGGCGGCGGCCAGCGCCGGCACCATGTCGCGCAACACGGTGCTGAAGTGCTGGGATGATTCGCGCGGCAGCTCGCACGGCAGGTTGTCCACCGCCATGATGACCGGGCCTTCGCCCTCGTAACCGGACTGGATCGTGTCGCTGCCGGGATCGTAAACGTAGCAAGGATGGTCCGGGTAGGTCGGTTCGAGGGTCAGCTCGACGCTCCCCTCGAAATCGCAGCTGATATCGCCGATGACCTGCAGCCGTGTCCGGTTGCCCGGCTGATAGTGATCCCGGGCCCAGGCCTTGGTCACGAGCCGTGGGTAGCGCTCGTCCCAGTAGATCGTGTTCATCAGCACGTCCAGGTGGGGCAGGTACTCGGCGAAGCGTCCCCGGTATTTCTCCGGATGTTGATAGTAGTCCTGCAGCTCGAACTCGTGCCCGGCGGTGGCCGGCACCACCATGTCCTCCTCCTTGAACACGACCTGCAGCAGCGGATCCGATACGGACCCGCGCGCCGATCGCGCCGCCAGCTCGGCCACGGGAATCTCGGTCACGCCGAGGCACTCGAGTATCTCCTGGCAACCCTGGGAAACGTTGCCGTAACCGGCCAGCCCGAACACCAGCGGCTGCACGGCCGGGTCCAGCCCCTCGGTGGCAATCTGTTTGGCGATCTCGCGTAGATGGTCCTTGGCCTCGTCGAGCGACGCGTATTCGTAGGCGTGCTTGACCGCCGTGAACGGTGTCTCGATGCCGCGGCTGAGCAACCGCTGACCGAGGCACCAGAGGCTCTCGATCATGCCCGCGTAGCCGGCGTGCAGGCTGAAGAAGATCAGACGTCGTTCGCGCTCGTCAGCAATACGTTCGTAGTCGATGAGTGAGCAGCCCAGCTCCAGCAAGCGTCGCAGCATGGGCATATTGTAGGACTGCCCCTTGATGACGTGGGAAAAGTAGACGTAGGCGGTTCCGGCACGCAGCAGATCGACCGGTATCTCCTTGACGGCGAAGACCAGATCGGCCGCCCCGAGATCCTCGACAACCTCGACGCCAGCACTTCGGTAATCGCCGTCCTGATAAACTCTTATGGGAGATGTTTGAACCAGAAACTTCAGGTTGTTATCGCGCTGCAGATCGGCCAGGTCCGCGGGGGTCAACGGCACCCGCCGTTCCCACTGGTTCTTGTCTTCCCGGCGAATACCAACGGTCGGTCCCATCATGTCCCCTCCCGCCTGAATCCGATGTCGTCACAGAAGCTGCAATAAGGCCTTCCTCGTGGAAAGGAGCACCCAACCCGGGCTAAGCTAGGAATCGGCAGGGTAACAGTCAAGGCGATCGACGCCAGCGGCCGAGAATATCGAGCAACGCTGCGCTGAAACCATCATTCCAGTTCACCCAGTTGTGGCCCGCGTGCCGCTCGTGCAACGCCACATCGTATCCCTGGTCTCGTAAAACCTCGGCCAGACGGCGGTTGCTGTCGATCAACCACTCCAGCGTGCCGCAGGTCAGATACCAGCGCAGCGGCCGCTGTCGTCCGCTCGTGGCGACGTGTTCGACGAACCACGACGCGCCGCCGAACGGATCGTCGGGATCCTGCCGGGGATCGAAGTTGAAGGCTCCGGACTGGGCGACGACTGTCTGAAACAGTTCGGGATATCGCCAGGCCAGATTGGCGCTCAGCAAACCGCCCAGACTCGCGCCCCAGGCCGCGCGGCGACCGTCACACGGTACCTGCCGTTCGGCGTCGGGCAGCAGTTCCTCGACCAGGAATTCCAGGTACGAATCGTTGAAGGCATATTCCCGGGTGCGGGCGACCGGAGGTACGAAGACCAGGTGCGCCGCGCTGACGAGATCGGCGGCCAGGAGGTGATCGAGCACACGCGGCGCCTTACCCCAGCCGAAATACGCCTTGCCGTCCTGAAAGAGAATCAGGGGCAGTGTCGTCTTTGCATGACCCGCCGGCGAGTAGATCAGATAGTGCCGCCGCCCGAAATTGCTCGACGCGACATCTCGCCGGCGAACCGTTCCCGCCGGCCGACCGGGACCGAGCCGCGCGAAACGACCGGGCCGATAGTCGGCGCCGGCGAGATTACAGGCGTACTTCCAGTAGGGGTTGAGACGCGGATTGGGATTGTCGGGATCCTCGCGGCGATTGCCGTCGTGATCCAGGTAAGCGTACTCGAAGTACACGTCGTCGGGCAGCTCACTAGGTTCGATTTCGGCGACCGGTACCGGACATCGTTGCCAGTCGGTCAGATCGCTCAACAGGTGGGTTGCCCAGGCGGGCGGCTTCAGATCGACACGCATGACGCTCCGCGCGCTGTTGATCGAGCGCTCCACTGCAGCGGATCACGCGGCCGGTCGCGGTCACCGGTCCTCGCTGCCGGTCCCCGATGGTGTTCAGGTGTCGAGGTCACGGCCGGTCTTTCGTTTCAGGGTTTCCACCTTGCTGGACAGACCTTCGGGCCGATCCTTGCGGTAATCCATCTTCAGTACACAGGCGATGCGGTTGCAATCGACGGCCATGGCGTCGTGGCACTGCTTGACCACGCCGAGCACCTGATCGATCTCGCCCTCGATGGTCGTACCCATGGGACCGAGCCGATACGGCAAGCCGCTGCCGTCGATGATCTCGAGTGAGCGCTTGACGTAGTCGGAAACACTCTCGCCCTTGTCGGTCGGGTACATGGAGAACTCCAGCAAGACCATGATTCTACCCCCTGTCGGCGTGGCTGCTTCTGCGCGTTTGGTTGCTCCAAATGTACCAAACATCCGCTTTTATGGCGATATAGATGTTGACACCGCCATTGCCGACCATCAACAATCGGCGCACGGTCCCGGTACCACAAAAAAAGGAGTTTTTATGGCCCGGATCGATGAAGTCACTCAGGCCCTCGTGGACCTGGGCTTGACCAAGACCGAAGCGGAAGTCTACACCGAGTTGCTACGCTTGACCGTGGACGGTCCCGTCAGCGGCTACAAGGTAGCCCAGACCATGGGCCGCGACCCGGCCAACATGTCCAAAACATTGATGGGACTGGAAGCGCGGGGCGCGGTGCGTATCGAGCAGGACAAGCCTCGCCTTTTTCAGCCGGTCCCACCGTCGGAATTCACCGAGCAGCAGGTTCACCGGATCAGCGCGCAGCGGCGCAAGGCGGTCGAATTGCTCGCCGGCATCGGCGGCAGGATCACCGGCGACCGGGCCTACAGCTTCCGGCAGCGAGCACAGGTTCTCGATCATTGCCGGCGATTGCTGGCCGAGTGCCGGAACATCGCGCTGCTCGACTGCACAGCGGACATGCTCGAGGTTTTGTGCGTCGATCTGGAAGCCGCCATCGACGCACGCGGCGTGGCCGTGATGATTCGCTGTCCCGTTCCCAGTCAGGTAACCGGTGCCCGTATCGTTGTCGAGCCCGGCGAGACGACACCGTCGGATACCGCGTACGATCGGTGCTCCCGGATACATCTGGTCACCGACGGTAGCTGCCTGGTCAATGCGTATCTCACCGCCGAAGGCGACGACCCCGACCCGGCCAGCGGGCATGGCATCTGGAGCGACAGTCCGTTTCTGGCTGCGCACGGGCACCACAGCCTGGGCGCCAAGATCATGCTCGCGCGCCTGCGGCAATTGCTCCGGCAAGAGGCACCGGCCGCCACCATCGCCGCCGCGGAGCACGAGCTGTCGTCGCTGATCCGCTTGGGCGCCGGCGGGCGAGACCACCGGCGCGATCCCGATACCGAACCGCCCGGCGACCCATCCGCGATCCGGACGGGGACCGTCAGCGACGAGGTTCCCAGACCCTGGAAGCAGGCGGAACCCGATCAGCTGCGACAGGCCGAGGCACCCGAAGTTTTACGCTTCGTGCATCGGCGGACGACGGAGCGGAAGCCGAGTCGTGAGTAGCGACTGCCCCGGGCGAACCAGAGTCGGTAGTGATAAGTACACGGTCGGTAGGCACAATAAAACGGGGAGCCTGGAGCCCCCCGAGCGCTGAACAGAATCGAGATATGGTGCGTTTCGCGAACGATAACTGTTTGTGGTGTTGCACGCATAGACGTTCAGTCAGCTAGCTGTAGTATACAGGAAATAGCCGCTGATGGCAACCGCCGCGGCGGGCGCCTGTGTTAGCAATGAGACTTTGTCCCCTTCAACTGCAATGAGAAAATGTCCCCTT
>CAYLIV010000083.1:0-10855 GCA_964384055.1 uncultured Fibrobacteraceae bacterium
GGGCTATCCGCCCCATTCGCTGGTGCTCTACCGCGAACGATTTGCCGATGCGTTGCTGGAGATCGACCGCCCGGAACAGGCGATGGCTGAGATCGCGACGGTCCTCGAGATCAACCCGCGCCGGATCAGCGCGCTGGTGCGGGCAGTCGAGATACAGCTGGAGCTCAACGAAACCCTCGAGGTACGCAAGTACCTGGCTGCGCTCGAGACGGCACTTCAGGATGCGGATCCGGATTTCCCGGTTCGGGAAAGGGTCGCGGTATTTCGCAATCGGCTGCAGGCCCTGGCCGCCGGATCCTGATCCCGCGCCCCGGACGGATCGGGATCACACCTCGGCGAAGAAGAACGGCCGCAGACACTGAATGATCTTGTTGTAGGTCTCGGGATACAGCGCCCAGATCGTCGCCGCCACGGAACTGATCAAGCTGTTGCCGTCCTGCGGGGTGAAGCTGTAGCCCGTGATCTCATGTCCATCCGCCCCCACGTGCAGGCAATCCGCCGACACGACCGCCTGGTTCATGATCCGCCCGTAGAAACCATGATCGCGACCGAAGGAGAAGATGCTGTTGACCGAGTGCTTGTAGGTCAGGGCGAGACGCTCGTTGGCCTCGATCCGCTCGATCAGCTCCGGGACCGTGGTCGGCTCGTCCACGCTCAGGTTGAAGTGGACCACGTGCATCAACTGCGTCGGCAACCGCAACGAGGACGAGAAGAGATCGAGATCGTAACCGATGGCGTGGAACAGGTACCAGACATCGCGCGCGTGGTGCGACCCGAATCGCTCGTCGTTGTGGACGCTCAGTTCGGGGCTGGGCACGAAGCGGTCGTTCTGACTGATGTCGTTGGCGCGCCGCATGCAGAGGAAGCGTCCGCGGCGTAGATTGCTCACGTCGTCCTCGCCGCCGGCGAGCGTCGCGATCAAGGCGGCGATGCTGTGGGTATTGCAGCTGACGACGTGCAGGTACTTGTTGTCGCCTTGGTGCAGGACCGAATCGTTGATACCCCGGGCGTAGCAGGCGCCGAATCCGAACTGAGTCCCCTGGGCGATGAACAGCTTGGTGCTGTCCTCGTGCTGGCAGTAGAGCTCTTCTTTCATGTCATTGCCGAAGGGCGTGCAATCGATCACCACGGTAGCCCTTTCGAGCGCCTCGTCGATGGTGTACGAGACCTCGAGCCCGATCTGCGTGAACTCGTCGACCGTGTCGGCGCTGGTCGCCAGCAGGGCGCCGCGACGGACCAGGTCGGCGACCATGGCCCGATCGATCAGCAACGGCGTCTTTTTCAGGAAGATGACCTCGTCTATCCCGAGCTGCTCCCGGTACGTGCACAGCAAACCGATCAGCGGTTCACCGATGGTTCCTGTTCCGACGACCAGCACGGTTTTGGCTGCGGGCATGACTGACTCCTTGATCAGGCCGGCGCGCTGGCCCAGCGCTCATGGGGCAGGACCTCGGCCGGCTTGGCGAAAAACTTCTCGACTGGATAGTGCAGGAAGTTGCTCACGCGGCTGGTGTAGATGCACGCGAAATCCGTCACCTGTTCACCGAAACGGCTCGCCGCGCGCCCTTCCTTGAACAAGGATCCCCAGTAGGGATTGTAGGCGCCGGCTATCTTCTTCTGCAGGGCGGCGCGTTTACTGAGTTGCCGCGAGATGCGTTTCGCCACCTTCGCATCCGTCATCCCGTTCGGCGGTGTTCCACCGCCGGTCAGCAGATCGTCCCGTTCCAGTACGAGACTGTCGAGATGCTCTTCCAGCTCGGCCAGAGCACGGATCTGCCGGTGCAGCGGCAGAAGTGCGCGTACTTCCTGTTCGATTTCCGGAATGATCATGGCGGTCCGCCAGCCGACACTCTTCTTGCTGCGCAGGATATCGCCGTAGGTGTGATCGCCGAAGTAGAGAATTGCGTCACCGAAGGCGCCGATCTTCGACTCGAGGAAGAAAGCATCGCCGCCCGTGAAGCAATTGCCCTCGCGGTTGTCGAGTCCCGAGCTGTGCCGGCGGGAAACCGGCTTGCCGCCGCCCCGCGAAACGAAAAAGTCAGGCTTGCCCGACGAGCAGACCACCAGATCGAAGATGTCTTCCCAGTTCCGGTCGGCTCCGTCGAGCAGGTGGCTCATGACCGCCGCCGTATACTCGACCTCCGAATTCGTCAGCAGAAACAACCGTTTGCCGGCCTCACGGAACTTGTTCAGGGTGGGCGCCAGATCGGGATCCTTGATGAAATACCGGCCGAGGTCCGCCATCACGCGCTTTTTAAGCGTGCCGTCGGCGTGTATCGTGTCGACCGTCTCACGGATGTCGTTGAAGAGCAGCCGATAACTGGTCGAGATCTGCTGCGGCTGCCGGTCCTTCAAATCGATCAGTGCCGCGTAGAGACAGCCCTCGGGCAAGTCGAAGAGGGTATCGAAAACGCGATAACGATTGCTGCCGGTCAGAATACGGCCGCGTTTGTAGGTGGTACGCCGGTCTTCGCGGTCGAGGAAATCGCCGCCGTGCCGCACGCGCGACACATAGCGGAAGGCGTCGACCTTGAGCAGGTTGCCCAGCCGCTTGTCGACGATCAGACCGCGGATCGCTGCGTCCTTGTCATAGGGCAGCGACCGGAGGACCTCGGGATACCCCTTCTCCGCGACAAGACGATCAACCGCCAGTTCGAAGCATAGCTCGCCGAAGCTGTCGGTGTTGTAGACGGCCAGCGTATGGTCCATATCGAACCCGATCGTCGTGATGGAACGCAGACGCAGGTTACGGTTGGTGAAGATACGTCGGTGCGGCGGCAATCCGAATCCGCCGGGGAAAGCGGCATTGCCGTGAGCACCCTGGGACAGGCGCATGAATTCTACCTTCGCGCTGACGTGCTGTCACGGTTCGGGAACGTCGCCCGGATCGCTCGGACGACTAGCCCGTAAACTGGACGAGCGCCGGTGTTTCCCCGCTGCCCGCGCCCTGATCCCGGACCGACGGATGCTCGGGGAAATGGATACCCACCTTGTGGCGCCAGCTCGCGGCGTTATCGCGAAAATCCAGCTCTTCGAGCAAGGTGCAGCCCCGCAACCAGGCCTGGTGGTTCCACTCGTTTTCAGTGACGGCGCGCAGGTAGAGCTTCAACGCTCTCTTGCGATCACCGGCGTAGCGAGCGCACTCGGCTAGACCGAGCCAGGCGAACGAGTAGGCATTGTCGATCGTCAGCGCCTTCTCGAAGAATTCCGCCGCCTTGCTGACCCGACGCTCGAACAACGCGAGCTCGCCCAGGTAGCGCAGTGGATACAAGGTCTGACAGCGCGAATCCATGGGTGTGGTCAGCGTATCGAGGCGCGCCGCTTGCAGCACATGGATATCACGCCGCGCGGCCGCGAGCAAGTCTGCTTTTTCGGCGTCGGCGAGCGACTCCGAGTACTCGTGCAGGTAGCGTGCGGTGGCGGCAACCGACTGCAACAGCAGCGCTGGATGATCTCCGAACAGCTCGCGCCCTTCGGCCAGCAATCGTCTCGCCTGCGGGATCCGTTCGCAGGCCAGCAACGCGGCGCAGAACCTGGCCGTCAGGTCCGGGCCGTACGGAAGCGTCCTGCGCTCCGCGTCGGGCAGCTCCGCAGCCTTGCGCCACGCGCCATCCAGATGATTGATGACCATGTTGAGACCCGCGACCGGCAGCACCTCGTCATCGAGCAGGACGATGGACTCGCCGGCAAGCCGGAAATCGAAGTACGGCTCGTCGGGGTAGTCGATCTGCGCACGGCGGAGGATGCGCTGGTTCCGATCGCGGCGCTGCGAGCGCTTGTCCTGATCGTTGCCGTCGTGCAGGATGGTCAGGGACGCATCCTGGATGGTCTGACCGGCTGCTTGCGCCCAGATTGCCAGAGCCGGCTGTATCTGTTCATAGACCGGATAGCGATAACGGATCTGACTGTGATTCCGGAAGAGGCGAACCGACTTGTACGACGACTTCGCTCCACATGAGCAGACCAGGTTCAGCCGATAGCCGGCGACCCGGTCGTCGTGAAGCAGCCGCTGGAACTCCACGGGGCGAATGGGTTGTAGATGCTCGTCGGCATCGAGTACCAGGATCCAGTCGCCCGTTGCCTCGGCCAGCGTCGCGTTACGTACCACGGAGAAATCGTCGCTCCACGGCAGATCAATGACGCGCGCACCGTATCCTTCCGCGATGATTCGCGAGTTGTCGCGAGAGCCGGTGTCGACAACGATCACCTCGTCCACGAGGGCGAGTACTGACTTGATGGTCATGCCGATCGTGGCTTCTTCGTCTCGCGCAATCATGCAGAGACTGATCGTTTTTCTTTTCATACCTTTAGGTGTTTTCCTTTGCAGTGAAGACGTAGCGCAATTACCCCCCAGATATCGTCCTCTCGCGCCGTCGGTTTAGCCCGCATATGGGGCTCGCGGTTGCCAAATCGTCCCCCGGCCCTCATCATGGGTGAAGCAGGCGGCCGACGGCGTCGCGAACGCTGCCGGCCGCCGCTACGGGAGGTCATGCGGCATGCAGTCATTCGCGCTGCTGGACAACATTCGCAGCGTCTGGAACGTCGGCTCCATCTTTCGCACCGCCGACGCGGTCGCTCTCGGCGGCCTGTACCTGTGCGGCATGACAGCCACCCCCCCGCGGCCGGACATCGAAAAGACCGCGCTCGGTGCGACCTTGACCGTACCCTGGGATTATTGGCAGAATGCTGCTGAAGCCGTGGGCGCCGTGCGGGAGCGTGGCATCAGGATCGTCGCACTGGAACAGACCGCCGCCGCCGCACCGTACGACGAACATGCCTTCGTCTTTCCCCATTGCCTGGTCGTCGGACATGAGGTCAACGGCGTGTCCGACGAGGTGCTCGCGCTGGCGGACGACGTGGTGGAAATCCCCATGGCCGGCAACAAGCACTCGCTCAACGTGGCAGTCAGTTTCGGGATCGTGGCCTACGCGATCAGGCGGCAATGGCTGGCGCGCCAAGATGAGAGGAAGCAGCGGTGATCTATCCCAGTCCATGGCGGATGGGGACCTTCTGCGATACCATCGCGCTGCTGCGCCGCGTGCTGCGACCGTTCGGCGGCGCCGAAAACCGTTTCATCCGGACCTTGGTCAAGATCCACAATCTGCGCGTGCGTCGGTACGTCCAGCGCCGGTCGATCGTCTCGGTACTGCTGATATTGCCCCGCTGTCTGAAATCGTCGGACTGCCGGGCGAAGGTCCAGACCTCGCTGAGCGACTGCACCACCTGTACGCGCTGCCCGCTGGGGCGCGTGGCCCGCATGACGTCCCGCTTTCCGGTCAGAGCCCTGGTGGCCTATCGCAGCCATCTGGCCTTCGCCATGGCGCGCGACGAAAAACCCGACCTGATCCTCGCCACTGCCTGTCACGATCGCCTGGTCAAGGCGTTGTGCAGCGTACCCGAGGTCCCGACGCTGCTGGTGCCCCTGCTGGCCGGCCACGAGAACTGCCGCGACGCGCAATTCGAAAGCGAGTGGTTCGAACGTCAGCTCCAACGCATTTGCGGACCGGCGGCGGATGCGTACCCGGGGTCGGCGAACGTCGACGAACCGCCGACCGGCGAGCCAGTCGCGACGGCGACATTGTCGGCCGCGACCGGTTCCCCTGCAGCCGCCGATCCCGCCTCCGGATCGGTTGTAACACCGGCACAGCGACCGTGATCACGCAACCGCCCAGCTCGCCGCACGGCGGTGCACGCGTGGACTCGCGTCAGGCTGTGTTGCGTTTGATGCGACCACGACAGTGGCCCATACTGACCGCCCAGCTCGCGGTCGGTGTGCTGGCGGCACCGGCCTGCGCGGTGGCCGTGGCCGACGGTCCGGAAGCCCATACCGCGATATTCGTTCTCTTCGGCGCCTGGCTCGGCTGGGTCGTGTGCCTCAACGGCGGGACCCTGGCCTTCAACAGTGCCTACGATCGCGACGTCCACGACATCGCCTACCTGCGCGATCCACCACCGCCGCCGTCGTGGCTCGCGGGCTTCGCGTTGTGCGTGATGATTGTCGGCGCCGCGCTCGCGACGGCGTTGCTGCCGTTGCTGGGACTGGTCACCGCGTTGTGCGTCGCGCTCTCGGTACTCTACTCGCACCCGGCCGTACGCTGGAAATCGGTCCCCGGGGCCGATCTGGCGGTCAACATGGTCGGCTACGGCGGCGGTACGACCCTGGCCGGCCTGCTGGCGGGCCAGCTCGCCTTTGCCGGCGCGGAGCATCAGGCGGCGTTGCTGCGCTCACCGGCCTGGTTGCTCGTGCTGGGTTTCGCCCTGCTCTTCGGTTCGTTCTACCCCGCGACCCAGCTCTACCAACTCGCCGACGACCGCGAGCGCGGCGACCGCACACTCGCCGCGGCGCTGGGCCGACGCCCGTCGCTCGTACTGTCCATCGTGCTCGGCTGGGCCGCGTCCGTTTGCTTCGTACTCTACCTCGGCGACGTCCGGCCCCGTCTGCTGCCCGGTTCGCTCCCGATGCCGGTCTCGGTGCTGCTCGCGGCGCCCGCGCTGATCGCCTGGCAGGCCCACCTGCACGCCTGGTATTTCCGCGTGCGGACCATGACCACAGAACAGCAGGAAAGAGGCATGTATCGAGCGCTGGTACTGTGGGCGCTCGTGGATGTTGGCGTCCTGGCCGGTATCTACTGGGAGCGACTATTTGGCCAGTAGGATCTTGCGTACGGATGTGGCGTTACCTACCGTCAACCTGATGAAGTAGGGGCCGGAAGCCGCCGGTATGCCCTGCTCGTCCACGCCCCGCCAGAGCACCTGGTGCTCTCCGGGTTCAACGATCGAGCCCTGGAACAGACGGCGTATCAGCTTGCCGCGCACATCGTGTACGTCAAGCCCCACGATCGATCCTGCGTCGCCCGCGCCGACGGTGAAGCGTATTTGCGTCTTTGGGTTGAACGGGTTGGGGATATTCGGTAGCAGCACCGGCACTGACGCATAGGCCGGCGGCGCCGCCGTCGGATCCTCGAACGGCTCGATCACCTGGGACTGTCCGGGCGCCATCACGTTCCCCTCGAGATCCCGGACGTTCTCGACCACCAGACGATGGTCAACCGCTTCCGGCAAGGCCTCGAGCAGTAAAATGATCTCCGCTTCCCACACCGAGACCACCTCGGCCACGGGAATCTTCAGCGCAGGATCGTCGAGCTGGTAGAACGTGTAGTTCGCCGGATCGCTCGCCGATTCCGGATCGACGGCCTCATCGAAGACGACGCCGATCTCGATCGTGGTCGGGGGACACGGAATGCCGGGTGGGGTGACGCAGAGGTAGCTCGCGAATTCGAGCACGGGCCCGTCGGGATCCCGGTCACCCCCGCCGGCCAGCATCCCTGATGGCGAAAGCACGAACCCAGCGGCAAACACCATCGCCAACAGCGCCGGGAATCCAGGTCGTCGCTTACGCATCACGTATCCCCCCTGGTTGCGGACTACACGTGTATCCGGCGGCGTCGGCTGATCTCGCCCGAGAAATGGGCGCCGAGGGCATTGAACTCCGCCAAAACCGATTCGATCATGCTGACCTTGTCGGCCAGGGGCAGAAAGGCCGACTTGAAGCCGTTCATCACCAGACCCAGCACTTCGTCCTGCGACAGGCCGAAATTCTCGACGGCGAGCCGGAACTCGTTGGTCATGGTGGTGCCGGACACCAGGCGGTTGTCCGTGTTCAGGGTCACCCGCAGACCCTGCTCCATGTAGTGCCGTATGGGATGACTCTTCAGATCGGGAATGGCTCTGGTCTGCAGGTTGCTCGCCAGACACAACTCCACCGGGATACGCCGGTTGTTGACCCAGTTCAGCAGATCGGAATCGTCGATCAGGTGGGTGCCGTGGCCAATACGGTGGGCGCCGCAGTAGTGGATCGCCTGGTGGATCGAGGCCGGACCGAAGGCTTCGCCGGCATGCACGGTAACGTTGACGTTGTTGTTGCGGACCTCGTAGAAGGCATCGAGATGATCCTTGGCGGGATAGTCCTTTTCCGCGCCCGCGAGATCGAAACCGACCACGCCGCGGTCTCGCCAGCGTACCGCCAGCTTGGCCAGTTCGAGGCTCGATTCGGCCGAGATGTGACGCATGCCGCAGATGATCTGGCCCGAACGGATACCGAAGCGGCGCCGCGCCTGATCGAGCCCCTTCTGTACCGCGCCGACGATCTGGTCGTACTGCAATCCGGCCTTGGTATGCAACAGCGGCGAGTAACGCACCTCGATGTAGCGGACGTTCTCGCGGTGCGCATCCTCCGCCAGCTCGCGCGCGATGCGGGTCAGTTCTTCCTGTTCCTGCATCAACGCCAGCGTGATGTCGAAGACCTTGAGATAGTCGACCAGGCTCTCGCACTCTTCGGACACCTGACAGACGGCGCGGACGTCCTCATCGGTCCTGAATTCGTAGTCGAGGCCGAACTTGTGCGCCAGTTCCCGCACCGTACTCAGACGCAGCGACCCATCCAGGTGGACATGGAGATCGGTCTTGGGCAGGGCATGGAGAAAGTCCGTGTCGGGGCTGGTCCGGGTCGATGTATCCATGTGTTACTCCGGGTGTGCAATTGGCTTCACGTGCCGGCGGCGGCGAAAGCCTGCCCTTCATACTACCAAGCAACGACGCAAACAGCAAGGCGCGTGCCGCGGTCGGTGAGCATTGGACAAGGGGTTTCCCAGGCTATATATTCCATAAATGATTGTACATAGCCCGCTGGCAAAACCCACGTGAGGAGTACGCATGATGTTGGGAGCCCGACACTGCGCGAGGCAGGTTTGTGTTTCTTGGCAGTTTTGTGTTTTGCTTTTGGCTGTCGGTTTTGTCCTGAGTGCGCCCGCTGCCCTGGCTCAAGGAGGCCTCGCCGGTACCTGGACCTATTCCGAAGAAGCCGAGGGCCAGACCGTCGAAACCCGCCTCACCTTCGCACAGGCGGCCGACGGCACCTGGACGGGTGAGGGTGATTTCCTGGGCCCGATGCCCATGCACTTCGTGATGCAGAACGTCAGCTTCATCGGCGAGGTCATCCGGTTCGACTTTCCCATCGAGGGCTTTCCGGTGACCGGCAAGTTTTTCGGCCGCTACTCCGAGGAAAACGACACGGTCAGCGGCCATGTCACCATCCCGGGACTGGTCGAGGGCCAGGAAGACGCCGTCTTCACACGCTTCGATGAGGCCGCAGCAGCGGCAGCGGAGATCGTACCGTTGCGCGTACGCCACCCGCAAACGCTGGCCGTCGCCGCCCGCTTCCAGTATCTGGTACCCCTGCACATCGTCAGACTGGACGTGGAGAACATCAACGACGTGACCACGAGCGGACTCGGCGTGGACGTCAGTGGTCGCATATACATACTCGACGGATTCGCCATCGAAGGGCGCTACTTCACCGGTAGCCTGAAATTCCGAGAGGATCTGCCCGTCTTCTCCGACGACCTCGCTCCTGCCCTGAGCGGCGATTCGCGACTGGGCATGTCCGGCTGGAACGCCGGGATCAAGGCGTACGTCGGGCCGTCGCTCTTCCCCGATTCCCGGTACAATCCGTATTTGGCAGCAGCCGTCGGACAGACGTTGTGGTCACTTACCGCCAGCGGCGGCGGCAGCACCGTGCTCTCGATACTGGGCGAGCCTCTGGACGCGACCAGCTGGCATGCCAGTGCCGGACTGGGCACCGAATACGAACTCTCCGAACGTATTCGGCTGGAGTTCGAATGGTCGTGGAACTACCACATGCTGGAAGATGAAAGCGTCTGGCCTCGTCCCGAAGAACTCTGGACGAACCAGCACACCTGGAATCTGTCCTTCGGCCTGGTGCTCGGCATCTGAGCGCGACACCAAACCAGAAGCGCCGCTCCCGGCCGGGCAGCGGCGCTTTTTTTTCTCTGCCGACGGGGCTCGGCGCCTCGCCGATCATCGGTCGCTCGGCTAGGTGCCGGCCGCGTAGTCGTTCAGGTACGCGATCTGTTCCTCGGTCAGCACGTCCAGGCCCGCGTCGAGGGTCGCCAGCTTGATGGCGGCGATCTTCTGGTCCTGATCGTCGGGAATGTCGTGCACGGCGACAGCCATTTCCTTGCCCTCTCGCGCCAGCCGCACCATGGACAGGAACTGGTTGGCGAAGGACATATCCATGACCTCGCTGGGATGTCCCTCGGCGGCAGCCAGGTTGACCAGGCGCCCCTGGGCCAGGATGTAGATCCGGTTGCCATTGCGCAGGGTGTACTCCTCGCAGTTGGGCCGGATGGTCCGCTTGCTCTCGGCGATGGACTCGAGATCCTCGAGGTTGATCTCGCAGTCGTAGTGGCCGGTGTTGCAGACGATGGCACCGTCGCGCATGGACTCGAAGTGCCGCTTGACGATCACGTCCTTCATGCCGGTGGCGGTGATGAACACGTCGCCGACCTTGGCCGCGTCGTCCATCTTCATGACGCGGTGGCCGTTGAGCGTGGCCTTCAGCGCGGCGGTGGGCTTGACCTCGGTGGCGATCACGTTGGCGCCCATGCCGTCGGCGCGCATGGCACAGCCCGAACCGCAGTGGCCGTAACCGGCGACGACGAAGTTCTTGCCCGCCAGCAGCACGCTGGTCGCCCGCAGGATGCCGTCGAGGCTCGACTGGCCGGTGCCGAACACGTTGTCGAAGTCCCACTTGGTCTCGGCGTCGTTCACGGCGATGACCGGGTACTTCAGCGCGCCGTCGTCGGCCATGGCCCGCAGACGGTGCACACCGGTGGTGGTCTCCTCGGTGCCGCCGATGATGCCGTCGATCAGGTTCTGGTGCTTGTTGTGCACCGAGAAGATCAGGTCGGCGCCGTCGTCCAGGGTCATCGTCGGCTTCTGCTCGAGCGTCTTGTCGATGCACCAGTAGAATTCCTCGGTGTTCATCCCGTGCCAG
>CAYLIV010000084.1:0-9840 GCA_964384055.1 uncultured Fibrobacteraceae bacterium
CGTGCACGCTGCCGAAAAAGACTTTTGGTTATCTAGGCAATCTGGCGTATCTGTGGGCGACTTCGTTTTTTCAGAATCGTCCAAAATGTTTGACGCGTCTTTCAAGGCCTCCCCCTCCCTAAAACCTGGACCGGGGGACCGCGTGGGTGCGTCTGTGCCCATCGTCTCGTTGTCCCGTTTATCGACCATCTGCGTATAAATTATAGGTTTGTTTCTGACGAACATGCAAGAGATACTTCCGCAAACGTTTGACCTGACGCTTCGAGCGTGGCATCTTTGTCTGTGTAGTTCTGCCATCGGGACACGATCACGTCGCAGTAGAGCGTGTCCAATTCCATCAGGAATGCCTTGCGGCCGGTTTGCTCGCAGGCGATGAGCGTCGATCCGCTGCCCCCAAACAGGTCGAGAACGTTGTCACCTATTTGCGATGAGTACTGAATGGCCTGGACCGCCAGCTCGACGGGCTTCTCGGTCAGGTGGACCATCTTCTGCGGGCTGATCTTTTTGACGTGCCAGAGGTCGGTGGCGTTGTTTGGCCCGTAGAATTTGTGGCCCGCGCCTTCCTTCCATCCGTAGAAGCAGAGTTCAAAACCGCCCATAAAATCCTTGCGCGTCAGGACGGGGTGCTGTTTGTCCCATACGATCCCTTGGCTGAAATACAACCCCGAGGCCTTCAGCGGTGCCGGATAGTTGCCGAGATTCGCATAACCGCCCCAAACATAGAACGATCCGCCCGGCTTGAGGACGCGCGAGGCATTGCCGAACCAGTCGAGTAATATCTGGTCAAAGGCCTCACCGGTCAAAAAATCATTTTCCAAGGGTCGATCCTTGGGGCGCATCTTCTTGCGGGCCTTCTTCGGATCGGTAGCGCCGCGGGCGACGTCGAAGCCTTGGTGATGCATCTTCTGCGACAGGTCAGGGTGGGAACTGTTACCAGCCGCGATAGCCGTGCTGCTGCGCGGCTCGACCTTGACGTTGTACGGCGGGTCCATCGCTACCAGGTCAATGGTCGTGCCGTCCAGCAAGCGGTCCAGGTCAGCCTCGCTGCCCGAATCGCCGCACATCAGCCGGTGGTCGCCGAGAACCCAGATGTCGCCGGGCTTGGTTATCGCCTCGTCCGGCGGCTCGGGCACGGCGTCCGGGTCGGTCAGCCCGTCTTCGACGCCGGGGTCCATGATTTCGGCCAGCGCATCTTCGGAGAATCCGATGATCGGAATGTCGAAGCCCATGTCCTGGAGTTGCCCGATCTCAATGGGCAGCAGGTCGTAATCCCACTCGGCAATCGCAGCCGTCTGGTTGTCGGCCAGGCGATACGCCTTTACCTGGGCCTCGGTGAGGTCCGTAGCGACGTGTACGGGGACCTCCTTCAAGCCCAGTTTCAGCGCAGCTTTCCAGCGGGTGTGGCCGACTATGATCACGCCTTCGCTGTCGACAACAATGGGCTGGCGCCAACCGAATTCCTGCAGCGATTTGCCTACGGCGTCCACGGCGCCATCATTGAGTCTGGGGTTGTTCTCGTAAGGAGTTACGTCTTTGATTTTGCGTTTCACGACCTTCATTTTCTCGTCTCCTGATTCTGTTTTTCACTTCCGACCGAATGTCTTATGTAGCGCGACTTTTCCCCGTGCCGTAACCTCTTTAACAGCAAGAGGTAGTACCTATGTTCTATATCTATACATATCCATACATGTCATGTTTACTTGTGTCCTGGCGCTTCGGGCAGACACAGATGTCCTTGCTGATCTGCGGTCCGTGATACTCTGAGCAGTAGTGCCACTGCTCGGGCCGGATCATTCCGAGATCGCTCCAGAACGGCTGCATCGCCGGGTGATAGTCTTCCTTCGGGACGTACCGCACCAGGCAGCGGACCTCGCACTGGCCCGCATAGTCGTCCCAGCGCCGGCAGTCCTGGCAGCGGCAGTTCTTCAGGATCGTGACGTTCGGACTCGGAGGTGGCGCATTACCGGTTTTCGGCCTTACCGGTAACTTACCGCGTTTTGGGGTATAACCGCCCATGTGCGCATGCGCGCGCCCGCGCCCGCGCGTATATGTACGCGCACGCGCCTGTGGGGCGCAAACCGGGAAACGCGGTAATGCGCGGTAAGCGGTAAGGTTTTCGGTAAGGCCGCTATTCATCGTTTTTGCCCTTAAGTGTCAGGTGCAGCCAGCACTTCTGTGTTCTGTTGTTCAACCAGGCGGCTTTGTCGCTGTAGCCGTGTCCGCGAACGCGGCTGTTGAACGCCTTGCGTGTCAGCACGTCCTCGCCGACATCTCTGCACCAAACGCAATAGACAGAATAGATGCGTTCCTTTGGCGTCTTCATTTTTTGCCTGGGATGCTTGCGCCAGTCTTCGCAGCATTCGGTTACGAAGTCGGCGACGTGGTCTGACTCGTCGCGGTACTCCTCGGTGGCTTCCTGGACGGCCGCGGGGAGTTCCAGGTCGCACTGCCGGGCGCGCCAGTCCAGGCAGCCGCGGACCGCCCAACAGAGGATCCCCGGCCACTCGGCCACGAGCTTCTCGGTCAGCCGCCTGTCCTGGCGGGCCTCGGGGATCGTGACCACGAACGGGATCAGGCGCAGGCGCCGCCAGATCGCGTTGGATGTCTCGGTCACCAGCGGCTTGTTGTTCGTTACGAGGATCGTCTTGTGCGTCCGCTCGAATTGAAAATAGTCCTGCCGCATGAACCGGCCCTTGAGGTACTTGTTGCCGGTGAGCTTCTTGACCAGGCCGATCCGCATTTTGCGCCCTTCTTCGGTCTCCGACGCCACCACGAGCCGCTTGCCGTGCAGGTCGGCGATCTCGGTGGGATGCTCGTCGCTCCGGCGGGCGGTGACGAGCCCTTCGGGCGCCTCGGCGGCCAGCGGACCCATCAGGCCCATAAGCGTATCGAGGAACACGTTCTTGCCGTTGCCGCCCGGGCCGTAGAAGATCGGAAGGATCTGCACTGATATGTCGCCGGTCAGGAAGTAGCCGGCCAGTCGCTGCAGGGCGGCGACCATCGCCTCGTCGCCGGCCATGATCTCCGACAGGAACGTCTCCCAGCGCGGGCAGGTCGCCTCGGCGTCGAAGATCGCCGGCGACAGCGTCGTGAGCATGAACTTCCGGTTGTGCGGCAGCAGTCGGCCCGTCCGCAGGTCTATCACGCCGTTCTGCGCGCCGAGCAGCCACTGGTCGCGGTCCAGGGCGTCCAGGGCGATCGCGGTGCGGTGCTTGACGACATCGAGCATCTCCCTGGCGGGTGCGACGCCCCTGTTGCAGCGCGCCGCCCATTTGGCCGCATCCTCGTCGCCCCGGGCCTCCCTGTCCAGCGCCAGCATGGTCAGTTCGGCCAAATTACCGATCTCGCGCATGGCGTCAGGGCGCCAGACACGTCCGTCCCAGACGTACCATCGCGCCGACTGCTCGCACCAGTGAACGTCCTGGCCGAACAGGTGTTCGAAGCGGTCGGCGTTGCCGTAAACACTGAGCGCAAACCGCCCCGGCGTCAGCGCCGGGATATCGCCCCTGTTGATTTCACGCCGGTCGGTTTCGACCGATGCTGGCCGGTCGGGCACCACGCGCGGCTCCAGCATCCCGGACTCCACGCCCGAGCGGATCGTCGCGCCTATCTCGCCGGACGCCAGGCCGATCTCACGAGCGACCTGGTCGAGTTGCGTTTCGACTTCCGACCGGACCAGCAGTCCGGCGCCCACGAACTGACCGAGGCTGAAGGCCGACTTGTTCAGAGTATCATTGCGCTCGCCCTCGTCGGCCTGGTACAACGCGTTAAGTTCCAGGCGCAAGGCCATCCGCGCGTAACGCTCGGCGCGGCCGTTGGAGGGATTTTGAGCTTCCGACGCCTGGTGGTCCGGGACGGGCTTTGGCCGCCGGCGGGGAGATGCTGTGAGCTTCTCAACCACGGAGGCGGGCAGTTCGGCCATTTGGATCTCCCAGGGGGCGAGCCCTTCGGCCCACGTGTACGGCTTGCCGTTTTCCGGATGAATCGATCCTGGGAATACGACCTGGCCGCCGTCGGCCTTGACGTCGATAGCGGGGCCGAGCTTGCCGGCGGAGTTGCCCAGCGGCTTTTCCCAACGAAAGTACAATTGCCTGCCGCCGCGACCGGAGATCGCCGTCACTGTCGCCGGCAGCTCGAGCGCTTCGATGACGTGCGGGTCGAACTTCGGCTTGTATTCGTCCAGGTCGAGGACCACCACGCCGCTGGTCCGGCCGGTGCGCAGGCCAACGTTGCCCCGCCTGGCCCAGTCGAGGGCCTCCTCCAAGGATTCGCGCGGCGCGGCCTGCCAGCCCTTTTGTATCGGGACCTTGCCGGCCAGCGGAACGAATGACCAGCCATACTCGTAACAGCTGGCCACGTTGGTCACCAGGGGATTGCTGTCGGGCGGCTTCATTGGGGCCTCCTGTCGAGTGCTTTGGCCACGTCGTCGGCGCTCCTGGCGAGGATGTATATTCCGCTCCGCTTGAGGATTTCCTGTTCGATTCGCTTCTGCCGGGGCGACTGCCTGCCGCCGCTGCGGGCCTTGCATTCGACGCCGATAAATACGCCGTCGGGCAACAGGCCGGTGATATCCGGCCAGCCGGGCGAACCGCTCTTCATCCACCGCCCGCTGTCGAGTCGCACCGTGCCGGTGTTCGTGCGGACGACCAGGGCGCCGTACTGTTTGAGCCAGAGCATGCACTCGCGCAGGACGGCGGACTCTGAGTCACGCGGGCGCGTGCGCCGCTTGCGATGCTTACGCTCAGGCGGTGGTGCGAAGACATCGGATTCGCGGAGGCTCATTGCGGGGACTCCTGGGATGCGTACCGCCAGCCTCTTCGCCAGCAGTCGTAGTCTTCAACGCCGGGCGGGTACGGACAGAGCGCCCCGTCGCCGGCCTTGCGGGCCCGGAAGCCCTTGTAGAACGCGTGGAAACGCCGGCCTTCCCGGCCGACGTCCGCGAGATTGGCGAAATATCTGCGTCTGTGTCTCACCGATGTCTTCCTTGACATTGCCCGGACAGTGGAGGCGGGCGAGTGCAGGGAGTCCGAGCCGCATCCCTTCGGCTACGCCAACCCGCCCGCCTTCCCGCCGCGATTAGAACGGCAATATTCTGCCCGGCCCTTCGGCCAGCATGACGCCCCAGTCCGCCTCGGTAAGTTCGCCCGGCTGCCGGCCGGGGAACAGTTCGGCGATAATCCGGAACCACTCGGCCTCGGCGGCTTCGGCGGTCCATTTTCCGCCGGAGCAATGCTTGCAGAACTCCTCCCAGGCCTGCTCCATAGTCGCAGGTTCGGGCTGCTTGGCAGCGGTAGGAGCCTGCGGCGCAGCGGCTTGGGGGGGCGTGGGTCGCACCGGCGGTTGCGGCTTGCCCGCTGGCTTCGGCGCGTTGGCGGGCGTGCCGCCGGCAAGCGCTCGGAGCTTCGAGCCGAGCCTGTTGCCGATCGACCGCCGGCCGGTATCGTCGGCCCTGCTGATGCCGCCAGCATCGCTGCCGTAAGGGTTCAGGAATCGCACCTTGATCCGCTGGCGACCCTGGTATTCCTCGAAGCCGAGCTTCAGCTGCACCGCCGTCTCGCTAAGATCGGCGTCCTGCAGCCAGAACGGGTCGCGCCCATCCCATCCGAGCGCCGCCTTCAGCGAATCGATTGTATTGGTGTTGAGCGAACCGTCCTTCTTCTCCAGGTAGAAGTAGCCGGTGATCTCCAGCGACTCGCCGGAGCAGTCCCGCCACTCGTCGGCCGCAAGTTCCTCGAAGATCTGGAACTGGGCCGTGCAGGTGGCCAGATTGTTCGGTCCGGTCTCGTCAACGCCAATGGCGGCGATATACGCGTGAAAAAGTCCTTCTCTGTTTACTAGCATCTTTCTGATTTCCTTTCGTGGTGTGTTATGAGCCCGAGCCGAACATTTCGTCCCAGAGCGTCGTGTCGAACTGCACCAGCGGGACCTGGTCGCGCAGCGATCTGCTCTTGGCCATGCAGTACGGCATCTCCTGCGGATAGATCGTGCGTGTCCCGCCGCCCTGGGCCTTGCCGTCGTGTTTCTTCTCGCACTCGACGTCGTAGCCGACGAACAGCAGGTGGTCGAGCCACTCCCGCACGCGCAGGCGGATCGACGCCTTGCCGCTGGTCGGGCTCTGCAGGCGCGGCTCCCAGCGGATATAGTCTTCGCCCTTGGGGTTCGGGACGTTGGCTGTGCAGTCGTGCATAATCAGGACCACGTTTCGCCCGGCCCGGACGTGGGCGTCGAGGTCGCCCAGGAGCGCCAGGAACGTCTCGTAGAGATGCTGGTATCCCTTGCCGTAGCCGTAGTCCTCGATCCGCTGGACCGGAACATCCTTCTTTTCATGCGGTATATTCGCCAGCGTCCAGGCCAGGGCCAGTTCCTCGGCCTTCGTGGCCGAGTCGATCACGATAGTCTTGATCCCGTCCCAGCCGTCGCCGTTGAGAATGTCCCGCATCTCCCGCCAGCCGTCGACGCCGTCGACGCGGCGGACGTCGAGCCCGCCCAGGGACGGCTTGAGGATCGGGAGGCTGTCGTCCAGATCGATGAACGCCACCGGCCCGGGAGCCGTGGCGGAACAGCTCGTCTTCCCTATGCCGCCCGGACCGAATATCCCGACCCGGTGGCCCTGGGGCTTGATCTCGCCGAACGCCACGCACTTGCGTTGAGGGGCGGCCTGCGGTTTTCGAAGCGGCTGGCGGCGAGGGGGCGCAGTGGGTCTTGGTGCTGTAGCTGTGGTCATGGTGTTGCTCCTGTGCAAGGGGGTTTAATAGCGGGTGGTTTCTTCGGGAAGCGGGAACAGTTCGGTGGCCGTGGCGTAGATCCTGGCGAGCTTCTCACCCCTCAGGTACGCCTTGAGCGCCCGCTCGGTCTTGCCGTACTGCTCCCTGACAACGGACAGTGCGCTGCGGCCCTTCTCCGTGCGGACCAGGAAGTCGCGGAGCAGAATGATCGGCTCGTCGAGTTCGCTGGTCGCCAGCCCGGTCCGCAGCACAGTGCAGAAGTGTTTCAAAGTGTCGTGGTCGACACTGTAGTACGCCCGGGCCACAACGCTCCTCGTGACGGAAGTCGATACTCCGCGCGCACGTTCGGTCATTTTCAGGCTCTTCATGGCGAAGTTCACCGCGTCGATGTGCCTGACCATCAGGTCGGACTCGCGGCTGAAGGCCAGCCGGATCTGCGGGTCGAGGCCGCGAATCATGCATCGAAGTGTCGCAAGCTGCTTGCCGTTGACACCGCCGGCGAAACGGTCGCTGAGTGTCATTCGATCGGCCGCATTGCGGCTTACGCCGCCGTCGAGGCAGTCGATGTTCTCCGGCGGCTCATTGAAGAACACCCGCATCGGCACCGTCGCGCCGGCCATCACGACCGCCCACAGGCGGTGCTGGCCGTCCAGGAGCACCTGGCTGGGACTGAAAGCTATCCCTTGGTGAGTTACTCGCCACCTGCCGGCCCGCATGTCACTGGCCAGACGATTCACGTGGGCCTGGTTGACCGGACGGTTGTGCGTGTTGCCCTCCAGCCAGCGGGTAGCCTTCGAGGGCGTCACATCGGTTACGACGTTGTACGGTTCGTTCCTGGTTAAAGTCATTTGTCCTGGTCTCCTTTCTTCAGGTGCACGGCGATCCGGTCGGCCAACTCGGCCAGCCACGGCTCGTCGAACAGTTCGATCAGTGTGTTCGCGGCCATCTCCGCATTGCCCGGCGGCAGCGACAGAGGGACCATCGGTTTGGGTCTACTGTGGCCTCGGACGGGCGTGAAAGCGTCGGAGGCGATGCCGCCGCGGGGTCGCTTCGGTCGCGGCGCGGGTTGACGGTCGATCCCCTCGTATTCGGCCTTGCTGACGATCGTGTGGCCGGTAGGTCCCAGCGGACCGGGCCCGGCCCGGCCGATATTGGAGGCGTCCATGCTTGCCGAAGTGCCGTGCTTGGTCACGTACACGGGTTTCTCACTGCGATTTAATCGCAGTGAGCGGACAAAGAACTCACTGACGCAACATCGCCGGGCGATCTCCCGATTGCTCCACGCGCGCCACTCCTCGTCGCCCAGCAGCTTCGCAACGGCCCGGCGCTTGTCCTCGTTGGTCCGCCGCAGGCCATGGTCGGCGTTTGCACCCACCGAATGCAGGATCGCATCCCTCAGCGCGCCCTGGCGGATTTCTGCGGCAATCTCGACTGCTTCGGCCTTCAGGGCGGCACGCACGCGGTGGAATCCGTCTGAGAGCCAGTAGTCTGCGCCGTCGTGGTAGACCACCACCGGCGCGAACTCCGTGCCACCGAGCATCTCGGCGGCGTACTCGCAGATCAGGGTTTCGTCCAGCTTCGCACGGGACTGGGCGCCGCCGTCCAGGCGGATCAGGTCGATTCGGAGTTGCTCTTTACTCACGGGGCTACTCCTTCGGTGCAAAGTTCGGGGTGAACGTCTTCGATGAATTCGTATCCGGACGGGGGCGACTCGGGGCGAACCCGCACGCCGCCGAGGCAGAGTTCCTTGAAATCGCAGTAGTCGCAGGTCATCCGACTGACGTTGCGGAACCAGCGGGAGCGGCGACGGCTCTCGCGAATCAGATCGGCCTGCTGCCAGAGTTCGGCGCGGTATTCGGCCAGATCGTCTTCGAGCCGCGGGATCTCGCGGCGCTGGAAGTAGTAGTCCGGCCTATCGCCTATGTCGGCCAACAGACGCTCCCCGTATTCGGCGGGCGCTTCGGCGCGGACCTGGAGAACGTAGCCGTCCTTGACGCTGGCCGACTGCCGAGGCTTGCCGTTGGCGTTGAAAACGCGATTGCTTTCGGGACCGAGGACTATCTTGCAGCCGTCCTCGTCGAGTTCTGGAATCTGCCTGGGCTTGATGGTGGGTTTGCGGGTTACGTCATAGAGGACCATCGCCACGTCGTAGCCGAGCGCCCGGGCAGCCAGGACATACAGGCTGATCTGCCCGTCGTAGCGAAGGCGAAGCCAGTAGTCGCTGTCCGGAGAGATGTCGCAACCGGCGGTCTTGTACTCCAGCACCGCCAACCGCCCGTCAGGCAGCCGCACGATAGCGTCGATCTTGCCGGCCAGACGGAAAGTCCTGCTGGCCGCGCCGGTGTCCGGGTTGACCAGCGGTATGTCGAAGGGAAGCTCAACGGCGATGAATTCCAGGTCGTCGGCCTCGTACCGCCAGAAGTGACCGGCCAGAAGCTGCCTGACCGTTTCGCACTCGACGGCCCAGGCATCGGGCTCGGCCCAGTCGGGCAATTCGGCGTAGCCGGCGGTGGCCAGGTCAATCACTGCGGCAAGGTCGGCGGCGAACAGCCCGCGGCGAAGTTCCTGTCCCCGATGGAACGCCGAACCGAGCCGAAGCGGAGCGGTGTCCCGAAGCCGCCGCAGGCCCAGATCGTAACGATAGAAGAACTGCCGAGGACACCTACGCATGGTCGCCATGCTTGTGGAGGTGAGTTTCGAAGTGGTCATAGCCCGGCCTCCTGGCAGAAGCGGTCGGCACTTTCGATTGCCATCTGCCTTGACCCGCTGGTGGTGCGAACGAGCGGCCGCTCTGTCCGGGGCGGATCGGTTATCGGCTCATCCTTCGCGGCCAGAGCGTTGAAGAAGCGGCTCATCGCCTCGCGGCTGGTAGCTATATTCCTTCCGACCCGAACGTAATCCAGCCGGACGCCCCCCAGGCCTTTCCGGCACCAGCGCCAGAGCGTCGATACCGCCGGGCGCTTGCCGTTGACCGGCGGCATGACCTTCGCCGCTTGGGCCAGACTAAGCAGCTCTTCTTGAGTAGCATCTATTGCCATTGCGATGACTCCTTTCCACTAGAAGCTGTTCGATTGCTTCCGGGACTAATCATCGCAGGCCCCGCAGATCTCTGGGG
>CAYLIV010000085.1:0-9720 GCA_964384055.1 uncultured Fibrobacteraceae bacterium
TAGCTCAGTTGGTAGAGCACCAGCTTCCCAAGCTGGTGGTCGCGGGTTCGAGACCCGTAGCCCGCTCCATTGTGTTTCTCGGACACACCTCGAAATCCTCCTTTCAACGCAACCCGGCTTCCCGACGAAAGACAGCGGGCCCGAAAAACGTGCGAGCAAGCGAGCGGGCTGGATCCCGGAAACAGCACAATTCCAGCGATTTATAAGAATCTGCTATTGACACCAGTTAGTCTGAGTATATACTCAGCGAGTACACGCTCATTTAGTGAATTTCAAAGGGCAATCCCCGTGAACACTCGCGAAACAAAACGACGACAAACCAAGAAACGAATACTTCATATAGCGTTACAGCTATTTGCTAGAAACGGTATTAATGCGACGAGAACTCTTGATATTGCCGGGGCGGCGGGTGTCTCGCACGGTACGGTCTTCGCCCATTTTCCTACCCGCGAGCATCTCGTGCACGCGGCGATCGAATTGTTCGCCGCGCGGGTGATCCAGCGGATGCACGAGACCCTGGACCAGCGTGACGGCCTGCGAGCCGGTCTCGAGGCGCACCTTGGGGGACTGATCGAGTATGAGCAGTTCTACACCCAGCTCGTGATCGAGAATCCGCGACTTCCGTCACCCACCAGCACGCTCCTGGTGGGCATCCAGTCGGCGGTGGCGGAACACCTGCGGGCCGCCTATCGCAAGGACCGGGAGCGTTGCGCGGTTCGCGAGATGTCGTTCGAGTTGCTCTTCGCCACCTGGCTCGGGCTGCTGCACCACCATCTCGTCAATCGGGAGCTGCACGCGCAAGGGGCCTCGGTCCTGGAGCGGCACGGACCCGAACTGCTGGACTACTTCGTCGGACTGATTACCTTGGCGGAGCCGGAGGCGAATGCATGATCCGCCCGCAGGGAAAACGCGAGCCGAACAGGGGCACTCCACGACGTGATTGAACTCGTCAGGCCATTCCCACCACCGCTGCACCGACGGCACGCCTGGCAGGCCGGCGACGCCGTCACCCACCTGGACGGCGATCCGGTGGAGGACATTCTCGATCTGTACTACTACTGTCCCGACGGGGAACACGCGCGGGTGACCATCCGCCGCGCCGACGGCGAGTTCTGCGAGATCACCGTTCCCGTCGCGGCCGTCGACACCATAACCTCATGTTTCGCGCCGCTGGAGTTCCGTACCTGCGCCTGTCGTTGTGTCTTCTGTTTCGTGGACCAGAATCCGCCGGGCATGCGGGACGGCATCTACGTGAAAGACGAAGACTACCGCTTCAGTTTTCTCTATGGCAACTACATCACCTTGACGAGCATCGGCAAGCGGGGACTGCAGCGGATCAAGACGCAGCGTCTGTCGCCGCTGTTCGTCTCGGTGCACGCGACCGATATCGAGGTCCGGACCCGCATGCTCGGTATCAAGCGGCGTCACGATGTGGTCGCCCAGCTCGCAGACCTGGTCGACGCCGGGATCGAGATCCACACGCAGATCGTGCTCTGTCCGGGCTGGAACGACGGGCCGGTACTGGAGCAGAGTTACCGTGAACTGCTGGCGCTGGCGCCGGGTGTCGCCTCGGTCGCCGTCGTGCCCGTCGGTCTGACCGCACACCGGCAGGGGCTCTGCGCCCTCGAACCGGTGACGCCGCCGATCGCCCGTCGCGTGGTGCAGCAGACGAGTGGCTGGCAGCAGAAAGCCAGAACGCAGACCGGATCATCGTTCGTCTACCTGAGCGACGAGTTCTACCTGCTCGCCGACGCGAATTTTCCGGACGCAGCCTTCTACGACGATTTTCCGCAGGTCGACAATGCCGTCGGCCTGACCAGCTACCTCGAACAGCGCTGGCGCGACGATCTGGCCGTGCAGGCCGACGCGGGGGAATTGCCCACCGTCGCCGTGACGATCGTATCCTCGGAACTCGCCGTCGAGGCGCTGCGGCGGTGCCTGTTGCCGCTGGCGGCCGAAGCCGGCTTACCGCCGGTTGAACTGGTGGCGGCACCAAACGAGTTCTACGGCCGGTCGGTCACCGTTGCCGGTCTGCTCAGCGGCGCCGACCTGCGCGAGACATTGCACCGGCTGCCGGACAGACCGCGTCGCACGGTGCTGCTGCCGCCGCGCGCTTTCAACAGTGATGGCGTGACCCTCGACGACCTGCAACTGACCGACCTGGCCGAGGGCGTTCGCCATCGCGTTCTCGTTCCGCCCGACGAAGAAGGTTTTGTCGGCTTCTGGTCGCGACTGCGCGACGCGTGAAAACACCGCCGCCGGCAGCACCCGGCCGCCGGCCGCGGGTTGCAAAATATCCCACGGTCTGTTTACTTTGCGATACCGTGTTTCAAGGCCTCATTCGGTTGTACGATTCCGGCAGCGACATTGTATCCCCCGAGGGAGAACCCCGTGTCCTCACAGAACACACCCTTGCGAACCGTGGCCATCGTCGGCCGACCGAACGTCGGCAAGTCGACGCTCTTCAACCGCATCATCGGCGAGCGCCGTTCCGTGGTGCACGAGACGCCGGGTGTGACACGAGATCGCATCGTCGAGACGACCGACTGGGCCGGCCACGCCTTCCTGCTCATCGACACCGGGGGTATCATTCCCTTCGGCGAAGGTGTGTCGGAATTCGACGATGTGGTCACGGCCATCGCCCACGACGCCATCGACGAAGCGGACGTGGTGCTGTTGCTGGTGGACGGTCAGGTCGGTCCCATGGCCTGGGACGAGGCCATCGCCCGCCGCCTGCGCCGCCGCGGCAAGCCGGTGGTACTCGGCGTCAACAAGATCGAAAAGGAGTCGGCGGCGCTGGCGCTGTCCGAGTTCTACAAACTCGGACTGGGGGAGCCGCAGGGAATCAGCGCCCTGCATGGTAAGGGCGTGGGTGATCTGCTGGACTGCCTGGTCGAGGATTTCCCCACCCTGGAAGTCGAGACGCCGTGCGACTGCAAGGTCGCCATCCTGGGTCGACCGAACGTGGGCAAGTCGAGTTTGTTGAACCGGCTCGTGGGCCGGGACGAGGCGCTGGTCAGCGACATCCCGGGCACCACGCGCGACACGGTGCACACGGACCTGAAATGGTACGGCAAGGTGATCCGGCTGATCGACACCGCCGGCCTGCGCCGCAAATCGAAGGTCAAGGAGGCGGTCGAGGTATTCAGCAACATGCGCTCGGTCCGGGCGATCGAACAGTGCGATGTGGCTGTCCTGATGATCGACGCCTCGGTGGGTGTCGTGGGCCAGGACGCCAAGATCGCCGGACTGATTCACGACGCCGGGCGCGGCGTGATCGTGACCTTCAACAAATGGGATCTCGTCGAGAAGGACAAGGATACGCACCTGGAAGTC
Organism: uncultured Fibrobacteraceae bacterium; assembly: GCA_964384055.1. GTDB lineage: Bacteria > Krumholzibacteriota > Krumholzibacteriia > LZORAL124-64-63 > LZORAL124-64-63 > CAYLIV01. The sequence goes on from CAYLIV010000085.1 coordinate 3,337, forward strand.
TGGGACGCTTTCCAGCAAGAGATTCCTTTCCTGCCCTACGCACCATGGTTTACCTTCAGTGCGCTGACCAAGCAGCGGCTGGGCCGCGTGCTGGAAACGGCCTGGAAGATACACGAGCAGAGAAACAAGCGGATAGCGACCGCGGAACTGAACCGGGTGCTCGAGCAGATCATCCAGCGCCAGCAACCGCGCGCGCACGGCGGTGGTCTGGGCAAGATCTACTACGGCACCCAGGTGGACAAGTCGCCGCCCACCTTCGTGCTTTCGGTGAACGAGCCGCGGTTCTTCGCGCGCAATTATCTGCGCTACATCAACAATCAGATCCGGCGCCAGTACGGATTCGAAGGCAGTCGGATTTTCGTGAAACTGAAGAAGCACTAGACCGCATCGCCCACGGACGACCATACCGCAAAGGGACAATCATGCTGCTGATTCTTTGCTTGCTCGTCGCCTATCTGCTGGGGGCGATTCCGTTCAGCTTCCTCATCGGTAGACAGATCAAGGGTATCGACCTGCGTGAACACGGTAGCGGCAATCTGGGCGCGACCAACGTATTCCGCAATCTGGGGGCGGGCTGGGGAGTCCTGTGTCTGGCTCTCGACATGGCCAAGGGCGCACTTGCAGTCCTCTTGATGACCTGGCTCGTGAGCCAATGGCCGGCCGGCGAGCCGACGCCGTTGAACCTACCCCCGGACCTGTTCCGGATCCTGGCCGGCGGGTTTGCCGCCATCGGCCACACCTTCTCGCCGTTCGTGAAATTCCACGGCGGCAAAGGCGTCGCGGCGACCGCCGGTTGTTTACTCGTGCTCGAGCCGTACGCGGCGCTGGCCGCGCTGTTTCTGTTCGGCGTGGTCGTCGGGGTGACACGGATCGTCTCGCTGGGCAGTATCTGCGCCGCGGCAGTGTTGCCGCTGGCGGTGGCTTTTTTCGAATACCGCTCGCCCCATCCGTTCTCGAAAACGCTGTTCGTCTTCACGACGGTCATCTGTGTCTGGGTGCTGGTGCGCCACTGGTCGAACTTCAAGCGTCTCCAGAAGGGCACCGAGGGCAAGCTGACGACCGGGACGCTCGAGGACGTGGACAGGAAACCCGACGATACGCTATAGTCGCGCGAGGGGAGCCGGCACGGTCCGGAAGCTGCCGCTTGCTCAGGCGGCGCGACGTGGTCGGGGCGTATCGGCTGCTACGAGAAAATCACCCGACCGGGCAGGCGCGACGGCGAGCGAATACAGACAGGGGCGCACATGAAGGCAACGATCCTGGGATCAGGAAGCTGGGCGACGTCGTTCGGTCGCCATCTCGCCTTTACCTGGGACAAGGTAGTGCTCTGGGGCATCGAAGCCGATCAGGTCGGGGCGATAAACACTACCGGGACCAATCCGGATTTCCTGGGCGACATCAATTTACCGCCGAACCTGCGAGCGACCCTCGACCTGGCCGAGGCGCTCGAGCGTACCGACGCGGTATTCGTGGTTGTACCCAGCCAGGCGGTACGGTCGGTCTGCGCTCAGGTGACGGCCTGCGGATTGTCCGACGCGGTGCCGGTCATCAATCTCGCCAAGGGGATCGAACTCGAAACGCTGAAACGCCTGAGCGTCGTGATCTCGGAGGAGATCAACGACGGCGCCCCGGATGGCGGTGAACATCCGGTGGCGGTGCTGCTCGGGCCGAGCCACGCGGAGGAGGTAGCCCGCGAGTTGCCCACTGCGGTCGTGCTGGCCGGGCAAACCGGTTTCGACGGCGCGCGCTGGCAAGAAAAGATCGGCGGCCCCTTCTTTCGCGTCTACACCAACGACGATCTCACCGGTGTCGAGATCTCGTCGGCATTCAAGAACATCATCGCCCTGGCGGTCGGCATGGCCGACGGGCTCGGCGCGGGGGACAACACCCGCGGCACCTTGATGACCCGTGGCGTGACCGAGCTGGCGCGGATCGGCGCAGCGCTCGGCGGTCGCGCGGAGACCTTTTTCGGCCTGGCCGGCATCGGCGACATGATCACCACCTGTATCAGCCGGCACAGCCGCAACCGCAACTTCGGCGAGGCGGTGGCGCGGAGTGACAAGGATCCGCAGACGATACTCGAGGAGTCCATACAGGTCGTCGAGGGTGTTGTCATGACCTTGGCCGGTTTAAAGTTGGCTGACAAGTACGCGATAGAACTTCCTATCACAAAACAGGTTCATGATGTACTATACGAAGGCAAGGCGCCGAGGCAGGCGATGCGCGAATTGATGGATCGGGAGCTCCGTTCCGAGCGCGAATGACCTCCGCACATCACTCGACGTAGATACGGACCCGAGGTGGACAGGGCCATGGCAGATCAACCACGAAAGCTCTACTACTCGATCAGCGAGGTCGCCGAGCTGACCGGCGTCAAGGCGCATGTGTTGCGCTACTGGGAGAGCGAGTTCCCCACGTTGCGTCCACGCAAGACGCGCAGCGGCAGCCGCCGCTACCGGCAGGGCGATATCGACGAAGTGCTGGCCATAAAATCGCTGCTCTACGACGAGGGTTACAAAATAGCCGGCGCCAAGAAGATGCGGCGTAAAGCTCGCGAAGAGGCGAAGACCCGGGAAGCCGCGGGCGCCAAGACACAGTACGCCATGTCCTTCGATGCCATGGATATGCAGGAACGGATCGGATACCTGCAGCGGGAACTCACCGAGATTCTGCGCCTTGTCAAGGAACTGGCCGACGCGTCCGACGCCGCGCCCCGGACGACGACCGGACAGCGGTCCCGCAAGGGAAAAGCCTGAGATCGACGGCGTCGTGACCGATTGCTCCTTGTCGGCCGGCTCCGCACATATTAACTTGTGGCCGCAGAAAAGACCGCTCGAGAACACCCGCCAACGGTGGGATAGGCTCGCGCAGTAGAAATCGTGGTCGGGACGTGGCGCAGTCCGGTAGCGCACTTGCATGGGGGGCAAGGGGTCGCGAGTTCAAATCTCGCCGTCCCGACCAGATTAGATAGACCGGAGAATCCGGATGAGCATCGAGGAGTTGCCCCACGGCGACTCCTTGATTTTTTTGGTTTTTACGACTTTCCGCCCTTCGTTCTGCTCGCATTTCGGTCGATCGGATGCGAGAATAACAGTTGCGGCCGGTGTGGACCGACAGGAGCGAACTCGTACGCCACGAGGTGGATGCCCGATGCGGTTTGGTGCCATACTTCCCGCCCTGAACGCGGCCCGCCATCTCGCGGCGGTCGTCGGCGATATCCGTTCGCGATATCCCGATCTGCGTGTGCTGGTGGTCGATGACGGCAGCGCCGACGGGACGGCAGAGGTGGCGCGCCAGGCCGGCGCCGAGGTGATTACCCATCCGCTGAATCGGGGCAAGGGCGCTGCCCTGCGCACTGGATACGCCTGGGCACTTGCCGAAGCGCTGGACTGGGTGTACACCATGGACGCCGACGGACAGCATCTGCCGTCGGATATGGCAGTGATGCGTGAAGCGGCGCAGCGCGGCGATTGCGACGTGGTCGTCGGCTCCCGGATGGCACAGACGGACTCGATGCCCTGGATCCGGAAACAGACCAACCGCTTCACCTCCTGGATCGTGAGTTGTCTGGCGGGTTGCCGGATTCCCGATTCCCAGAGTGGCTTTCGTCTGTACCGCGTCAGCCGTCTGGACGGCGTCCGACTCAGGACGAATCGCTATGACAGCGAATCGGAGATTCTGGTCCGCCTTGCTCGCCGCGCTGCGCACATCACCTCGGTACCCGTGACGACGGTGTACGGCGACGAGACGAGTTCCATCAACCCGCTGGTCGACACGGGACGGTTTATCAAGCTGGTGTTGCTGCTGCTGTTGACCGGCGACGTTGACGACCGACATCGTCCTGGTGCCGATGGCGGCGATCGAGACCCCTGACAACGGATGTTTAGCTGAACCGGTACGGCCAGGCGCCGACGAGAAAGGGAAACGCGCGGTCATGGCTCGAAAACATGTTCTCGTGACGAACGACGACGGTATCGGCGCCGAGGGTTTGCAGGTGCTCGAGACGGCGCTCGCCGCCATGGGCGAATTCCGTGTCACCGTGGTGGCCCCCAATGACCAGCAGAGCGCTTCGAGTCATTCGTTGACGCTGACCAGCCCGTTGCGAATCCTCGATCGCGGTCCGGGCCGGTTTTCGGTGACCGGTACGCCGACCGACTCGGTACTCGTGGCCCTGGAGAAGATCCTGGTCGACGATCCGCCGGACATGGTGCTCAGCGGGATCAACCACGGACCGAACATGGGGCAGGACGTCATCTATTCGGGCACCGTCGCGGCGGCCATGGAGGGCACCATGTTCGGCATCCCGAGCTATGCTCTGTCCCTGGCCGTCTGGCATCCGACCGACTTCAGTGGCGCGCTGGCGGCGGTGCGTCACTATCTGCCGGATATTCTACGCTTTCCCCTCGAGCCGGGCACGCTGCTGAACATAAACATACCGGCGGGAAGCCCCGAGGAAATCAGAGGAGTGAGGCCTAGCCGGCTTGGTTCTCGCGTCTACCACGACGTGATTACCGAGCAGGTCGATCCCCGCGGCCGTCCGTATCTCTGGATCGCCGGCCATGGGCCGACCTGGCAGGAAGACTCGGATTCCGATGCGGCCGCGATTCGCAACGGCTATGTCTCGGTCACGCCGCTGGTCATCGACATGACGGACGGCCCCACCCTTTCAGCCATGAGCGGGATGGCGCGCGACGACGCGCCCAGCGATGAAAAGGCATCTGGAGCATGAACGACTATTCGGTTGCGCGTCGGCGAATGGTGCGCGAGCAACTCGAGGAACGGGGGATAACCGACCGGCTCGTACTCGAAGCCATGCGTCAGGTTCCGCGCCATCGTTTCGTGCCGCCGCCCCTGGTCCACCGCGCCTACCAGCCGTGCGCTTTGCCGATCGGCTACGGCCAGACCATCAGCCAACCGTTCATCGTCGGTCTGATGACGGCGCTGCTGCAGCCGCGGGCCCGGATGCGGGTGCTCGAGGTCGGCACGGGATCCGGGTACCAGAGTGCGGTGCTGGCACGACTCGTGCGTGAAGTCGTTTCGGTCGAGCGGGTCGAACCGCTGGCGCGCCGGGCCGCCGAAGTTCTGCGCGATCTGGCCTGCCCCAATGTGACCGTTCTCGCTGCCGACGGTTCACATGGAGTCGCCGATGCAGGACCGTACGACGCGATTCTGGTAACGGCCTGTGCGCCGGCGCTCTGCGAATCCTTGCTCGGTCAGCTCGTCGACGGCGGTTTCCTCCTTGTCCCCATCGACGTCGAATCGCGGCAAACACTATATCGTTATCAGCGCCGGGGAACGGAGGTCGTGGTGGAACAATCCCTGCAATGCCATTTCGTCCCCCTCGTACCCGGAACCGTGACGACGGGAGAGAGAGAAGCCGATGCGTGAGTCCGTGCTGGACGCCTGCCAACAGCTCCCCGCCCCGCTCGCGGTGTTTCTCATCGCCACCTTGCCGATCTTCGAGTTACGAGGGGCTATTCCGGCCGGATACGCGATGGGGCTGACGAATCCATATCTGATCTATCTGCTTGCGGTTGCCGGCAATTTTCTGCCGGTCTTGCCCATCTTGCTGTTGCTCGGACCGGCGGAGAAGCATCTGCGCCGCTTCCGTATTTGCGACCGCTTTCTCGATTGGCTCTTCAAGCGGACCCGCAGCCGCAGCGCAGCGATCCAGAAATACGAATCTCTCGGTCTGATCCTGTTCGTCGCCATACCGGCGCCGGTTACCGGCGCGTGGACCGGCAGCGTAGCGGCCTATCTTTTTAAACTTCCCTTGCGCATGGCAGTACCGTGTATCATCCTTGGCATTCTTCTGGCGGGAGTTGTCGTGACTTTGGTGTCGCTGGGGGTGGTTTCCCTCTGGCATTGAGCTGGGCGGCACCGTATCGCCAACACGTCGGGGCGTAGCGCAGCCCGGTTAGCGCGCCTGCTTCGGGAGCAGGAGGTCGGGAGTTCAAATCTCCCCGCCCCGACCAGTTTTTCCTGATAACATTGTTTTTTTACGTCACGCGCCTGGAATCAGGCGTTTTCGGCCATGTCTGAGCTGACGGTTCAATTTCAACGAAACCCGGATAATTTGTTTTTATGTTTGTATCCGTTGCTAAAATATGTTAGTATACAATTCAGGTGTGGGAAAAAGGGGGCAAAGACTTTCCTACACGCCTCTTAACCCTTTTTCCGCCCCACATCTGTCTATCACTTGACGCCCTGTTCGTTTATCACCTTGGGCTCTGCATCGCAATGGGGAGGTTCCCGAATAACAGTCACTTTCGCTGGTGAGACGTGTTTTCACCATCTGAACTGGTCCGCCAGTTCATGTCATTCTGTAACACGACCGGCTTTTCTGGAGCTGGTCGCGTAATCTTCGTTCGCTGACCATGTATG
>CAYLIV010000086.1:0-6505 GCA_964384055.1 uncultured Fibrobacteraceae bacterium
CGACACTGCCGAAGTACACCGCCAGCACGTAGAAGGTGGTCTCGGTGCTGCCCTGTACAACGCTAGCTACGCGGCCCGCAAACGAATCCGCACCGTGGGTCTGCATGGTCTCGATCAGCATGCCGCGCGCGCCGCTGCCGGACAGGGGCTTCATCAGGGCGGTGGGCAGCCCGTCGACCCAGCGCGTGTCCAGACCCAGGCCGCCGGCCGCGCCCCTGACACCGTCGAGCAGCAGATCCAGGGCGCCGCTGGCGCGGAATACGCCGATGGCCACCAGCATGGCCACCAGGTAGGGGATGATGCCGACGGCCACGCCGAACCCCTCCTTGGCGCCGTCGACGAAGGTCTCGTAGACCGGCACCTTGCGCCGGACGGCCGCCCACACGAAGCCCACGATCACCAGGAAGATCAGTGTGTTCGCGAGCAACGCCGATTGGGTCTGCACCAGGTCGCGCTCGAGGTTGGCGAAGTAGGCCACCAGCCCGGCCACTAGCGCCGTCATGCCGCCCAGGTAACCCAGGATCACCGGGTCGTGCAGGCGCCGGCGCTGCACCAGTCCGGTCACCAGCAGACCGGCGAGGGTGCTGCAGAAGGTGGCGATGAGGATCGGCAGAAAGACGTCGGTAGGGTCGGCGGCGCCCATCTGCGCGCGGTAGGTGAAGATGGTCACGGGCAGGATCGTCACGGCCGAGGTGTTGACCACCAGGAAGAGGATCTGATCGTCGCTGGCGGTGTCGTCGCTCGTGTTGAGGGTCTGCAGCTCGCGCATGGCCTTGAGGCCGAGCGGCGTGGCGGCATTGTCCAGGCCGAGCATGTTGGCGGCCATGTTCATGGTGATGGCGCCTTCGGCCGCGTGTCCCGCCGGTACCGACGGGAAGAGGCGTCGAAAGAGCGGCCCAAAGGCGCGGTTGAGCAGCGCGACCGCGCCGCCCTGCTCGCCCAGGCGCATGAAGCCGAGCCAGAGGCACATGACGCCGGTTAGTCCCAGAGCGATCTCAAAGGCGGTCCGGGCCGTCGCGAAGGTGGCGCCGACCATGTCGGCGAAGACGCCCGGATTGTCGAGGAAGACGGCCTGCACGATTGCAGCCACCAGGGCGGCGAAGAAGAAGCCGGCCCAGATCTTGTTGAGCATGGGACCTCCCGGTTGAGGCGAGTCTAGCAGCGGGGCTCGGTGATGTCTGCCAGGTTTCTCGGGGGGTGTTTCACCTTGTCAGGGAGTTGTTCCCGACCACCAGACATGGAAAAGTGAGATATCCCCGGTGCGGTTACCCCGTTCCCTCATGTCTGTGCTGTGCCGGCTGCGAACGCTCCTGCCGATGGACCAGTTGGTGACACGCTGAACATAGCACCTGAAGGTTGGTCGCCTCGTTGCCGCCGCCCTGCGATCGTGGACGCCGGTGGTGGATCTCAAGAAAGCGCGTCCGCCCGCAGCCCGGCGTTTCGCATCGATGACCGGCGCGGATCAGGGCGGCTTGGCGGGCTTTGGGTGGGATGGTCGAGTGGTTGGGCCGGCCAGGTTCTTGTATGCGGGCATCGCATTGCACAACCTCGGCCGACACGGGCATCGGGCCGCGATCCGTCTGCACTTCTGCCGCGCCGCACTTTTTACACGTGTAAACTACGACTTGGTAGGGGTGGCTGGAGACGACTTTGGTTTCTGAACCTTGGTCCTCCGCCAGATCATACAGTGCGGCTAGCAATAATTCGGCGCGGTTCATTCCCCGCACCGTCGAACCGCGGCGATCGGCTCGCTTGCGGATCGTCTCGAGCAGGACCTCATAGCGGGCGTACTGTTCGGATGTAAAGGTCACACTCACCGTGACCGGCACATCATCGAGCTCCGGGACCGACGACGATTCGGCAAGATCCAGCATCGGCTGATCGCCCACCTGCGCCGCCCGCCGGGTCCGCTGCCGCGCTACTCGCACTTTCTGTTCCAGGCTGCGACTACTCGAGCACCCTGCTTCGGTGATCCACTTCTCTTCACTCTCAGGTGTGGCTACCTTGGCCACCTCCCGTGCTTTGGTCCAGCCCAGCTCACCGGAAGCGACAGACCGACGCAGCCGTGGCAGCTCTTCAAGCGCCCCCGCCAACCGCACGAACTGCGAGGTCTTGCTCGGTGTGAAACCAAGGGCCTCGGCGGCGTAGACCTGTATGGATGAGTAGCCGAGGTCCCGATACAGCTTGCGGCGCAGCATCTCACCGAACAACAGGACGGCATTTCTTTCAGCGCGTTGGAGTTCGCGCAGCGCGGCTTCGAGGCGGGCGTGGATATCGGTAGCAGACATAAGAAACCTCCCGGAAAACGAGCGTTTCGCGGGAGGTCGAAACGGTTGCAATCGATGGGTACAATATAGTCGAAAACCACCCACCCGTCAAGCCTTAACTATCTGCTATATAATAAGTTACACACCCTAGCGGGCGTGATTTATGCGCGCCGAATAGCTACCGATCCTACAGCATGATAATGCCGCGCTACACCGCTTGTCGGACCGTTCTCAACGGCTCAGCAGAGCCAGTGCCAATGCATCACACCGCGAGACGCGACACGCCCGAAACCCATCGACCTTCTTGTTGCGAGGCGTTGACGATGTTGCCGCACCGCATACCAGCCGCGATGGTCAATGTTGAGATGCGGGCCGAACTGTGGGATGCTCACCGCGGAGGTACTGCTGATGAACGATATCTTCCACACCCTGCTCCAGCCCGCCCCCGCGGGACACCTGCCCCTGGTCGACGTCACGGCCTGGTTGCATCCCACTGCCCAGCTGATCGGCAACGTGCGCGTGGGCGCCGACGTGCTGGTCTGCGCCAACGCCGTGTTGCGTGCGGACGAGACTCCGCCGGACGGAAAGGTCGCACCGGTGGAGATCGGTCCGGGTTGCAACGTCCAGGACGGTGTGATCGTCCACGCGCTGGCGGGCACGTCGGTGACGGTGGGCCGGGGGGTCAGTCTCGCCCACGGCTGCGTGGTGCATGGGCCCTGCGTGTTGTCGGACGGCTGCTTCGTGGGCTTCCGCGCCGTGGTCTTCCGCGCCGAGCTTGGCGAGGGCGTGCTGGTGTCGGCCGGCGCCGTGGTGCAGGACGTGACTCTGCCCGCCGGGACCTACGTGCCGCCGGGCGCCGCCGTGACCACCGACGCGGAGGTGGCCGACCTGCGCCGGGTCACGGACGAGGAGCGCAATCTGCTCGACGCGATCGCGGCCGAGAACCAGGAGTTGCTGGCGGGCTACCGGCGGGTCTGGGATCCGGAGGGGTGATCATGAGATCCATACTCGAGATTTTCGGCTGGTTGGCGATCCTCGGCGGCGTCGTACTGACCGTGCGCTCCCTGCTGCTCAACACCCACCTGCGCTCAGACGAGCACTCGCCGTCGCGGCGACCGTCCGTCGGCATGACGGCCGAGGGTCGCCAAACGCTCTTCAGGGGCCTGCTGCTGCTGATCCTCGGCCACCTCCTCAAGGATGTCCTGCCCAGCTTCGTCGACCAGCTGCCGGGGGCGTGACCGGTGGAATGTCTCTGGCGCGGTTCCTTGACCAAGATGCGCGTGGCGCACGACGACCCCGTCTCCTACTTCCTGCGTGACGGCTGGCACGAATCCGGCGAGCGCGCCGCCGAGCTGCCGTTGAACGCGCTGCTCGGGCGCGCGGTCGAGCTGCGCTACGACGGTGAGATCAGCTGCACCGCCTGCGGCCGCGTGATCAAGAAGACTTTCAATCAGGGATTCTGCTACCCCTGTTCCCGTAGCCGCGCCGAGGCCGACATCTGCATGGTCAAACCCGAACTGTGCCACTACTTCAGCGAGGGCGATCCCTGCCGCGACGTCGGCTTCGCGCAGGCCAGGTGTTTCCAACCGCATATGCTGTACGTCTCGCTCACCTCGGGTCTCAAGGTCGGCATCACTCGACGGCCCAACGTTCCCTCGCGCTGGATCGACCAGGGCGCGGCGCGCGCGATGCCGCTGGCGGAGTTGCCCAGCCGCCGCGAGGTCGGGCTGGTGGAGCACGAACTGGCGCAGAGCTTCGGCGACCGCACCCACTGGATGCGCATGTTGAAGGACGAAGCGCCGGAGGGCGACCTGGTCGAGATGGCCGAGCAGGTGCTGGACGAGCTGGAGGAGATGGGCGTAACGGAGTTGCCTGAGGAGGCGCGCATCGAGCACGTCTTTCGCTATCCCGTGCTGGTCTATCCCCGGAAGGTCACGAGCTTCAACCTGGACAAGACGCCGGTCGCCGGCGGCGTCCTGCAGGGCATCAAGGGGCAGTACCTGATCTTCGACGACGGCGTGATCAACGTGCGCAAGTTCACCGGCTACCGCGTCGCCGTGCACGGGGAGGCGCCATGAAGTGGTTACGCACGGGTGCCTCGACGACGGGAACCTGGCTGGGACCGCTGGCCGCGGTGATGCTGCTGGCGCCGGCCGATCTCGACCCCGAGCGGGCGTCGGTGACGGCCATGGCGGCGGTCGCCGTGTGGATGGCCGTGTGGTGGATGACCGAGGCGGTGCCGCTGGCCATCACGGCCCTGTTGCCGGTGGCCCTGTTTCCGCTGCTGGGGATCATGTCTGGCAAGGCCGTCGCGCCATACTACTTCAACAGCATCATCTTCCTGTTCCTGGGCGGCTTCATTGTGGCGCTGGCCATGGAGCGCTGGAATCTGCACCGGCGCATCGCCCTGCGCATCATCTCGGCGGTCGGCGGCGGTCCCAGCCGGATCGTGCTCGGCTTCATGATCGCCGCCGCGTTCCTGTCCATGTGGATCAGCAACACCGCGACGGCCATGATGATGGCGCCCATCGCCCTGGCCGTGGTCAAGGGTATCGGTCACGAGGACAACGCGGTCGAAACGCGCCGCTTCGCCGTGGCCCTGTTGCTGGGCACCGCCTATGGCTGTTCGGTCGGCGGGCTGGCGACCCTGATCGGCACGCCGCCCAATCCGCTGCTGGTCAGCAACCTCAACCTGATATTTCCCGAGGCGCCGGAAATTTCCTTCGCCGGCTGGATGGTGATCGGCCTGCCCGTGAGCGTGGTGATGCTGGCGGTGATCTGGATGTTGTTGACGGCCATGTTCGGGCTGCGGCGCATGGAAGGCCTGATCGACCAGCGCGTCTTCGCCCGGGAGCGCGAACTGCTCGGTCCGCCCAGCTTCGAGGAGAAGGTGGTCTTCATCGACTTCGTCCTGCTGGCCGCGCTGTGGCTCACGCGCACCGGCCTGAAACTCGGCGACGTCCAGATCCCGGGCTGGTCGGCGCTGCTGCCCGACGGTTCGCTGGTCGACGACGGCACCGTCGCCATCGTCATGGCCCTGCTGCTCTTCGTCATTCCCAGCCGCAACATCCCCGGCCGGCGTCTGATGGGCTGGCGTACCGCCCGCAAGCTGCCCTGGGCCATCGTGCTGCTCTTCGGCGGCGGCTTCGCCCTGGCCAAGGGATTCGTGGACGCGGGTCTGTCCGGGTGGCTCGGCGAGCGCATGACCGGACTGTCCGATCTGCCGCCGGTGCTGATGGTCCTGTGCGTCTGCCTGATCATGACGTTCCTGACCGAACTGACCAGCAACACGGCCACCACGCAGATGGCGCTGCCGGTGGTGGCGAGCGTGGCGGTGGCGATCCACGTCAACCCCCTGCTGTTGATGGTGCCGGCCACCCTGTCGGCGTCCTGCGCCTTCATGCTGCCGGTGGCCACGCCGCCCAACGCCATCATCTTCGGCACGGAGATGATCACCATCCGGGAGATGGCGCGCGCCGGCCTGTTGCTGAACCTGGTGGGGGCGCTGGTCATCACGGCGGCCATCTACCTGCTGGGCGCGGCGGCGTTCGGCGGCGACATGGGTGTGACGCCGGCCTGGGCTTTGGCGGGAGCGCAGTGATGGATGAGATGGAGATCGACGGCGTCCTGGACCTGCACATGTTCCGTCCGCAGGATGTGAAAGAGTTGGTGCGCGACTATCTTGACCTCTGTCTGGAGCGCGGGATCCTCGACGTGCGCATCATCCACGGCAAGGGCCTCGGTGTGCAGCGCGAGATGGTGCGCGCCGTGCTGGCGAAGCATCCGGCCGTGGAGACCTTCTCCCATCCGAGCGACGCAAGCTCCTGGGGCGCGACCGTGGTACGACTGCAAGCAAGGGAAGACGGTGGGTAGGTACAAGAAACGACAGCCGGGCAGCAGCGGGCGCAGCAAGGGTATGGGTCGCTCGATCCGCCGCGAGGCGGGCGACGGTCCGCGCGAACACCCCTCGGGCGAACCGCCGCCCGCGGTGCACCTGCGCCAGCTGCGCGCCGACGAGGCGCTCACCCGCCTGGCCCGCGAAGTGGCGGCCCATCGCGTCCGCGGCACCCGCGAGCTGCTGGTGGTGCACGGCAAGGGCCTGCGTTCCGACGGCGCGCCCGTCATCGCTCCGCTGGTCCGGCGCTGGATCAAGGAGCATCCCGACGACGTGGCGAGCTGGCGCCCCGCGCCCCGCGACTGGGGCGGCGAGGGGGCGCTGGTGATCGTGTTGCGAAAGG
>CAYLIV010000087.1:0-6296 GCA_964384055.1 uncultured Fibrobacteraceae bacterium
TGGCCGGTGGTGTAGCTGTCGGTATCGCGGTAGCGCACCAGTTGCATGATATCCATGAAATCGCCGCTGGTTGTCGTCAGAAGTTCCTCGCTGGCCGTACGGGCTGCCTGGAGGCTCAGTTCATGGCCGCTGGCGGCGCTGCCGTGGGCCGTCTCCACGGTCGAGAAAAGCGACTGGTACAACGGAACCAGCGACGGCAGGTCCTGTCCGGTCACGCTGTGACTGCCCCAGATCTCGCTGCCGACGAAGGACTTTTTTCCGAACCATTCGGGATCGTCGTACGGCGGCGAGAGTTCGATGCTCGTCACGCCGTGACTCGCGAGTAGCTGGCGCGAGGCTGCGAGATGCGCCGTCGGTACGCTTACTTCGCACGCCAGGGCAAAGAACGCCGTTATCTCGTCCGTGGAGAGCCGGTCAGCGAAGAGCAGGCCGCCGCTGTGCAGGTTGTTGATGAAGGTGGTCAGTTGCTTGCCGATGATTGTCGGGCCCACGAGGTAGGTTTCGTTGTGGACGAGATTGCCGTCGACCAGGCCGAGAAAGAACGATTGCTTGCTCTCATCCCGCAGCAGTGCCTGCAGCAGGTCGATGAAATCGGCGCAGTCGTCCTGAACCTTGGGATGCGAATCGAAATACATACGACGGTGATTGATCCCCGCGCACAGCAGGACGATCAGTCGCTCGAGCCTGGATTGCATGCCGTCTTCACTCCCCGCTACTGCTTGATGGTGTGCCCGTCGGCGTGTCCGCCGACTTGGCCGCGTTCGTCGAGGGCGCGCGTGTCGAATGCGGTTCGGACTGCAGTTCGAGCGCTGCGGTCCGCGCGGCCAGCCGGCAGGGCCGGGGCCAGACCGGGACGAGCAGGCATTTTTTCTCGCTCTGTATGCGATCCAGTAACGGCTCGGCGTCACGGGTGTGCAATATGCCCAGGGCGCGGATGGCTTCCGGAATCCAGGGCTCCTGTCGCCGGGTCGCCGGCAAGGCCGTCAATGTGTCGACGATCAGTTTGCCCGCCAGGCGCACGAGCCGGTGCGGCGGTTGCTGCTTGGCGCCAACCAGGAGCATCTGCTTGAAGTACTCGCGGTTTCGGGGGTGATAGGACCTGATCACCGGCAGTGCTTCCGACCCCGGCCAGCGCGGTGGCCGGCTGCGCCAGCCGCGATAGAGTTGCTGGCCGATCAGCACACCGCGCGATGAATCCAGTAGCGCGCAGAAAACCGGCAGCAGGTCGTGAACCGGAGGCTGGAACAGCTTCGACGTGAACCGCTCTTCACGCAAGGCCCCGAGGCAGTCGAGGCGTTCCAGCGCTGCCGTCCGTTCGGCGGCCGGCAGCCGACCGGCGAACCGGTACAGGTGCTCGATTCGTGCGGGGTCGCTGCTGTCCAGCCCCAGCAGGATCTCGTTGACCAGATGGGGCCAGAACGCCGCGTAAGCACCGGTGTCGAGCGTGCAGCTGATATGCTGCAGGAGTTCCGCCAGCAATGTCGTACGACGCAGAGGGCGCAGCAGAAGCGGTAACGACTGGTCGACCACGGCATGATCGGGATTGGCGGCCAGCGCACAGGAGGCGGCGAACAGCACCTCGCGTTCGCTTGCCGCCAAAGGTGCGGTCATGCACAGGCGCAGTCGTGTGGCAACTGCGTTCACGAGCGACGGCGAGCGCGGCACTGCAAGCAATTGCGCCAGGATGCCCAGAAATTCGCTCCGGTCGGCGGGTTTCAGCGTGGTCGGCGCCTCGGTCCGGTCGGCGAGAGTGACCAGGTGCGCGCGCACCGCCGCGATACCGGCGGCGTCGCGCTGAGCCTGGTGTCCACGGAGCTCCGGTGTGACACCGGATTCTTCGCGTGACGCCAGAGCGATACGTCCGTCGGGCGAGGTCGCTGTTCGGTCCGCCGGATTCTTATTCATCGAAACGTACTCTTGTCGTTGCTGTGGTTCGCGTGCCGTGCGAATGGTGCGCGGTGTGTCGTTCTCTATCGGCAGGCGAAGCGGTACACCTGAGTAATACATTGGGCGCGAGGAACTTCGGCCGGACGGCGGCCGCGGCGCGCGAGGTGGCCGGGAGGGTTTTCGCTGTTCGTGCGTCAAGAAAACGGGAGGATTCACTGGAATCCTCCCGTGTGTCTGGTTTTCAGTCCTGTCACGCCGACGGGCGGGCGGTTATCCGCCGCATCGGCAGCGGGCCTACTTGATGAGCACCATCTTTCGCGTCAGCACCTCGCCGTTGGCGTTCAGGTGACTGAAATAGATGCCGCTGGCCACCTTGTGGCCGCTGTCGTCGCGGCCGAGCCAGGTCAGCTCGTGTCGACCGGCCGAGAACTCGCCGCCGGCCAGCGTGGCCACGTGTCGACCCGAGATGTCGTAGATACACAGTTCGATCTCGGTGGCCCGGGGCAGATCGAAGCTGACGGTGGTCTTGGGGTTGAAGGGATTCGGATAGGCCCCGTACAGGCTCAGACGAGCCGGCAACAGTGTCTGACCGTCGTCCACGCCGGTGACGGGTCGGAAGGTGGTCAGCAGGAAGTCGTCGACCGCCGCCTCGACCAGCGCACCCGGCGACACGTCCTCGGCGACGAACCGCAGCTGCACCTGATCCGTCATGGCGATGTACATGCTCAGATCGAAGTTCATTTCCGTCCACGCGTTCAGGGAGGCCTGCGTATGTTCGAGGCTGACCCAGGTCACGCCGTCGTCGGTCACCTCGACGTTCCACCAGTCCTCGCCAGGGTTGTTGCCGAGATCGTTCGTGTACCAGCGACAGTAGGTCAGGTTGGCTGTGGTACTGCCGTCGAGATTGAAGACAGGCGTCAGCAAGGTGGTCTTGCCGCCGTCCACGTCGTTCTCGCCGGCCGTGCCGCCGGGCGATCCCTGGCCGGTCACGAAGCACAATGTGCCCGGTTCTGGCGTGTGGTCGTCTTCCGTCTGGACCACTGAACCGTTGTAGGTCGTGCCGTTGGGATCGACCCGGGTCCAGATACCGGACGATGCGTTGTCGCCGGCAGCGCCGATGGTCCAGCCCATGTCGGTCTCCATATCGTCGAACCAGCCGCCGACCGGCAGCGCCACCGCGAGCACGGCCTCGTAACCGTTGGCCGAGCTGATGGTCAGTTCGAAGTCCACCGTGCAGGGTTCGGGACAGGACGGCAGGATCTCGACCACGAACTCGTCGGTCAGACAGGAGCCGCCCACGCCCATGTTCTCGCAGGGTACGCTGCCGTCGTGGATCACCACGTTGGCGTCGCCGCAGGTCAGTGTCGCCGTCAGGTCCTCGGCGTCCGAATGGCCGCCATTCTGGACGCCGAGCCACAGGTCGAAGGTCTCGCCCGCGTCGGCGGTGCCGCTACCGTCGCCGCCGGGGGAGTCGTGGACGAACAGCTCGCCCGTCGTGGTCAGCACCGGCGCCTCGACCAGCAAGGAGAAGCCGGCGTCCCAGCTGCCCTCGAGCGCGGTGGCGCTGACGGTGAACTGAGCGTGGTGGCCATCCGGCGTATCGCCCGCGATCTCGACCTCGAATGGCGCGATACCGGTGCCGGAACCGCCGGCCGGGATGTCCGGGAACGCGGCGGTGTCGGTGACGATGGTCACGTACGTGTCCTCGGTCGACAGTACCGCCGAAACTCCGGTCGTACCGTCGACGCCGACGTTTTCGAGCGTGACTTCCAGCCCGGCGTCCTCGCCCTCGTCCAGCACGCCGTCGCTGTCACCGGTAGGGTCGAGCACGGTGCTCGACTCGAAGACCAGGTACGGTCCCTCGGGCGGCAGGATGGGCACATCGCCGTTGAAGTCCAGCCGGTCGTGGGCCGTCACCGTCACGTTCAGGGTGCCCGGGCCCAGCGCGTCGGGATGCAGGGTGGCCAGGCCGGACGCGTCGGTCACGGCAGTGTCGTAGATCGTGTAGTCGTCGGTGTAGATGGTGACCAGTGCGCGGTTCAGCGGACCGCCGCCGGCGGCGTACACGGTCACTTCCATGTCTGGTTCGCCGATGAAGACGACCCCGGGCAGTGTCACATCGAGGTTGCCCGGCGTGGCCGTCCAGAGGTGCATCGCCGGATCGCCGAAGAGGTTCAGCTCGTAGTAGCACCAGCGGTTGGCGCCGTAGTTGATGGACCACACATTGTCCATTTTCGAATCGTCGTTCATGTCGGCCAGGGGATAGATGTCCTCGCCGAAGAGCGCATCGAAGAACTGGCGGTCGAAGTACTGCGACGAGCCGTTTGTGCTCTCGTGCATACCCCAGCCGTAGCGCGAGTTGATCACGAAGGCGACCGGCCCGTACGGTACGCACTGGAGCTGCTCGCCGATGCAGTTGCTGTCGAAAGCGCCGGGGTAGCAGCCCTGGCTGTAAACGAAGTTGTTGATGTGGTTCACGCCGTCGTTGGTGAACTGGCCGATATCCGGGATGTAGAACTTCATCATGTAGTCGGTATTGCAGTGACCGAGGTGGTTGATGATGTTCATGCCGTTGTTCATGATGTTGATCAACGTCGACGCGCTCCAGGTGCCGTTGCGGTCGTAGAGCGTACTGATGTTCATGGACAAGGGGAAGCCAACCGTCGTGTAACCGTGGGTGCTGGCGCCGAACAGGATCTCGTCCTTGTAGTCGCCGCCCCAGGTGGGCTCGCTCCAGAGCAGCTCGCCGACCATGATGCCGTGGTTGCAGTCACCCAGAACCGGCTCGAGCTGATAGCGGTAGTTCTTGGTCAGGAAGTTCTGCAGCTCGGTGGTGTTGGAAATGCACACGCGGCCGATGCCGACCTCGTGATAGTAATCCTCCTCGCCCGGCTCACCCCAGTAACCGTCGCCGTCCGTATTCCAGTTGCCGTCGAGGCAGCCGTAATACAGATCGGCGGGGATGTCGCTGTCGGTCGTGCCGTAGGCCACGGCGTACAGTCCCCGGTGGGGGATGCCGTTGGCGTCGTTGGCGTCGCCGACCAGCAGGGCGTAATCCACCGGCCAGGTGCTGTAGGCGTCGATGATGAAGTTGCGGATCCGTTCCTGCTCGCTACCCGAGTAGTTCAGGTCGATCCATTCCCTGGTGAACAGACCGCACTTGTGACCGCGCTGGGTCTGGAAATCGACCAGATCGGTCAGGTAGTTGGACCAGGCGTCGGTGGTGATGATCAGGTAGGAGTACGCGAGCGCCGGATCGAGATCGCGGCCGTCCGGGGTGGGGCGCTGGATGTTCCGGTAGTCGAGACTGGCCGCCGGGTTGTCGATCAGACCGGCCAGGCGGCTCACGGTCGCGGCGTCGTGGCGGATCCGGGCCGTGGTTTCGGCCAGCGCGCCGGCGTCCGAATGCGTGGTGATGCGGACTTCGCATTCGGTCATCCAGGTGATCGTTCCCTCGACCGGCAGGTACTCGATCGGGTGCATGGCGAACGAGGCGATACGATAGCCCCGGAACAGGCCGACGACGGCTTCGTCGTGCAACTTGCCGGGGAACGCCGCCCGCGACTCGTAGATCGCCGGCGAGGGCAGATCCGGTGCGTAGGGCCCGTCATGGCTCAGCGGATACTGCTGTTGCCCGGCCGCGATGAGATACGATCCGTCCAGAGTGATGCATTCGCCGGGAATCACCTCGATATCGGTGATCACCTCTCCGGGCGGCAGCAGCAGCCGCACGCCGGCCAGCGGGAGAATGGGTTCGCCGGGGTCGCCATAGTTCCAGGTGCCCGGCATGAGAATCTCGTAGGCGCCGTCCTGCTCGGTCAGGATCGGCTCGGAGAATTGATAGTGCTGGGTGATGACGGCACCACTGGCCAGGCCGGCGGCCAGCAGCCAGCAGCACACCACCAACCCACAGTATCGCAGTCGCGCGTGCGTGGTCCGAGCGGGAGAGAGAGCGGAATACATCGGCAGGCTCCCATCATTTGAATATGGTATCGGGGGTCACGAAGACACCGATAATTCTATCAGACCGGGACCAAAGCGGACAACAACGCCAAAATAGGAGTATTATAGTTCAATATTCAGTCCGGCGATTATCGATTTTTGTCGATTGTAAATTAACGAGATACGACAGACGTGGCCGCGAATAAAACTTAACGAGAAATAAAAAAGCACCCGGTCCTGCGCTCTCCGGTCACCGTGATGATCGGAAATGCGTTCGCGCTGAAATCCTAGCCATTTTATATGAATATTGTGACATTTATTGATAAAGTGATACTACTTGATCAGTACCGCTGGCCTCGTTGCGCTGAATGCGCCGGCGCTGAGGCGATAGTAGTAGGTGCCGCTGGCCACCGGCTTTCCCCGGTCATCCCTGCCGTTCCAGGTCACCGTGTGATGTCCCGCCGTCG
>CAYLIV010000088.1:0-6153 GCA_964384055.1 uncultured Fibrobacteraceae bacterium
GTTTTTTGTAGGTTTCGCCCGGCTCACCACAGCCGGCAGCCGGAAAGCCCTTCGCATGGATCACGCGACGTCGCAACCCGATCACGCCGGCGATCTGCAGCGCAAAGCGGACCGCATCTGCTCGCTGATCGTCGCCAGCGACTATCCCGATGTTGATATCGACATCGAGATCATCGGGTTGCGCCGCTGGTGCGCCCGGTTCATGCCCGACCGAGTAGAGCTGTTCGAGCTGATCTACGGCAATCGATTCCGACGTCTGCGTGAACAGTTCAGAGGCGGTGCGTGAGTGCCGATCGGATCCGGTGCGCGGACGCTGCCTGCGCGCTGCCCACGGTCTGGCGAGGCACCATTTCCCTTTGGACAAAACACGCCCAGCCCATTAGCTTTCTGAGGTTTGAGGCCGGATTACGCCCGTCGGGCGAGGCGACGCACCCGGGTACGCACCGCGAGTGCAATCCGGCCGGAGAGGCAAGCGCGGTGATCGTCGGCGTGGGCATCGATATCGTTGATCTGGATCGCTTCCGGGGCGGTCTGTCCGACACCATGATCGCCGAGCTCTTTCTACCCGGCGAAATCGAATACGCCAGCTCGCAAGCCCGTAGCTGGGAAAATTTCGGAGCCCGTTTCGCCGCCAAGGAGGCCGTTTTCAAGGCCCTCGGCGCGGGGCTCGCCCAGGGCATGCGCTGGCATGATGTGGAAGTGTGCAGGGATAAGTCCGGCGCGGTTTTTCTCCGTCTGCACGGCAAGGCGACCGAACTGGCGCGGCAGCAGGGCGTGACCCGAAGTTTTCTGTCGCTGTCCCATACCGGAACCAATGCTATCGCGGTCGCGATCTTGGAAGGAGAGTAGCGGTGAGTAATATAGGATCCTACGAGGAGAGGCTGCAGGATTTCGACTGGGACATCGCCAAGGACGTCCTGAACTGGCAAGAGGGCGAGTTGCTCAACATCGGCGCCATGTGTAGTGATCGAATCTGCGACCAGGGCAAGGCCGACAAGACGGCGCTGATCTGGGAAGGCTTCGGCGGCGCGAAGAAGAACTACAGCTTCGACGACCTGCGCGTGTTCTCCAACGGTTTCGCCAAACACCTGCAGGAGCAGGGCGTCGAGCCGGGCGACCGGGTGTGCATCTTCATGGACAAGATCCCGTCGCTATATTTCTCGTTCGTGGGCGTGCTGAAGATGGGCGGCGTCGCGCAGCCCCTGTTCTCCGCCTTCGGCGACGACTCGCTGGAAGTGCGGCTGGCCAGCGCCGAGACCAAGGCCATCCTGACCACGAGCAAGCACGTCAAGAAGGTGCGCAAGATCAAGGACAAGCTGCCCGCGCTGGAGCACATCATCGTGGTCGAGGGCAAGGCCGACAAGCTGAAGGACGGCGAGAAGTTCTTCGCCGTCGAGGAAGCGGAGCGGGTCGAGGAGTTCACGCCGTTCCAGTCCGGTCCCGAGACGCCATCGGTATTGCACTACACCTCCGGCACCACCGGGCAGCCCAAGGGCGCGCAGCACGCGCACAACTCGGTCTGGGGCCAGGCCCTGACTGCAAGCTGGGTGCTGGATCTGAAAGACGACGACATCTACTGGTGCACCGCCGATCCCGGCTGGGTGACCGGCACGAGCTACGGCATCATCGGCCCCTGGGCGCTGGGCGCGACCCAGTGCGTCCTGGATTCGGGCTTCACGTCGGCGCGCTGGTACCAGTTCCTGCAGGACAACAAGGTCACCGTGTGGTACAGCGCTCCCACGGCGATTCGCTCGCTGATGCGCGACGGCACCGAGCTGGTCAAGCAGCACGACCTGTCCGTGCTGCGCCACCTGTGCTCGGTGGGCGAGCCGCTGAACGCCGAGGCCGTGGTATGGAGCGAAGAAGCCTTCGGGCGCCCGTTCCTCGACACTTTCTGGCAGACCGAGACCGGTGCCATGATGATCACCAATTATCCCGGCATGAAGGTCAAGCCCGGTTCGATGGGCAAGCCCTTCCCCGGCATCGAGGCCGCCGTGCTGGACCTGAAGACCAACGAGCCCTTGAGCGAGGCGGGCAAGGTGGGCCTGATCGCCTTCCGCCCCGGCTGGCCGTCCATGTTCCGCACCTACCGCAACCAGGAAGACGTGTACCGCAGCAAGTTCGTGGGCGCGGCCGAAGACGCCACTCCCGACGAGTGCCGCCTCAACCCGGATCTGTGGTACGTTTCGGGCGACCGGGCGAGCATTGATCAGGACGGGTACTACTGGTTCGTGGGCCGCGACGACGACGTGATCAACACCGGCGGCCACCTGGTCGGCCCCTTCGAGATCGAGTCGGCCCTGATCGAGCACGAGGCCATCGCCGAGGCCGCCGCCATCGGCAAGCCGGACGAGGTGAACATGGAGGTCGTCAAGGCCGTCGTGACCTTGAACAAGGGCTTCGAGCCGTCGGACGACTTGGAGCTGAGCATCATGAACTTCATCCGCAAGTCGCTCTCTCCGCTGGCCATGCCCCAGGAGATCGAGTACGTGGACAAGCTGCCCAAGACGCGGTCGGGCAAGATCCTGCGCCGCTACCTGAAGGCGCTGGCTTGGGGCGAGGATACGGGCGATCTTTCGACGCTGGAAGATGATTAGAGAACGAGACGACTAGTGCATCCGCTGGATGTTCAATAGAAACCGGTAACGCGCCGACCCGCGGCGCGTCCCAAACCCGAAAGGGAACTTCATGGACGAGATGAAAGATGCGATTCTCGAGTACGTGATCGATGAGTACGTGGACGAAGACGACGACGACGAGGAAGTCGCCTTTGATACGCCCCTGATCTCCTCGGGCATCGTCGACAGCTTCTCGATGGTCTCGCTGAAGATCTTCCTGGAGAAGAAATACAGCATCAAGCTGCCCGACGACGAGGCGACCCCGGAAGCGTTCGACACGGTGAACTCGATCTGCGAGCTGGTGAAGAAGCACCAGGGCTGATCGTCGGCAGCATACGACCTGCTCGCGGTCCCGGCGACCGCGGCAATCACATACCCAGCGGAGGCGCACGATGGCTTATTCGGACACGACCCGCGCCATGTTCGCGGCGGAGATCGACGAGATCAAGGCCAAGGGCCTGTACAAGGAGAAGCGGTTCATCTGCTCGCCCCAGGCGGCCGAGATCGAGGTGGAGTATCCCGAGGGCGCCAGCCACGAGAAGGTGCTGAACTTCTGCGCCAACAACTACCTCGGCCTGTCGAGCCACCCCGACGTGATCGCCGCGGCCCACAAGGGTCTGGACGAGCGCGGCTACGGCATGAGCTCGGTGCGCTTCATCTGCGGCACGCAGGACATCCATCGCGAGTTGCAGGACAAGGTGTCGAAGTTCCTGGGCATGGAGAGCACATTGCTGTTCCCCTCCTGCATGGACGCCAACGCCGGCGTGTTCGAGGCCGTGCTGAGCGCCGACGATGTGATCATCGCCGACCGCCTGATCCACGCCTCTCTGGTCGACGGTATAAGGCTGTGCAGCGCCCACTACGACACCTTCAAGCACATGAACATGAAGCACCTGGAGAAGAAGCTCGTCGCACACCAGGACAAGCGGCAGCGGCTCATCGTGACCGACGGCGTGTTCTCCATGGACGGCGATCTTATTCAACTCGACGAGCTGTGCGCTCTGGCCGAGAAGTACGATTCGATGGTGCTGGTCGACGACTCGCATGCGTCGGGTTTCATCGGCAAAACCGGCCGCGGCACCCATGAACATTTTGACGTGATCGACAAGGTCGACCTGATCACCACCACCTTCGGCAAGGGCCTGGGCGGCGCGTCGGGCGGCTGCGTGTCGGGCAAGGCCGAACTGGTGGAGCTGTGCCGGCAGAAGGCGCGGCCGTATCTGTTCAGTAACTCACTGGCCCCGTCCATCGTCGCCGGCACCATCGCGGTGATCGATCTGGTCAGCGCAACGACCGAACGTCGCGACAAGCTCGAATGGAACGCCAAGTACTTCCGCGAGCAGATCACCGAGGCCGGCCTGTGCATCCGCGAGGGCGATACGCCCATCGTGCCGGTGATGCTGTTCAACGCCAAGCTGGCCAACGACATGGCCCGGGATATGTATGCCGAGGGGATCTACGTGATCGGGTTCTTCTTCCCGGTGGTGCCGGCGGGTGCGGCCAGGATAAGGGTGCAGCTGTCGGCGGCGCATGAGAAGGAGCATATCGACAAGGCGGTGGCGGCGTTCAGGAAGGTTGGCGAGAAGTATGGGATTCTGGGGCTGGATAAGAAGGGGATTGTGGAGAAGTATGGGATGTAGGGTGAACTGATTCAGGCTAGCCAGGACTTCCAGTGATATAGAGGCGCGCAGGCGATTGCGCGCCTCTTCTTTTTGTCCCTTCTGAAAACCCCATCCTACTCTGAACCTGAACAAGTGAACGCTAGACTTCCGCTGTTCGACTCGTCGATCGTGGTTTGAATCAGGGATGTCGGTGCTGCACTACTGAGCGCCGATAATAGCGTGCCAAGAATGAGATTGAGCATAGTCGGAACACACCGGCACGCGGCTGCAAGTCCTTGAATGTTGGTGCGGACGGGTTTTCAGAAGTGACAGGACCAGTTGCACGAGTCAGCGGACCGGTAGCCCGCTAAAAACCTGCGTGCCGCTCCCCGTGATCGCGGTACCTCTTCGCTTCTGCTCCCCTATTCCCCAAGTAGCTCCAATGCAGCCTCCGCCGACTCGCGTACCTGCTCGGAGGGGTCCGTGAGCAGGCCGCGGAGCCCGGTTTCGACGGCGCGCTTCTGCTGCGGGTCTGCTTCGGTTCCAAGTTCGCCAAGATAGAAGGCTGCTTCGGTTCGAATCATGCTCTCGGGGTCATCGAGTAGTGAGAGGAGCTGCGGTAGGGCTGCGACGGCTTCGGGGACAGGGCCGATGCCGGTTAGGCCGATGATACCCGCCAGCCGCGAAGTCGTGTCCGGCTGGCGCAGTAAGTCCAGCAGGGCGGGCAGTGCACCCACAGCCGTCTCTCCCAAATCTCCCAGTGCCATGGCGGCGTCGAGGCATCGTCCGGGATCGGATCCCTTCAGTTGGGCAAGGGCATCATCGAGATTGCCGGGTATATCCATGCCGGGGACCTCGGGAAAATCGTCGGGATAGGCTTCGGCATCGTCCTCCGAAAAGTTATCCGGAGGGGGCTCCGATTCATCCTCCGGTCGGCCAAACACGAAGGCACCGTCATCCTCCTCAGAACGCTCTCCGCCCTCTGTTGCGAAATCCTCTTTCTCCATGCCGGGAATCTCGGCGTCAGGCGGAAGCTGAGAACGCCAGTCCTCCGGGTAGTCCTCAGGAAGCCCGCCTGTGAAGCCCTCTGTCTGCTCCGAGTCGTCTTTCCCAACACCGTCGGCAATCTGCGGTTGAACGCCCAGCGGCGTCAAGGGGCCCACAGCCGTCGTACTGATATCGACCCACATGCCGGCGGGGATCGTGATAGGCACCAGGACACGATTCGAAGGCGTCGCGAGTACTGTACCCTCAGTAACCTCTACGCGCGTGGTTTGCGAGGCCGGATCGTGCCTCGCGCTGAATTGCGTACCTGATATGTCGAGGGCGGTCGATGGCGAATTGAGGCGGAAGCGATCCGGATTCGCCGGGAGCGAGGGGTGCGTTTCCACGTTCACCACACCTCGATCGACCGAAACCGCCGGACGATCGTAGTTCGCATTGGAGGTCAGCGCATCGATCCTGCCATCAGAGTGTTCCTGGAAGGTCACCCGGATAATCCGAGTCGGGTCGCTGAAATTGGCAACGCCAAGAGTGATTTCTGCATCATCGCCCACCTTGATTTCCGCATAGGCGGGGATTCCCTTGGTGTCGTTACCCAGAGTCGTCCAGCTGCTATTCGGGCTCAGACGGACCTGGATGTTCTGCGGATTCGTGACGCTGAGAACCAGCGCCTCAGGCATACTCCCCGCCGTCGTTCCCGGCTTGCGCTCGGGTGGGTTCGGCGGGGTGAGTCCATCGACCGTCCCCGTGTTGGTCTCGATCGCAGGGGCCGCGCCCTTACCGGCCACAACATCGTAGACCGCGCGTAGGAATAGCCGAAATGAAGGACCGTTCGGGCGGCCCCGGTCGAATTGCGCATCAACAAGCACCACCAAACTATGGCTCTCCTGGTAACATTGTGGGTCACGGCAACGCCGGAGACAGCATGATCC
>CAYLIV010000089.1:0-5921 GCA_964384055.1 uncultured Fibrobacteraceae bacterium
TCGGTCAGCATAGAAAAAGGCCGGCTCACCACGAGCCGGCCTTCTGCAATATTTTAACCGCAAGCTAGCGATACAAGGTCTTCAACCCACCCCAGCTCTCGCTCTGGGTGCCGGTGAGGCAGCTGACCGAGTAGGTCAGACACGGCATATCGTGCTGCTCGCCCTCGAGGCCGCTGCCGCACAGCAGGGCGGGGAAATCATCCAGCATCGTGTCGCCCGAATCGCTCCGCCACAACAGGTTCGAGTTGGAAATGGCGAACTCGATGCCGCAACCGTTGATCGGGTCGCAGTCGAGGAACGCGCCGTTAAAGGTGGCGTTCGTCGTCAGGCCGACCGGGTTACCCATGATATAGGTGATGGTCACGAGGATATGATACTCCTCGACGGCGCCGTACAGATCGTTGACGCCATCACCCCAGGTATGGTCTTTCGTGAGCCAGAATTCACCGCCATCGTAGTAGATGGAATAGTCCTCGTAACCGTTGCCGTATTGGTCGAGTTCACTGTTGAGCAGAACTGCACCGTCGGCATCGATGGCCATGCCATAGACTTTCCACTGCGTGCCGAGCGCAGCACCGTCCCACGACTCGGTATTGAGAACGTTGCCCGATTCCCACTGCATACCGTTACACCAAGCTTCGGACATCCGGCCGGCGAGCAGGGTGCCGTCGAGTGTCGTGAATACTCCAACCTCGGCAGGGCATTGGGCGATGCCGGCGAGCGGTATCAGCGTCAAAACTGACAGCGAGAAAGCGGTGATCAGTAACTTCATGAGAACTCCTCCCCCAACGAAGGAACGGGTGAAAATATCTGAACAAGCAACTCGAAGTTCACTCCAGTTCAACCCACAGGTGAATTCGGTCGAGTGAACGGAATCCAGATTAACCGTATGCGGGGCGATTCGATACCATTGCACAATGCACGGAATAGCGGCCGCATCACGAAAACTGAACTGATTTTCCGACAGCATTTTATCAGATTTCCGGGCAGATTGCAATTTTCTCTAGAAAATAAATAAAAAAAAGATTGGTTTCGTCTCATGAGTGACGAAACGCGAATAATGGGCAAGAAGCGGCTCTAATCAGCTATTTCGGCCAAAAACACGGCGCAGAAGTTCGGTTGTGCGGGCGATGGGATCGTTGCGAATTCGCTGTTCCTCGCCGGCCAGCACCTGAAAAAGGCCCGACAGCGTGCGATCTGTCACATAGCCGATCAGGTCCAGATCCGGCTTTTCGACCAGCGGGATCTGGGTGTAGCGGTCGTGGAGTTGCCGGTACAGGGGATACGCGCCCACTTCCTCCATCCGGTTCTCGACGATGGGCCGGAAACGGTTGGTCAGCGCCTCGCTGGTGCGGACGCGGAAGTACTGGGTCGCCGCGTGCGGGCCGCCGTCGAGGATGCCGAACGCATCGGCGATGCTCATCTGCTGGACAGCTTCCCAGAAGACATCGACGGCCTCGCCGGCCGCGGCTTCGGCGGCGCGGTTCATGCCCAGCTCGAAATCGTCCACCAGCGAGCCGAAGCCCACATCCCGTAAGGTGCCGGTCATGCTGTCCAGCTCGTCGGGCAGGGCGATGCGGATCAGCGCGTTGCCCCAGAAGCCGTCGGTCTGCGAGGTGCTGTCGACGGAACGCTCCGTGCCCACACGCAGCGCTTCTTTCAGGCCGGCGGTTACCGTCGACTCGTCGAGCGGGCGCGCACCGCCCAGACCGATATCTTCGAGCCGCAAGTCCTGCACGGCGGCACAGCCCGCCAGGTACGACAGGACGAGCAGAAACACCAGGGTTGTCAAACGGACCCTGCCGGTCCCATGAACCCGGTCGGTCTTGACGGCGCACGTTTCGCTACTCATGCGTTCTCCCTTGTCGGAAATACGGTCGGCGGCACGGCCGGCACCATCGGCTCGGTGCGCTGTCCCGCGCCGGTCCTGTTTCCCTATTTCGCCAGTACGAGTTTCGTCGCATACACGGCAACGCCGGTGGACAAACGGGCGAAGTACACGCCGCTCGCAGCGTTGCGGCCGTTGCTGTCGCATCCGTCCCAGAGCACGGCGTGGTCGCCGGCGTTCATGGGCTGTGCGAGCAGTTCTCTGACCTGCCGTCCGCTCAGATCGTAAATGCCCAGCCGCACGCCACTCGCTTCCGCCAGCGAGAAGTACAGCGTCGTCAGCGGATTGAAGGGATTGGGATAACCGGCCAGGCGCGTGACCAGGCCGGGCATCTCGTCGCCGACGGCGGTATTCACCAGGCCGTCCACCGCGGCGAAGGCATTGACCTTGACACCGATGGGCTGGTCGTACGAAACGTGATCACCGGTGTCGATCAGGCGCTGGGCCACATCCGCCGCCGGCAGGTCCGGCGCCACGCTCCGGATCAGCCCGCAGACGCCGGCCACCAGCGGGCAGGCCATGCTGGTGCCGTCGCTGTACATGTACGGGTTCACGCCGTCCCAGCCATACGAGAGCATGAAGAGCAGCTGGGTCAGGAAATCCCATTCGTAGTTGGTCTGGACCGTCGACCAGATCTGCTCGCCGGGCGCCGCGACATCCACCCAGTTGCCGTACGTGGAGAACGACGCGCGCTGGTTGCTCGAGTTGGTCGCGCCCACCGAGACCACGTTGGTCAGACCGGCGGGATACATTACCTGGCTCGTATTGTTGTTGCCCGCCGCCGCCACGCAGACGATGCCCGCCGCCGTGGCGTCGTTGACCAGGCTCTGCATGAAGCCGAAGTCCTGGTAGGTGCCGCCGAAGCTCATGCTGATCACGTCGGCCTGCTCGTCGATGGCGTACAGAAAGGCCTCCGTGACCGCGGCGGTGCTGAAGCTGCCGGCGGCCGAGGTGAGTTTCAGGCCCAGCAGCGAGCAGCTCCAGCCGGCGCCCGCGATGCCGACCCCGTTGTTGGTCGTCGCCGAGGCGATGCCCGCGCAGTGCGTCCCGTGGAAACCGACGTCGATGCCCAGTTCGAAGTAGGGATCGGGCCGCGCGTCGTTGTCGCCCTCGCCGCAGTCCCAGCCGTACACGTCGTCCACGTAGCCGTTGCCGTCGTCGTCGATGCTGTTGTTGGGAATCTCGCCCGGGTTGTGCCAGGCGTTGCCCGACAGATCGGGATGGCTCCAGTCGAGTCCCGTGTCCAGGATCGCGATCACCGACTCGGCGCTGCCCTGCGTGACGTCCCACGCCTCGGGCAGGTGGATGTCGGCGCCGTTGGGCGTGTCCACGTACCACTGCGTGCTGCGGTACGGGTCGTTGGGCAGCACGAACAGCTGCATCTGGTAGTTGGGCGACACGGCGCGGAACAGGCCGCTGGCGGTCAGTTCCTGCGCGGCGGCGATGGGGTCGAAATCGGGCCGTGTGCTGCGCAGTCTGAGGTACCGCCGATCGCGTTCGGTCCAGGTAGTCTTGTGCAGGATCATCTCGTAACGGTCGAGCTGATGGTCGGCCAGCACGGCGGCCAGGTCGGCGTTCGTGGCGGCCAGTTCGCCGTGGGCGCCCAGGGTCACGGGCGTGTCCTCGGCGAGGATCACCAGCAGTTCGCCGGCCTGAAACGGCGCGGTCTCGGCTGCGACGGCCTCGGCGAGCAGCGGCTGGGTCACGAGAACAGCGGTGAAGAGTGTCAGTAGTGTGAAAAGCATGCGCTTCATGGTAGTTCCCCCTGTCATTGGACGATAAGTGACAGTCGTGTGGGGGGAGTATAGCATCTGTCTCGCCGGTAGTGAGAGGATAATGTCGATTCTAATGGCTCGTGCTGACAATAATTTTTCACCGCGCACCTACTTGTGGTACGATATGTCGTGGTGGCCGAGTGAATCTTATGTGGTTTTGTGTCGTGACGGACGTGGCTTTGCCTAAATGCTCCGTTCTGTTTCGCATCTGTTTCCGCGTTTCGTCCCGGTATCTGTGAACCGAGAAACAAGCAATATGAACCGAGGAGCACGTCATGAGGAATCGTATTGATGTTCGTGCAGCCGTTGCCTTGGCCTTTCTCGCTTTGACAATGCAAGGCTGGGAGTATTGCTCAGCCAGTTCCTTACCCAATTCCCGTTGGAGTCACGATAGTGTCCCGTTGGAACCGACTGGTGATCGGCCAACCGGCGATAGCTGGAACGTTGCGCTGGTCGGTCGATGGGCGGATGGGCCGAGTTACGCCGTTGCTATCCAAGGCGATCTCGTGTACTTCAACAACGGTGGTTATCTCGAAATTGTTGACGTGAGTAGTCCGGGCTCATTGGTCCCGCTCGGTAGGGCGCTGCTTCCTGGACTATGCGTTAGCATCGCGGTGAATGGCGACTTCGCTTTTGTGGGCCGAGGCGACGACGGGCTTCGGATACTCGATGTTTCTGATCCAACAAACCCGCACGAAATCGGCTGGTTTGATATGGAGGTCGCTGGTGATGTCGCTGCTTCCGGAAATTACGTGTATGTAGCGGCCTCTGCGAATGGTTTGCGTGTCATTGACGTCTCGGATCCAACCAGTCCTCATGAGGTTGGCTTTGTAACCTGGGATTACCCTGCCTATTACATAACTGTGGCCGGGAACTACGCCTATGTAGTAGGCAATGGACTAGAGATGCGAGTGATCGATATTTCAGATCCGTCCAATCCATTTGAGGTCGGTTATCTGGATTCAGGCAGTTCTAGTCTCCAAGACCTGGTCGTTAGAGATTCAATGGTGTATTTGGCCGTAAGTAACAGCGGATTACGGTTAATCGATGTATCCGATCCGACAAATCCTACTATTGTCAGCTCGTTCAATACTCCTGGCCACGCTAGCGACGTGGCTGTCCACGGCGATCATGCCTACGTGGCCGATACGGGCGATGGTCTACGAATCATTGATATATCAAACCCAGCAAATCCCTTCGAGGTCGCCTTCTTCGATACTGGCGGAAGGGCGTGGAGTGTTGTAGCCGAAAAAGGCTACGTGTATATGGCTGACTTCTGGGATGGTCTACGCGTGATAGATGTTCATGATCCGGCGAATCCATATGAAGCGAGTTTCATTGACACGCGCAGCCACTCATTGAACGTCACGGTTGCAGGAGAGTGCGCATATGTAGCCAACTACAATGACGGTCTCTGTATTCTTGACATTGCCGATCTATCGAGTCCCGTGGAAATCGCCGTGTTCGATCCCGATGATCAAGTAGAAGATGTCGCGGTGAGAGGAGGATATGCATATCTGGCTGTTGTCTGGGAAGGGTTGTACGTCGTTGACATCTCAGATCCGGAGAATCCGGTCGAGACTAGTTTCTGTAGCACGAACGGCCTCGCTATGGGCGTTGCTGTCAGTGGTAACTACGCCTATCTGGCTACGTATTCTATCGGCATGCATATAGTCGATATTTCTGATCCCGCGAATCCTTTCGTTGCTGGCATCTTCAATTCTGCTGGTCTGGCGTTGAACGTATACGTCGACGGCAACTACGCCTACCTGGCCGACGATTGGCGGGGCCTTCGTATCATCGATGTGTCCGACCCCGCGAATCCTATCGAAGTTGGCCATGTCGACCCGGTGACTTACTACACAGAGGATGTCGTAGTCAGTAACAACTACGCCTATGTAGCTGCCGCTTCTGATGGCCTGCAAATCGTCGATATCTCGGATCCAGAAAGTCCCTTTGAAGTAGGTCTATTCGATACCGAGACAGCCCAGAGCGTCGCTATCAGCGGGAACCACGTTTACGTAGCCGACAGATTAAATGGCATGCGCGTCGTCGATGTCGAAGATCCAACGAATCCCTTCGAAATCGGTTATTACAATACCGGTAGCCTTGCCGTCGGTATTTCGGTCGACGGGGCATACGCGTTTGTTGCCGACTACAATGATGGCATCTGGATTCTGAACGACACGGTCGTCCCCGTTTATCTGGCTCTCCTGGTAAC
This sequence comes from uncultured Fibrobacteraceae bacterium, assembly GCA_964384055.1. GTDB lineage: Bacteria > Krumholzibacteriota > Krumholzibacteriia > LZORAL124-64-63 > LZORAL124-64-63 > CAYLIV01. The sequence goes on from CAYLIV010000089.1 coordinate 5,885, forward strand.
ATTGTGGGTCACGGCAACGCCGGAGACAGCATGATCC
>CAYLIV010000090.1:0-5714 GCA_964384055.1 uncultured Fibrobacteraceae bacterium
GAAAAACTCACTCGGCTATGGGAATAAACGCAATACCGCCCAGCGCGACGGTTCGCGCCCGTGTGTCGGTTTCGCTCCCGGGCCAGCTGTGTTCGAACGACAGTCTCAGTTCTTGGCAACCGGCAGGCGTCGGCTGCGGCAGGTCGACGGTGTAGGGCTTCATCTTCCAGGGCTCGCCGGAGATTTCGATTTCACCGATGGTCTCGCCGGCCAGCGTCAACCGGCAGCGCTGCACCCGGTCCATTTGCCCCCAGGCGGCCGCTGTGATTTCGAGTTGCGCCGGCCACCTCGGCACGATGATGCGGACAGTGGCTTCCCTGGCCAGTCCCCAGCGCCCCCACGGTTCACGCACGTGCCACCCCTCGAGATAGGTCAACCGGCGTTGTGGATCGAAAGCCACCTCGTCAGTTTCCAGCGGCAACAGGAACACCTCTTTGACCGCCAGCAGTCGATCCTCGGATTCGCTGTCTGCCGCGGCCGCCGGCACGTCGATGTGCAGTTCGAAATCCGAAACCCGTCCGCTCAGCGCCGGGGGTACCGGCAGCGAATACTTGCGCCAGTCCCACGGCTTGCCGGTGATCACGATCGTACCCAGTTCCCTGTCACCGCACGAGATCCGGCACCGTACGGGCTCCTGCTCGACTTGCCGGGGAGCAGCCAGCAGCGACAGATCGCAGGCAGCCTGCGGTATCGCCGCACAGAAACCGGCAGTCCGGTCGGTCGCCCAGCGTCCCCAGCTTTCCTCGGCAGCCCAGCCGTGCGTGAAGCGGACCGGAACCAGCTCGGGATCGGGATCGAGACGAACGACGAAGAACTCTGGAGCGTCGTGCACGAGCTGGTAGCGCAACGCCACATCCTGCAAGCTGTGGATAGCATCGATGGACTCGAAATATTGTTTTTCGCCGTAGAGCAAGCGTGCGCCTCTGTCCATCCTTCTCGAGATGAAACCGAAATTCACGTCGCCGGATTTCGCATTCCAACCTCTACGACGTGCATGGTACAGCGCCGCCGGATTCGATCGGTTGACGGCGATGACCCGTTCGCTCGGCTGCGACAGATCCTGCACCACGGCGGCCATGCGCAGCAGCCCGCTGTCTTCGCTTTCCCTGGCCAGTACCGCGTGTACCTGCGTCCGGCTGGCGGCGAACAGCAGAACGACCAGCAAGGCCGGCGCCAGCACGCGGTACGCCGCCGGGTCGCGCGGATCGAAACGGCCGGGGGTCAGCCCGGCCAGAACACGCGCGATCAGCAACGCCGCCGGGATCAAGATCGGTGCCTGGTAGTAATCGTGTACATAGTTGCCGCGGGCAACGATCAGCACGTAGAGCAGCACGCCGGCCAGCCACGCATCCACGATGAACTGCGTGCGCGGGCGTCGGACGAAGAACAGACCCAGCGCGGCGGCGTAATATCCGTAGTGGGTCAGCGTGTGTTTACAGAGAAAAGTATGGAAGACCCGCCGGTAGAAATCGGGATCGCGCAACAAGTCCGTGTTGCCCCATTTGTCCGTGCCGTAGACCCAGATACCGAAAGTAAGACCGGTTTGCAGGTAGAGCTGGTGCGCGTGGTAGTACCAGAGGCCCACCGGAAGCAGTATGAGTGCGGCCAGGCTCCAGAGTTTCCAGTCCCGAAAGCCACGCCAGCCGTGCACCACGAGAACGGTGACAACCATCGGTAGCCCGAGATAGAGCGTCGGCAGCTTGATGAGGACCGCCAGGGTCAGAAAACACCAGCTCAGCCAGAAATCGCGAACGCGCCCGGCGACCTGCCAGCGATAGAAGAAGCGTACGCCGAGCACCGAACAGGCGAGCAGTGTCGCTTCCGGCATCACACTGCGCCCCAGCAGGACATGCAACGGCAGGACGGCAAACACCAGTGCGCTCCAGTACGCGGCTTTCCGGCCCATGATGTCCCTGGCCAGCAGGAACAGACCATAGATCGCAACCAGCGAGAAAAATACCGACACCAGTCGCGCCAGAGCCTCGTGCTCCCCGAAGCAGCGGTAGAGGACCGACACCACGTAGGGGTAGACCTGGAACTCGGATTCCACGTAACCGCTCGTATCGCCGCCCCAGTCGATCGCGGGATAGAGCAGGTTGGGATTGTTTTCCGCGTAGTTGCGGGCAATGGAGGCGGTGTCGGCCTGGCGCCAGTCATGCCAGCCCGAGATCGGTGTGAGCAGATTGCCGAGGCGCAAGCCGGCCGCCAGCACCAGGATGGTGACCAGAAGCGCCGCCTCAGGGATTCTGCGAGTCATCCGGCACCTGTCCTCTGTTCCAGGGTGAAGGTCTCGTCGCCACGCAGGCACGACTTACCGGCTATCCTCCGCCAGCTCGTACAACCGGATCTCGTCGTCCGTCACTTCGATGCGGAAGAGCGTGAGCTGGTTACGACCGGTTGCTACCGCCGATTCTCGGGCGAGGGCGCACCAGGAGACTTGGCGGGATCCGACCGGCGCCTGGTAACTCGTCGTCACGGCGGCGATCGTGCCGTTGATCGCCACGGCGATGTCGACGGTGGCGGCGAATCCGTCGACGCGACGGAGCGTACCGGTGATTTCGGCAGGCACGAAACGACGATCGCGGCGGACCTTGCGATATCGCTCGGGCTCGTCCAGCCGATACACGATTTGCGGATCCTCACCGGCGGCGAAAGGTTCGGGCCGCTCGCCGATCAACGTGTGGAAGGTCTCGTACTCGTACAGCGCCTCCGGGTCGCCGCCCGGGCCGAAGGCCGCAAGCTTCCAGGCGAGTTGTTCGAACCGTTCGGCGAGCTTTTCCCGCGGTACCGGCTCCTCGAAAATCTCGAATCTCACGGCGCGCGGTTCGTAACGGTCGGGATTCAGCAGTGACTGGCCATCGTACGGCGCCGGTGATTCCACTTCCAGCGCCTCCAGGATCGTCGGAAGCACATCGATCGATTGCACGTAGCGATCGTCGATGCGTCCCGTGCGTTGTTCCGGCAATTTGATGAGCAAGGGCACCGACATGACGTCGGCCAGGTTCTCGTCCGAGATGGCGCGGTGAAATTTTCCCGGTCGATAGCTGGCGCCATGGTCGGAAGTAATGACAAGCAGCGTGGAATCGTATTGGCCGATCTTCTTGAGCTGGGCGATCAGGCGGCCGAGCAAGGAATCGACGTATTGCAGCTGGAGTAACGACCGACGGTAGCTGTGCAACACGACCAGTTCATCGGTTGCCCAGCGCTTGTTCTCGGCTTTCGGCACGCCCGGTCGATAGTTGTACACCGTTCCCGATGGCAGCTTCTGATACGGGTTGTGCGGCAGGAGGATGTGCATGAAACCGAACAGCGGCCGGTCGCCCGCTTCGAGGCTGGCGAGAAAGCGTTCGAATCGCTGGAACCGGTTGATTCGCGGACCGGCCGGCGCCGGATCGTTACCGGCTGCGAATCCCGTCCAGCGATTGTCGAGCTCCGCGTGATACGCAGCGAAACTTTCCGGCAGCACGATGTTCAGGTAGATCACTGCGGTGTCGAAAGCCAGCATGCGCAGCCGTCGCGACGATTTGCTCGTCGCGTCGAGACGCAGATGATCGGGGCACAATTGCGTCTGCGCATCTTCGACCACGAAGCGATGCGAGCCGTTCAGGTAGGTGAACAGGTTGTCGGGATAGTTGTCGAGTGTGGCGGGGGTCTTGTGTCGCGGGTGCAGGCCGGTCATGGAGGCCGCGATCGAGCGGGGCGTCGCGCCGCTGACCGTCGTGGCGTTCGGATACCAGGCCGCCTCGCCCGCCAGTGCGGCGAAGTTGGGGTACAGCACCGGGTCGATGCGGCGCTCGTGATCGAGTAACGCGGTAACCGGCAGCTCGTCGAAGATGACGAACACCACCGGTGTCAGGTTGTTGGCCGGTTGGTCCGCGGGCGCATGCTGTTTTGCAGGCCGGAGCTGTTGCCGAACGCTCGGCTGGCCGAGGAAGAGCAGGCAGAAGAGCGGCGCCGCCAAGGCCAGTATGGCGAGGTGTTTCCGTACCGGGTCGAAACGAAGAAACACCCGGACTCCCGCCGCGGCCAGCAGGGCGGCGGCGCTCAGCGCCCCGATCCCGCCGAGAAACGTCACGGCATGAAGCGGCGGCAACACGATCAGCAACAGCAAGAACCAGCGAAAAACGAGTCCCAGGCCGCTGCGTACGTGCCGGTGGATCAATCCCGCCAGGGCTTCGCACGCAACCAGAACCGTGGGTAGCGCCAGTGTTGCTCCCAGCACGAGCAACAGGATTTCAACGGGTCCGGCCCGGTGGGCGACCAGAAACTCGATGTGCCGGCCGAGGATGTCGAACAGCGGTTGAGCCACCGCAAAGGCCGTCAGGCCCACGAGTTGCAGGAAGGACGTGCGCAACGAGACTGGTGACCAACGAGCCGGCGTTTCAGCCATGGGATAAACTCCGCGACAATCGCTCTCGTACCGCTAGCAACGACGCAGGAAAAAATGCACGGCCTGGCCCGGTGTCGTCAAGCATCCAATATATCATCCAGAATAGACGAATCCCCTGTCCGGCGATGTGAGCATGCCGGACAGGGGATCGGATACCAGCAGCGCGTTCGGTCTTGCCGCCGCTCGCCGCCTAGCGATACAGGCTCTTCACCGCTCCCCACGACGAGTGCTCGACCGGTGTTACGGACGAAACGCCGCTCAACCACATCATGTAGTGGTTGTAGTCGAGCGAGCAGGCCGGCGGCTCCGGATCGTCCGGCGCGACTCGCAGGTAGACGATTTCTCCGGGCGCGGTGGGAATCGTCGCCACCTGGTTGTAGCAGGGGCCGATCACGTTGGGCAGCGTCGATACGTCGTCGCAATCGTCATGGTAGATCACGGCGTAGTCCATTGTTGCGTGATAGGCGTAGGCTGACCAGGTGATAAGGTAACCGGTGGCGATGACGCGATACCAGTCGGTGTCACGAAGCCAGATGCCGGCGGTGGTCCACCAGCCGGTATCGCCGCAGATGATCAGTTCGTCGGTGCCCGGGGGCGCGAAGAGATCCTGGAACACCGGCGGGTCGCTTTCACAACCGCCGTTGTGATTGTCGACGTAGCCGGGCACGAGGTCGGGTTCCCCCTCGAGCAACGCTTCGTCCGGGCAGACAAAGTCGCAGGGCGGCGGTAACGGGCAGAATTCCACGGTCAGGGCATACTCGCCGCAATCGCCGCCATAACCGTCGACCACGATGTAGTAGGTTTCGTCCGGGATCAGGAACTCGATCTCCGCATAGGAAACGTAGACGCCGCAGTCATCGTCGAAGTAGAAATCGTCGTTGCAGGCGACCAGGTTCAGTCCGGAATCGTAGGCGTATATCTTGGTGTCGTAGGACGAGCCGCACAGATCGAGCTTCACCAGTTCCTCACCGGCGCCGACCAGCGAGTAGACCACGTCCGGGGACGTGGAAATCGAGTAGGGGCAAGCCTCGTCGTAGTCGTCCTGGTTGTCACAGGTGGCGCCGGTGTCGGCGAAGGGGAGGCTGGTGATCGGCATGGCGTCGTAGATGGTTTCCCCGCCTTCCCGGCTGTCGGCGGCGGGATTGGCGCCGATGTGCTCGTTGGTCTTGCCTGGCAACGGATCGATTGCGAGGGCGATCGATGCGAAAGCGGTCGTGATCAGCAGCAGGCTCAGGATAATGGAAATCGTTTTGCGCATCACACTCTCCTCCTGGTCGTTCCCAGCCCCAGCGGGGCAACAGTCGGGGTGATCGTATAGATTGCG
>CAYLIV010000091.1:0-5690 GCA_964384055.1 uncultured Fibrobacteraceae bacterium
TCATCTACCGCACGCTCGTCGAGTACTACGGTTATGCCGATGATCACATCCGCGTCTGCATCGCCGACGGCACGGATCCGGCGGCCGATCGTTCGAACGGCACCAACTCGCCGCCCGATCTGGACGGCGACGGCGACGACGATATCGAGTATCCCGCGACCATGCAGTACATCGGCCAAGTGTTCAATGAGCTGGCGATATCCCTCACCGCGGCCGATCAGCTCTTCATCTTCACCACCGATCACGGCGGCCAGGAGTCGGGCCAGGACTGTTACCTCAACCTCTGGAACTGGGAAGAGCTGCGCGACGATCAGCTCGCCGCCTACGTCGACGGTTTGCCCTGCCAGACGGTCATCTGCACCTTCGAGCAGTGTTACAGCGGCGGTATGATCGACGACCTGCAGGGCGACGGCCGGGTGATCGCCACCGCCGCCGACTGGGACGAACTGTCCTGGGCAATGCCGCCGGATTATATCTACGACACGTTCGTCTACTTCTGGACCAGCGCCGTGGCCTTTGCCGATCCCTACGGTACGCCTGTCGACGCCGACTCCAACGACGACGGCATCGTGTCCATGCACGAGGCGTTCATCTACGCCGAAGCCAATGACATCTCCGACGAGACGCCCCAGTACAGCAGCACACCGGCCGAACTGGGCGACGCGCTCAACCTGTTCGGCAATCTGGAAGGCGTCTACCTGGTGGTCGAACAGCTCAACGTGGACGACGACAACGTCGGCATGTCGCGCGGCGACGGCGACGGCGTGATCGACTTCGGCGAGACCATCGAGCTGTCCGTCTCGTTGCACAACATGGGGCTGTCCGACGCGATTGATGTCGACGCCGTCCTCGCGACCGGCTCGTCGTACGTGACCCTGGTCGTGGACGAGAGCACCTACGGCGCCATACCGGCGGGCGGCACGGCGGCAAACAGCCCGTCGTTCGTCTTCAGTGTCGCCAGCGACGTGCCTCATGGCGAGCCGCTCGAACTCACGCTGAACGTCACAGAAACACCCGGTCAGCTGCCGCTCGAAGCCCACGCGACCGCACCCGACTATGCGGTGCTCGTCACGGCGATCAACGACTCGGCCGGCGACAGTGACGGCGTGGCCGACCCGGGCGAGACGGTCGGCCTGACCCTGGAGATCGCCAATACCGGCGGTTGCGACTCGCCGGATCTGGACGCCGTGCTCCAGAGCGGCGGCTATTTCGTGAGCGACCCGACCCCGTGTAGCGTCGGCGTGGTGCCGGTCGGGGGCGACGTCGACGTCAGCGGCTTCTCGGTACAGATCTCGCCGGACTGTCCGGAGATCCATGTGGGGCTGTTGCCGCTCGACCTGACTGGTCCGGCGTCGTACCACGTCCAGCGAGAGGTGCTGCTCACCGTCGGGCCCTGGTACGACACCGCCGAGATGGACATGGGCTGGGCCCTGGGCGTCGCCGGCGATACCGCTACTTCCGGTATGTGGGAACGTGTCGATCCGCTGGGTACCATCTACAACTCGCAACAGGTACAACCCGAGGACGATCACACGACCGACCCGGGCCATATGTGCTTCGTGACCGCCAACGGAACCGTGGGCGGCACAGCCGGCGAAGCCGATGTGGACGGCGGCACCACCACCCTGCTCACGCCGGTCTTCAATGTGGAGGGGGCGTCTTCGGTCACGCTCACGTACTGGCGCTGGTACACGAACGATCTGGGCAACAACCCGGGCCAGGATTACTGGACCGTGGAGGTGACAGCCGACGGCAGCACCTGGGCGCAGCTGGAATACACGGCCGGCAGCAACAACATCTGGTTGGAACGTAGCTTCGATGTGGGTTCATTCGTACCGCTGACCGGAACGGTCCAGTTCCGCTTCATCGCCGACGACCAATCACCGGGTTCGCTGGTCGAGGCGGCGGTCGACGACATCATGGTCTCGATCATCCGTCCGCCGACGAGCGTGGCCGAGCACCTGATCACCGATCTGAGCGTGCTGGCGCCCTGCCGGCCGAACCCGATCGGCTCCGGCGCGACCCTGCAATTCCGGCTCGGCGCCCAGACGCCTGTCACGATCGAGCTGTACGATCTGGCCGGCCGGCGTGTGCGTACGCTGTACGCAGGCGCGGCGGACGCCGGCGAGCACCGGCTGGACTTCCGGACCGTGGACCAGGCCGGCCGCCGGATCGCTGCCGGCATCTATTTCGTGCGCATGGTGACGCCCACGGCGACGCAGGTGCGGCAGGTGACGGTCATACATTGAGCGCGTGACGCTGCGCATTGTCGCCGCAGCGTCGCCCCGTCGTCGATGAATTACGCAACTGGTAGAGGGGGCAGCCGCGCGCTGCCCCCATTTTTCGGGAACCACCGGCTCGCTGGCGGTTTCGATTACCAGTTCGTCTTCACCGACCAACCAGTTCGCAACGACGCGAGATCACATGTTGTCCGGCCGTGTCCCTCACCGCGAATTGACCCGACTGGTGCTGGCCGCCTGGGTGATTCACCTTCCATTGTTGCTGATGCAGGCCCAGCCGAACGACGTTTTTATCGCCGTCGCCAACGATGGCGTGCGTTCCTGTCTGATCGACCGCGCGATGCTCGATCGGGTCACGCAGCCGGACGATGGATGTTGTGGTGCCGGCAATACGGTCGCTGCCGTGTCGACCGGATCCGACAGGTGCGGATCGACGCTTCACAATGATCCGACACCCTGCCGGGACGAAGATCCGGGCTGCCCGAAATCCGATCGCTGCTGCGTATGCATCCGGTTGAACGATCTGCCACTGAGTGCCGTGGCGGCTGTTGTCGTCGAGGAGCGACGACCTTTACTGGGCTCGATGCTGCCGGGCGACGAGACAGCCGACTTCCGCAACGTGAAACCCCCGCTACCGCCTCCCCAGCTCTGTTGACTCTCTTTTCCCGGGTGGTCCCGAACCGTCGGGCTGCCTTACACATGTTTACAGAGAGGAAACAGTCATGAAGGTTTTCAAGACCGTGTTGACGGTTATGCTCGTGACGTCGGCGGTTGTGATCGGCGGCCTGCAGGTCTACGCCGGCAACTCGCCCGACGCGACGACCGATGCCGGTGCGCAGCGGTGTGATCCCGGCGATTGCGCCACGGTGTGCCAGGGCGAGAAGTGCACGCCGGAGCTGTGCGCCAAGCTGTGTGCAGGCAAGGAGTGCACGCCGGAAGAGTGTGCCAAGCTGTGTGCAGGCAAGGAGTGCACGCCGGAAGAGTGTGCCAAGCTGTGTGCAGACAAGCAGTGCGATCCGCAGGATTGCCGACGCGACGGCGCTTCGCCGAGCAAGGTCGGCAGCTGTCGCGGTTCGTCCGGCTGCAACTCGAGGATCGCGACCCGCTAGGACCGCGATTCGTGAGCAATGGCGCCCGTCCGGCTTCGGCCGGGCGGGCGTTGTTCTGCGGGTAACAATCGCCGGGTGCCCCCCGGGGGGCATTCCTGCCCGAGTCAGCGGTCATCGATCCGATCGGCGCACCGTACCAATAGAATCGGCCTCCACCCAGTAAACATCCATGGCGCCGTTTTCCGGTCCGCGGTGCGCAGCGGCCAGACCGGAGCGAGTAAGGCGTCCGCCCGGAAAGTAACGTTCTGTGTCGGCGTGTCTCGCGCTGAAGAGCAGGTAGCGCCCATCGGGCGTCAGGCAGGCCGATCCTGCCCGTTGATCCGGCGTGTTGACCGTGTCACCCAGGTTGACGGCCGCCCCCCAGCTCCCTTTCTCGTCGCGCCGGGCGATCCAGTAGTCGGCCGGTCCGATGTTCCGGTCGTGTCCGGCGACGCAGTACAGCAGCCAGCGTTCGTCGCGGCTCACGGTGGCGTTGTAACATTGATCGGTGATGTTGACCGCCGCGGGCAGCTTGACCGGAGCGGCCCAGCCTTCGCCGGCGGGTTCGGCCCGCCAGATGGCCACGCCGCCCTCGTCTGTCTCGCGCGAGAAGTACAGAATGTTGTCGTCGGTCAACGAAGGAAAGTACTCCGCCGCTGCGGTGCTGATGGGATCGGCAACCGGTTCGGGCGCTCCCCAGGGGGCGTTCAGGTCCGCGCGCCGGGACTGGAAGATGTTCTGGTTGGTCCAGCCCGGCTGATCGGTTTCGCCCTCGATGGGCAGGGTCGACAGGAACAACACCCGCAGGCCGTCGGCGCTGAGGGTCGGCTCGAAAGCGTTGTGCTCGCGATCGGTCGCGAAACCGGCCACCTCGGGCTCGGACCAACGGCCGCCCGTGAACCGGATCACGCGCACGGTGGCCAGGCCGCCCTGCATCAAGCCGAAGTAGATCTCGCGGCCGCCGGCGCCGAATGCCACGTCCCGGTCGTGAAATCCCGTGCAGATCACATCGGGCGCGAAGAGCTGCGGCGTGCCGCCGGGTAGTTCGCCCGGCAAGGCGTGCAGGAAGTCGACAAACTCGCGGTCGGCGACGTCGAGGGCGTCAAGCGCACGATCGGCAACGCCGGAAGAGGTCGGCACCGCCTGTTCCGGTTGGGCCGCGGATTCGGTGGCCGGTGTTTCCGGGCCACCAGCATCGCGCAAGCGGTCGATCACCGCCGCCGACAACCACCAGATCGCGACGCCGCCCCAGCCTGGCTCGAGGTGGGAGCGTTCAATCTCCGACCAGCCCAACGAGCCGGTTGCCTCTCGTGACGTCCGGTTTGACATCACAAACAGGAACCGCCCGTCGGGCGAGAGCGCCGCCGACCATTCCTGCATGGCAGCAGTGTTGACCTGCGGCCCCAGGTTGAGCGGCTCGCGCCAGGTGTCGTCGTCGTTGCGAAAACTGAGGTAATAATCGACGCCGCCCAGATTGTCTTCCGGGCCGAAGGCCGGCACGATGATCCACGCTTCAGCGGGATGCACCATCGCGTTGAAGCGATTGCTGCCGCAGTTGACCTGCGCCGGCAGCAGCTCGGGCTCGGCCCAGCCGTCGCCGTCGGGCCGCGCGCGCCAGATCTGATGGATACGGGAGTCGGCCATACGCCGGGTGAAGTAGAGGCTGCCGTCACGCGCGGGCGAGGGAAAGAACTCGGGCGCGTCGGTGTTGACCGGCGGTCCGGGGTTCCAGGGTTCGGACCAGCCGTCGGCCGTGCGGTCCATGATCCAGATGTCCTGCTGGCCCGCCTCGCCGCCCGTTTCGAGCGGCCGCGTCGAGAGGAAATAGAACCGCCTGCCGTCCGGGGAAATCGCCGGCTCGAGATCCATCCACTCCGGGTTGCCGGAAAACGGCGCCACCTCGGGCTCGGACCAGACGCCGTCCACGCGCCGGGTGACCAGAATCGCCGTCCACGCGTACTGTCCCACCTCCTGGCAGAAGTAGATCTCGTTGCCGTCCGGCGTGAAGGCAATGTCACGGGTCGCAACGCCGTTGTTGACGATGCCGGGGGCGAAGAGCTCGGCCCGGTCGCCGGGCAGCGGCTGGCCGAGATAGTCGCCGGTCAGGGCAGGGAAGCCGGCTTTTTCGCTGTCCGTCGCGGCGCAGCCGGACATCATCCCGACCAGACCGGCGACCAGACCCATCAGCAGGATCGAGATCGGAACGACATCCAGGTTACACAGTCGGCTCGGGCGTGTTAACATCCGGTGACGGTTCGGCATGGTACACTTCCTCGTGACAGGTTGGACGGTGACGGCCGGGACCGCATTGGCCAGCGACAATTGGATTTCCCCAGTGACGACAATTAGATTTCCCCACTTT
>CAYLIV010000092.1:0-1130 GCA_964384055.1 uncultured Fibrobacteraceae bacterium
CCCACCGGTCGTCGACGCCATGTATGCGGTCTTCTTCGATCTGCTGCGCGAGCTCGATCGGTCGGCTCGCCGTGGCGGCGCCCGTTTCGTATTGGTACTCTTTCCCCAGCGTCATCAGGTGCAGCCCGCCGACTGGGAGGTGATGTGCCGGCACTGGAATCTCGATCCGGCCGACTTCGATCTCGATCTGCCCAGCCTGCGCGTCAAGCGTTTCTGCGCCGAACACGACATCGAATGCGTGGATCTGCTGGCTCGTTTCCGCCGCCTGGCGGGCGACGATACGCTGTATCTGCCCGGCGGGGACGTGCACTTCAATCGCCGTGGTCATGCGGTGGCGGCGGCCGGTGTGGCCGAGTATCTGTTGCAGCAGCAGCTGTCGGGGCCGTAGCTCCGGAATCCTGCCTGAGAACGGCCTCAATCGACCAGCAAGCGGAATCCCTGCCCATGGATGGTCTTGATCTCGACGCGCGGATCCTGCCTGAGGTACTTGCGCAACCGCGAGATGAACACATCCATGCTGCGCCCGGCGTGGTAGCTGTCGTCGCCCCAGATCGAGCGCAGGGCGAACGACCTGTCCAGGGTGCGGTTGCGATAGACGCACAGCAGTCGCAGGAGCGCCGACTCCTTCGCGGTCAGCCGCCGTTCCTGCGCACCGCAACGCAGGATCTGCCGTGGGTATTCGAAACTGAAGGTACCGATCTCGAAGGCGTCGGGGAAGGACTCGTCGTCGGCGCCGGGTCCGCCGGCGTCGATTTCGTCACCACGCCGGCGCAGCACCGCCTGGATGCGCAACACGAGTTCTTCCATGCTGAAGGGTTTGGTGATGTAGTCGTCACAGCCGATCTTGAATCCCGTGACCTTGTCCTCGGTGAGCGACTTGGCCGTCAGGAAGATCAGCGGCAGGCGACGGTTTTCCTGCCGGAGCTCGCGGGCGAAGGTGAAACCATCCATCCGGGGCATCATCACGTCGACGAGGCAGCAATGGAACGCGCCGTCGCGCACGGCGGCCAGGCCTTCCTCGCCGTTGGGCAGAAGGGTCACGGCGTAGCCCTCGTGTTCGAGGGATTCCTGGATGATCTGGCCAAGATTCGGGTCGTCTTCCAGGAGCAGGATGTGTTGTGTCGTGGTCA
>CAYLIV010000092.1:1230-5275 GCA_964384055.1 uncultured Fibrobacteraceae bacterium
TCACGTCGCCGCCGAGAGCCACCACCATGAGCTTGACGTAGCTCAGTCCCAGACCGAAGCCCTTGACGTCGTGTACGTTGCCCGTCGGGCAGCGGTAATACTTGTCGAAAACGCGCTTGCGGTCGTGTTCGCCGATGCCGATGCCGCGGTCGGCGACCTGCAGGACGAGACCGTCGCGCTCGTTCCAGGTTCGTAGCTGGATGTCCGGCGCCGCCACCGAGTATTTTACAGCGTTGTCGAGCAGGTTCTGGATCACGTTCGCCAGGTGCATGGGATCGGCGATCACCTCGGCAGCCGTGGCTTCGCGCCGGTGTACGAGCGAACCCCGGCGTTGTTCCACCTGCAACGCGAAGCGCGCACTCACCTCGTCGACCAGCTCGTGCAGGTCCACCCGGACGAGGTTCAGCTCGTAGTCACCGCGCTCGAGCTGGGCCATCTGCAGGATCCGGTCGACCTGCTGGTGCATGCGATCGTTTTCCTCGCGGATCATCCGGTTGTAGCGTAGCAAGGTGCCTTCATGCGCGAGGACGTCGGGACGGGCGATCGCCTCGCTGGCCAGGGCCACGGTTGAGATGGGCGTCTTGAATTCGTGCGTCATGTTGTTGACGAAACCGACCATCCGGTCGGCCAGGCGGCGCTGGGCGAAGATGGTCCGGATGGTATGGGCGAAGCAGGCGATGATCACCAGGGTGAAGACGACCGAACACAACAGCAGCGGCCAGAGCTGCTTGTAGACGAACAGCCGGCTGGCCGGGAAGAACACGGCGAGATCGAAGAACGGCGGCGCCAGATCGAGGGGAAAGAGTCGCGTCCGGAAGCGGGAGTCCCGCAGCCGCGTCGAGTGACGCTCGTCGTTCGTCAGGTGCAGCGAGTCGTTGCGGGCGGCGATGACGCCGTAGTCGAAAGCGACGTCGATACCGACCTCGTCGAAGTTGGCGGTCAGCAGCGAATCGATGTGCCCCGTGCGGACCCGCTGCCGAATCGGACGCTTCGTCAGTCGGGTCAGGTCGCCGATCACCTTGCGCGCCATGTGCTGACGTTCCGACTGGACCACGATGGTCAGCGCTTCGTGAGCCTGCAAACCGTCGGCCGCGTGTTCGAGATGCTCGGCTTCGCTTTCGAATTTCACGATCTGGAAGTCGTCGGGTTTCGCGACCGTGCGCAGCCGGTCGGTATCGAATTCGAGGGCGATGAGTTTTCGTAGACCGTCGGGACACGAATCCGGCGGCACCGTACCGAACCAGCGCGCGGCGGGCTGCTGGGTCACGAACACATCCACGACGCCGTCGGCGATCTCGGCGGCCTCGACCTGTTGCACCACGGTGGAAAGCGCAGTAAAGACGTTGCGGCTGAAGGCCTGGTCCTTCAATTCGATGGCGTACTTGAGCAGGAGCGCCTGGACGACCAGCAACCCCGCCAGCGCCAGCACGAGCAGAGCGACGACCATGGATATGGATTTTCTGGCCAGTAACATGGTGGTAGTATACGCTGCAAAGCCCAGAAAGCACACTGCGTTAACATCATTTAACAGTTGCTAACATCCCTTAACTGGGTACGCGGCAACCCACTCACCGATGATTACGTCATTCATCCGCGTCGCCGAATCACGGGTAACAGCCGGGCGCCGGCGCAACCGATAACCGACACGATCAGGTCATGAATCAACAGGAGAGTCAGTCGTGAGAAAACCGGAAACGAACGCGAAGAAGAACGTGGTCGCCGGGCTGCTGTGTCTGGTTGCGCTGGGCGGCGCCGGTGTACTCGGAGCCGCCGAGTGGACCGGTTTCGAAGAATACCGCAACGGTGTCCCAAACGTGATGAATCCGGACCTGCCCGTCGGCAAGACCGAGACGGTGGCGACAGAGCAGCTGTGGCGCGTCGGTGGCGAGGATGACGAGGGAGGCGAGATGCTCGGCTTCGTCACCGACGTGCTCGTCGACGATGACGGCCTCAGCTACCTGCTGGATTCCACGCTGAGCGTGATCCAGGTCTACGACGCCGAGGGCAACCACGTGCGCAGCATCGGCGGCGAGGGCGAGGGCCCCGGCGAATTCAAGATGGCCAGCAATTTCCTGCTGCTGCCCAACGGAAACATCGGCGTGGTCCAGATGATGCCGGCCAAGCTGGTCACCCTCGATCGGCAGGGGATACCGGGATCCCACTTCGCTACCGGCAAGAGCGGCGGCCACATGCAGATGATCCAGCGCGCCCGCGCGTCCGCCGGGGCGGTCGTCGTCGGCAAGATCACGCCGAACTTCCAGCCGGACGGGGTAGAGGTCGGACACTCGCTGTCGATCGTCGACAGCGACGGCGAGCACCTGCACACCGTCATCGAGACGTCGGAAGTGCAGCAGGGCGGCCTGAGCATCGGCGGGCCGGGCAACGAGTTCACGCGCCAGTTCGCGGTCGGTCGGGACGGCCGCATCTTCGTGGCGCAGCACTACGATCAGTATGCGATCGAGGTCTTCAACACGCTGGGTGAACCCGAGCGCGTGATCCGTCGCGAGTACACCTCGGTCAAGCGCTCGGCCGCAGAGATCGCTGCCGAGGAAGCCCAGAACGCGGAGATGGCCGAACGATTCAGCGGCAGTGTGGAGATGATCGTCGAGCAGTTCGAACGGGATATCGGCGCCATGCACCCTCGCGTCGACGGCGAGCTGTGGGTGCGCAACAGTCAGGGCACCCGGGAGTGTCCGGCCGGCGCGCTCGGTGTGTTCGACGTGTTCGATGCCGATGGCAAGTACCAGCGCCGGGTGGCGCTGCAAGCGGATTACGATGACGACCGGGATGCGTACATCCTGGCTGGCGACCGGCTCTACATCTTGAAGGAAGCCCGGAAACGGCCGGCGTCGACGGCTTCCAGCGGCGGCGGCGGTATGATGATGGTCGTGGCGACCCGGGGTGGCGCCGACGACGACGAGGAAGACGAAGAGGCCGTCCCGCCGTCGGTGATCTGTTACCGGCTGCCGGCCAAATAGCGCGCCGCGCCACCCTGCTGGCGTAGTGCCGAGTTCCGGACCGCGGGCGCCACACGCCCGCGGTTTTTCCTGTCCACAACCGACAAAGCGAGCAGACAAAGCGTCCTGCCGATGATAGGATCGCCCGGCGACAGAAACGCCAGGTACACGGTCGACCGCCCGGCGGGCCGACCGGCACGGTCCACTTTTCCCGATCCGATGTCGTTTCCGAGGAGGATGGTATGTCTCGAATGGCGCGTTTTCGCTCGCCGGCCCTGCTCTGCTGGCTGGCGATCGGGCTTTGCTTTTCGCTGAGCTATCTCGGTTGCGGCAGCGGCGATGATGCACCGATCGGTGACGCGCGTCCGCCAACCGCCAAGACGCCGGCGCCCACCCGCGCCACCCTCGGTGTCACGTTGCTGACGCGGACCCATCCCTTCTACCAGGATCTCGAGACGGGCTTGCTGGCGGCGGCCGAGCGTCACGGTTTCGAGCTGATCATCCAGGCCGGCGAATTCGACGTCGCCCGGCAGAAGGACCAGATTCACAATTTCATCGTGCGCCAGGTCGACGCGATCATCGTCTCGCCGTGCGATTCCAAATCCATCGGCACCAGCGTGCAGGCGGCCAACGAGGCGCACATTCCCGTGTTCAGCGCCGACATCGCGGTGCTGGCCGAGGGGGCCGAGGTTGTCTGCCACGTGGCTTCGGACAATGTCGCCGGCGGGCGGCTGGCCGCCCAGGCGATCAACGAGAAACTCGGCGGCCAGGGGGAGGTGGCGATCATCGATCACCCGGAGGTCGAGTCGGTCATCCAGCGCGTCAGCGGTTTCCGTGAGCAGCTGACCGAGTACCCCGGCCTGCGCATCGTCACCTGCCTGTCGGGGCACGGAGTGAAGGATCTGGCCTTCCGGACTGCGGAGGACATCCTGCAAGCCCATCCGGGCCTCGACGCCGTCTTCGGGATCAACGACGATTCCGCCCTCGGCGCCCTGGCGGCGATCGAGAAGGCCGGCAAGCAGGATCGGATCGTCATCGTCGGCTTCGATGCGATTCCCGAGGCGCGGCGCGCCATCGGCGAAGGCAAG
>CAYLIV010000093.1:0-5238 GCA_964384055.1 uncultured Fibrobacteraceae bacterium
TTGAGGAAGGCGGTGCTCGTCGACGAGAACGAGACCCAGCCGTTGGTACAGATCCGCACCTGGTCCTGGGGCACGCCGTAGAACGGCATCTCGAAGCCCAGGTCGAAGGGGCCGTAGTTTGCATCGTCGGCAGTGACCAGCGCTGTGCCGACCGCGCTGATATCGATCCAGTTGTACGAGGGGCCACCCGGTTCGTCGCTGTCGATCCAGGTGTATCCGAACGGATCGGGACCGCCCGAGCCGCGACGAGGTACCTGTCCCTCGCGGTGGTCCGTGACGCCTTTCTTCAACTTCGCCGCCGGCGGTCTTTCGGCTGCTGCACGTTCGTTGATCAGCAGCGAGATGTAGTACTCCAGTTCGCCTTCCCCGGAGTTCTCCAGCGTCAGCGTTCTCGTCTGGAACTCGTCCGCCTCGACGGTGGTCTCGATGCTCTCCGGCGAGACCGAAATGCTTGGTCGCGGTGGCTCGCCGATGGCCGGGAAGACGATGTAGTCGATCCAGCAACAATCCTGTCCGCCGTCGGCATCCTCGTCCTTGTCGTAGGACCACTTGAAGGTGTGGTTGCCGGCCGTCACGGGGTAGGTGCCCAGGGACCAGCTGACGGTGCCGGACCAGGAGTCCATCTGGTAGTCATCGATGAAGAAACGCAGATGGTCGTAATCACTCTCCGACGACACACGATAGTAGAAGGAAATCGTGCCTTCGTGGAGTACCTCGGCGGTGACCGAGAGTTCGGAAGACTGATTGTGCTCGATGTCGCCCGATCTGACGCAGTAGCTGCCCTCGTAGGGACCTTCGGAATCGAGTTGCCAGTGGGCGTTGCCCGACATCTCCCACGGGAAGCTGTGGAAATGACCGCCTTCGAAATCCTCGATGGACAGGCCGATCGGCAACGCGAATACCGTGGAATAGGTGTAATGGTCGGCCAGCGCGGTCAATTCGAATTCGACCACCTCGCCGACTGGGATCATCGGATCGGCCGTCAGGTTGAACACGATAATCGTCACTTCGTCCGGCTGGATCGCCTGCACGCGAACGTGGTTCGTGTTGACCGCGACGGCGGGGTCCGTCGAGCTCAGCGAGAAATGCAATCGTTCGACCAGTGAGCTGCCGACATTGATCAGGCTTATCACGAGATCGGCGGTTTCTCCCGGTTCGAGAACGTTGTTGTCGCCGTCCACGACGAGGTAGTCGTTGAATTCGAGCGCCGGAGCGTGCGCGGTGATCACGAAAGAGCTTTCGTAGGTTGCGCCGTCGTCGTCCGCACGCAGCGCCACGGCTAGCTCGTGACCATCCGGAACACCGGCGCCCAGACGGATTTCGAAGCCGTCGGCAACGGTCGCATACGATTCGGCGGCGATGTCGCCGTAAGTCTCGCTGTCGTCGATGATGGTCAGGAAATCGTCGTCGGTGCTGATCTCTGCGACGACGTTGCGCGCCGTTTCCTGGCCGACATTCTGGAGGGTCAGCGAGAGCAGCGCGGTCTCGGTGTAGTCGAGCTGACCGTTGCCGTTGCCGTCGGCGTCGTTGATCGCGTGCGCGCTGTAGATCACGTACGGATCCGCCGGCGGCACGACCGGGATCTCGCTGCGATAGCGAAAATAGTTCTGCCGGGTCACGGTGATGGTGAGGTTGTTGCCGGCCTGCTGCGGCGGGATGGAGACCAGTTGCGGCGCGCCGGTAGCCGTGGCCGCCACCAGGAGTTCTCCGTCGACGGCGATCCCGATCAAGGCACCCTCGTCCGCAGTGACGGCGATCTCGTCGACGCCGGCCAGGTGCACATCGTCATGCACGACGACCAGGTTCTGCGGGAGTTCCGAGTAGACGGTCGTGAACGCATCGCCGTGGTGATGAAAGAGGTTGTAGGTGACCTGCTTCTCGGTCACGTTGTACGGCCAGTTGGACGCCTCGAGATAGTACTTGCCGGACGCATTGGCAAAGGCCGGGAGCATCCGGTGGTCGTTCGGGTCGCCCCAGCCGGGCGCGTCCGTTTCGCCGTGGCCGGGATCGAACAGCGGCCACATGAAGTCGAACATGCCCCACACGTAGGTGTCGTTCACGAATGAGTAGGAGGTCTCCGTGGCGGCGATCAGACCGAGGGCGCCGGCGGTGTGGCGGTGGAAGCGTTCCGCAAAACACTCGCCCTCAACATCGAAAGCGCCCGTCAGACAGTTGACCGAGAAGACGAAGGTCAGATCGTTATCGTTCAGGCCATCCAGGTCGGGGATGTCGTAGTCCGGTTCGCCCCAGCCATCGTAGAAACCGTGATCCCGGTGCTGTACGAAAAAGGCGCCGGCGTTGATGTCGGCGTTGATGCGCGCCGCATTGCCGCCCCAGTCCGTCAGGTGCGTGGGCGTGGCGGGAACGTAACCCAGGCCAGCGGGCCCGAAGTAGTCGATGATCACGTCGGTATTGACGGCGGTCGACCACAGCGAACCCGGATAACCGCTGTAGATCGCATATTCCCGTACCGGCGATTTGCCCAGAACATTGGCCATGAATCCGTACAACACCTCGTCGCAGAGGATGAACCAGCGCTCGGTCTGCCAGCCGCCGGTCACGACCGGATTGTCGTAGAAGCCGGGATTGGTCGGCGGTTGTCGTTCGTAACCGAGCACCTTGCCGACGGCCGTAGCCAGGTGTGTTTCGTTCTCCGCGGCCACGCGAGCGATGATCAGATCGGGCAGATAGTCACCGTTCATGTCCACGAACAGGTTGTCCGCCTTGCAATAGTTGTCGTATACGGGGGAGATGATGCCACTGGAACCGGTTCCGTAATCCGCGAGCAACAGCACGGCAACCGGTGGCAGGTCCCAGTTCTCGTAGGCGTCCTGCAGGTAGTTCTTGATGGCCGCGGTCGTGTTGCCGCCAACTTCACTGATCGTGCGTATGCCCGTGCGGATACCTTGCTCGTTCCGAAACACACGCAGTGAGTCGGCCCAGGCCAGAAACACCGGCTCATCCGGACAGATGATCAGGTATTCGAAATCCGGTGTACGCGAACCCGGAACAGCAAGGACAGCCCGCTGGTCGGCCGGCGCGAGCGAATCCACGTTCAGCAGGTTGGCCCGGAAGATCGGATCGAACCAGCGGCTGCGCAGACGGTCGTCGCCGAAGTGACCGTCGCCGCCGGAAAACGAAATCTCGATCTTCAGGTCGCGATGGACAAGCAGCTCCTGGCGGACCGGATTGTACTGGAAGGGTGAGACTCCCAGCTTGACCACCCGGACACCGCGGATCATCGCGATCGCGGACAGCGTGACCGGCGACTCGGGGTATGACGCGTCGGTGGCGTAAAGGCGCTCGTTCCGCGCATAGTCTGGTGGACCGTCTTCGGTCTCGAGAGGTAGTCGCGGCGCCGGCGCGAGCTCGATACCGCTCAGGGTCTCGTAGCGAGACGCCACGACACGCACGGTCGCCGATGCCCCGTTGGGAATCGCGATGAACCAGCCCTGGCCCGGCAGATCCGGCGCTCCGGCATCATTGGGTAGAAACGCCCCCGGCAGTTCGATCGTGTGCAGCGAGCGACCGTCGATGTTCTTCTGTCCGAGATTCCAGCGTGCGAGGGAGTACGATAGCTCCAGCCCGGAGGCGCTTTCGCGCGCGACGCTGATGCCCTGCTGCGCCCAGCTGTCGGTATACCGAATTTCATCGGCCAGGACCTCTGCACCCGCCAGCGCCAACACAGCGGCGATCGACGCGATCACCCGGCGCCAGTACCATCCGCTACCGTATCCAGTTCCGCCAGACCACATGTGTCCCGCTATCCTCTGGAGCGCCACAGCGCGTATGCGAACCGATATCGGTTCGTTACAAACCCCATCGCTGAACGGATACGAACCGAAATGCAAATACAGATTCGAAATCCATTCCTTTTCTTAACCTATGCTTACGCGACAGATTCTATCATAATTTGACCAATCCGACATCTACTTTCGTGTGGTGTCGGATCGAGCGTGCCGCCCCGGTTTTCCTGGCTTACATTGCTGTAGCCGGATACACTCGAGTCTGGCCAGAGTGCACTGGCAGAAAACCGGGCAATGCAGCCCGCAGCCGGCATTGCGCGAGAGAGGAGAGCCTGTGCTCGTACGAAAGCTACACGCAGTGGAACGAAAACGGGTGGAGATGGCTGATGTGGTCGGCGCCAGCCGCCAGATGGTGTTTGGCAGCGCCGACGGCGTGCCCAATTTCTCGTGTCGTGTGTTCACGCTCGAGCCCGGAGGGCATACGCCGTACCACGACCACGAGTCTGAACACATGAACTATATACTGGCGGGCAGCGGCGCTCTGATCGACAAGGACGGCACCGAGCATGCGCTTGTCGCCGGGGATTTCGCCTTCGTCGAGCCCCACGAGAAGCACCAGTTCATCAATCGCTCGACGTCCGAGGGCTTCCAGTTCATCTGTGTGGTTCCCAAACAATACGAGTGATGGGGTCGATCAGACGAGTTCCTCGAACTGTCCGGTCGATTTGTTCTTGCGAACGTTGTCCCAGTTGAAATAACGGCCGTTCATGGCCACATACACGCCGGGCGGCAAGCTCTGTACGAAGGCTACTGCGCTGCCGATATTGAACAGTCCGTCCGAGCTGCCGAAGGCGTACGGTATCATGGCGCCGGTCAGCACGATGGTCTTGCCGCTGATGTCGGCCTCGCCGAGATGCCGAGCGGTCTCAGACATGGTATCGGTGCCGTGGGTGACGACGATACGGTTGATCGGACACTTCACACACTGCTTGCAAATGATCTCGCGGTCGTCGTCGTCCATCGAGAGGCTGTCGACCATCATCAGCGTACGCACTTCCACATCGAGGTGGCAGCGGCCAAGGGCCAGCAGCTCACGCATGTGCGTGTCCTTGAAATAGAGCGTGCCGTTGTGCTCGTTGTATTCCTTGTCGAAAGTGCCGCCCGTTACGTAGAGGCGTATTGCGTGGGTCATGTTTTCTGATCCTCGTTTCCAGATCCTACGTGTGTCAACGACCTCTCGTGTCGTGCGTACTCCGTCAACGCCGAAACCACGGGTAATCCGAAGTCCGAGCTTTCGGGGGCAAAAAGTAAGGCATCGATCGCAGGTTGACAAACCATTGGCGATAGAATTGGGCCGATTCAGGGCATAATAAAAGCCCGGCTGCCGGTCTCTGGAGAGAAACGACAGCCGGGCAAAACACCCGTATGGGTATCTGGATTACGGGCAAGCAGCTCCGTAACCCTGCGCGAACTTCACCAGGTCGGAGATGTT
>CAYLIV010000094.1:0-2582 GCA_964384055.1 uncultured Fibrobacteraceae bacterium
GTGCGGTCGGGTTGGCTCGTGGTGCCGCCCGGTACTGATCCGGTGGTCGAGACGGTTCGCGAACAGTGGCAGGACGGCGAGCGGCAGCGACTGATGATCGAGCCCACGCCGGTGATGATTCGCTTGCCCGACGCCGACGACAGCTTCCCCGCCGACCGGTTCCTGATGCCCGGTGAGGCGCCGCCGCCGGGCGGCGTTGTGCCACCCGACGTGCTGGCGCGGCAACGCCAGTTCCGGGAGCCCACAGGCGGGCCGGCGATCGAACTGGGCGAGCCCGTGCCGTGGCGCGGCCGTCGCATCGTGCCCTACACGATCACACCGGTGCAAACCGACGGGACGGGCCACGCCGAGCGCCTGCTGACCGGCGGCACCTGGGACGTCAACTTCGTGGCGACCAGCAAAGGATACGGCGAGCCGCTGCCGGCGTACGGCCGCAAGACGGACGATCGCGGTGATGACCGCTTCGGCTTCCTGTTTCGGAACGGCGATCAGCTCGCGCAGTTGCCGCCCGAGGCGGCGGCCGGCTACGCGGCGCCGGCGCAGAGCGCGAAGGCCGCCGCGTTGCGGGAGACGCAACGTACCCGCGGTGCCGGTGCCAAGACCGATCTGCCCGAGGTGCAGTTGCGCATCAAACGCACCCAGATGTACCGGGTCGAAGCTCGGGATCTCATCAACAACGAACTGTTGCCGGAGACCGGCGTCCAGGAGGCGCAGCTCCGGTTGTATCAGCGCCGCTACCTGCCCGAACTGGCGACGACCGAGTCGCCGACCAATCCGCCGTACCTGGAAATCGAGGTGCCGTTGGTTCTGGTCGGCGATGGCGGCGAGTTCAGCGGCAACGATTTCTTCCTGTTCTACGGTTTGCGTCCGCGTGACGACGGTGCTTTCGACACCGAGATCGGCGGTCTGGACGTGACGGTTCCCGATTGCGGCGATCCGCAGGAACTCGCCAACGAGTACAACGTGTACTGGCTGGCGGTCGCCGAGCCGCCCGAGGGTGAACAGTGGGCGCGCATGCCGACGACCACGCTGCCGCCGGCTGCCGGCGCGCCTCGTCAGCACTACCGTCGAACCGACCATTTCGAACTCGCCGAGGCGTTTCGCGAAAACGTGCCGAGCGTTGCAGCGGACCGCATCTACTACAACGACTGGCGCGCCTCGGAAGTCGTCGTCCCGTTGAACAAGCTCTGGTCTCCTGATCCCGCGACCACTGACGGTCTGCTCGAGGTGGGACTGACCAGCTACAACGGCCTCGAAAAGCGGCTCGATCTGTCGTTCGAGATCAACGACGTGACCACGTTCATCGATACCTTTATCGTCCAGACCCTTGATGAGCTGGTCTTCAGCACGCCCGTCTCCGGCGCCTTGCTGAGCGATTTTCCCGACTCGTATTACGATGATTTCTCCGCCGCGCTGCGGGTGATCCAGGAAGGCTCGACGCGGATCCAGGCCTACGTGAACTGGGCGGACATCAGCTACGACGCCCTCTACAACGCCAGCGACGACGAGTTGACCTTTATTGGCGGCGACGGCAGTGGCACCGTCGATCTCGAGGTGACGGGTTTCTCCTCGGCGGATCTGGGACTGGTCGATGTCACCGATCCCCGGCAACCGGTCTGGATCGAGCTGGCGGCGGCGAATATCGTCCCCGACGGCGATCTGTACGCACTCTCGTTGCAGGTCGACGAGTCGGGCGAGGTGCGGCGCTTCTTCGCACGCACGGCCATGACCGACGCCGGCGTTCCCGAGATCGTGTACCGCGAAGCCGAGCTCGTCGCCAACCCGGTCTGCCCCCTGGAGTTCACCGGCGAGGTGCCGGATCTGATCGTGATAACCCATCCCAAGTTTCGCAGCGCCCTCCAGCGCTGGATCGATTACCGGCTGGAGCGAGCAGGCGGCGACCTGAGCATCCACACCGTGGAGATCCAGGATCTGTACAACTGGTACAGCGGTGGTCTACATGACTACTGGGCGATCAAGCGCTTCGTCGAATACGCGATCGCCGAGTGGGGCAGCTGGGCCTTGGTGCTGGTCGGCGACGCCAACGAGAACATACGCAAGCTGGGCGTGAGTGCGGAAGGCCTGCCCTTCGCGGAAGACTGGGTGCCGACGCATCTGCACATCCAGAATACCAGCTCCGAACTGCCGGAATTGCTGGCGACCGACAAGTGGTTTGCGACACCGTCTGCCTCGGCGGATTACCCCAACGGTCTCCCGGTAGTCACGGACATGTACGTCGGTCGCTTCCCCTGCAACAGCGTCGCCGAACTCGACATCATGATCGACAAGGTGATCACGGTGGAGAACGTGCAGCCCGGGCAGTCGTGGCGCCGGCGCGCCATCTTCATGGCCGACGATGCCTACAACCTGAACAGCAATCCGGCCTACTTCAACTACGACGCGCCGGAAACGATCTTCGACTACAGCATGGAAACGACGGCCGACTGGTGGGCAGAGCACGTGGATCTGGGTCTGGATGCGGAACGGGAACTGTTGAGCACCTACCTGGAGGAATTCGGTTATCCCGATGACCCGCCGCTGGCCGGTGCCTGGCGCGAAATCGTCGAGGAACACGCCACGCC
>CAYLIV010000094.1:2682-3762 GCA_964384055.1 uncultured Fibrobacteraceae bacterium
GCAGACGAGTTGAGCAAGAAGAATACGACCACCCGCATGGTGGCGCAGTACGTGCTGCTGGGCGATCCGCTGACCGTGCTGGATTGCGGTGCACCAAGGGTCTCGGTCGCCTTTGCCGAGGGCGGCCCGCTGGCCGACGGCGACGAACTCTTTGCGGCCGATGCCGGCAACCAGCGCCAGCTCCGCATTGAAGCGCTCGACGAGGCAGGTATCGATCGGCTCGTACTGGTCGCTGGCGACGGTAGCGAGCTGCCCTATTCCATTGCGGTCGTGGAATCGCCGCTGTCCGCGGACGTGACCGCGGATCAGGGCATAGCCTACGACCTGGATGTGCCGATCCAGCCGTTCGATCACGATATCGTCATGCATGTCTACGATACCGCAGACCGTCTGGAAACGGACGACCACTTCCAGCTGACCCTGCACGTCAGCCAGTCGGCGACCTTCCTGGCCGCCGGTGAACCGGTGGAGATGGGCGAGTACCAGTTCACGCCCGCTCAGCCGGTCGAATTCACGGCCGAGATCGTCAGCGCCGCCTGGTTGAGCGACACGTCGGTGCTGAGCGTGGAGGGCGAGAATCTCGAGATCGGCAACCTCCAGATCAGCCACGACAAGGGCCGCAACATCA
Source organism: uncultured Fibrobacteraceae bacterium (assembly GCA_964384055.1). GTDB lineage: Bacteria > Krumholzibacteriota > Krumholzibacteriia > LZORAL124-64-63 > LZORAL124-64-63 > CAYLIV01. The sequence continues at coordinate 3,311 of CAYLIV010000094.1, forward strand.
GTCTCGGTTTCCGCGCCACGGCCCCCGATGCGAGTGACATCGACCGTGGTATCGTGTTGACGATAGACGACTTCGCCACGAAACATCTGCTCTACGACACGGACCAGGAGAGTGCACCGTCGGGCGTCACGGATCTGTTCTCGTTTCCCAATCCCATGATCGACCGGACGCGCTTCGTGTTCCGCTCCGATGCGCCTGCCGGTGACGGGCGGGTGCGGATCTTCTCGGTCGCCGGTCGGGTCATACGCGAGTTGGCCTTCGATTTCGGCGGTGCCGAGGAGGGCGCGGTATCATGGGACGGCCGCGACGATGTGGGTGACGTACCCGCCAATGGCGTGTATTTTTATCGGATCGAAATCGATACCAGCGCTGGCCGGGCCGTCAGCGACGTGCAGCGGCTGGTGATCATGCGTTGATACCGACCTGGTGAGGCCCATGAACAGGCGACGCGA
>CAYLIV010000094.1:3862-5171 GCA_964384055.1 uncultured Fibrobacteraceae bacterium
GTCCAGCCGATCGATCCTGCCAGCTGCGTGATCTGGGAAGATCAGCAGTACCGCGGCGAGTTGTTTCTCTTCCCGACGGTAGACGGCGCGGGACTGACCGTGGCCAATCTGGTCGAACTGGAGGCGTATCTGTGCGGTGTCGTGCCCTGGGAGATCGGCCGACCGCAACGCGACGCCCTGGCGGCCCTCGAAGCCCAGGCCATCGCCGCCCGGACCTACACCATATCCCACCTGGGCGCCCGCCAGCAGCGGGGTTTCGATGTCTGGGCCAGCGTGATGGACCAGGTGTACCGGGGCTCGGCGGACGAACATGCCCTGTGCAACGAAGCCATCGCCAATACCTCGGGCCTCGTGCTGCGGCACGGCGGTGATGAGATCGAGGCGTACTACTGTTCGACCTGTGGTGGCACGACCAGCACGGTGGAAGAAGTCTGGCCGCGCGCGGCCCGTCCCTATCTCCGCAGCCGGACCGACGCGCGCAACGGACCGCGATTCTGTGCGGGCAGCAAGTACTACGACTGGCGGGTATCCTGGAGCCGCCAACAACTCGAACAGATTCTCGCGCGAACGCTGCCCGAGTATCTCGACTACATGTCGAACGACGCCCGCGCCGCCTGGGCGGGCACCCTGTTCACGCCGGCGAGGGGGGCGGTCGACCGGCGGCGTCCGGGGTCGTTGCGCGACCTGACCATCGTCCAGCGCACGACCAGCGGCCGGATCGGAAGGCTGGACATCACGACGGACGCGGGGACCTATCACGTGCGCGGCGATCGAGTACGCTGGGTCTTGCCGCCGGCCGATGCCAACCCTGTCATCCTGCGCTCGGCGCTGTTCGATGTTGAACTCGACCTGGCCGACGGGCGTCCGGCTCGGGTGACCGCCAGCGGTCACGGCTTCGGGCACGGCGTGGGCATGTGTCAAGTAGGTGCGCTGGCCATGGCGCGCCAGGGATATTCGAGCGTCCAGATCCTCGAGCACTACTACGCGGGTGCGGTGCTGGAACCCGTTGATCTGCGGTAACGATGATCCGTGCCCGGCGCTGCGGGAGAATCCCTCGTCGGCGTTCGTTCGCGACGAGTCGATCTCCGGGAATCGTCGTGCGGAATTCGACGTGCAGAAGTTGAGCGACGGAAGTTGACACCATTGGGACCGATGGCTATATTGCTGGCTCGATTTACGGATATAGCTCGGCGGGGGCGTAGTTCAGTTTGGTTAGAACGCCGGCCTGTCAAGCCGGAGGTCGCGAGTTCAAGTCTCGTCGCTCCCGCCAGTTAACGTCAGCCCACGGCTTGTGCCGTGGGTTTTTTTT
>CAYLIV010000095.1:0-4619 GCA_964384055.1 uncultured Fibrobacteraceae bacterium
TCATGCTGTCTCCGGCGTTGCCGTGACCCACAATGTTACCAGGAGAGCCAATAATCGGGGCTGCAGTTGTTCGCGCTGATGATAGTGGGCGTGTTGCCGTTGAAGGTGAACTGGCCGGCGACGTAGCCATGATTGGACAGCGTGGTCTGGACATCGTAGATGGTCACCTGGCTCACATCGAAGGTGCCGCCGAGCATCGTCGACAGGCCTTCGACCACGCCGCGCACCACCTCCCAGCGCGTATCGTTCCAGGCCAGACAATTGACCTTGATGGCAACGGTAGAACCACTGTGCAGGCCGGGGAAGAGCGATTCGAAGGCCGCGGCAGTCTCGTCGATCTGGGTGAGCAGGCGAACACCATGCTGGACACAGACCGCCACCTGGTCGCGGTCGATGGTCGATTCGTGGCCGGCCATGGCCGTGTCGCGCAGCAGCACCACGCGGCCGGGCATCAGGTTTCCCTGCTTGGCCGCGCCGAACAGCGGGCCCGTGTCGGCAAACGCCCGGGCTGCCAACGAGGGGCCGGTGGCGGCGGCCACCGTAGCGATCGCCGCCTGCTTGATGAACTCACGTCTGGTCGTAGGATCGTCCCGCCGTTGGCGGCGACGTCTGTCGGTATCCTCGCCCATGATCAACACCGTCCTCGTTGGCTGCCGGGTCGATATCGGGCCACGATCATAACACAAACGCGGTGCGTTTTTCACGGGGAACAACGATCAGCGGCGCCGGACGTGGCGGCGACAGGTCAATAATCGAAGCGTGGATTGACGATGTTGTTGTAGCGTGAACCGAACGAATAGCGGATCCCCACCGAAGACCAGTAATCGTAATCGGTCTGCAACTCCTGCTGGCGCAACAGGATCTCCTCTTCGGTCGCCTCTCCTTTCCGGAGTGAGAGCTGATCGTGAATGCGAGAGAAGGTGCCGGACAGATTCAGCGAGAGTCCCTGGAAAATGCGCCAGTCCAGCGAGGTATGGATCCGCAACCGGTTCTTCTCCAGGTCGTGCAGGTAGTGTGAGCCGGTGACGGAGGTTTCGATCTCTCCCCAGGGCTGGATCAATTCGAGGGTGACGCGTAACGACTCGGAGTACAGCGTTTCGCTCGTCTCGCCGTAGATCGTCTCCTCATCGTATTCGTAATAACGCGCTCCCACCTCGTAGGTGAAGGTCAGCCGCCGGCGCGTGGACTCGTCGTACGGAAAGAGATTGTATTCCAGGGCCGGCGACAACGATAGCCGGTAGTCCAGATTGCTGTAGCGGGAGGAATAAACACCGGTCGATGCGCCGGCGGACCAGCGATCGTTCACGCTGAAATAGAGCGAGGAACTGGCACCCTTGCTCCGCGACAGGCTCAAGGCCTTGTAGTCGTCGTAGTCGTACCGGCTCTCGTTGTAGTTGCCGTGCGTGCTCAGGTGGAACTTGGTCGCTTCGGTCACCCGCTGGGCGGAGATCGACCCCCAGGCGCTGACGCTGCGATACGATTTCTCACCATTGAGCCAGCAATTGCCACGAATGGTGAACCACCAGTTGTTCCAGGCATCGACGATCTCGGCCGGCTCGGTCGGTTGAGTGAAGGAAACGGACAGGTGCTCGGCCAGGGGCGTACGCGCCAGATAGCGGACCAGTCCCAGCTTGAGCCGGCGCACCATCTCCGTGCGCCGCTCATCCTCCGTGTCCGACTCGAGGCACACGTAGGTCAGCGTGTCGTTCAGCGCGGAGTACGTCTGCTGGCCGATGAACTCCATGGTATATTCGCGTCCGCCCGCTGCGGTGTGCCGACGTGAGATCAACACGTGGACGTCGGCCTGCTTGCGATCGCGTACGTGGTTGACGAAGGTCACTTCCTGCCGGATGAACTCATCGTCGATTCCGGGGCCGGTGATAAAGATGCCGGGCGCGTTTTGCAGCAAACTCTCGCCGTTTCCAGCAACGTCCGAACCATCGTCGGCGACCTGGTCGTTCGTGCCCTGCGGTGCGGCGCTGTCGGCGCGGACACTGGCTGGCAGATGCGTGAGGAACAGCATTACGAGCAGCGCGCAGCATACACCGGATCGTTTCACGACATCGCTCCTCGGCTCGGTCGGCTCATATTCGTGGTGGTTGTACCAGGAAAGCGCCGCGATACACGCAGGCACTCACACTGAAAGTCGTTTTCCAAAAGCAAGTTCCCTGGATTTCAGCCGCGAAGTCAAGCGCTCGTTCGGGCGCCCGGTGTCGGCCGCCGAGCAGCGCCGAATTGCGCGGGCGGAGACCCACGATACGAGGTTTTGACTCCAGGGCTTAAAAACGATACAGTGACCGGCAGTTTTGCGTCTGACGCCAACGAAAGAGGTTGATTCATGGACCATGATACCAAACAGGTCATCGAGGGCTTGCCGGAGAATGCGCGGCGGCCACTGAAGGACGGCGAGCACTACGTACCGCTGGTGCCGGGCGATGACGTTGCCGAGGTCACGCGCCGATCGGTCGGCCTCGGCCTGATCCTCTGCGCCATCTTCGCGGTCGCCGCGGCCTACGTCTCGCTCCGGCTCGGCCAGGGCATCGAGGCGGCGATTCCCATCGCCATTCTGGCCATCGGCTACTCGCAGGTCATGAAACGGCGCAGCACGATTCTCGAGAACGTGATCGTGCAGTCGGTGGGCGCCAACTCGTCTCATGTGGTCTCGGGTGCGGTGTTCACCATCCCCGCCCTCTACATGCTCGCGGCCGATCCCACCTCGGGTGTGACCCAGCCGTCCATCTGGCAGGTGATCACCGTCTCGTTCCTGGGCGGCTGCCTCGGCGTGCTGTTTCTGATCCCGCTGCGGCATCACTTCATGATCGAGATGCACGGCAGGTTCCCTTGGCCCGAGGCGACAGCTACCACCGAGATCATTCTCTCCGGCGAGCGCACGGGTGGACAGGCCAGGATCCTGGCCATCTCGGCCGGCATCGGCGCCCTCTACGACGGAGTGGTCACGACGCTCCACGCCATGGGCGAGCAGATCAATTTTCATTCTGTGTGGGTGGGCACCTTTCTCGAGCGGCACTTCTTCAAGCTCACGATGCTGAACAACGCGGCCATCATCGGCGTGGGTTATATCATCGGCATCCGTTACTCGTCGATCATCTGTGCCGGATCGTTCGTCTCCATGTTTTTGATCGTACCGATCGTGCACGCCATCGGGCAGTTCGTGCCCGAGGCGATTGCACCGGGTACCGTGCCCATCGGCGAGATGAGCATCGAAGAGGTGTTCCGCCACTACGTGCGGATCGTCGGCGTGGGCGGTATCGCGGGTGCAGGCGTGCTGGGCATCCTGCAGTCGCTGCCCTCGATGATCCGTTCCATCGGCGCCAACATGAAGGGCATGAAGAGCCAGGACACGCGTGAGGCCACGGCCATCCCCCGGACCGACCGTTCCCTCTCGGGCACGGTCATGGCCATCGGGCTGGTCATCTTCATGGTCGCCTCGTTCGCCTTCTTCTCCTTCGGCCTGGGTATCGCCAGTGCCATGGGCTACGCGCTGGCCGGTACACTGCTGGTCACCGGCATCGCCTTCCTGTTCGCGCCGGTCTCGTCCCGGGCCATCGCCATCGTGGGTACGAATCCCGTGTCGGGCATGACGATCCTGACCCTGATCATCACGGGCTTCGTCATGAAGCAGATGGGCCTGTTGGGCGGCCAGGGCATGTTCGTGACCATGATGGTCGGCGGCGTGGTGTGCACCGCGCTCGCGGCCTCCGGCGCGCTGGCCTCGGATCTGAAGATCGGTCACTGGATCGGCGCGACTCCCGCGAAACAGCTCGGGCTGAAATTCGTGGGTACCCTGGTGGCGGCGACCTTCTGCGGTCTGGCCATGTGGCTCTTGTCCCAGTCGGGTGAAGGATTCGGCAGCTCGGCGATGCCCGCTCCCCAGGCCTCGGCCATGCGGGAAATCCTGGTGGGCATCTTCGGCACGGTGGATCAGCCGCTGCGCTGGTACATGTTCGCTCTCGGCGCCATCTTCGCCATCATCCTGCGCATCGTGGGCGTGCCGGCGCTGGCCTTCGCCCTGGGCATGTACCTGCCCATGGAGATCAACACACCGGTCATGCTCGGCGGATTCCTTTCCTGGATCGTCGGCCGCAAGGTCGGCGGCGTTACCGACGCCATGATCAAGCTGCGCCACGAAAAGGGCATCCTGATCGCCTCGGGTCTGGTGGCGGGCGGTGCGTTGATGGGCGTCTTCGATGCCCTGCTCGGCGTGGTCGCCTTCGGCAGCGACGCGACGCGCAAGGCCTCGCTGCACGTGCTCTCGGATCATTCGTTCGAGGGTCTGCTTGGCGAAGGCATCGCCATTGTGGGGTGTATTGCGCTGTGTACTTTCCTCGTGCAGTGGTCGCGGAGTGCGGCGCGGTAGTGCAGGGAATAGAATAAGACTAGAACCGTTATCAGACGGTGTCAGTCAGGAGCGTACGAAAGAGACGGGTGCCTATTGAACGAGATCCATCACCGCGCCTCGTTGTTGCCAACCGAGGCGGACTTGGTGGATCGTTCGGCAGGCACCCGTTTTTCGTTGTATGTGCGGATCGCAAACCTGGACCGTGCATGACCGTGGATCGTTGACCGAAGTGGGGTGAGTTCGAGTCCGTCCCGGGGAG
>CAYLIV010000096.1:0-2058 GCA_964384055.1 uncultured Fibrobacteraceae bacterium
GCCATGGTCGACACGGTGCTCGCCTATCAAATCCGGCCGGCGACCATCCGGCCCGATATCCTCGATACGCTGCGGGTCGAAGGGGCCGACGCGATCACCTTCACCAGCGGGTCGGCCGTCGAGTCCTTCGAGCAACTGGTCAGCGATCACGATCTGCACGCGAGCGTGAAGGCCATCTGCATCGGCCCGATAACGGCCGACGCCGCCGAACGACTGGGCTGGCAGCAGGTGATCATCGCCGATGAGAGCTCCGTCGCGGGTCTGATAGACTGCGTGCAACGGACCCTGGGCGGCTGATCCGGGCCTCGTTCGAACAAGCGTTCGAAACGCGCCGCGCGAAAAAGCGGTAATCCCTTATTCATAGCATATTTATAGGTGTTTAGAAGCCCAAAAATTACCTGGATTTCTACAGGTGCGATTCCTATCGTTGCCGGCAGAATTCGGCGGTTAAACGTTTCACAACCTGTGCAATGTCCCGTAGCTGTGTGAGGTACCCCGCATGATCGTTGTGAGTCTAGTGGTCTGGGCCGGCGTGATCGTTTTCGTGCTGGCGGCAGCAGCCAAGATGATCCGCTACGCCAAGATGCCGATGCACCTGCGCTGGGAGCTCTATCCCGTTCCCCACGAAGCCGGTCGAGGACACTACGGCGGTTCCTCCATGGAGGAAGTCGACTGGTGGACCAAGAAAACCGAAGTGGACCATGGTGGCGAAGCGAAGGCCATGGGTGAGGAAATCTTCCTCCTCAAGGGTGTCTACGAGGCCAACCGACCCCTCTGGCTCTGGTCCTGGCTGTTGCACGGGGGCCTGTACCTGCTGGTGGCCACCATCGGGCTGCTCTTTGTCGGTGCGCTCGTCGAGAACATCACCGGCGCGGCGCTGACCGGCGGCGCGGCCTTCTGGCGTTTCGTCGCGGTATTGACCCGGTGGGTGTGCTGGATCGGCCTGGTGGCTGCGGCGTTCGGTACGCTGGGTTTGCTGATCATGCGTCTGAACAGTCCCAAGCTGAAGAGCTTCAACTCGCCGTTCACGATACTCAATCTGCTGTTCATGCTGCTGCTGTTCGCGATGGGCATCTGCTCCCGCTTCAACGGTGATGCCGACGTCTCGCTGCTGCGCGCCACCCTGGCCGGCGTGATGACCTTCGGCACCCCGGCGATGCCGCTGACCTGGCAGGTGCAGGCCGAGCTGATCGGTTTCGCCGTGTTCGCGACCTACATGCCCTTCACCTTCATGTCGCACATGTACATGAAGTTCTTCACCTATCACAAGGTGCGCTGGGATGACCACGCCCGGCGTCCCGGCGACACGACCGATCCGCGGCTGGCCGAGTATCTCAACTGGCATGTGGGCTGGTCGGCTCCTCACGTCACCCGGGATGGCCAACACAAGACCTGGGCCGACGTCGTGATGGATCAGGAGGTGGAAAAATGAGCAACCAGGACCAAGCAATCCGCCCCCAGGATATCTCCAGCGACCGTCAGCAGCTGTGCGAACTCAAGCCCGAGGATCTCACGCCGCTGCCGCCGCCGTACGAGGATTTCAATCACGCGCTGCCGGCGCTCAAGGAAGAGCTCGAGGCCGACTGCGTGCAACTCGACGGCACCATGGCGCTGGCCATTCCCAAGCCGCAGACGCCCGAGGAAGAGGCCGAGCTGGTGCAGAAGTTTCTCAGCGGTCTCGAGAAACTGCTGACCAAGGAGAACAACTGGACCTTCCTGCAGCCCTTGAAGCTCACCCTGGAGCACTGCGCCAAGTGCCAGAGCTGCAACGATGCCTGCCCGGTCTACGAGAGCAGCGGCGAGAAGGACATCTACCGGCCCACCTACCGTGCCGAGGTGCTGCGCAAGATCATCAACGGCCACATCAAGAAAAAGCCGTCGATCTTCAAGAAGCTCGGCGGCGACGACATCGAGGTGAACTGGAATCTGATCAGCCGCCTGCTCGAGCTGTCGTACCGCTGCACCATCTGCCGGCGCTGCGCCCAGACCTGCCCGGTGGGTGTGGACAACGGCCTGGTCACCCACGAGCTGCGCAAGGTCTTCAGCATGGAGATGGGC
>CAYLIV010000096.1:2158-4170 GCA_964384055.1 uncultured Fibrobacteraceae bacterium
ACGGCCGTGATCCTCGAGGCGGCGGGCGTGAGCTGGACCCTGTCCAGCGAGATGGTCGGCTACGACGCCATCAACTACGGCCTGTGGTACGACGACGCCCAGTTCGCCCGGGTGGCCTTGAAGCACGCGCAGATCGCCAAGAAGCTCGGCGTGAAGAAGATCATCATGGCCGAGTGCGGGCACGCCCACAAGGCGCTCACGGTCATCGCCGATCGGATCTTCGCCGAGGAGCTGACCATACCGCGCGAGAGCATCCTGACCTACCTGGCCGACCTGATCTGCGATCAGAAACGCCTGAAGCTCGATCCGTCCAAGAACGATTTCCCGGTAACGCTGCACGACCCGTGCAACGTGTCGCGGCTGATGGGCATCGTCAAGCCGCAGCGCCGGATCATGAAGGAGATCAGTACCCAGTTCCGCGAGATGACGCCCCACGGCGTGCACAACTACTGCTGCGGCGGCGGCAGCGGTTTCGCGATCATGTCGCCGAACAACTTCCAGGACTGGCGCCTGCTGGTGTCGGGACGGAAGAAGGTACAGCAGATTCTGAACGCGTTCCAGGACACCGAGCTGGAAAACCCGGAACAGCGCAAGTACGTCTGTGCGCCGTGTTCCAACTGCAAGGGGCAGCTCCGCGATCTGCTGAGCTACTACGAGTTGACCAAACGGTCGGGTATTTTCTATGGTGGCCTGGTCGAGATGATCGTCAATGCGATGGTCGATATTCCCGAGCCGTTCATGGAGTGGGAAGAGCCGTTCTAGGTTTCGTGACGGCGCGGCTGCAGCCGTGTCGATCTGGCTCGTGACGAATCCGGATACCGAACCTGCGTCTGCCCGCGGGCGCGACACCGCGGGAACACGAGGGAGAGTTGTTCATGGAAAACGAATTCGCCGGCAAGAAGGCGCTGATCATCGACGACGAGGCGGACATCATCGAGTACCTGGAGACCTTTCTCCAGGACATCGGCTTCACAACCTTCAGCGCCCAGGACGCCATCGCGGGTGCGGAGATTCTGAAACGGGAACATCCCGACGTGGTCACGCTGGACGTCTCCATGCCGGAAAAATCCGGCGGCAAGTTCCTGCGCGAACTGCAGGAGGACGAGACGACCAGCAGCATCCCGGTGATCATGGTCACGGGTGTGATGGCCGAGTACAAGGACTTCATTCACAAGCGCAAGCACATCAAGCCGCCCCAGGGCTACATTCAGAAACCCATCGATCGCGACAAGATGGTCGAGGTGCTGCGCGAGGTGCTGGGGAAGTGATCGTTGCCGGCCGGGGCGCCCTGCCCATGGTGTGCTGCTGCCGTTGACGTAAACCACACCCGGAACAGAGACCCGAAGACCGCGAGTTGCCGCAAGTCGGTGACTCGCGGTTCTCTCTGGGCGACGGGTCGCAAAAACCCTCCGGCAGAGTAGGAATAGAATTCGGACCGTAAAAACCGAGGAAAAAACGAATTATTTTAGGTATAATCAGGTGCAATTCTGTCCTGAATTATCTGCTGTCAAAGAAATAACATACGACGTCGCCAGTACTCGAATCTCCGAATTCCTAGTGCTATGGCAGTACATTTGATAAATAATCCTATTGATAAAGTGGGATCTGCCGCCCGATATTCGAGAAAAGTCCGCATACTCCGAATTCCGGGAAGAAGACGATGGCGACGGAATATTTCACGACCACGCAGGCGGCCCAGCTCCTGTCGGTTTCGGCCGACACGGTGCTCCGGTGGGTGAAATCCGGAAAGATCGCGTCGTACCGTACGCCCGGCGGCCATGCCCGCATTCCCCGCGAAGCCGTACTCGAGCTGGTACAGGCCGACGACACACACGTCGACACCGCGCCTGCGATCGGCGGCGACGCGACCCACCTGTTCTGCTGGGACTTCCACAGTGACGGCGAGCAACTCAGCGAATCGTGCTGTGGATGCCCCGTCTTCCAATCCCGTAGCGGTCGTTGTTACCAGATGCGCGTCGACGGTCACGATTTCGTCAGCCACTCGCTGGTCT
>CAYLIV010000097.1:0-4134 GCA_964384055.1 uncultured Fibrobacteraceae bacterium
AGCGGGCGTCGCGGCGCCGCCGACCAGTGGCGCCGGCGCAGGATCGTAATCGCCGTACTCCACGCAATCGACCGGCTGGGCGTGAGACGCGGTAGTACTGCCGACCAGAACACCGAGCGGACACATCACCAGCAAGACGAGTAGCCGTGCAGCCATGGGCAGCCTCCTGTCGTGTAACGAGTTACCGTCGATTATTCATAGAATGTTGGTGGGAGTATAGCACATCCCGAAGGATGTGTGTCTTTTCATTCCCTGTGGCCCTTCAATCCGTGCGTCTGGGGAGTTCGACGGCCGCGAAGCTATGCGCAGGGCGTTACTTCAGCAACGTCATCTTGCGCGTCGCCGAATGCTCCGGTGTCGCGAGACGGCTGTAGTAGACGCCGCTGGCCATTCCGTCGGCGTGCCACCGGCAGCGGTGCGCGCCGGCGCCGAGGTCGGCATCGACCAGCACCGCTACGCGCCGGCCGACGGCGTCGTGGACCGAGACCGTGGCGTGGGTCGCCCGCGGGAGGACGAATTCGATGGTGGTCTGCGGGTTGAAGGGATTGGGGAAACCGGGCTCGAGACGGGGACGTCGCGGCGGCAACGAACTATCCCGAGGCAGGCCCGTGGCGTCGGATACCACGCAGGCGGCCCAGCCGCTGAACGCGGGTTCGAGGATCTGCCTGACCACCGTGCCCTGGTAGTCGAACTGGTAGATGTAGCCCAGGGTGTCCTTGCTCTCGGCCGACCAGAAGTAGCGGCCGTCGTACCACAGGCCGCGGCAGTCGGCGCTCGGCGGGGTGAAGTTGTTCTCGGGAACGGCGGTGATGGTCGGCCACTGACTCAGATCCCAGCAGGTGACGAGGTTCTCGTCGCCGATCATGTAGCATAGACCATCGACGAAGGCGCTGCCGTACACCGCCCCGTCGAAGCTCGCGGTGCCATCCTTGACGCCGTCGATGTCGTAGCGATTCAGGTCCCACTCATCGACGTAGAAGAAAACGCCGTCCCAGGCGAGGCCGTAAAAGTAATACAGTGTCCAGTCGTCGATGATGGTGTCGAGGCCGCCGTTCTGCAGGTCGACGAGGAAGGACCGGGGCGCGAAGGCGTCGGTGACGTGGACCTCGTTACCGACCGTTTCCAGGTCCATCAGCCGGTAGAACTCGTACTCGAAGTACTCGATCACGTTGCCGCTCATGTCCAGCAGGTAGATGCGTGAATCCCAGCTCTGGTGGGCCGTGTAGACGATCATATCCTCGGCGGGCGCGAAAGTCGGCGCGCAGCACACCATGGCCACCTGGATGATCAGCCCCAGCATGCACGATACTCGTCCGGACGCTCGTCCCGGCTTGCGTCCTGCCGCGCGTGTCGCCGCGCGTATCGTTATTCGCATCGTCATGACGAGCCTCCCGCCAGCAAACCCGATGTGCCGTTGGTCGACGGACCAGTATAGCACATCGGGTGCTGATGGGAGCGTTCGCACCGACGCCGCGACGTTACTGCAGCAAGACGAGTTTCGCCGTACGACTCCCGCTTTCGGTCACGATGCGGGCCTGGTACACGCCGCTGGGCAAAGATCGTCCCTGCCGGTCGCGCGCCGTCCAGTCGATCTCGTGCTCGCCCGCAGCCGTCGGACCGCTGAGCAGTGTTGCCACCCGCCTACCGAGCAGATCGTAGACGCCCAGGTCGATGTTCGCCGCGGCATCCAGCCGGAAACGCACGGTCGTCCGCGGGTTGAAGGGATTCGGATACGCCTGCAACGACGGCACGAGTCGACTCGCCGGCTCTCCAGCCACGGCGCTGGCTACCGGATGGGGCGCCCGGAACGCGGTCACGGTGCCGCCGGTCTTGAAGAACCAGCCGTCGTGGGACACCAGATCGTTGAAGGACCACGACGCCTGAGGCAGGTTGCCCGTGTAGTCTTCCCAATCGGTGAGGTTGTCGCTCAGCCAGATGCTCTCGTGATTGGGGTAGCCGCTGGAGGCGCCGAAAGCCACGCGGCCGTCGTTGGACAGGGCCATGCCGTTGATGTTGTAACTGGTGGGCAGGTCGGTGAGTCGCGTCCAGGTGTCGCCGAAATCGCCGGACGACCAGACGGTGCCGTCGCCGCCGTAGTGATACACGCAGAGCAGGAGCTGCTGCTCGTACAGGATGTGCGAGCAGATGTACGAGGAGCCGAGCCCCGTGTTGACGACGACCCAGCTCTGGCCGAGGTCGTCCGAGCGATAGATGGCGCCGCTGTTGATCTGGTTCTCGGTGGCGAACAGGCGACCCGCGTAGGCGAAGATCCGCCAGATGGACGACGGGCCGGGAGCGGTCACCGGCGTCCAGCTCGCGCCGTGGTCGTCGCTGCGCTGGACGGTGCCGCCGTCGAGAACGGCGAAAAGCGACTCGCCGATCACCGCAAAGGAGCGGATGGCGTCGTCTTGATAGTCCAGCGGCTGCCACGGGGACCACTCGGAACCGTTGAAATAGGAACGGTAGTTGAACTCGTCGAAGTGTGCCCGGCTCATGATGAACCAGTCGTCGACGATGACCATGCCCTGTACCGGCGCGTACTCGTCGGCGAGGCCGCCGGCGATCTCGGTCCAGGTCTCACCATGATCGACGCTGCCGTACACCTTGCCCATCCCGGTACCGGCATAGAGCATGTCGTCGCCGGGCAGGAAGATGTCGATGTTGGCGAAGCCCTCGGGATCGGGAACCGCGCTCCACTGGGCGAGTGCGGCCGGGGCCGCGCACGCCACCAGTACCAGTACCACGGTGGCGCGCGCGGTTATCTTGCGTGCGACCGACTGCGAACGGATCGTTTTCGTTTTCATTGCTTCCCTCCATTGATCGCTTGGCCGGAACCCGGATCGCAGTCGTCGCGTGGGATGGGGTCGTCAATCGGATCGCGGCCGGACAGTTGGTTTACTTGATCAAGGTCATGCTCCTGGTTTTGCTCATTGTCGCCGTCTCGAGTCGATAGAGATAGGTGCCCGACGGCAGACTGGCGCCGTTGTCGTCACGACCGTCCCAGCTGATCTCGTGGTTGCCCGCGGATACGATCCCGTCGACCAGCACCGACACCCGGCGCCCGTCGAGACGGTAGACCGACAGGCGAGCCCGCTGCTCGGCAGCCAGCTCGAAATGGATGGTCGTACTCGGATTGAACGGGTTGGGGAAGTTCTCGAGCAGGAGGGCCAGCAACGGTTTCGAATCCACTGCGGTGTCGTCGTCCTCGATCAGGGCCAGCGTGCTGGCGTAGATGCGATCGCCTGAATTGTTGAAGTTGCCGTTGGCCGCGTTGCCGGCCACGTAGATGGTCACATCGCCCGTCCCGGCGGCCGGTGCAGTCCAGTCGACCAACCAGCTCGCGCTGCCGGGCGTGCCCGGGAAGGTCCCCGCCGAGGTGTGTTCAGCGTAGGTGCGGCCGAAGGGACCGCCGGTGCTCGTCTGGGTCGTGCCGTCGACGGACATCAGCGTGCCGACACTGTTGTCGCTGCCGTCCAGGACCGTGAACTGGAAGCCCCAGCGCTGGGCGTCCGGATCGGCGAGCTGGACCTCGATCTGATACTGCTGGCCGGGGCTGTAGGTACCATCGAAACCGCCGATGGCCAGCGTCCCGGCGCCGGAATTCAAAGGAAAGGTGTTGTGACACCCGGTGCAGTTGCCCTCGCCGGGTGCGTTGCTCCGGCCATCGGGCGGCCCGCCGGAGGAGGCGAACGCCGACTGGACGCCAACGATCGCCAACAGCAGGGTGAGGACGACCAGAACCACCGCGTTGATCAAGAAGCGAGTGGGCGGCCGGTAGGGAAGCGAACGGGATTGTGCAATTGATTGTCGGTACATGGGCGACTCCTGTCGAGAGGTACAGATCGTCGACCAGACAGCGAGCGGTAGGTCACGAATGCCTGCCCGAAGATCATGTCGTGATTAATACAGAAGTAATTTAGTCCAGTATATCATGATTCAGCAGCTATTGCCAGTATTCCTGCGGGGCCACACCGTACGGCGCACACACCGCCTCCAGCCGCCCGTACCCGACGGCGCGCGGATACGTTACACTGTGGACATGGACGATACGCTGTTTCGCCGATTATTGACGCACCACACGCGCTCGTGGGCGGGCTACCGCAAGGTCCGCAAGGGCGTCAAGAAACGGCTCGC
>CAYLIV010000098.1:0-4112 GCA_964384055.1 uncultured Fibrobacteraceae bacterium
TCCAGATCTCCGCGTTCATGTCCGGCCCGTTGACGGCAAGATGGTGACAGAGGTTACCGTCGATTTTCTCTTTACCGAGCAAGGTCGCCTGTTCGGTGGTCAGCATCGACCCGGGCTGGTCAGCGCTCACGGCCAGGCTCAGGACCTGCGCGCCGCCCGGAATAGGTACGCCACCACCGGCGTAGTCGGCCAGGAGTTCAGCGAAGGTCTCCGGCGCCTTCAGCACGTAGCGGCTGAACACGGGCAGCTCGACGAACTGCTGTTCGCTGTTCTGGACGAAGGTCTCGCTGGGTATGCCCGCTTTGGGCCGAAAAGCGATCCGACCGGGATGGGCGAGGGCGAATTGGTAATGGAAGGCCGGTACTTTCCCCATCGGAGCACGACCAGCGGGGAATTCCAGCCGCGTTTCCATTTCCGCGCTCATGGTTGCGAGACCGGCATAGAATTCCGCGGCCTGCGCGAGGATGGCCTGAGCGTCCGGTTGCTCGGCATCGGCGGTATCGAATCCCGAAAACACGAGCACGAAGGCGAAAAGAATAACGGCCAGCAAAGCGCGCCGCGTATGGGCGAGAGCCAGAGTGTGCGAACCGTACATGGTGGCGGATCTCCTGAATGGGCTACGACGAAAAAACGGGTACTCGGGCACAAAGTCCGGTTTCCCGCGCGAAACGACCTTCAATTCCGGACAGCAGCAAAGGTTCCCGGTTCGGGTTCTGCGACACTATAACCAAACGGACCATATTTCTCCACAGTGCTCTTGATTAAATAAGGCTATTTTGGTATGATTTTAGTTGCGGATAAAATTGATTCCGCAATTTATAAGCACAAAGGGGGAGGCCGATGCCTGTCAGACGAACCATGCGACCTGAAGTCAGACAAATGCACATGACCCGACGAACCCGCGGCAAGGGGCTGATCCTGGCTTGTCTCACGCTGGCCCTGCTGGGCTTCGCGAGTTCGGTTTCCGCCCAGCTGCTCGACGACTACATCATCGTGAATTCCAACGATCTGGGCATGCACTGCATGAACCGGGATCACGCGGTACTGTCCATCCTGCCGCCATACAACACGATCAACGCCCAGGTCATCCGGCGCGGTGACGAGGTCAACAGGCCCCAGATCGTGACCGACGGCATCACGCTCGAGTACTCCATTCCCGGCAACACCTATTCGGCGGGCAAGACCGACTTCTGGGACTGGGTATTTCACCTGTTCGGCGTGAACCTGCCGCCGGACGTCGGCCTGACCGGTAACGGCCTCGAGGGCGAATTCGACGTGCACGGCAACATGCTGATCGCCGAGGGCATTCCCATCACACCGTACACCGACGCCGAGCCCACCGTCGAGGATCCGTACCAGCAGGCGCTGGTTATCCTGCGTGACGAGATGGGCGAGGAACTGGCCCGCAGCCGCCCGGTGCTGCCGGTCTCAACCGAGGTCGGCTGTCTCAATGCCGGGTGCCACACGAGCGAACTCGGTATCCTGTACCAGCACACGGACGACCACGGTTTCGACCCGAACAATCGGCCGATCCTGTGTGCGAGCTGTCACGGTTCGCCACCGTTGACCGGTCCCGAGCCGGGTCCGCACGACTACTTCTCCAAGGTCATCCACGACAAGCACTCCTTCATCGACGAGCAGATCCCCGGACTCGACGGCTGCCAGCAGTGCCATCCCGGCCCGCAGACCCAGTGTCTGCGCGGCACCATGTCCAACGACTACGGCATGATCTGCCAGGACTGTCACGGGGACATGGATCAGGTCGCCGGCTCCATCGAGGAGGGCCGCACGCCCTGGCTCGACGAGCCCGCCTGCCGCGATTGCCACACCTCGGTGTACGGCGAGCCGGTCGGACAGCTCTATCGCAACAGCACCGGCCACGGCGGGGTGCTGTGCAGCGGCTGCCACAACAGCCCCCACGCCACTTTCCCGAGCCGGGAAGCGCGGGACAACCAGGTCATGATCGATCTGCAGGGCCACGCGGGGACCTTGAGCGACTGCACGGTATGCCACCGGGTCACGCCCGACGGGCCCGGCCCCCACGGCATTGTGCCGACGGGTGTCATCGAAGACGAGATCTTCGCCGCTGCTGGACGCCTGACCATCTATCCGACCCCGACCAACCGCGGCGCCGAGTGCACCATCATGGCCCGCAGCCGCAGCCCCCAGAACGGCAGACTGCTGGTGTTCGACGTGCGCGGTCGAACCGTCCGCATGCTGCGTGCCGAGGCCGACGGTCACGACCAGGCGCGGATTCTCTGGGACGGACGGGACGCTCACGGTCGCCAGGTCGCCTCGGGGACCTATTTCCTGCGCTGGGATGACGGCATTCGCCAGGCGGCGGGCAAGGTCGTGGTCGTCAACTGATCGACAACGCGCGGGCTTCGACCAGATAAACAAACGGCCCGAGTCTCGTCGGCCCGGGCCGTCGACGCATCGCCAAAGGAGAATTTGCCATGCACAACCAGAAGACACGCCCCATACTGCTGATCGCCCTGCTCGCCACGCTTGGCCTCGTCGCCTGCGACGAAACCACCAGTCCGGGCATTCAGCCCGAGATCACCAACGCTGCCGACCAGTTCGAGTACCAGGTCTCGGACATCGTCAATTACAGCGGAACGATCAGCTATGTCTGGGAGATATCGGGACCGGCGGCCGACGTCAACCTGGCGACGGCGGTCGACGCGGGTGACGCGACGATAACGATCGTCGACAGCGAGGGTGTCGAGGTTTTCGCGAGCTCGCTCGCCGAAAACGGTACACGTCAGACCGATGCCGGTACGGCCGGCGACTGGACGATCACCGTCACCTACACGTCCTTCAGCGGCACCGTGAACTTCCGGGTGCAGAAGACGACGTGATCATCGGCTCGCTGGCTGGTTCTGCATAGCTACCTCAGCAAGGTCACCTTGCGGGCGATTTCGGTCGGCCTCGCTCCTCGCAGCATGATCAGGTACGATCCCGAAGGCACGGCGCGGCCCGCAGCGTCGCGTCCGTGCCAGGCGACGTTGTGGTGACCGGCTGCGAACCACCGATCCGCGAGCTCGGCAACCAGACCGCCCGCCAGGTCGTGAACCGAGATCCGCACGGTCTGTGGCGTGTACACCTCCAGGTCGATCTGCAGGCGCGGATTGAAGGGATTCGGGTGGGCGGTCACGAGCACCTCGGCGCGCGGTGGCGTGTCGGGACCGACCGGGAGATCGGCGACACACTGCTGGGCGGCGATCTGCAGCCCGGTGGTGAAATCGGCCAGCGCAACATGGCCCGGGGCGACGGCCACGCCGCGGGCCGATCCACCGGTATCCGCCCAGCCGATGGTATCGGGTCGCGTCGGATCGGAAAAGTCGATCACCTGCAGTCCGCCGCTGCCGTCGGCGAGGTAGACAATGCCGTCATGCACGGTGACGTCGTAGGCGATTCCCGGCGTGGTCAACTCGCCGACGATCTGCGGCGACTGCGGGTTGGCGACACTGACCACCTGCAACCCGGATTCCTGGCAGGCGACCAGCGCGCGGGACTCGATGCCGACGACGCTGCACGCGTTGTCCGGCGTGGCGACCGCGCCGACATACGTCGGCAGGTTGGGAAAAAGGATGTCGAAGGTGCGAAAGCTGTCGCCGTCCGCCACGAACGCGAACTCGCCGTGCACATAGATGTCCCGTGCCTGACCCGGCGTGTCGAGCGTGGTCTGGAAGACCGGGTCGGTGATTTCCTCGATCGCGATAACCTGAATGCCGGACAGACCGTCCGCCACATACACGGTGCACGTTCACTCGTGCCTGACCAGCGCGACGGCGCGGGCGTCACCGGGCGTGTCCACCGCGCTGACGATCGTCGGCGCTGACAGCTGGCTGATGTCGACGACCTGCAATCCGGATTCGCCATCCGCAACGCAGGCGAATTCCTCGTCCACGCCGACGTCGTGCGCAAATCCGGGCGTATCCAGGGTGCCGACCAGCGCCGGCGACTGCGGGTCCGACAGGTCGTAGATCGCAATTCCAGCCTCACCGCAGGCGACGAAAGCGTGGTTGCCGTAGACCTCGACAGCAATCGCAGGAGCGGGCGTCGCGGCGCCGCCGACCAGTGGCGCCGGCGCAGGATCGTAATCGCCG
>CAYLIV010000099.1:0-4102 GCA_964384055.1 uncultured Fibrobacteraceae bacterium
GTAAGGAGCAGGATAACCATCGTTACCCGTCCAGCCCCACACGTAGCCGAGCTCGAAGACACTCATCCGGCACTGCACATGCGTGCGACCGGGTTCCAGCAGATCCGTCACGCGGTTCAACTGCCGCAGGTAATCCGGTCCGCCGTAGGACACGAAGTTGCGGTTGAGCCAGGCAGCATCTTCCAGATCCAGAGCAACGTCCGTGTTTACCGAACGAACATGCCAGGTGTAGAAGATACCCGGAGACGTCGCTGACAGCGTCTCGTGTCTGTACACGCTGAATGTGAAGTCGCAACCGTCGAGGCCCTGGTCCGGCCACTCGCAGTACGGCGAAACCACGCTGTTGTCGATGTAGTAGGTCGGGCCGGCAAGACCACCCTCGGTGGTCACGATGTAACCACCGGGGCCGTAGCACCAGCTGATACAGTCCGTTCCACCGGTTCCGGGCACCACCTCACCGTCATCGATGAAGATAGCCTGGGTGGTGGAGTTCGAACGGCAGGGATCGATGTCCTCCAGGTCGTCCTGCAGCTGACAGAAGTCACCGACCGCATCGATGGGCTCGATGTGCCAGCCCTGCTCGAAACCGCCGCTCTCGAAGGTGGCGATGTAGGGCGGCGTGGTACCCTGAGGCGTACCGTTGAAGGTCACCAGAACGTCATCCAGCTGGATGGCGCCGGTGCCGTAGAACGAACAGTCCTCGTCCGACCAGCCGACATCGGAGGTGAACTCGAAGCGCAGGTGGATCTGGTCGCTGTCCGCACCCACATAGTCACTTGCCGTGACCGTGAAGTTCTCCTCGATTCGCTGGTTGAACTGATCCGGTCCGTCCCACGAAGCGACCTCGAACATGCCGACACGACCTTCGTAGTAAAGCTTCACGAAGTCGTACGCTATTTCGGTGTCGATATTGGCGGTCGCCTCCACACCGACGATTGTCGAGGCGGAAGGATTCGGCACCGTGCCGTACCAGCCCAGCCAGTCGGTCCAGCTGTTGCCATAACCGCCGACCTCGTCCGGCGGATCAACACCGTCGCAAGGCGGAATCATGGCGCCGCACCAGGCCGAGTACATACCCGTCACGGCGTGATAAGTCGAGACTTGCCAGTGATCCACGTCGGCAGCCGTGTTGTCCTTGTGTGTCCAGCAGCTCCAGTGGTTCGCGCCGACCACGGTTTCGAAAGTACCGTTCCAGGGCTGAGACAGATCGTCGCACACGGCACCGACCGGTACCGGATACGGGCCGATCATATCGACCGTGTCCTTCGCTGCGCCACCGGGCAGCCCGACAGGAACACTGCGGAAGGCTTTCTGGAAATTGATGTCCTCATGGGTCGATGCCATCGCGGCGACCGCCCAAACCAGTATCAATGCGAGACAGGCAAAGGTTGTGGATTTCTTCATGCTAAACCCCGATCGTTGACCACGGGAAAGTGGTCCTCACTCGATAATCAGCACACGTGGCGAGTGTTCGCCGTGTGTACCGGATTCCCCTCATAGCCCCCTTCCTGGGAATCTCTTCTGGTTGAGCCGCAGCAATCCCTGCGGTGCTGTGCTGTAAATAACCTCCTGTTCATGCTTCGGTCTCAAGGGGACGAGCAAACAAGGGCCGAGTAAGCAGGGCATCGAGTGACAGGGCGTCAAGTGATAGAAGGTGGAGCATGGTGGGATAAGGTGAGGAATGCGTCACATGAGTGGAGTGCCGGTTTTCCCCGCCTTCAGGCTCCGGGATGAATATACGGAGCTGCTGCCAGAAAGCAATAGGGTCGGGAAAAATCGCCGCTCGGCAACCGTGCTGCGACTCGCCATTCAGGCTGGTCGGGATATTGAAGATTCGTCGCCTTCTTATCCGCACTTGTAGCTGCCGTTGGGCTGATAGTAACATCAGCCGCGAAACGTCATCATGACCGAATCCCGGAATTCGATATGACCGGGGCGGTTGGCCTCGAGCACACGGGCGGGGAGTCCACATGGTAGCTGTCGTCTTTATATTCCGTCTGCTGATGGTGCTCGTCGCCTCGTGCGCGCTCGCAACCGAAACCGATACGGCCCGGCAACAACGCATGCAGTGGTTCCAGGACGCCAAGCTCGGAATCTTCGTGCACTGGGGCATTTACGCCGTGGACGGTATCGACGAGTCGTGGTCGTTCTACAACGGGTACGTCTCCTACGACGACTACCTGAAACAGCTCGACGGATTCACGGCCGCCAAGTACGACCCCCAGGCCTGGGCCGCGCTGTTCGCCCGGAGCGGCGCCCGGTACGCGGTGCTGACCAGCAAGCATCACGACGGCGTGGCCCTGTGGAACAGCGAGGTCAGCGAACTCGATGTCGTCGAGCGAACCCCGGCGGGACGCGATCTGGTCGGACCGTTCTGCAAGGCCCTGCGCGAGCGGGACCTGAAAGTCGGCCTCTACTATTCCCATCTCGACTGGTCACATCCGGACTATCCCCACTGGACGCGCGAAGCGAAGCGCTACACCGACGACCCGCAGCGCTGGGCTCGCTTTCTACGCTTTCACCGGGCGCAACTCGAAGAAATCGTCACCAGCTACGAGCCCGATCTGTTGTGGTTCGACGGCGACTGGGATTACGGCGCCGAGCGGTGGCAAGCCGGCCGGCTACGCGAGAGAATCGACCGGTGGCTGCCGAAGGTCATCGTCAATTCCCGACTGAACGGTTTTGGCGACTATGCGACTCCCGAACAGGGTTTGCCCATAACGCGTCCGCCCGAGCCCTGGTGGGAACTGTGCTTGACCATGAACGATTCGTGGGGTTATCAGCCCAACGACACCAACTACAAGACGGCCAACCAGGTAATCCGTATCTTCGTGGACTGTCTCGACATGGGCGGCAATCTGCTTCTGGACGTCGGACCGCGCGAAGACGGCACGATCCCGCCGGAACAGGTACGGATCCTGTCCGAGCTCGGGCGCTGGATCCGGAAACACGACGAGGCGGTCTATGCAACGCGGGCGGGGCTGCCGTCTGGACACTTCCACGGCCCCACGTCGCTGTCGGCCGACCAGAAAACCCTTTATCTCTACGTGCCCCACGAACCTCGCGGACCGCTCGCGCTCAAAGGGATCAAGAACGCCGTCAACCGGATCCGGGTCGTGGGCAACGGCACCAAGCTGGCCTGGCAGATCAAGATGAAGCAGTACTGGAGTTCGGTACCGGGCATCATCTACATCGATGTACCCGCGCAGGTACTGGACGAGCAGGTCACCGTGGTTGCCGTACTGCTCGACGGGCCGATCGAGTTGCATCGTGAGGATGCCGACGGAGCGCCGTGAATCGTGTCACCGGTGGTCGGACCTGAATTCGAACACGCCCGGACAGCCGCTGACCGGCACGAGTGCGTCGACGGTCGCCGGTATCGTCTCGTGGGCGCCGATGATCAGCAATCCCGACGATCGCAGCGCGGTCAGCACGGTGCGCAAGCTCCGGGTGAGGAGCGGTTCGTCGTAGTAGGTCAACAGACTGTTACGCAAAAAGATGATGTCGAAGTTCGTCGCCGGTACTTCCGCCAGCAGGTCGCCGACTCGCCAGGTGATGCCGGTTTTGAGCGAATCCGTCGCGACGAAGCGCCGGCACTCGGACCCGCTTGCGGGCCGGCGGTGCCCGCCGCCACATGCCTCGAAGAACCGGTCGCGCACGCTGGCCGGCAGTTCGCGCAGACTGGACGATTCGTAACAGCCGACCCGGGCTCGCTCGATGTTCTCCGGGTTCAGATCGGAGGCGACGACCTCGAGTTCCGGCATACATCCGTGCACCTCGCCGAGCATGGTCCAGACGATCCGGAAGCTGTAGGCCTCCTCGCCAGCCGCGCAGCCGGCCGACCAGACCCGGAACGTGTCGTGGCGGTCGCGGATTCGCGCCGGCAACAATGTTTCGCCGAGATCGTGCCAGAGCTGCCGATCGCGGAAGAAACGGCTGATCGCGACCGTGAGCCGACGTTCGCATTCGCCGGCGGCGACGGCGTCCACGTCGATCCGCCGCAGGTAGCTCGTCAGATCACGACAGCCCAACTCGCTCATGTGCCGGGCGAGCCGTTTCTTGACGCCCTTGCGGACCTTGCGGTAGCCCGCCCACGAGCGCG
>CAYLIV010000100.1:0-3977 GCA_964384055.1 uncultured Fibrobacteraceae bacterium
GTATGGGGAATTCTAATTGTCGCTGAGGGGAATTGTAGTTGACGCCGGGGAGACGGCGGGACGCGTCGGTCTTGCGGCCGTCCGGAGATCGGATCGATCGAACTGGATATTCCAGTTGGGAAGTCCCTGCCAGCCGATGTCGCCGATTCTCATGGTGTATTCACTCGCGGCTCGTGGCCTGGATTCACTCCAGGCAAACACGGGAAACCTCATCGGGACCGATAGCCGAACGGATTTCCCGCCGGTCCATCACGAAGAACGTCGATCCCTTGCTCACGTTGATCGCGATATCGGCACATTACGCAATATTATTAGTATTTGTTATAAAATATGATTAATCCTTTCTTATCGCCGGCCACGGCCGCCTCCGGGAGGCAGCTCTCCGTATGACGTTGAATAACTTCCGCACATTTCGCGACGTGTTCACCCCCGACAAGATCTCGCTTGACCGGCAGAAGCAAACCGGGCTGAATATACAGAGTGCCGAGATCCGAGCCGGATACGGCTGCTGGTTGGCGATACGTGTAACTGTTTTCTGTACCAGGCGAGGAATCCCTATGCGCCTCTCGCGAGCAGCCGTGGTTTTTCTGGTAATCCTGATCGCGGCCTTTGTCCACCTGGCCCACTACTACCCACAGCTCCCCGAAACCGTGCCAACCAACTTCGGGGCGGGCGGCGAACCCAACGGCTGGTCGTCGCGCAGCACGTACATCGCCCTGCAGATCGGCCTCTATGTCTTCCTGGGTTTGCTCTTCCCCGGCATTGGCCTGCTCCTGTGTCGAGTGCCCATATCCGCCATCAACCTGCCCAACCGCGACTACTGGCTGGCGCCGGAACGGCGTGGGGCGTCGCTGCGGGTCATGAACGAGCAAATGCTCTGGCTGGGCGCCGCGACCATCGCCTTCATCGCCGTGACCAATCATCTGGCGATCCAGGTCGCGCTCGAGCAGCGCGAAACCCTTGGTAATCTCTTCTGGATACTGCTTCTGGTATACCTCGCCGGAACGGCCGCCTGGGCCGCCTGGCTGATACTGAGCTTCCGTTTGTCGCCGCAGGATCGCTGATTCGCCGCAAGCTGGGGGTCAAGTTACCCGGCCAGGCGGTCGATAACCAGTTGTACGTGACAACTCTCAGCGATGACACGGGCTAGATGAAGAACAACCGAACTAAAAAACGAGACCTGGCGCTGGAACTCGATATGGCGCGTGCACACGCAGCCGCGCTCGAGCAGCGGAATGCCGAGCTGGCCGAGGAAGTCAACCTGGCCAAGAGCGCCTTTCTGGCCAATATCAGCCACGAATTGCGCACGCCCTTGAACAGCATCCTCATCCTGTCGCGCATGCTGGCCGATCGCGAGAACGAGATATCTCGCGCGAAGATCGTTCAGTACAGCGGCGCCATCCACCGTTCCGGATCGGCGCTGCTCGAACTGATCAACGACCTGATCGATCTGACCAAGTCGGCCACGGGGAAACTGAATCTGAAGTTCGAGGATGTTTGCTGGCAGCCGTTGCTGGAAGACGTCGAACTGCGGTTCAATCCACAAACCGATGAACGTGGGCTCGAATTCGTCGTGCGTATCGACGACGACGTGCCGCGCGAGATCCATACCGACCACCGTCGCCTCGTTCAGATCGTCGACAACCTGCTGTCCAACGCCGTCAAGTTCACCGAGCGGGGGCAGATCGAACTGCACGTCTTCCGCCCCGGGCCGGAACACGAATGCGGCGGCAGTCAGCTGGCGCTGCCGGAGCTGGTGGGACTGTCGGTCGCCGACAGCGGGATCGGTATCGCCGCGGAGCTCAGGCACCACATCTTCGACGACTTCTATCAGGTGGACAGCACCCACTCGCGAAAATTTAGCGGCCCGGGTCTCGGTCTCTCGCTGTCGCGAAAACTGGCCCATCGCCTCGGCGGTGATCTCACGGTGGAGAGTACCGTCGGTGCCGGCAGCACCTTCACCCTGGTGCTGCCGCAGGACTCGTCTCGGATCCGCCCCGACGATCAGGAGGAGCGCCCGCTGTCCGCGGCCACCGCACGCGACGAGACCCTGCCTGCGCCGAGGCAGGGCGTCGAGCCTGTGGGACGGCCGGACGATCCGGGGCCGGGCGCAGAGGCGCCAGGTGACGCCGCGCCGGATGTCCCCGACAAGGAACAGATCCTCGCCATCCAGGACACCTTGCGCCACAAGAGGATCCTGATCGTGGAAAACGACATGCGGGTGGCTTTCTCACTGCTGGCAGCCTTCCAGGCCACCGGCGCGGAACTCGTCGTCAGCGCCACCAGTCAAGACGGGCTGGAGCAGTTGCATCGGGAGGCGGATTTCGATCTCGTGCTGCTGGACATGTGCCTGACCGACGGTCTCGCCATGCTCTCGACCATCAGAACTCTGCCCGGCGGCGCGGACCTGGCGATCGTCTCGCTGCTGGTGGCCGAAAGCGAAACCGACCGGCCGACCGTTCTGGCCGCCGGCGCTGATGCGGTCATCACCAGACCCTTCGCGGTGCAGGAACTCGTGACCACGTTGGAGCGATTGCTCACTTGAGAAGAGTCAGCTTCACGGTCGATCCCGCTCGCCGACCATCGAGGTACAGACAGCCGAAGTAGGTGCCGCTGGCCACCTGCGCGCCCCTCTGGTCCAGACCTTTCCAGACAGCGGTGTGGCGTCCGGCTTCTTGGAACTGCGCCGGAACGAGTGCGCGCACCAGACGACCGGTCGCGCCATAGATGCGCAGGGTGGCCACCGCAGCTCCGGGCAGTTCGTAGTGCAGCGTCGTCGCGGCGTTGAACGGGTTGGGAGCGGCCGTCACCGCCGGCGCCGTCGTCGCGAGTCCCGGTGTGTCGTCGTCGCCGACCGGAACCAGGTCGAAATACAGCTCGATATTCTCGATCAGCGGCGGACCGACCTGCTCCAGCGTGATCAGCTGGCCGTCGCTCATCTCGGTCCAGTCGCCCAGATCCGCCGTCGGGAAACGCGAGGCGATCACCGAGTACGGCTGCGGACCGTCGACATAAAGGTGGAACAGGGTGTCGCCCTCGCGATACGCCCACACGCTCTCGCCGTCGGTCAGGAACATGTTCAGCGCCTCGGCGCTGCCCGGGATCAGGTTGCGTAGCCGCTGGATGGCGGCGCCCAGCGCCGGCTTGACCTGCCAGTCGTGATCCTCGAGGGTCTGCAGCAGGAACAGAAAGTACAGCTCGCTGTCGATCCACTCGTCCGGACCGTCGCCGTACTGCGGCGGGTTGTCGGCCAGGTACTCGGGACGGATCGCGTAGAGCAATAGATCCAGATCGATCACGCCGTTGTGCCCCATGAACCAGTGCACGTCGTTCTTCACCCGTTCGAAGGGGTGGGGATTGGGAATGTTGCAGAGCCCGGAGCTGCAGTTGCGGACGTGGGCCACGGCGAGTTGTGGTTCGGCGGTGACCACATCGGCGACCGCCAGATCGTACAGGGGATCCTCGTGGGCGGCGCGCTCGCCGCGGCGGACCTCCGGCTCCGGCGTCCGGCCCTGCCGGCGCCCGTCGAAGGAGACGATGCTCCAGCCCTCGTCGTTGGCCACGCTCAGCGCTTCGAGGGAAAAGGGCAGATCGATCAGATGGGCCTGGCTCACATCGCCGGCAACCGCCTCGGCCGTGATGGACCAGAAGCGACAGTTGTGGTGGCAGACAGTCGGCGGCGCGGCGGTCCCGGATCTGTTCACGTGCAGGAACAGGCTCACGCAGGCGGCCAGGGCAAGGAGCGCGAGCACGATCGCGGTCACGTGCGCTCGGGCTGCCGGGACAGTAGATCGTCGCCATCCGCTATTGCGTATCGGCCGGGCCATGGCTACCACTTCCAGCGTATCATTTCTCTATCCATAGCGCATGAATGATCAAGTGTACCCGAATGACACCGTGGGGTCAACCTGTCGAACCGCCGCTGTGTTAGCAATGAGACTTTGTCCCCTTCAACTGCAATGAGAAAATGTCCCCTT
>CAYLIV010000101.1:0-3938 GCA_964384055.1 uncultured Fibrobacteraceae bacterium
CGGGCCGGATGGTCGCCGGCCGGATTTGATAGGCGAGCACCGTGTCGACCATGGCACCACGTGCCCGCAAGCCGTCTTCGAGGGAGGTCGTCGCCTTGTCTCCGCGAATACGCAAGATGCGTTGCCCGGCTACGGTCTGCTGCTTGCAGAAGGCTTCGAGCATGGCGTCGGCGCGGTAGGTCGTCGGTACGAAGTCGGCATTGAGAAAGTAGCTGGCCAGGCGATCGGCCGTGCCCGCGCCCACGGCGGCGAAGCGAACGCCCGCCACAGCGCGTAGATCGAGACCGAGCTGCTCGATGGCGGCGAAGAAATACCGCACGCCGTTTTCGCTGGTGAAAAAGAGCCAGTCGTACGAGCCGAGCTGGTCGCGGTGGGGCCCGAACTCGGAGAGCGCCGCCGCCTCGGTCCTGATGGTGGGACAGATCAGCGGCTCGACACCCAGGGCGGTCAGCGCGTCGAGCAGCCGGCGCGCCTGATCGGCGGGCCGGGTCACGATGACCTTCTTGCCGCGCAGCGAACCCTCGACGAACCAGTGCAGCTTTTCGCGCAAGGCGACGGTCCGGCCGACAACCAGCAAGGCAGGTGGTTTGAGCCCAGCCTCGGCGACCCGCGCCGCGAGTTCGCACAGTGGCGCGACCACGGTGGTCTGACCAGGCAGTGTGCCGTGTTCGATCATGGCCGCCGGCGTCTGCGGATCGCATCCGCCCGCGATCAGCTCCTTCGCTGCCTCAGCCAGGTTGCCGACCGCCATGTAGGCGGCGATGGTGCCATCGGCGTCGCTACCCAGCCATTGCCAGTCGAGCTGGCTACCGGGTTTGGTCGGATCCTCGTGGGCGGTCACCAGGCTGACCCGTATCGCCTCACCCCGGTGGGTGACCGGGATGCCTGCGTAGGCGGCAGCCGCGATGCCGGCGGTCACACCCGGTACGATCTCGAATGTGATGCCCGCCGCCGCGAGCACCTCGGCCTCCTCGCCCCCACGGCCGAACACGAAGGGATCGCCTCCCTTGAGACGACAGACGTCCTTGCCGCGTCGCGCCAAGCCGACGAGCAGCCGGTTGATCTCGTCCTGGAGCAGCGCGTGGTGGTCCGCGCGTTTACCGACGTAGTGCAGCTCGACGCTATCGGCTAGATCCGGCGGCAGCACGGTTGCGGCAAGCCGATCGTAGACGATGGCGTCGCAAGCATAGAGCACTTCCTTGCCCCGGACGGTCACGAGACCGGGATCACCGGGGCCGGCACCGACGAGGTAGACCGTGCCGGTGGGTCGCCCCGCACTGTTCTCCGCTCGCGGTTGCCCGTCGTTCACGGTTGCGCCTCCTCCAACCAGCCACGCCAGGTGCTTTCGGCCACCGCCACGGGTTCGCCGTCGGCACGTGACTCGTCCATGAACCGATCGAATAAACGGTCACGCTGTTCCGGATCGGCGATCCTTTCCAGCACTGCCATTCGGAATGCCGTCGCGCTTTCGAGCCATGGTTCCCAGTTCGGTCCGAAATGCATTTGTAGTCGCTCGCGCAGTCGCCGCGCCGCAAAGGGCGCCGCGCCTTCGGTGGCGATGGTGATCTGCAGCCGGCCGCGCCGCACCAGCGCCGGCAGGTAGAAGGTACACAGATCGGGCACGTCGGCCACGTTGACGAACACGCCGGCACGCTGGGCGTCTCGGGCCACCTGCTCTTCCACCTCGCGGATACCCGTGGCCGCAACGACGAGGCGGTATTCGGCGGCCTCGCCCGGGTCGTATGCCCGCTGCTCCAGCGTGATTCGTCCCGCAGTGTGCAACTCCCGCAGGCTCGGTTCGACCTCGGGCGCCACCACGGTCACGTCGGCGCCCGCTGCGACAAGACGCTCGACCTTGCGCCCGGCGACATCCCCCGCACCGACAACCAGCACGGACTGTCCTTCCAGGCGAAGCTGGACCGGGTAGGTTGGTCGTGATCCGCCCACCATATGACGACTCCAGGAACCTGGTGAATGCGCTGCCCAATTGACTCGGCCTCCGCGTTCCGTTGCGACCACCGATATCGGCCAAGCAGCAATTTCGCCACTACACGCTCGAATCAATACCCCCCGGAGGGCAAATGTCAACTGCTGTCAGCCGCGTCGGGGCAATCGTCGCAGGAAGCGTCGGACTCGATCCATTGCGACGCGGGCGAAATCGTGCTGCGTGTTTAAAATTCGTAAATCCAGAAAAAAACTGACGCGAAGCTGCAATTTGTATATGATCGCGGCAGATTTCCGGCGCATCGCGCCAGCGTTCAGACCGGGATGATCCGGATCGACTCGCCTCCCGGTCGTCTATCATGCGGTCCCCGAACAACGAGGAGGTCTGCAATGTTCAATCCCTGCTCCCATCACATTCGGGTAACACTCCTTTCCTGTCTGCTGCTGTTGCTTCTACCCGTCGTCGCTCAGGCGAACTGGCTCGGCGGCATCGAGTTCACTCAGCCCACGCTCTCCCACATGCCCCTGAACGAACGTGTGTACGTATCCGTCGACTACAAGGTCACACATCCCGACGGCGCTAGGATCTACGTCATCCCCTACTCCGAGGGAGCCCCGTGTCCCGCCTACGGCGTATCGGGAAGCCCGATCTACACCGGCGAAGGAACCACCACCAATCGCTATTTCACGATCGTCTCCGGGACGGAGCTGATCGACCAGGTTCGGGTGTACATGGTCAACCCGGATCAGAGCGAAGTACTGCTCGAACTCTTCGTGCGGGTGTTCTATCACTACGGTCCCAGCGGTATCTACAACATCCAGTACAGCGAAGCGCCCTACGCGCACCTGCATCGCCAGCAGGATCTGGTCATCAACTTCGACTACGCGACCACCGAGGCGTCCAACCTGCGTATCTGGGCGCGTCCGTTCACCAACGGCGCCTTGACTCCCGGCTACTCGGCTTCGGGTTCCATTTTGCTGCCGCCGTCCGGCAGCTCCAACCAGACGTTCCACTTCCCCGCCACCGATGCCGACATCACCCATGTGCGCTTCCGGATGGTGGACGACGACACCGGCGACGAGTTGCTGGTCTTTCTGACACCGATCAAGTTGTTCTGGCGCCAGGTGGGCATCACCAACATCACCTTCGACTGGCCGCAACCGGCGGCGTTGCATCACAACGACGACGTCACGGTCTCCTTCGATTACAACAACACCCAGAACTACGACATCCGGGTCTGGTTCCAGGCCTACAACGATGGTGGTTACGCGCCGGGCAGCCACTATCAGGGCAGCGTGGCTCTACCGCCGGGCATCAGCAGCGCCACCCGTACCTTCGGTGTGCACACAGGCGAGACGGACATCGATGCCTCGCGCCTGATCGTCACGGATGCCGACCAGAACATCACGCTGATCGACAACCAGATCCCGGTGCGGTATCACGGCGGCCCCCATGCGGTGCACGGCGTACAGCTGTGGCCCGAAAGGACCGCGATGCTCGACCACACCGAGGTGCTGGACATCGCCTTCGACTACGAAACCAGTTACAACGAGCAGATCCTGATCTTCGCGCGTCCCTTCTACCAGGGAGGGCTAGCCGGGGGATACTACGCCTCGGGATCGCCGTACTATGCGCCCGGCACCGGTAGTGGCTCGGGCTATATCGGCTACGACTACGGAACGCACGCGGTCGATCAGATCCGCTTCCAGGTCAAGAATCTCGATCAGTCGGAAATACTCTTCACCTGGTACTATCCCGCTCGCCACTTCTGGGGCCCGAGCGCCACGATGGTGCCCGTGCCGGACGCCCTGCCGCAGCTGACGATGCTGGGGCAGAACTACCCAAATCCCTACAACCCCGTCACCACCATACCGGTCACGGTGCAACACACCGGTCGTGTGCGCATCAACGCCTATGATATTCGTGGCCGCATGGTGCAGGTCATCGCCGACGAGATCATGGCCGCCGGTCATCACGAGATCACCTTCAACGG
>CAYLIV010000102.1:0-3659 GCA_964384055.1 uncultured Fibrobacteraceae bacterium
AACCAGACGGGCGATAACTGGATGCCCACCACTACCGACTCGGGCGGCAATATTTCCGAAGATCCGCTGTTCTGCGATGCGGAGAGCGGCGACTACCGGGTGCGATCGGATTCGCCATGTGCGCCGGGCGGGCATCCGGATGGGGACACGTGCGCGTTCATCGGCGCCTTGCCGGTGGGATGTTCGGCGCCCGCACACGAGTAACCCAGGCGCCGGGCGCACCGTTCATCGCGATGCCGTCGTCATCGGTATCGTGCTTCTCTGAAGCAGCTCGAGAAAGCGGCCGGCGGCCTGCTGGTTTCCCGCCTGATTGGGATGGCTGTCGCAGCCGTTTCCGGACGGATACGCCGCCCAGTCGGTCGCGCCGTGGTCGGTCAGGATGTCGTAGTAGTCGAAGACCACGACGTTGGACTCCGGATAGTCCGCCAACCAGCCGTTTTGCCCGTCGGCGAGCCACGTGTTGAATTCCCGGGCCAGATCCGCACTCGTGTTGCCATCCTCGAGCCAGCCTTTGAGCCAGGCCTTGAACCTGGCCAGCAGGCCCCCGGGCGGGGGTTCGACCAGCGGCGGCGCCGTGAAAGCCACGAACAGCGTCGCGGGCTGCTTGCCGAATTCGGGCAGCAACGACCGGTACGCGGCCTTGGCGTTGGCGACCGTCCGTTGCGACGAGTCCGGGTCACCCGGCGGATCTCCCGCGGCGACGAAGCCGTTGTTCGGATAACACGATTTGAACACGACGATGTCGTTGGTCTGCCCATCGTCGTACATCCGGTCCTGGTGGTCGGTGCGCAGCAGGTCCGTCATGTGGTCGGTGAACTTGCGCCGCCAGTGCCGGATGTCGGTGTCGGCGCCCAGGCGCGAATTGTAGGACAGCTCGTGCACCGCGTAGCCCGCCTGCGCGAGCAACCGGCGCAGCCCACCGCCGTTGGGGTGGCTGGTGTAGATGCAGTCCTCGCCGACGTCCTGACCGGGATCGGCCAGCAGCTGGCCGCCGCAGCTATGGTGGATGAACAGCAGATTGCGGGCAGTACCCCACCGTGGCGAGTCGTTGTGCTGTCCTTCCCGATCCGTGTTCTGTTCCATGTCTGCTCCAGTGGTTTCGGCCGCGACGCAGAGTAAAAGCAGCAAAAATCCGAGAATCGGCAGCAAGAAGCCGGCTGCTGCCTGTCGTCGCGGGAGTCCGATATGTTCTGACCGGTAGGTTGGTGTCATGCTAAACCTTCACTGATTGCCCTGGGTGCCGGAAATCGTCATGTGTCCCCCGTTACACATCGGCCCGGCTCGCTGTGGGTTTAGCGGGCTGTCGGGAAACGCCGCCATTTGCCTGCCACGCCTCGCCGGCGTTTCCCGCGTCGTGGTCGCCCGCACCGCCGGCACCATCGATACCCCCGGCACGGCCCGCTCCGCCGCCACAATCCAGGTTAAGGTGCGATGGCATCATGCCGACTTCTCTCTGTAATAGAGGGAGGTCGGCCTGCCGTGTGTGGGATCTGTGGAACACTTGCTCTGAACGGAAACCTGGAGCTGCCGCCGCGCGCCCCGGAACGGATGATCGGAATCATGGCGCACCGTGGTCCCGACGAGTTCGGGGCCTGGCGCGACGACACCGTGTTCCTGGGTCACGCGCGCCTGAGCATCATCGACCTGACCACGGGTCAGCAGCCCATGTGCAACGAGGACGGCAGTCTCTGGATCGTCTTCAACGGCGAGATCTACAACTACCCCGAGCTGACCGCCGAGCTGGAGGGGCACGGTCATCGTTTCCGTACGCGGGCCGATACCGAGGTGATCGTCCATGCCTACGAGCAGTGGGGCCCGGCGTGCGTCGATCATTTCAACGGGCAGTTCGCCTTCGCCATCTGGGACCGCCGCCGCCGCCGGCTTTTCCTGGCGCGGGACCGCTTCGGCATCCGGCCCCTGTTCATCGCCCGTCACGGCGACGTGCTGCTGTTCGCCTCGGAGATCAAATCGCTGGCGGCCTGGCCGGGTTTCCCGCGGCAGATCGATGCCCGGCGCCTGGCCGAGGTCTTCACCTACTGGGTGAACATCGCGCCGGCGACGGTTTTTCGCGGCGTTGCCCAGTTGCCGCCGGGACACACGGCGCTGGTCGAGGTGCCGCTCGCCGCCGCCAAACACGACGGCCAGCGCGCCGATCCGCCGCCGGCGCCGCTTCCCGACTGCCTGCAGCTGCGCCGCTACTGGTATCCGAAGTTCCTCCCTGCCGACGAGGACCGTCGTGCCGTCTCGCGCGCCGAAGCCGCCCGGACCGCCGAGGAATTGCGTGAGAAACTGGTCGCCGCGGCGACGATCCGCCTGCGCGCCGATGTGCCGGTGGGCGCCTACCTGTCGGGCGGGCTCGATTCGTCGACGACCGTGGCGCTGATCCATCACTATACCGATCGCCGACTGCAGACCTTCGCCGTCGGTTTCGGTGCCGACGAATTCGACGAATCCCGCTGGCAGCAGCTGATGGCGCGGCACATCGGCGCCGACCTGTGCAGCGTACAGGTGGCCGACGAGGAGATCGCCCGCCGCTTTGCCGAGGTCGTCTGGCACAGCGAGACGCCGCTGCTGCGCACCGCCCCCGCGCCGCTGCTGTCCCTGTCGCAGCTGGTGCGTGATCAGGATTTCAAGGTGGTGCTGACCGGTGAGGGAGCCGACGAGGTGTTCGCCGGCTACAACATCTTTCGCGAGGCCAAGGTACGCGCGTTCTGGCGTCGTCGTCCCGGCGATACGCGGCGTGCCAGGCTGCTGTCCCGGCTGTATCCCTATCTGGAACAATCGCCGCCGCAGTTTCTGCAGAAGTTCTACGGTGTGGGTCTGGAGCGGCCGGACGATCCGTTTTTCAGCCACCGGCCGCGCTGGCACAACACCGGCATGATGACCACCTTCCTGCGGCCCGACGCCCGGCGCGACCAGCGGGCGGAAACGGCGGAACAGCGTCTGGCGGCCTCGCTGCCGGCGGAGTTCGACCAGTGGGGTGTCGTGGCCCAGGCCCAGTACCTGGAGATGTCGACCTTCATGGCCGGTTATCTGCTGAGTTCCCAGGGCGACCGGATGCTCATGGCCAACTCGGTCGAGGGCCGGTTTCCCTTCCTGGATCACGAACTGGCCGACTTCGCCGCGACCATTCCCGCCGCCACGAAACTACAGTCACTCGAGGAAAAGGCGATACTCAAACAGAGTGTCGCCGATCTGTTGCCGGCGGATATCGTGGCCCGATCGAAGCAACCGTACCGGGCGCCGGCCAGCGCCAGTTTTTCCGGCCCTGCCGGTCGCGAGTTCGTCGAAGCACTGCTCGCCGCGCCTGCACTGGCCCGGACCGGTTTCTGGCAGGAGGATCGGGTGGCCGCGCTGCTGCGCAAGTGGCGGGCGGGCCGACTGGGCAGCGTCCGCGAGAACATGGGCTGGCTGGGCATCGTCAGCAGTCAGTGCCTGGCGCAACAGTACGGCAGCGAGTTTTCGCAACGCTGCGAAGAGGCAGCGTTACGAGCCGACCAGCTGGTCTGGCGCGATGCCGGCTGCGTGACCCGAAATCAACGTTGAGCCTATCGCGACTTCACGAGGGGAGGAACGGCCAGTGCCTACGGAAATGCGTGATGATATTCGAGCCTTCATCGTCGAGAATTTTCTTTTCGGAGACGCCGAGCCCCTGTCGA
>CAYLIV010000103.1:0-3649 GCA_964384055.1 uncultured Fibrobacteraceae bacterium
AAATATTGCCGCCCGAGTCGGTAGTGGTGGGCATCCAGTTATCGCCCGTCTGGTTGCCCTACACGTTGCAGCAGCCGAGATCCCAGCTCACGATTCCCGCCATGCTGAACGCCGCGCCGAGCCGGTTCTGCGCGACGATCGTGTTGCGCAGGGTCAGCACGGGATTATAGGGGCCCTCTTCGCTGCTGCTCAAACGGATGCCGGCGCCGAGCCCGGCAGAGTTTCCCGCGATCGTGCAGTCGCTGACGGTGCTGTCGTGGATGTCCAGCAGGGCGATACCTCCCCCGGCCCGACTCGCCCTGTTATCCACGATGGTGCAATCGTCGAATTCGAAGTCGATGTGAATGGCATAGATCCCGCCGCCGTTCTCGCCGGCCATATTGTTGCGGAAAACGCAGTTCCTGAACGTGAACGTCTCGTAGCTGTTGACCAGCAACGCACCGGCACCGTATTCGGCGCGATTGTTCTCGATGATGCAGTCCTCGAATACCGGACTGCCCACGCCGCCGTACCAGATGCCTCCGCCCTGTGACTCGATTTCGTCGGTGGCCACCGCCTCGTTGTCCGTGATGATGCAGTTCTTGATCAGCGGACTGTTGAGGTGCATGGCGATTCCGGCGCCGTTCGGAGCGAGACCGCCGGTGATGGTGAATCCCTCGAAGGTGACGTCGTTCAACATGATGAAGACGACGACGCTCTCCTGTTGCTCGGCGTCGAGGATGGTCAGCTCGGGACCCGATTCGCTCCGAACGTCGAAGCCGCCGACGTCTCCCCCGAAGAGGATGAACGCCGTGCTCTCTTCGTCGTTACCCTGGTTGGTCCAGGTGTAGTGACCGGGCGCCACGAGGACCAGGTCGCCGTCTCCGGCCTGCTCGATGGCCCACTGGATGGTCGGTGCATTGCCCGAGCGGTCTTCCTTGACGTACCAGGTCTGCAGGCGCTCGGCCGCCGCCTCGACGGTGTTCGAGAGGGCCGAACGGTGTCCGACTTCATCGACGGCTTTGACGGCCACATGGTAGGTCGCGCCGTCATCCAGATCGTCGATCGTCACCTGCATGTACCCGGGTCTAAGATCCAGTACCGCGGCCGCCGGTCCCAGGGTCGCGTCGTCCCAGTTCGCTTCCGTGATCGGCGTCTGCGAATAACGCGCCTCGTACTGCGTCGCCTGTCCGTAGATATCGTCGTCGCCGGCGATGGTCCAGATCGCAGTCAGCGAATGGTCGGTCGCCGACCAGATCGTCAGATCCGTGATCGCTGCCGGCGGCGTCGTGTCGAATACTTCCGCCGCCGTGGCTACAGTCGTGTTGGACGGATCGGACCAGTTGGTCCCGTCATAGCTCGTCGTCAGCCGGAAGGCATAGACCTCCCCCGCATCCAGGCCGGTCACCACGTAGGTGTCCTCCAGCCCGGCCATCTGCGGTCCCGGTTCCTGCTGGGCTTCCGACCAGCCGCTCCAGTCGGTCGCCGCCTGTGCGAAGGTGGTATAGCGCAGGTCGTAGTGCGACACCTGGTTCGGCACCGGCGTCTCGGCCCGTTTGGCCGGCACGGTCCAGCGCAGCGTGACCGAGTTGGCGCTGCCGGCTACCGCCTCGAGATCGTCGACGAGCTGGGGGTATTCCACCGGGCCGGTGGGATCGTCGCTGCCGCCGCAGCCGATCAGCGTTACGAGCAGACCAGGAGTCAACGCTGTCAGAATAGCCGAGCGGATCCTGAAAAACCCTCGGAATCCCATGATACCATCCTCTCGGGTTGGACGTTGGGCCGGGTGCCGGAACTGTAATCGACGTCAACCAGGACGTGAAGTTGCGTTGCGAACAACCCACTCTAAAAGAATAGGAAATCGCGACTGGATTTGGCGAGAAAATCCGTGAAATAGACGATTGACGGTTTTGGACCACGTGAAACACGTCCTGGAACAATATCGTCTAATTGCGAAACGTCTTTGTTAGCATGTAGTTACCTGAATTTACTATACTTTCCCCGTTCGCCGATGACGCGCCACGATCGGTTTTGACCGCGTGACCTGAGCGCGCTGCGAAAGGAGGACCCCGCACACACCAGAAATACTGCTCGGCATCCCGCAGATCTGGGTATCGCTGCTGCGGACGACAATTCAGCCACACCGGCTCCGACCATTTCGCTCGTTTACCGGAGCCGACAATCGCCACTCGAGCAACGGTCGGCAAACCCGCCGACCAGCAGCTCACAAAGCGAGGGGAACTGAACATGAAGACCAACCTCACGAAACTCGTTGTCGTATCGATTCTCGCCCTGGCCAGCGCCGCCGGCGCCACCACACTCTGGGACCAGTCGGATTTCGATCCGTTTGGCGCCGGGTTCTTCAATTCCGAATCCGGTGGTCCGCCGTTCGGCATGACCAACCACGCGATCAACCACATCACGGTCGACAACGTGTGGCGCGTCGACTCCATCACCACCTTCTACTCGGCCCTCGATCCGGCGTGGGCCGATGGCATCATCGAAGGCTACCTGCACGTCTTCGCCAAGACCGGCCCGCTGCCCGACGACGATCTGAACGATCCGGCGTTGAGCCCGGTCGTGCCGATGAGCGGCGTCTTCAACAACGATCACATCGTCGTCTCGGCAACCGACCTGAATCTCACCATCGAGCCGGGCGAGTACTGGATCGGCATCACGCCGGTTGCGCCGAGTGGTCCTTTCGGTCCGGAAATCCACCTGTCGAGCATGACCCTGATCGGCGATGCGACGGCGTCGTACGATGTCTACGCATTCCCGGGTCCTCCGGCCTGGTTCAACTTCAATCCGGACGTCGATGCTTCGATCCTGCTCGACGGCGAGATCACGACGGCGACCACCGAGTCCACCTGGGGCGCGGTCAAGTCGCTCTTTCGGTAGCGACACCGGTACGGCCGTGACGCCGGATCGTCGATGACACCGGTGTCTGGCCGCCACCCACAGGCACAGGCCGTCCGCAACGGCGGCCTGTGCAACACACAGACGATGTTGGCCCGGACGCCGCGAACTCGGAAGTATGGGCACCAGCCCGCGTCAACACGGGACAGGAGTTGGATGATGAGAGGAATTACCGGTAGCGTGAGGCTCGTGGCCTTCCTGGCCATCCTCTGCAGCGTGGCGCAAGCTGATGTGAGATACGAGATCATCGGTGAGGGTCTGGCGACTGACATTTCCGCGGACGGCAGCGTCGTGGTCGGCAACACCATCGGGGCGTGGGAAACCTTTCGCTGGACGGAAATCGACGGCATCGTGCCGCTGGGCATGCCGTCGAGTCTGGTTGGCTCCATGGCCGGATCGCCGGACGTATCTGCCGACGGAACAAGGGTTTCCGCGACCATCGCCGGCGCCGACACGACATACGTGACGCAGGGACTGTGGATACAGGGGTTCGGCTGGCAGGAAACCATGCCGCCCCCGCCGCCCGACGGCGGCATGATGAGCGACGCCTACGGTTCCGCCTGGGGACTTTCCGACGACGGACAAACCCTCGTCGGCCTCTACTGGCGGCCCGGACAGCCAGGCGGGTCCGCCCATGCGAGTGCCTGGACCGATCAGACAGGCGCTGTCAGCCTCGGCAGCGATGGTGCGGACAGCCGCGCCAACGATGTCAACGCCGACGGATCGGTCATCGTCGGCTGGTCCTCCAATCCCA
>CAYLIV010000104.1:0-1606 GCA_964384055.1 uncultured Fibrobacteraceae bacterium
AAGATCTGGCCGTCGGTGATCGAGATCACGTTGGTCGGGATGTAGGCCGACACGTCCGACGCCTGGGTTTCGATGATCGGCAACGCGGTCAAAGACCCGCCGCCGTTCGCATCGGACAACTTCACCGAACGCTCGAGCAGGCGGCTGTGCAGATAGAACACGTCGCCGGGGAACGCTTCGCGCCCGGGCGGACGCCGCAGCAGCAGCGACAGCTGGCGGTAGGCGTTGGCCTGCTTGGAAAGATCATCGTAGATCACCAGCGTGTCCTTGCCCTGCCACATCATGTGCTCGGCCATGGCGCAACCGGCGTAGGGTGCGATGTAGAGCATCGGGGCCGGCTCGGAGGCACAGGCCGAGATGATCGTCGTGTACTCCATGGCGCCGGCTTTCTTGAGCGTGTTGTACACGCCCGCGACCGTCGACTGCTTCTGGCCGACCGCGACATAGAAACACTGAACGCCGGTGTCCTTCTGGTTGATGATCGCGTCGATGGCGATGGCGGTCTTGCCGGTGCCACGGTCGCCGATGATCAGCTCGCGCTGGCCGCGACCGATGGGAATCATCGAGTCGATGGCCTTCAGGCCGGTCATCAGCGGCTGCTTCACGGGCTGCCGCTCGGTCACGCCGGGAGCTTTCAGCTCGATACGCCGCGTCTCGTCGGTGGGCACGGGTCCCTCGCCGTCGATGGGTTGGCCCACGCCGTTGAGCACACGGCCGCTTACGGCGTCGCCCACGGGGACCGAAGCGATCTGCCCGGTACGGGTGACCGTGTCACCCTCCTTGATCTCCGTGTCCTCGCCGAAGATGGCCACACCGACCGAGTCTTCCTCGAGGTTCAGGACCATACCGTAGATATCGCCCGGGAACTTCACCAGTTCACCGGCCATCACATCCTGCAGACCGTAGATGAGGGCGATGCCGTCACCCACCTGAAGGATCGTCCCGACGCTCTCGACCTCGAGGTCGCGATCGTACTTCGTCAGCTCCTGGGAAAGAATGGAGCTAATCTCTTCAGGTCTCAGTTTCAATGCCCGACTCCTCGTTTGTTTGCGGCTTCAATCAACGAACGAACAACACGACTCGCGTCGAACGACTAGCCCAGCTGCGCCTGGCCCAGCTGCTTCTTGAGCTTGTCCAGGTTGGTGCGGACCGTGCCGTCGAGAATATTGTCGCCCAGCGTCACGCAGACGCCGCCTATCACCTCTGGTTCGACCTTCTTTTCCAGGATGATCTTCGACTTCGTCAGATCCGCCAGCTTGGCCTTCAGGGCCTCGGCCAGATCCGGCGGCAGCTCGATCGCGGTGGTCACGACGGCGCGGGCGTAGCCCTGCTCCTTCTCGACCAGCGCGGCGAACTCCTCGCCGATGTCCTGGAAGAACTCGATCCTGTTCTTGTCGATCAACAACTTGAAGTAACTGACCAGCAGCGGCTCGACACGTGTGCCGAACACCGTCGTGACCAGCTGCCTCTTCTCATCGTCGGCGACCTGGGGGCTCTCGAGGAACGTGACCAGGTCCCGGTTCGCTTCCATCACCTCATCGATGGACGCATAGGACTCCGCCACCTCGGACAAGAGGTTCTCCGCCTTGGCCGACATGAACAGGGC
>CAYLIV010000104.1:1706-3234 GCA_964384055.1 uncultured Fibrobacteraceae bacterium
TCCTCGCCCCGCTTGACCGCTTCCTGGATCTTCTCGCGCTCGATGACCTTGATGTCACCCAGTTTGCTCTCGAAATCGCCCTTGAGCTGCTCGGCTTCCTGGAGATTCTGCTCGGCCGCGTCGAAGTCGCTTTTGATCTTCTCGCGACGGGCATCGAGCATGTCCAGGACCGGTCCCCAGGCGAACTTCCTGAGGATCAGGACGACGATGACAAAACCAACGAGCGTCGTGGCGATCTGTGCGTAA
This sequence comes from uncultured Fibrobacteraceae bacterium, assembly GCA_964384055.1. GTDB lineage: Bacteria > Krumholzibacteriota > Krumholzibacteriia > LZORAL124-64-63 > LZORAL124-64-63 > CAYLIV01. The sequence goes on from CAYLIV010000104.1 coordinate 1,953, forward strand.
TCCAATTGCATTTCTTTACCTTCCGAGGTCGAACCCCAACCGGCGGCTGGTGTGGGGGCGGGCCGCCGCTCGCCCCCAAGAACCTACGCGGTCGCCGCACAGCGGCGATCGATCAGCCAAACTAATCCATCAGAGCTTACCCATCAGGATGAGCGTGGCGACGAAGGAGTAGATCGACAGGGCCTCGATGAACGCGCAACCGATGATCATGGCAACCTGGATCTGGCCGATGGCTTCGGGCTGACGACCCATGGCGCTCATGGCCGAGCCGACAGCCTTGCCGAGACCGAATCCAGAGCCGATGACCGCGATGCCGAGTCCGATGGGAAGAGCAAGTCCTAACAGTTCCATTGTAATCCTCCGTTTGGTTCAGGGCGGTATCCTCCGCCAGTGGCCGGACAGATGTCCGGACTAGTGCCCGTGCGCCTCCCCACCATGATCTTCGTGTTCGTGAGGCAACATCAGGGCAATGTAGATCGTCGACAGCAGCGTGAATACCAGCGCCTGGATCGTGCTGGTCATCAACGCCAGGAACAGGAACGGTACCTGGAAGGGAATTCCCACCAGGGTATCGAAACCGGCACCGAAGGCGTGCAGGATGAAGTTCACCAGACCGACACCGAGCATCACCATGGTGGCGATCAGGGTGTCCTCGCCGAAGATGTTTCCGAACAGACGCAGGCTCAGGCTGACCGGCTTGATGAACTCGCCCACCAGGTGCAGGATGAACATCAACGGCACCATGCCCCACTCGGCGCCGCTGTGGGGCGAGCCGGCCATGTGGAAGAGGTAGCCGCCGATCCCGTTCTCCTTCAGGGCGATGCCCTGCACGAAAATGAAGGTGCAGATACCCAGAGCGAGGGTCGTGTTGATGGCCGACGTCGAGGAGTGACCCAGCGGCACGATGCCACCCAGGTTATTGAACAGGATGAACAGGAAGAGCGTGCCCAGGTAGGGTGTGTACTTGCGGGCATTGTCGCCCAGCACCTGCTGGAACAGCCCGTACAGACCGCCCATGACCAGTTCCACCGCCATTTGCAGGCGGCCGGGAATCTTGGTGCGCCGGTTGGCCACGTTGACCAGCAGCAGCATCAGCACGATGGCGCCGACGGCCGAGAAGATCGGGTTCAGGAAGCGGTCGACGAACTGCGAAGCCGGCGTCGGCTCGTGATCGTCGCTGGTCAGCAGCTGCGACACGAGCCCGACCCAGTTCGTCAGGTGCGGGGTGGTGCTGTGTCCGCCATGGTCGTCGCCGTGCTCGTCGCCGTGTGCATCGCCGTGT
>CAYLIV010000105.1:0-3062 GCA_964384055.1 uncultured Fibrobacteraceae bacterium
TGCGCCACGACGAAGATCGCCGTCAAGGCGGCCCTCGCCGATATGCATAGCTGCTGCGCCGAGGCCATCGAGGCCGCGAAGGGCTGCTGCGGCGAGGAGGCCGACGTGGTGAAGGCGTCCTTCCTGAAGAAGGTCGCATACCACCAGACAGCCGCCGCGGTGAAGGCCGAAATGCACGAGTGCTGCGCCGAGGCCCTGGACAAGAACAAGGGTTGCTGCGGCATGGAAGCCGAGGAAGTGAAGGCCGAGTTCGAGAAGAAGGTCAAGAAGGCCAGCGTCTGATAGACGATCCTTAACGAGCCGCACTTGCGGCGCCGTCGGTAGCACCGACATACATGATCTGAAGCCCCGGGAGTTCGCGTTTCCGGGGCTTCTGCTTGTCGTCCGGCGCCTCGATGAAGGCACTGTGATTCAGCATAACCGCAACCGCGCCGATCCGTACGGCGAGGTCGATCGTTGCCGGGGTCGACTAGCGATTGACCGGTCTCACGGGACGAAAACCGATCCAGCTCTCCGAGTATTCCGGATGACCCCAACCGCGTTTGGCGGACCGGCACCAGCTGGCCGTGAAAGCCCAGGTGCCGCCACGCCAGGTCCTTGCCTCACCCGAAATCGCGCCGATCGGATCGGTGATCGGATCCGCATCGTAGCTGCCGTGCCAATCGTTGCACCATTCCCAGACATTGCCGTGCATGTCGTAAAGGCCCCAGCTGTTGGCGTCCTTCTGGGCCACGGGATGGGTCCAGTTGCCGGCGTTGCCGCAGTACCAGGCGACCTGTATCAGTACCGGATCCAGATCGCACAGCAGATACGTGATGTCACCATTGCAGAAGGCTGTCTGGTTACCGGCGCGGCACGCGTACTCCCACTCGGCTTCGGTCGGCAAGCGGTACCCTTCGGCACCGTAGGGCTGGCCGTCGTTGCAACTCCAGTCGCTGTGGTCGTAGGCACGGTCGAAGCCCTCCTGCAGACTCAACCAGTCGCAATACGACGCGGCTCCGAACCAGGACACCGCCTTGACCGGGTGATCGGGATTGCTGCCGTGACCGGCATCCCGCAGGGAAAACAGCTCGCTGTCGGTATCGAAGACGAGTTCGCTGAACGGGCTGTCCAGATCGAGCAGTTCCACGCTGGAACCGTCGAGCGCATCGAGCAGCGTCGTCTCGGTGGCCGACGCATAGCCCTGGTCAACTGCCCACTGGGCGAGCTCCAGATACTGCTGGTTGGTCACTTCCGTGGTCTGGACGTAACAGTGGCGGCTCAGCACGACGGTGTGTGGTATCTCGTCGACACCGCGGCCTGGTTCGTTTTCGGGACTACCCATGGTAAAGGTGCCCGCGAGGCTCAGCGCGAATCCGGCCGGCGGCGGTGGCGGAGGACTGTCGTAATCGGTCAACGCTACGCAGACGTTCGACAGCGTGGACCGGTTGTTCGAATCGTCGCGAACCCGCAGCGCGATGTAGTACGCCGTGATGGGGTTCAGGCCGATCAGGGTGAAGGTTTCTTCGGAACCGGGTGGCGCGGGCAACGGCTCGCCGCCCGCTCGCGACGCCGCATCCCAGTTGGCGTCGGTGATGAAATTCTGGCTGTACCGTAGGTCGTACCGGCTGGCGGTACCGTCCAGACCGTCGTCGCCCGTTGCCGTCCAGCGCAGTGATACTGAATTCGCCGTGGCGCCGGTAACGGCCAGATCCAGCACCGGTGCGGGTGGGATCGCATCGGGCACGACAGCCAGTGTCGTCGCCTGACAGAGGTTGGACAGCCCGGACCAGTTTTCGCGATCATCCGCCGTCTTCAGAGCAACGTAGTACGTCGTCTGCGGCTCCAGATCCGTGATACTGATGGTTTCCGGTGTTCCGGAAATCGCCGGCGGCGGCAGAGCGAACGGCGCCGCCGTGACCCAGGTCGCCTCGTCGATCTCGTACGAGCTGTAACGCAGATCGTACTGCGCCGCCCGGCCCAGGTGCCCGTCGTCACCCGGAGCGGTCCACTGAATGGTGATGGTGCTCGTCGTCTCGGCGACGCTCACGAGATCCACGATGTCGGCCGGCGGCTCATGGTCCTCGGGATTGCTCGAGCTGTCCGCCGCTACAACCGCCAGCGCCTCGGCCATCTGGATTGCATAGTCGTCAATCATTTGGCTGAAGATGTTGTCTTCGTAAACGAGCGACGCGCCGGTTCCGGCCCGCAGTCGCCAGCCCCAGTCGGCAGCGATCCCGGCGGCACCGACGACCAGGAACGGTTCCACCGTCAGCGACGGTCCGGCCGCGGTGCCGATCGCACTCGTGACAACGGGCCGCACGAAACCGCGCAGCTCCGTATCGCCGCTGGCGTCCCACTGGACGGCGAGCGCCTGGAATTCGGGAGCCGGCTGCCAGATTTCCAGCCAGCCGTCGTCTCGCGTCCACTCGGCGCCCAGGCCGACGGCGCACCGACCCTCGATACCGCCGGTGAGTACGTCGCCCGTGTCACTGCGCAGCTCGAATCCCGTTTCCAGGTGCATCTCGAGCACCAGATCGAGTGGCGGCAACAGCGGCACGACGACGTTCGTCAAGGGCGCAATGGCTTCGACGCCCTGCGTGTGCTCGAGGGCGTCGGAGACCTGGACGGTCACGACCAGCTGCAGTTCGATCTCGCCATCGAGCCGGATCGTCAGATCGGTGCACCCGCCGGCATCGAATCCCGCGTCCAGCTCGTAGGTCGGCGCGAATTGCAGCCTGCCCTCGGGGATGGCGACCGTGAGGTGAACACCGTTCAAGATGCCGTCGAAGAGTTCGGTATCCGCGAAGTGGACGCCCGATTCGTCGATGGTCGTGCCCGGCAGCATCTCGTCGGCGAATGTCGCCTCACCGCCCAGCTTGGCCGCCGCGGTCCATGGATCGACGGTTTCCCGGGCGTGAACGCGGCCATGTTCGATCAGCTCGTCGAAGGTGGCGTTCTCGGTCAGCAGGACCAGGGTGGAATCGTGTGTCGTGACCGAAACCACCCGGCGCAGGTAACCGCCCTGCTCGCCGCCCCAGACGACATCGTCTGCCGCGATGGCCGGCGCCTCGCCGGTGAAG
>CAYLIV010000106.1:0-3001 GCA_964384055.1 uncultured Fibrobacteraceae bacterium
CCGCCGCCGGTGCAGCAGTAGTTCTCGGCCCGGTTGGGGTACATCTCGCGGAAGTCCTCGCACACGAGCTTGAGCAGTTCGCGCGGCTCCTCGGTCAGCCCACAGCTGCGGGCGTTGTTGCAGGAATCGTGGAAGGTCACCGGATCGGGGTTCTTGGACTTGTCGACCTTGATCTTGCCTTCCTTGATGTACCGCAACATGGTGTTGACCGAGCTCTCCATGGTGAAGTTGATGTCTTTCTGGCCCCAGTTCTGGCCCTCGCAACGGGTCGAGCGGTAGCCGTGACCGCACTCGGAAATCACCAGTTGCTTGCCGCGCAGCTCCTCGACCTTCTCGTACAGGCGACGCGCCACCGATCCGCCCAGATCGTCATCGCCTGAGAACAGGCCGAAGTTGGTCATGTCCCAGTCCTCGGCCGGCATGGTCCAGTTCTCCCCGGCGGCGGCGAAGATCATGGCCGCGTCGGAGATGGTGCGTGGATCGTACTTCACCTCGCGCGGGTTGATGGAATAGACCACGTCGGCGTCTTCCTTGTTGATGGGAATGCCGGTGCCCTCGGGCAGGTTCATCTCCATCTCCAGTTCCTCGGACAGCCACTCCAGCGTGTCGATGTAGTCTTCCTTCAGCACGCCCATCTGGTTGCCCACTTCCCACTGGTCCTTGCTGACCACGTACACGCCCTCGGGCATGACGCCGACCGATACCAGCAGGCCGCGCGCCATACGGTTGAAGGTGGCCAGATCCACACCCATGGGGCAGTTCATGGTACAGCGACGGCAGTTGGTGCACTTGCCGAAGACCGTGTCCTTCAACTCCTCGAGGTCGTCGTCCGTGTACAGGCTCTTGGCCTTGACCCACCACGGCACCACCCGGCCGGTCCAGTCGTAGTGGCGCTTGAACAGCGTGCGGATCTTGTCGGCCTTGTAGGCCGGCGCGTAGGTCGGATCGTCGGGATTGGTCAGCACGTAGTGGCACGAATCGGTACACATGCCGCAGTGCACGCACGCCGTCAACGATCCGACGATCTGCCGGCTCAGCTTCTTGCCCATCCGATCGATCACCGTCTGGGCTTTATGTGATCTGTTGTTGTCGCTCATTGCTCTCTTCCTCGGCTTCTGGTCCCTGGTTTCTCTACGACCGGTCGCTCAGGATCGGCCTCTCACCCGCCTCGCGATCAGGCACGCGGCCTGATGGGGAACACCCCGCGGTGCCCCAGCGTCTTGCCGAGGTAGTAACGGGTGAACGGATAGTACAGATAGTGGCTGATCTTGCTGAACGGCACGTACATCAGGAAGAAGGCCGTCATGAAGAAGTAGATCAGCAGGATCGTCTCGCCGCCGGCGTGGTTGTTGGGCACGGCCAGAAAGGCGAATGCGAACCAGACCGTCAGCAACCAGATGGAGAAGTGATCGTCGGGCGAGCTGATCGCTCGTACGTACTTGGCCGTGATCCGCCGGATGATGCGCAGCACGCCCACCAGGCAGGCCAGCCCGATCACGACCCGCAGCACCGCAACCATGAGCCCGCTCTCGAGCCAGTGCGGCGCGTAGGGAATGACGAACGACAACCCGATGGCGGCCACGACGCCCAGGTGGAAGATCACGAAGGTGGTGTACATGAAGGCGTCCTTGCGCGTGCTCTCCATGGCCCAGGGCATGGCGACGTTGCCCCAGGAGTAGAGTATGCCGCGCCGCGGCGTGGTATCGCCCAGACCGGTCGACGCCTGGCGTTCCTTGCCCGCCTTGAAACGCGTCAGCCAGTACAGGCGGGTGCAGTAGACCAGGGCCATGATGCCCAGGGCCACTTCCTGCAACGTGTGCTCGGCGAAATGCAGCAAATCCATGATCTCTCCTCAGGATTGTTTCAACGACGCCAGTGCGCCCTGAAAAGCGTCCGCTTCCCGGTTGTCCATGCAACAGACGATCAGTTCCTCGAACCCGGTGTTGTTGCCGGCCAGGTACTCTTTAATCGAAGCCATCATCACGCTGGCGCACGTGGGCAACGGCACGCCGTAGAAACCGGCGCCCATGGGGGGGAAGGCCACCTTGCGGATGCCCTTCTCCTCGGCGGCCTTGAGCGTGTTCAGCATGGTGCGGTGCAGCTTGCCCTCGAGGTCCTCTTCCAGAAAACGCGGGCCGACGGCGTGGATGACGTACGCGGCCTTCAGCTTGCCCGCTTCGGTGACGACCGCCTCGGTGGTATCGAGGGGAGCATGCTGCTCGACCTCTTTCTGGATCGACTGACCTCCACGTTGCGTGATGGCGGTCCCGAATCCCGAGCCGATCTTCAGGTCGTGCTCGGCATAGAAAACGAAGGACTCGACATCCAGATTCGTCAGATCACCCTTGACCAGGCTGACCGTGGTTTTGTTGATCGTCGCATTGCCGATCGTGGTCTCTGCAGACATATTCCCTCTCCTCCGGTTCTCGCTCCTCGGGTTCAGTTGTGTTCTATCTCGCGTTTCGTTCGTTCTCGTCTTCCCGTGTCGCGCCGGTGCGCGATCGGTCTTCTCGGTCTATCCCTTTCAAGCACCGGCGATCCGCTCCTTGCCTGCTCCATCCAGCAGGTCTTGCAGGTCGTCGGTGGTAAACGGTTTGCGGATCCAGCCGAACACCTCGCGGTCGCAGTTCTCGTCCAGCTTCGCTTGCGGCGAAGCCAGGACGATTCGCGAGATGGGCAGCCGCTGGTCGTCGAGCAGGTGACGACAGATCTGGCGGGTGCGTTCGGTGCCGAAGGCGCAGTCGACCACGACGTAGTCCGGCCGCACCTCCTCCACGGCCCGTGCGCAGGAATAGGCGCCGTCGACGCAGCGCAACACGAAATCGGCTTCACCCGTGCCGACGTCGAGCCGTTCGCGCAGCTCGCGGCTGGGAGTGACCACCATGACGCTGGTCGACTGGTCCCGGGTCGATCGGTAGTATTCGCAGTCGTCGCATATCTCGGGGCAGACCAGCGAGTGGCTGACGAAATCGTGACCGTCGACGCGCATCTGGTAACAACG
>CAYLIV010000107.1:0-2978 GCA_964384055.1 uncultured Fibrobacteraceae bacterium
AGGACACCGCCCTTTCACGGCGGCAACACGGGTTCGATCCCCGTAGGGGACGCCAGCATTCCTCCGGCGTCACGACGATCTTCCTGATGCGTACATCCAGTTGCGGCCGCCTCACGTCGACACACTACTCGTCCCGGATCCTCACCCGCGCGCGCCGTCCCCGGGGATCGGCAAGCCGGATTCCGGTCAAAAACGCGCCACGGCGTTGTGCTTCGTGTCACGCACGATATACTCCAGCACACGCTGGCTCCGGAATCCGGATCGGAGCATGGCTCGTATCCACTCGTCGACCGCGAAGGCGTATCATACTACAGTCCAACTACATGAAAGAACGATAGTTGCATAAATGCTCGTAACGGTTGTGCGTGTTCGTCAAGCGAGCAACTCACGAGTAGCATCACCAAACCGAAACTCGAAAACAATTCCATTTTAGTTTTCTTTCGAAGAAAACTGTGGTAGCATGGATTGTCGCCGGGTCACGCCCTGGTGAGGTTGCTTGTTGTTCTGGCGGCAATTCCGCAGCTGCGTTTGCCAACGACACGCCGCACCCGCGAATCCGCACTCGAGAGCCAGATGCCGCTGCACCGGCTGAACACGGCGAATGGCCGATCCCGGCGCTCGCGTACGTGGAGGGGGAACCATGTTGAATCGAAGCACGCAATTCACCGTACGGGCGGTCGCACCGCCGGCGACATTCCTGGCGCTGCTGGTCCTGACGCTACTGGCCCCGGCGCCTGTTTCGGCAAACGAATGGCAGCCGACCAACGGCCCCTACGGCGGCGGTATCGTTGCTCTGTGCACCGACGCCAACGGCAAGATCTACGCAGCTCGGAACGATGAGATCTACCGTTCCGCCGATGGCGGCGCCTCCTGGTTCAACGTGAGCAACGGCGAGGTGCACGCCCCCATCTACTGCCTGGACGTCTCGGCCGACGGTAATATCTACGCCGGTGTGGCCTCACGCGGTGTCTACTGGTCCTTCGATGGCGGCGGGAGCTGGGACCACGATCAGATCACGCACAATCCGCACGGCGGTCTCGGCGCCACCATCGTGGCGATCGGTGTGGATGACGACGACGTGATCTACGCCGGAAGCTTCCGCTCGTTGACCAACGGGAGCACCTGGCTCGAGCTGGATTTCTACGGCTACGCCTATGCCTTCGATTCGGCCGACTACGTTTACGCCGGCAGCAGCGAAGGCGTCCGCTACTCCACCGATCACGGCGCGAGCTGGACCATGATCAACGCCGGCATGGAGGAAGCACACGTCGACGTCCTGGCGCTGAACTCCAGCGATCACATCTTCGCCGGAGCGCGTGTGTCGGGCCTGCATCGCTCGACCGACGGCGGCGAGAGCTGGACCTTTATCGGCGGCGGGCTGCCGTCCCTGCGTGTCGAGGCCATCGCCATCGACATGCTGGACCGAATCTACTGCGCGCTCGCCGACGGCGGCCTCTACCTGTCCGTCGATTCGGGTGCAACCTGGACGGCGATCGACGCGGGCATCGACGGCCGCAGGATCTTCAGTCTCGTCATCGGCGACAACGAGGAAGCCTATGCCGGCAGCGAGTTCAACGGCGTCTTGCGCTCGGATGACCAGGGCGCGAGCTGGTACTCCCGGGCAAACGCGGCCATGGGCCTGCCCCTGCTGGAAGACTTCGCGCTAATGCCGCACAACGGCGACCTGTATCTCGCGGCCGCTGGCGCGGGCGTGTACCGCTCGGCCAACGCCGGCCTGGACTGGGAAGAGCGTAACGGCAACCTGGCCGGCACACCGGTGCACGCGGTTGCCGGCGATAGCGCGGGCCGTATCTACGCAGCAACCGAAAACGGAGTCTACGTCTCGACCGACGACGGCGCTTCCTGGACGCCCGCCAATGCCGGTCACGAAGAATCCCCGGCCCATGCCGTGCTGGTGGACAGCGGCGACAATGTGATCGCCGTGCTCACGCCGGGACCGATATGGTTCGAGTTCTCGGTGCTGCGTTCCACGGACGGCGGCCTGAGCTGGCAGGAGATCTACGACGGCTCGCAGGCGACCTTCCCCACGACCGCCGAGACCTGGGCCATCGACCACGAGGACCGCCTGCTGATCGGCGGCATGTCCATGGCCACCGAGGGCGTGGTCTTCATCTCCGCCGATGACGGCGAGACCTGGGAAGAGATCGCCTTCTCCGCCGGGCTGGGCGTCACGAGCCTCGCCGTCGACTCGCAAAACAACATCTACGCACCCCTGGGTAACAACGACCTGCTCGTCTCGGGCGACCACGGCGCGACCTGGACCGAGATCCCCAACGGCGGCTGGCCCACCGGTACGGTCGGCGTACTCGACGTGGTTGCCGTCGACGCGCAGGATGCCATTCTGCTCTCGTCGCGCGCCGCCGGCATCTGGCGTTCCACCGACGGCGGCGACAGCTGGACGCTCTACGACGCCGGATTGGCGGCGTACGATTACCCGGAGGTGACCTTCATGGAACCGGCGGCAGACGCCCTCTTCGCCGGGACACTGGGCGACGGTTTGTTCCGGCGCGAGCTGCCCGCGGTCGGAGTAGGCCCGGTGACCGACCGGTCTCGTTTGTCCCTGCTCGGCGCGACGCCGAATCCCTTCAATCCCAGGACGGCGATCCGGTACGAACTCGCGGCGAGCGCCTCGGTGTCGATCACGGTACACGACCTTGCCGGCCACCTGGTCCGCACGCTGGCCGGCGGGCAGCACCGGACGGCCGGAGCGCACGCGACGGTCTGGGACGGTCGCGACGACGGGGGACGCGATCTGCCTTCGGGTGTCTACGTGGCCAGTATCGAGGCGGGCGGTCAGCGACTATCCAGCAAGCTTATCCTGGCGCGCTGAGTCAAGCGATCCGCAGATGCTGCCGGGCCGTCTCGTGAGCCCGTTCACGATCAGCTGCCCCAACCCTCGCGGGTCCGCAGACAGATCCGGACCAGCATCAACATCACCGGCACTTCGATCAGGACGC
>CAYLIV010000108.1:0-2500 GCA_964384055.1 uncultured Fibrobacteraceae bacterium
CGCCAACTACGGCACGGTCACGACCATCGCGGTGGCGCCGTCGGATCCCAACACGATCTACGCCGGCACCGACGACGGGCGGGTCTGGAAACGCAACGCCTTCGGCAACTGGGTACTCATCTCCGGCGCCCTGCCCGACCGCTGGGTCACCCGCGTCGCCGTCGATCCCCTCGATGCGCAGATCGCCTACGCCACCTTCAGCGGCCTGCGCTGGGACGAACCGCTGGGACACGTCTATCGGACCGACGATGGCGGATTCAGCTGGGACGATATCAGCAACGATCTGCCCGAGGCGCCGGTCAATGTCATCCTGGTCGACCCCGAGCAGCCGTCGACCCTGTTCGTCGGCACCGACGTGGGTTGCTACATCTCCACCAACACCGGCGCGAGCTGGCAGGTGCTGGGCGAAGGGTTGCCGCGGGCGCCGCTGCTCGACCTGAAATTCCACCTGGCGACGCGGACGCTGGTCGCCGGCACCCATGGCCGCTCCATGTTCTCGATGGTCGTGCCGGTGATCACGGCGGTGGACGATGGCGAGTCGGCCGGCGAGACACCGCTCGCCGCGGTGGTCGGCCTGAGCAACTACCCCAATCCGTTCAATCCGCAAACCATCGTGGAATACTCGCTGACGCGGCCGGCACGCGTGCGCCTGACGGTGTTCAACGCCGCGGGGCAGCAGATCGCGAGGCTGGTCGACGAGGAGCAATCAGCGGGACGTCACGCGGTACGATTCGACGGGCGCGACCAGCACGGCGCGGCACTGCCGTCCGGTGTGTATTTCGCTCGGATCGAGGCCGGCGATGCGGTCTTCAGTCAGAAGATGAGTCTGGTGCGGTGATCAACGCGGCAGCTATCATCAGCGCGGCTGCTTCGATCAACCGGCGCGGCCGGCGGAGAACAGGTAGAATACCAGGAGACCGGCCAGCAACAAGGCGATCGCCACGGCGATGGTCACTCGTGTTGCCATGGTGCCTCCCGTCGCCTGCTGCGCCAGACGCAACGCCTGATGGATCTCGGTCGTCGACAGGTTGGGATTGGCTCGACGAAAGTCTTCGATCGTTTTCTCGATGTCCTTGGCCAGCCGCTGGGCCTTGGCCGACGGCGGCGGCGCGGGTACAAACGCGAAGCTCATGATCAGTCTCCCTGGATTCCGAACGCTCGCTGGCGGTTCTGGATGAACTCGTGGGTCACCGTGTGTCCGCAGTACACGGCGTCCAGTGCGTCGCGATAGGCCCGGATCGACGCGGCGATGGCCGGCGGCAGGCCGTTCTGCCACGGCAATTGCTGCGGTTGATCCTCGAGCCGGCGGATCTCGTCCCGTAGCGCTTCCGCGATGGTGACCAGCGTATCGCCGCCGGCGGGCGCCAGGTGCTGCTCGACGTGTTGTTCGATACGTTGCTCGACACCTGCCAGCTGATTGCGCAGCATCTGGATTAGCGCCCGGCGGGAGCGCTTGCTCGGCTGGTTCGAGCTCGACTGCAGACTGTCCCGGTAGGCGATGACGTAGATATACGCATACTCGCCCCGCCCCATGTCTGCGTCGAGCAGGGCACTGTTGCGAGCGCCGAAATATTCACCCATCAACGGTCCCATGCCGAAAACGGCCTTCGAGACGTTGAAGGCCTCGCTGAGCACTTCCTTCTTGGATGCGTCTTCTTCCAGCTCGTCCAGGCGCTCGATGCTGCTGTCGACATTGGCGAAATCGTCGCAGAACGCCATCAGCTGTTCCCGCACGCGCAGGAAGGTCTCGATCCGATCCGGTGCGACCGCGCCATCGAGCGCGGGTGTGTACTGCTCTTGCAGACCATGGCGTTCGTCGAGCACTTCACGCGTTTTGATGGCACTCTTGAACGGCTTCAGCATGACCAGCGAGCCGCCAATGAGGCCGGCACCCACCAGCAGGATAAACGCACCGCAGCCGATCCCGCAGCCGAGAAGCCACTTCCTGGTTGCACCGGCCATGTTTCGCTCCCGTGAAGCAAGTACGGATCGCCGGGCCGCGTGGTGCCGGTGCGGCACACTGACACACCCGATCAAGACCGCTTAGACTAACCTGGGATCTGGTTCCTGTTCCACTCGTTTCTCTTCTACTCGGATCTCGTGCCGCTTGTTTCTCTCACCTCGGGTTTCTCGCATGCCTGTTTCGCGGTTGATCGTTGTCTGTCGATGTGAGAAGGCGTGGCAACGGCTGCACAAGGTGGTCAGGTTTTCTGCGCGGTTGGAACCGCCTCGTGCACCATCTCGTGCACAGTCCCGCACCCAATCCCGCGAACCGCTCTTCTCGCGAACCACGTCCAGCACCCGGACCCCATTGTGCTGTCGATCTCCGGCTACCTGGTCGGCTCGACCGGTACCGGCTCCGCCGCCCCCTCGACGCTCTCGTCGTCGAGCAGGTAGTGGCGGAACCACTCCACCTCGCGGGTCTGGTAGTCGAGCATGTGGCTTGGGCGGTTGATGCCGTGGCCTTCACCCGGGTAGAGCACCAGCCGGCTGGGTACGC
>CAYLIV010000109.1:0-2472 GCA_964384055.1 uncultured Fibrobacteraceae bacterium
CAGTCACGTCCACTACCATGTGCTTGTAACCGACGGTGTGTTCAGTACCGGCGGGAAACAATGATCTGGATGGCGCTCTTCCTCGGCTTTGCCATCAAGGTGCCGATTTTCCCGTTCCACACCTGGCTTCCCGACGCACACGTCGAGGCGCCGACGGCCGTGTCGGTGATTCTGGCCGGTGTGCTGCTGAAGATGGGAACCTACGGTATCCTACGAATCAGTTACCCGATCCTGCCGGACCAGGCGGCGGCCTTCATGATTCCGATGGCCGTGCTCGGCGTGATCAACATTCTCTACGGAGCCTTCTGCGCCATGGCGCAGACCGACATGAAGAAGCTCGTGGCCTACTCCTCGGTCAGCCACATGGGTTACGTGCTTCTGGGCATGGCGGCAATGAACGAATTCGGCATGCAGGGCGCCGTGTTCCAGATGTTCAACCACGGTACGATCACCGCCATGATGTTCCTCGGCGTGGGCGTGATCTACGACCGGGCCCACCACCGCGACATCAACGGCTTCGGTGGTCTGATGACCCAGATGCCGCTGTACGGATCGGCCATGTCCTTCGCGCTGTTCGCCGCGATCGGCCTGCCGGGCCTGAGTGGCTTCGTGAGTGAAGCCATGGTGTTCCTCGGTTCGTTCCAGACCCACCGCACCTACACGATCATCGCCGTCTTCGGCATCGTGATCGGTGCCGCGTACGTGCTCTGGATGCTCCAGCGCGTCTTCCTGGGTCCCAAGAACGACAAGTACGATTCGCTGCCGGACATCTCGGCGCGTGAAATGTTCTGCCTGGTTCCGATCGGCATCATCGTGCTGTACTGCGGTATCCGCCCGATGGTCGTGCTGGATCTGATGTCGACTTCGTTGAACCACTTGGTCAAGGTCGTGGCGGGCTAGCCGCCATCGAAAGGGAGTGCCCCTTTGCTGAACGTCGAGACTTTGAACATCCCGGATTGGTCGACCTTCCGGGCCTTCATCCCCGAAGCGGTGATGCTCGGTGCGTTCCTCGCAGCGCTGCTGGGCGACATCGTATCGCGGCGTCGCGCCTGGGTGCCGTTTTCCATCGTGCTGCTCGGGTGCGTGACGTCGCTGGCCTACGCCGTGGCCCAACTGGACATCGCCGCTCCGGTGGCCGTCATGGGTCAGCTGGTCGTGGTCGACGGCCTGGCGTCGTTCTTCCGCGTGCTGTTCGCCTTCGTGGCGACCATCACCGTGCTGTTCTCGTGGTCGAGCGAAGAGATCATGGGCAAGGGCCGGGAGCACAAGGGTGAGTACTACGCCCTGATCGCCCTGATGACCGGCGGCATGATGGTCATGGCCGAAGCCCGTGACTTCATCATGCTGTACCTGTCCCTCGAGCTCGTCTCGCTGACGAGTTACGTGATGGCCGGTTACATGCGCGGCAGCCTGCGGGCCACCGAGGCCTCGCTGAAGTACATGATCTTCGGCGCCATGAGCAGCGGCATCATGCTGTTCGGCATGTCGCTGCTGTACGCGCTGACGGGTTCGATGACCTTCGAAGGCATTCGTGCTGCGCTGATGTCCGGTCAGGCCGACCCCTTGGCCTTGCTGGCCATTGCGGTGATGATGCTGGCCGGCCTGGGCTACAAGATCGCCATGGTGCCCTTCCACTTCTGGGCTCCCGATGTGTACGAAGGCGCCCCGACGCCGATCGCCGCCTTCTTCAGCGTCGGCCCCAAGGCGGCAGGCTTCGCTCTGCTGATCCGGTTCTTCTACACGTCCATGCAGCCGGTGGTCGACCAGGTCGACTGGCCGCTGCTGGTGGCCGTGCTCTCGGTCGCCACGATGACCTGGGGCAACCTCGCCGCCGTCCGTCAGGACAACGTGAAGCGCATGCTGGCCTTCTCGAGCGTGGCCCACGTCGGGTACCTGCTCATGGCTTTCCTCATGCTCACCGACCAGGGCCTGCAGGCGATCCTGTTCTATCTGCTCGTGTACTCGATCATGAACCTGGGCGCGTTCCTGTTTGTGGTGGCGATCAACAACTCGCTCAAGAGCGAGCACCTGAGCGACTACGCGGGTCTGGGATTCCGCGCTCCCTGGGCGTCGGCCACCATGGTGATCTTCTTGTTCTCGCTGACGGGCCTGCCGCCCACCGCCGGTTTCATCGGCAAGTTCTACCTGTTCGCCGAAGTCATGCGGCAGGAGTGGTACTGGCTGGCGATCGTGGGTGTGCTGAACAGTGTGGTGAGTTTGTTCTACTACATGAAGATCGTGAAGGCGATGTACTTTACTCAGGCAGCGGACGACGCGCCGGTGGTGAAGGTGCCCGTGATGCATATGATTTGTCTGGCTGTGTTGGCTGTGCCGACTCTGGTGCTGGGATTGTACTGGGGGCAGGTCAAGGCGCTGGCTGATCAGGCTGTGACGGTGATTGCCGGGTTGTAGAATTCAGAGTTCTGTTGGTTGACCGGCTGCTCCGTTGGGGGTAGCCGGTTTTTTTAAGGT
>CAYLIV010000110.1:0-2417 GCA_964384055.1 uncultured Fibrobacteraceae bacterium
CTGGCACTCTATCGCGGCGATGACGGTTTCGAGGTTTTCAAGCCCGATCCCGCGGCGGACGCCTCCGAGCAGAACTACCTGGTGCAGATCACCGCCGATCCGCACGGTATCCTGTGGATCGGCTCGGCGGTCGGACTGTACCGCTTCGATCCGACAACGGGCACTTTCCAGCTGTTCGCACACGATCCCGACGTACCCACGTCGCCGGTGCGCGGTCCCGCCCTGAGTGTCCTGGTCGACCGATCGGGAATCGTGTGGGCCGGGTCCTGGCACACAGGGCTGAACAAGTACGACCCCTGGAGCCAGAAATTCGACGTACTGCTGCACGATCCCGCCGATCCGACCAGTCTGGACGACGACGCCGCGGTCTCGATCTACGAAGATCGCGACGGCGTGCTCTGGGTCGGCACCGGGAGCCTTTCTTCCGGCGGCACATCAGGTGGTCTCAATCGTCAAGACCCGGTCAGCGGAAGCTTCGTGCATATTCCGCTGCCCGAACATCCGGGTCAGCGAATCAGGCGAATCAACGCCATCAGCGAAGACCGCCGCGGCCGGATGTGGCTCGGTTCGAATCGGGGTGTCTGGCGACTCGACGACGACCGCCGGACCGTCATCCGGCCACCCGAGATGCAGGGCGAGTCCGAGCATCTTTATACAGGCTCTGTCACGAGCATGGTGATCGACGAGACCGATCGCCTCTGGGTAACTCTGTGGGAAGGCGGATTGCACCGGTACGACCCGGTCACTGAAGACTGGCGTTCCTACTGGCACGACCCGCGAGATACAACCTCGCTCAGCAACAACGAATTGACGACTCTCTGCCTCGATGATCGTGGCCGTATCTGGGTGGGCACCGACCAGTCCGGGCTGCACCTGTACGAGCACGAGACGGACAGTTTCCGGCGTTTCGTGAGTGCCGAGTCCGGGGCGACGGCCATCGTCTCGCTGTACCCAGCCGGCGATGGTCAGATCTGGGTCGGATCGAGCGCGGGAGTATTGCTCTACTCGGCCGAACACGGCATCGAGTGGTCGTTCACCGCGCACGACGGCTTGCCCTCTGATTTTGTCGGGCAGATACGACCCGACAGGCGCGGTCGTCTGTGGATCTCCACCGGACGCGGCATCGTGCGCCTCGATCCCGCCAGCGGTGAATTCGCCATCTTCGACGAACGCGACGGCCTACCCAGAAACGAACTGCACTTCGCCGCGCTGCGGCGCGCGGACGGACGTATGTACTTCGGTGGCCATCACGGATTGATCGTCTTCGACCCGGAGAAGATCGACGTGAATCCCTTCGTGCCGCCGGTGGCGTTGACCGAACTGCGCATCGCCGATCGGCGACTGCTCGTCGGCGCTGATTCGCCGCTGCAACAGACGCTTCAAGAAACCACCGAGTTGCTCCTGCACCACCAGCAGAACGACCTCTCCATCGAGTTTTCCGCCCTTCACTTCGCGCATCCAGAGCGGAATCGCTACCGCTACCGTCTCGAACCATACGAGATCTCCTGGCGTACGGCCGGAGCGAGCCGGGCCGCCCACTATACGAATCTCGATCCAGGGCGGTACCGCTTCCAGGTGATGGGCAGCAACGCCGATGGTGTCTGGAACGAATCGCCGACGAGCCTGCATATAGTCATCGCCCCACCGTGGTGGCGAACCGGATGGGCTACCGCGGGTTATTTCCTGGCGGCGGTGTTGCTGGTCCTGGGCGTCTATCGCCAGATCGTACAGCGCGAGCGCATGCGCGCAGCGCTGGAGGTTCGCCGGATCGAGGCGCGTCAGCTGCAGGATCTGGATCGGCTCAAGTCGCGCTTCTTCGCCAACATCTCGCACGAATTCCGCACTCCCTTGACCCTGCTGACCGCGTCGTTGCAGCGACTGCGGGAAGATCCCGACGCGCTCGAAAGCGACCTCTACGACATGATGAGCCGTAATGCGGATCGCCTGGGCCAGCTCATCGAACAGCTCCTGGTTCTCTCTCGTCTGGAAGCGGGCCACCTGCCGGTTCTCTGGCAACGTGGAGACTGGCAAGCCTACTTGCGGGCGCTGCTCTCGACCTACGATTCGCTGGCCACGTCCGGCGAGATCACCTTGACCGCCGACTGGCCGGAGCGGTCGGAAGACGGCTGGTTCGACGCGGATTTCCTGGACAAGGTGGTCGGCAACCTGTTGACCAACGCCCTGAAGTTCACACCGCCCGGCGGGGAGATCAGGTTCACCGCGGCGCTGGCCCGGACCGAGGCCGATTTCCCGGTTCCGGGTGCCGACCTGACCGGCGCCGCGTCAGCGCCGCGTCTGCCGGCCAGGATCATCACCATCAGCGTGGCCAACTCCGGCTCCTACATCCCGCCGGAAGAGCTGTCGCGGATCTTCGATCGCTTCCACCAGATCGCCGGCACGGACGGCAGCGATGGCCG
>CAYLIV010000111.1:0-2205 GCA_964384055.1 uncultured Fibrobacteraceae bacterium
AAATCGTTGCCGAACACCTGGAACGTGTACCGCTCACCGAGTTCGATGAACTCGCCCATGTCCAGGGGGTTCTCCGGGTAGAAATATGACGGAAGGTCCGAATCCCATACCAGGCTGTAGTCGTTGCAGTGGACCGAATCGGCTTCCACCGGCACGACGGGGTTGCAGGGAGCGACCGCTGAATCGAGGCGGGCCTCGATATAGTCGCTTCTGATCACCTCGCCGGTAATACTGAAGATGCCGCGATGGACCGTCAGCAAAGCGTAGACACCGTTGGCCACCGGACTCACCTGGGAGAGCACGGCGAAGTCGGAGAGATGATCCACCTCGGCCGTCGCTGTGTTCGCCTCCGCGTCGACCGTGGTTTCCAGCGGTATCCAGCCGGTCCCGTCGTTGGTGTAGATCTGAGCGCCCGACTCGGCGCCGTCCTTGAGCTGGGATTCCTCGTAGCCGAGCGTGATCTCGGCCGGTGTGGCGAACTGCGTCCCCGACGGCCCGATGCTCACGACGTCCGACACGAAGCTGAACTGCTCGCCGGGCGACGCGGGCGAGGCGTTCACTTCCATGGTGAAGTCGACGTCGGCGGGCAAAGCGCCCGCGGGAATGTCCAGCGTCACGTCGTCACCCATGGCGATCTCGCCGCCGTCGGCGCCGACCGTCTCGTTTGTCGGCGTCGGTCCGCTCGGATCGTCGTCGGAACAGCCGGAAAGGACCAACAGGCCCGACAGGCATCCGAGTAGCAATGTGAACAACAGTGTGGATTTCCAGCATGAGTTCGTGCGTGACATGATCTCCCTCGTTTCGCAGTGATCAAATGTTGATCGGGAAAACCGATGACGGCGACAAAATGTATGGTCCGCATAGGCGGGTCACATGATCGGTCAAGTGTAACAAACGAGACCGACCTGTCAATGCAGTCGTGTAATAACAAGATTGTTTAAGTATGATTTCGAGAGCCGACGGTGGTCGCGAGCAGTCACTCCCTCGCTACCGCAGGTACATACGCTCGGCCTTCTCGATATACAGTGAATCGGCGAGCCAGCGCTCGTGAATCCACACGCCGGTCCAGGCAATGACGATCTGCGACGTACCGAAGGAAAGACGACGCCCACCGTAGTAGAGTTTCATTCGAATCCGCGATCCGTTTTCGGGCATGGTCTGGATGGGGAAGATCGTGAAAAGCGGGTCGATGTCGTCGAACTTGAACTCCAGCGCCTGGGCCATGCGCGTCATCTCGCTGATCTGGTGGCTCAGGAAGTTCCTCGCGTGCGAGAGGTTGTACCTGGCGTCGTAGCCCTCGGTGGCGACCAACGGCAACTTGACCTGCTTCTCCTGTGCGGCGAGAAACGCCCCGTACACCGAGCACCGTAGGAGCTGATCGGTGTCGCGGTTCTGTATGGCCTCGCGAGCTGTGATCAGCAGCGGCGTCGGGTCAATCTGTTCTTCCCAGGCCATGGCCAGCGAGCGAAACTCGCGCGGCGACAGCAGGTTGAGGGATATGTGCAACGCGTCATAGTCATCGTCGTCGAGTGATATGGCGACGCCCGCGAGCGACCAGTCACCCGTCCGGTCGTGACGTTCGAACGACCAATTGGTCATGAACACGAGATCCTCGTAGTAGCTTCGCGAACAGAAATCGAACCAGAGGGTCAGATCGAATTGCTGGATGTTGGCATACAGGGTGACTTCGCCGAGGTCCGGTGGCGTCAACACCTGCCGAAAGCGGGGCCCGCCCATGTGGGAGCGCATCGCCATCAGGGTTTCGAAATCCGAACCGATCTCGCTGGTCGCTTCATCCGGTACGAGCGCGGTCCAGGCTTCCCGATCCTGATCGACGAGAGCGGTGCCGGCCGCGTCCATCAAGGCGACCAGCTCGGCGCCGTCCAGGGTTTCGGGATTGAAACCGGAGCCACCACAGCCGGACAGGAGCGTGAAAGCGGCCAGTGTCGCGACGGTGGTTTGGATCACGATCAGCGTTTTCATGGTTCTCCTCGGCAGCATCCCATCCGCATGTGTATACCGTTGTATTCGGCACCACGGGTTGCTGGCTGAAGTTCGTGTTATACTGTCGAGGAGCATGCCGGATCGATCAAGCTGGAATTTCGGTTCCTTCCGTGCCGTGGTAGTCTCGATTCTGATGGTATCGGTTGGTTTTTTGTAGGTTTCGCCCGGCTCACCACAGCCGGCAGCCGGAAAGCCCTTCGC
>CAYLIV010000112.1:0-2124 GCA_964384055.1 uncultured Fibrobacteraceae bacterium
CGTGAAGTAATCCGCGTTTCGGTCTGCGCTGCGTCGCAGTGCCATCGTCGCCCCGGGGCCCGCGCTCCGGGGCGACGTGTTGAAAGTGTCGAGTCGAACGTCCGGAATATTGTATAATTAATATGGTTTTTCGCGTTCACGATCTCGCCGGTAGGATCCGGTCCAACAGAAAGGTTTGTCGTGCGAAGACGGATTGTAACCCTGATCCTAGCCACCGTAGTGCTGGTCACCATGGCCTGGCTCTTCCTACCGGGTACCGATCATCTGCCCGACCGCTGTCCCGTGACCGGACACACAAGCGCCCGGATCGCCTCTGCAGGAGCCGAACACCCGAGCGAACTCGAGAAACACACGGGTCGCCGGACGCTCGACGGTGATCGAGCGGAATATGGCGACGAAGAGGGCGAAGAAGACAAGACCACCCCCAACGACTGGTACTGGCGCCAGCGCGCCTACCCGAGCGCCGAGATCTCCCTCGACGGCTATCGGCTCGCCTTGCAGCAGGCCGACGCCAAGCTCGCCGAGGCACGCGAGCTGCGCGCACGGATGCAGGCCGCCGGCCGCAAGAATGCTCTGCTGACCAATCCCTGGGAGCAACGCGGTCCCACCAACATCGGCGCCCGCGTGACCGATCTGGCGGTGCACCCCACCAACCCGGACATCGCCTACGCGGCCATGGCCAGCGGCGGCGTGTTCAAGACCACCGACGGCGGCGACCACTGGCTGCCGCTGTTCGACGACGAGCAGGTGCTGTCGGTGGGCGCGGTGGCCCTCGATCCTCAAGAGCCCAACACCGTTTATGTGGGCACCGGCGAGGCCAACGCGGGGAGTTACAGCTTCTTCGGTGTGGGCCTGTACCGCTCCCTCGATGCCGGCGCGACCTGGGAGCACATCGGTCTCGATGAGAGCCGCTACATTGCCCGCATCGTGGTCCATCCCACGAACAGCGATCGCATCTTCGTGGCGACCACCGGCCAGCTCTTCGGCAGCAACCCGGAGCGTGGCGTCTACCGTTCGCTGAACGGTGGAGACACCTGGGAACGATCCCTCGCGGTGACCGACTCCACCGCTGCCATCGATCTGGTCATCAATCCCAGCGACCCGGATATCCTCTTCGCCGCCATGTGGGAACGCGTGCGCGGCCTCAATTACCGCCGCTCGGGCGGGCCGTCCAGCGGTGTCTACCGCACGACCGACGGTGGCGATAACTGGTCGGAACTGACCAATGGCCTGCCCGGCGGCTCGAACGTCGGCCGCATCGGGCTGACCCTGTGCGCCTCGCAGCCCAGCATCCTGTACGCCATCTACGCCGACGCAACCGGCTGGTTCGAGGGCGTCTACAAGACCACCAACGGCGGCAACTCGTGGACCGCGACCAACGACGGCGCGCTGAGCAGCCTGTTCAGCAGCTACGGCTGGTGGTTCGGCAATATCCGGGTCGATCCGAGCAACCCGAACAACGTGTTCGCCCTGGGCCTGCCCATCTACCGCACGACCAACGGCGGTTCGAGCTGGTACGAGGTGGGCCAGAACATGCACGTGGACCATCACGCCATGGCCTTCGCGCCGAGCCAGCCCACGCGCGTGTACGAGGGCAACGACGCCGGCGTCTATCTCTCGACCAACTCGGGCGCGGGCTGGACCAAGCTCTACGACCAGCCCACGAACCAGTTCTACGCCATCGCCATCGACAACCTCGATCCGGACCGGCTGTACGGCGGCACCCAGGACAACGGCACCCAGTGCTCCTTCGGCCTGGGCACTGACAACTGGGATCACGTGCTCTGGGGCGACGGTTTCTACTGCATCGTCGATCCCACCGACAGTGATATTGTTTTCGCCGAATCCCAGTGGGGCAATCTGGCCAAATCCACCAACGGCGGTGGCAGCTTCTCCTCGTCCACCGACGGTATCGACAGTGGCGACCGCACCAACTGGTCCACGCCCGTGGTGATGGATCCTACCAACCCGCAGGTCATGTACTACGGCTCGTACCGGGTATACAAGTCGACCAATCAGGGCGACTGGTGGACCGCCATCAGCGACGACCTGACCGGCGGCGATCACGGCGCCAACTACGGCACGGTCACGACCATCGCGGTGGCGCCGTCGGATCCCAACACG
>CAYLIV010000113.1:0-2065 GCA_964384055.1 uncultured Fibrobacteraceae bacterium
ACGTGTCGGCCTACATCCCGACCAACGTGATCTCGATCACCGACGGCCAGATCTTTCTGGAGAACGACCTGTTCTACTCCGGTGTGCGTCCAGCCATCAACGTCGGTATCTCGGTGTCGCGTGTCGGCGGCAACGCGCAGACCAAGGCGATGAAGAAGATCGCCGGTTCGCTGCGTCTGGATCTGGCGCAGTACCGCGAACTGGCTGCCTTCGCGCAGTTCGGCTCGGATCTGGACAAGGCAACGCAGCGCCAGCTGACCCGTGGCGAGCGCATGGTCGAGATCCTGAAGCAGGGCCAGTACGAACCGCTGGCGCTCGAGAAACAGGTGACGATCATCTTCGCCGGCACCCAGGGTTTCCTGGACGACGTTCCCCTCGAGGAGGTCGCCAAGTGGGAAGCCGACTTCCATGCCCACATGGAAGAGAAGCACTCGGACGTGCTGGCGGCGATCAAGCAGACCGGTCAGCTGGATGACACGACGGTCGAGCACCTGACCAGCGCCATCAACGCCTTCAAGGCGAGTCGGAGCTAGGAGCTGGACAGCGAGGTAACTCGTTCACGCGGCAATTGGTCGGCGAGGAATTTGGGAGGTAACCCGTGCCTGGAGCAGGGGTCAAGATACTCAACAAGCGGATCCGCTCGGTCAAGAACACCCAGCAGATCACCAAGGCCATGAAGATGGTGGCCGCCGCCAAACTGCAGCGCTCGCAGGGGCGCATGCTGGCGGCGCGTCCCTATTCGCAAAAGCTCATGGAGCTGATGCAACAGCTCTCGAGCGGGGCCGACGTGGACGATCCGCTGTTCGAGAAACGCGACGTGCAGAAACGACTGTTCGTCGTGATCACCTCGGACAAGGGATTGTGCGGATCGTACAACATGAACATCATCAAGCTGGCCCAGAAGGCGGTGGACGAGTCGGTGGCTGCCGGCGTGGAGACCGCCGTCTACGCCGTGGGCAAGAAGGTGGGCGATTTCTTCGCCAGGCGAGGCTACACCATCTTCGTGCGCCACGACGACTTCAACGGCGATGCGTCGGCCGATCGCGGGCGCATGGTCGGCGACAAGGTGGTAGGCGCCGTCGAGGAAGGCGCCTTCGACGAGGTCCGCGTCATCTATTCCCAGTTCTTCAGCACCATGACGCAGCGTCCCGCCAACTTGCCACTGCTGCCCATCGCGCCCGACGCATCCAAAGACGATTTGGCGCAGGCGGGCGAAGCAGGCGAGGCGGAGGAAAGCGTCGCGCTGGACTACATCTGGGAGCCGGGTCAGGAAGAGATGTTCAAGGTCCTGTTGCCGCTATATCTGCGCAACCGGGTCTTCATGACCCTGAGCGAGGCGTTCACCAGCGAGCATGCCGCGCGCATGACCAGCATGACCGCCGCGACCGAG
The DNA here is from genome assembly GCA_964384055.1 of uncultured Fibrobacteraceae bacterium. Lineage (GTDB taxonomy): Bacteria > Krumholzibacteriota > Krumholzibacteriia > LZORAL124-64-63 > LZORAL124-64-63 > CAYLIV01. Next base: position 1,391 of record CAYLIV010000113.1, read on the forward strand.
AACGCGGGTGAGATGATCGAGGCCCTGACGCTGCAGCGTAACCGCGAGCGCCAGGCCGCCATTACCGGAGAGCTGCTCGATATCGTGGGCGGCGCCAACGCACTGTAACCAAGCGTGCACTCTGACGAGTGCTGGATGCAGCCGAGGCACAGCCCTCACGCTGACGTAAGCAAGGAGACGAAAATGGCCGAGAACTACGGGAAGGTCCAACAGGTAATCGGGCCCACGGTGGACCTTGAGTTCGACTCCGATCATCTGCCGGAGATCCTCAACGCCATCCACATCGTGGACGCGGACAAGGACATCGACCTGGTCACCGAAGTGGCGCAGCACATCGGCAACAATGTTGTCCGGACCGTCGCCATGGATTCGACCGACGGTCTGGTCCGCGGCATGAAGGGCACCGACACGGGCGCCCCCATCTCAGTCCCGGTAGGCGAGCAGTGCCTCGGCCGCCTGTTCAACCTCCTTGGCAAGACCCTCGACGGCAAGGGCGACCTGGCGGAACCCGACAAGCGGAATCCCATCCACGCCTCTCCCCCCGAGCTGACCAACCAGGGCGAGGCCAACGAGATCTTCGAGACGGGCATCAAGGTCGTCGACATGCTCGCGCCCTACGCCAAGGGCGGCAAGATCGGCCTGTTCGGCGGCGCCGGCGTGGGCAAGACGGTCATC
>CAYLIV010000114.1:0-1945 GCA_964384055.1 uncultured Fibrobacteraceae bacterium
CCGATGTTCTGACTGATGATCGCACCCCAGAAGTAACTCGAGTGCTCGACGTTGGTCATGAAATAGAGGGTGAACAGCAGACACAGCCAGAAGAACAGGCGCGCCGGCTGTTCGTTGTTGCTCTTGATGTAGACCAGGAAGCCAATGGTCAGATAGACCACCGCCAGCAGGACGTTGAGCAGGTAAGAGAGCCCGACCACACGCGAGGAGGTCAGCGGAACCTTCACGAGGAACTGCCGCTCGTCGCGCTCGATCAGGTAGCGTACGGTCGACCCGGGCTGCTGTTTCTTCAGCTGGGCGGCGGCCGCCTGCGGGGACTTCACCAGGCGGTTGGCGACACCGAGAATCTTGTCGCCTTTCTGCAGCGGCGTCGCCGGCTGCCCGGGCGAACGTTCGACGACTTCGACCACTTCGAGATCCGGCCGCCCGAGCAGCCAGACCGTACCGTCGCTGGGCCGGGTCTGCATGGCGTCGAATCCGGAAAAACCAGCCAGCAGCACGACGACAACGCCAAACATCAGAATGGCGTTGCGAGACATCGCCCGCGCCAGGATTCTGGCGAAGATATTACGCTCGGGCCGATCTGACGGCATGTGTGACCAGTGCTTCCGTCTATTCCGTGTTTCCGCGTCTGTGTATCAACAGTCAATCAGGAAAAGGTTCCTGTTTCCTATCCGACAGTTTAGCCGTAAACTCCTCGACAGCCTACTGCCGATTTGGATCCCAGACCTTAGACGCTCCAGGCCGGTGGTTGGTTGCACAAGGATGTGGCGCCGAGGAGAATCTGGCCTGGACGCAGGACCTGCCGTCACGCCGCAGCAAGCGACATCTATCGCCGAAATCGCGATGAGAAAAGAGATGACCATGGACAAACGCCAGCATGTGCTGCCGGACCTGGAACAGACGATGCTCGATTGGAGCCGTGACGCCGCGGAGATCGCCCACAGCTACTTCCTGAAAACCGGTCCGCTGCAATTCAAGTATGCCAAGGAGGCGGTCACGGAGGCCGATCGTGAGATCGAAAAAACCATCGCCAGCCGGATCGCCAACGAGTTCCCCGACGATGCCGTGTACGGCGAAGAGTACGGTCACCGGCCGAGCGGCGCCGCCGAGGCGCAGCCGGGCGAGGAGGGTGAAACGCCGCTGCGCGCGCCGGCCGGTCGTGTCTGGCACATCGATCCCATCGACGGCACCCTCAATTTTGCGCTCGGTTTGCCCAACTTCTGCACGAGTATCGCCCTGATGGACGGCGAGACCATCCTCGCCGCCTGCGTCTACGCCCCGCTGCACCACGAGAGCTTCACCGCCACCCTGGGCGAAGGCTGCCGGCGCAACGGTGAACCCTGCCGGGTCAGCGACCGCGCGACCGTGAGCGAAGCCGTGGTCAGCGCCCAGCTCCAGAAGGGCGGACGTTACGTGCAGAACGCGGCGTTGCTGCAGGCGATCCTGCTCGAGTCCATGAAGATGCGCCGCCTGGGTACGATCGCCCTCGAAATGGCGTACCTCGCCGCGGGTCGCTACGATGCCCTGATCGCCGGTCGTGGCCGCCCGGTGCAGCTCTACGACGTCGCCGCCGGTATTCTGCTCGTCCGCGAGGCGGGAGGCCGCGTGACCGATCACCGTGGACAGCCGTGGATCCCCTACGCCACCGACCTGGTGGCGTCTAACGGCGGCTGTCACGACGAGCTGATCGAGCTGATCGGCCGCCACGACGGCGCGACCGGGCAAGACCGGTAGCTGGACCGGGGAAGTGGATCGAGCGGGCGGCGACCGGCGGACGAGATTCGGCTGGCCGTTACGACCGTCCGGCGTATCTTTAGCTACAACGGCAAGAACGCCGGAATGTGTTCTGACCACTCCGATGAACGGTTGGTACAATGACGAAGCAAGGTCCTGAAACGAACGAGTCGAGACATGCGTTCCACATACCCGTCATGGGTACGGG
>CAYLIV010000115.1:0-1884 GCA_964384055.1 uncultured Fibrobacteraceae bacterium
GGGAAAAACAAGCGGCCCCGAAAGTCTCCTCCCGGAGCCGCTCAGGGGTTTTGTGGTGAAAAGTGACTTGGCGAACACCTTCCTATCACCTGACCTGGACCGAAAGGCCCAGCTCTTCCACCGCTTGACGAACAGCAGAAGACGGCCTCGGTGGGCGATAGCCACCAAGATCCGGTCACTGAATCAGTATACAGAAATCGACGTCGGTTGTACTGCGTAGCTTGCGACTTTTCCAAAATAATCGACGTCCGCCGGCCCCAATCAGAACAAACTCTGCTTTTTTTTGATTAATCACCGGAATAGACGGTGGCAGGGGTGACGTCGTCGACACGGGTTGGCGGTCGTGACGGCGGTACCGGCGAAACGACAGCGACGCCCGAGTCTAGCTCGAAGCCGGCACCAGCGTCCGCTGCCCCATGGCCAGCGCGAGGGAGTTGGTCAAGGTGGCGACGGCCCGCAGCTGGTCGTCGCACATGGGTGCCCGACCTTGCTGGTTGTCCAGCCACAGCAGACCCAGCGGGCGGTCCATGAACAACAGCGGCACGAGCGCGAATTCGGTGACGCGCAGCTGGATCGCCAGGTCCTGCTCGCGCGGTGGCAGCCGCGGATCGCTCGTGTCCGGAACGTACACGATTTCACGCTCGCCGAGACAGCTTTCCAGTAGACTACCGTCCTCCACCGGCACGGGGAAGACGCCGCCCGAATTCTCGACACCACAGCCGAAGCTGTTGGTGCAAACAAGGTTACGACGGTCGCCATCCAGCTCGAGCACGAATATCCGCTCGATACCGGTGGTCGCGTTGATCCCCTCGAGAACCAGTTCGAGAAGTTCGGGGTACGCCCCGGGGCGGATCAGGGCCTCGGTAATCGCCTGCAGCCGGGTGAGCATGATCGTCTCGTCCACGGGCTGCTCGTGAGGGCGGTCAGGCCGCGTCGACGGTGCGCCGGCTGCCGGAAAACATATCGTATCCTCGACACCGAACAGGGCCACGGATTTGTTGAATTCGTCGGTGATCTGGTCGTAGATACCGTCGAGAAGCGCGGCGTCGATACCGTAGCGTTCGCGACTGGCGGCCAGCGCGGTGTACAGCGTCTTGCCGCCGGGGTCGCCTTCCAGCAGGTGGCTCAGTATGCTGGCTACTGCGGTGATCCGCAGCAGCGGCGGCGTGTGCTTGGCAGTCAGCGTCTTCTCGTTGACGTGGTGTTCAGCGATGGCTTCGGCCAGCACCGCCGGCATACCCCACCGATGCGCGAGCTTCTTCCCCGCCTTGACATGGCTGAGGCCGAAATGCCGGCGCTCGCGCTTGATAAGGTCGTCGGCCTCGTTCGTCGGATCGAGCAGCGGTGCGTAATGCTCCCGGTCGCATTTGAGGAGCACCAGTTTCCCCACGTCGTGGACCAGCCCGGCCACGAAGGCCTCTTCGACCGGTTGGTAACCCAGGCGTTCGGCAAGGATCCGGGCGGTGATCGCCGACAGCAGGGAATGGTTCCACAGACGATCGGCGACGGGACCCGACTCGGCGTTCTTCAAATGCTCGAACAACGACATGCCCAGTGCGAGACGTCGCACGCCGTCGAGACCCAGAATGATCACGGCCTTCGAAAGCGTCGACACACTCTCGCGCGAGCGGGTGCTGTAGCTCACCGAGTTGGCTACTTTCAGTAGACGCATGGTAAGGCCCTGATCGCGCACTATGATCTCGCTCAGCTCATCGGCGCTCGTGAGTTCGTTCTCGGCGACCTGGTTCAGCTTGACCAGCACGCGGGAAACCACCGGCAGCCGGGCCAGCTTGTCGATCTGCTTGTCGATCTCTTGACGTTTACTCATGGCGCTCCCCGTCAGGTTGTGGGCATCCGTCCACTCAACCTTTCGGCTGATCCGGG
>CAYLIV010000116.1:0-1687 GCA_964384055.1 uncultured Fibrobacteraceae bacterium
CCTCGCTTCATCTGATCCTGCTCGATGGTCTCGAACAGCGCCTTGAAGTTGCCCTTGCCGAAACTGTCCGAACCGCAGCGCTGAATGATCTCGATGAAGAAGGTCGGGCGGTCCTCGAGGGGCTTGGTGAAGAGCTGCAACAGGTAACCCTTTTCGTCAGCGTCGACGAGAATACCCAGCTCCTCGATCTGCTTCCGGTCCTGCTTGATCTCACCCACGCGGTCCCAGACCCGCTCGTAATAGTTCTTGGGCACATCCAGGAACTCGACGCCGTTTTCGCGCAGCAGCGCCACACTCTCGCAGACGTCCTTTGCCGCCAGTGCCAGGTGCTGCACGCCGGCCTTGGTATTGAAGTCGATGTACTCCTGGATCTGGCTGCGGATCTTGCCGTCAGCCGGCTCGTTGATGGGAAACTTGATGACCTTGTTGTGATTGGTCACCACCGTGCTGCGCAGGGCGCTGTACTCGGTGGAGATGTCCTTGTCATCATAGCTGACGAAACGGTCGAAATCGAGGATCCGGTTGTACCAGGCGACCCAGCGGTCCATCTGCCGGTCCTCGACGTTGCCGACGATATGATCGACCCGGTGCAGGCCGGCGCCGTAACCCGACAGGTCGCGCGCCTCGAAACCGGGCAGGAACGGCCCGTCGTAGCGGCCCTTGTCGATGAAGGTGTGGATCGTGTCGCCGTAGGTCCGGATGGCGGCCCGGCGCACCTGGCCGTTGCTGTCCTCGTCGTTCTCGGGAAGGTGCACCACGTTGGCCCCCCGCGAGTGGACCGCTTCGAATGCGGTGTCCACGTCCTCGACCTCGAAGCAGATATCCTTGACGCCGTCGCCGTGCAGGGCCAGGAACATGTTGTACGGATCCTCGGCGAGCAGCGGCGTGGTCAAGATGAGGCGGATCTTGCCCTGGCGCAGGACGTAGGACGAACGATCGCGGCAACCGGTTTCCGGCCCGCGGTACGCCACCAGGTCGAATCCGAAGGCGCGTCGATAGAAATAGGCGGCTTGCTTGGCGTTACCCACCACGAATTCCACGTGGTTGATCCGCTTCAGCTTCACTGGATCGGACATCGGGCGTTCCCCTTTCGTGTGTTCACGCGTCGAGGCGTGTCGCGTGTGTCGGTCGTATCGCGGTTTCAGACCCGGGCGCTGCTTCGTGCGTGCGCGCCGGCGATGCGGTTCTCGTTCAGGCCGACCCAGAAGGCCAGGACTCCGTCGAGCATGCGCTTGCCGCCCGCGATGAATTTATCCTGCTCGAAGTGCGGCGAGAAGAACGCCTCCTCGAGTTCGTCCATCACGTGGTCGGCATGCTGGTCCTCGATCTTGTCGTGCCAGGTGAAGAAGGCCAGCGGCAGCGCGATCTCGTGTTGTTGCTTGAATTTCTCCAGACCCTGCACCAGCTCCTTCCAGAAGCCGGCGGCAGCCCAGTTCTCCACGGCGAAACTCGCACCCTCGGCGATGGCCGGATCCTCGGACCCGTAGATCGTCGCGAGCTGATCGCAGAAGAACAGGGTGGCGGGTGTGCCGTGACGGCGCTTGCCCAGGTCGTCGAAGGACAGATCGAGCACTTCGCCCATGCGCAGCAGCCACTCGAAGTGGGCGGCCCGGAAGCGGAAGGTGCCGCCGTCGACCGTGCCCTCGAGGGACACCAGCTCGGGGTCGCCTTCGTGATCGGGATCCTG
>CAYLIV010000117.1:0-1639 GCA_964384055.1 uncultured Fibrobacteraceae bacterium
AAGTGGGGAAATCTAATTGTCGTCACTGGGGAAATCCAATTGTCGCTGGCCAACCAGCATCCGGTCTGGTCACCCGACGGCACGAAGATCCTCTTCAGCGCATGCCGCAGCGGCGACTGCGAAATCTTCGTCATGCAAGCCGACGGTAGCCGGCTCCGGCAATTGACCGACGATGGCGCCGGAAAATGGGAAATCGCCTGGCGGAGATAAGCCGACGAGACGACCGGCCTGCTCGCGATCATCGGCAAAGGCCATCACGATTTCGCTACCGTCCGGCGACCAGTCCAGGCCGAAGATCGTCACATGCGGCTGCGACAGCAGGCGCACCGGACCGCCCAGCGCCGGCACCACGCCCACGCGCAACCGGTGTCTCGTACCGGTCACACAGGCGATGCTGGTCCCATCGGGGGACCAGGCCGGATGGATTTCCCGGTCCGGCGTATCGGTCAGTCGCAGTACATGTTCCGCACCGATCTGCTTGACGTGGAGTTTGTGGGTCATGGTGCCTTCGATCTCGACCCAGCGGGTGAAGACAACCCGGGTACCGTCGGGCGAAACGGCAGGATGTGCCTCGTACCCCGGCAAGCTGGTCAAGGACACCGCGTCGAGCATGATCGTCGACGGCTGCCGGCCGTCCGACTGGACCCGGGGAAGGTACCGGACAGCAACGATCACCAGGCTGACGAGCACCAGGCGGAGCAGTAGCACGGCAACCGGCGGCGAGTTCAGATTGCGTGACAGGCGGCGGTGCGATGAGGAGCCGCGTGACCGGGCTTCCAGTGGTTCGATCGATGCGTTCAGCCGGTAGCCGCACTTGCGAATGGTCTCGATCAGCTGCGGCGACCGGGCATCGTCGCCGAGCAGGCGTCGTAGTTGAGACACGGCATGGGTGAGCACTTCCTCCTGCACGACCGCACCCGGCCAGACGGTCTGCAGGAGCGCGCGGCGCGACACCACCTCGCCCTGTAAGGCGGCCAGGCACACGAGCACATGCATGATGCGCGGTTCGACCTGCACTGTCCGCTCCGGACCTTCGACGGTGTTGCGAGGCGGCTGCACGATCCACGTGCCGAGGCGGAACGGCAAGAGATTCGTGGTGCTGGTCGGTAGCTGCCGAGGTTCGGCGTTCATCTGGTTTCCCGGCTGACTGCTGCAGCGAGTATCGGATCGGTACACGCGTCTCTACGCAATTCGGGTCGGGAGGTTACTTGCGGGGTTGGTGGCCACCGACAAAAACTGTCGGGGGTCGCGAAGGGATATGATGCCGTGGTGTGCTCGGCTGCGACGTGGCCCACGAGACGGTGAGCGATATCCTCATTCATGTACGATCCGGCGCAGGACCTCGAACCCGGGAGAATCGTACCGATGGTGAACCAGAACCCAGAGAACACCCACCTGAACCGCCGCGAGATCCAGGCGCCACTGGTCGGCGCCCTCATCGACGGTTTCGCCGAGCGGTTCGGCGCGGAAGAAGCCCACGCCGTGGCCCGCGAGGTCATCGACCGGGACGCCGCCGAGGCAGGCCGGGCCCTGGCCGAGGCGTACGGCGGCAACTCGCTGGCGGTGTTGCGCAGAATCATCGAGGAATTGTGGGCCGCCGACGATACGATGACGCTGGAGAATGTGGCCCAGGACAAGG
>CAYLIV010000118.1:0-1617 GCA_964384055.1 uncultured Fibrobacteraceae bacterium
TGAAGCCGGAGGCGTTGCTCTCGAAGGTGGGAGTGGGGTAGTATCGGTACGACGTGCCCGTTGGCAAACGTTCAACAATCTGTATTCGATCGATCTGATACCGTTCCGGTTTTTCCTATCATGAGCAAGCCGTTCGTTTCCGAATAAGCAACCAATTCCGTAGCAGCCGCCTCGCCGATGTGGTATCGTGGGGCCACGTCCGCGATCATCTGGATCGTGCCGGTCGAATATGAAGGAGAATCTACATACACCCAAACCCCGACGAGGCATCCATGAGCCTGGATCGTCTGCAGAATACGCCACCCTGGGATTGGCCGCGTGACGCCGATACGATACTCCTGAAACCGCTACGTGATCCGAAGGCCACTGCGGCCGACCGCGAACTGGCTGCCGAGCTGGCCGGCGACGTCACCGTGATCAACGACGATCTGGCTGCCGCCTTGCTGGCGATTCTACGCAACAACCGCGAGTCGGACGAATTGCGTGGACGCTCTGCCGTCGCCTTCGGACCGGTACTCGAAAGCGTTGACGTGGACGGCCTGGTCGATCCGGACGACCCGGTCGATCCGGATGGCCCGGCTGATCCAGCATCCCCACCGATCAGCGACGACACCCTGCATAACATTCAAGAGACACTCACCACGCTCTATCAGGACACCGGGATCCCCAAACATGTCCGTCGCCGCGCACTCGAGGCATCGGTACGCGCGGAGCAGGATTGGCACGTCGATGCGATACGCGCGGCTTACACCAGCAGCGAGCTGGACTGGCGGGTGACGGCCGTTTTCGCCATGCGCTACTGGAGCGGCTTCGACGATCAGATTCTCGAGTCGCTGGCAAGCGACAATGCCGACATTCACTATCAGGCGGTCTGCGCCGCGGGCGTCTGGGAGATCGACGCCGCCTGGCGTCACGTCCTGGACCTTGCCATGGCCGAGGAAACGGAAAAGCGGCTGCGACTCGCCGCCATCGAAGCGGTGACCGCCATCCGGCCGGATGAAGCCGGCGATGCCCTCGACGAGCTGAGTATGTCCGACGACGAGGATATTGCGTTTGCGGTCGAGGAAGCACTGGCCGCGGCAGAGGCCTATGCGAACGGGTTTTACGACGAAGACGATTTCGATACTGACACCGCGAATGGCGGGTGACACGTGCGACGTGTATGACGACGCAAGGAGCTGTCGCGTCGCGCGTCTGCGTCCGTGACAACATCAACGGCGCCGTGTATGCTGGCATCAGAACTGGCCCGGGTCCTCGGCCGACCGTCGTGAACACGCGTATCGAACCTGCAGCAATGTCGACGCGGGAACCAGTGCCGCAGGTGTAAATCGTTATCTGGAGCAGGATCACGTGTTCGGTATCGTTGCTCACCGTCGCTTGTTACTCCAGCTCGCGTTGATCCAGTTCATCGTAACGGCCGTTCTCGCCGCGGTTTTCTCCGGCTGCGGTACCGAACCCGAAGAAGACGTCGACACGGTTGTCTTGGCCGAGAATTCCCACAACCTGGACGACGATCCGAATGTCCATCTCAGCGTACTGGGTACGACCACCCTCGTGCTCGACTTCACCGGCGAGGCGCCGGCCATCGCGGCAGACGATGTCGTCTGGGGCGGCGAG